>NZ_CP051774.1:2564831-3206039 GCF_012913485.1 Luteolibacter luteus | reverse complement strand
CTTCCCATTCATGGCGGGAGCGATGACTACCTTCGTGGTCATCGGCAGGGCGAGGTAGATCGAGGAAAGAGGATCCGGCGCGAGGCCATTGGCGAAGTTTCCGATCACATCGGCGCTGGCCGGAGCCACCAGAAAGAGATCCGCGTTGTCCGCCAACTCGATGTGGCCGGGTTTCCAGCTCTGCTTCTCATCCTCCAAGGTGACGAGGACGGGATTCCGGGTGAGCACCTGCAGGGTCAGAGGGGTGATGAACTCGGTGGCGGCGCGGGTCATCACCGCGTTGACCGTGTGGCCTCCTTTCACCAATTGGGACGCGAGATCCGCTGCCTTGTAAGCCGCGATCGAGCCGGTGATGCCGAGGACGATGTTCACGCCGGATGTTTAGCGCGGAATCCCGGAGGTCCAACCCCCAAAAAAGGCAGAATCATCCATGACCCATCTTCCCATCATCGTCGAAGTGCGCCACGCAGGGCAGAGAGCGGAGCGTTGCGGGAATAAGATTCCCTACTCCTCCGGAGGAGGGCTGGCCTTCACGACCTTCTTCACGTCGGTGGAGCCACCGTATTCGGCGACGAGCTTTTCGATCTCGAGCCAGGTTTCCTGATCGAAGGATACCATCTTGTTGTAGAACGGCCGGGTCCGGTCGAGGAAAGCGGCACCCTCTTCATAGGCTGCCTGTCGATCGCTGCGAGTTCCGTCCTTGGCCGGGGTCTGGCGGGCCCAGGAAAGCAGCATCCACGAGCGCATGGCCTGGTTCGAGACACGGGACACCGCCTCGTGGTCCCGCCATACCCGTTCATGAGCGGAGAGGGCCTCGCTCACCATATTGCGCTCCTGATAAGAGCCGGCCAATGCCAAGCGAACCTCTGGAACGTGAAGGTGGTAACCGGAATCGTGCGCCAGATAGCGCTCGGCGCTATTCCCCGCCCCGGCGAAATCACCTGCCTTCATCTTCGTCATCACCAGCCAGTAGAGAGCTTCCTCCTTATCGAGGGCATCCGGTGAATCGGCGAAGATCGATTCCAAATCCTTGATGGCAGCTTCCCGCTCTTCCTTGCTTCCTTCAGCGAGGACTGTGGCCTTTCCGAGCAGCGCAGGAAAACGGACCGCAACATCCGCGCGGGCCAGCACCTCTTCGTAGTAAGGAAGCGCCTGCCGTGGCGCGGAGGTCTTCAGGCGGAGGAAATCGCCCATGCGGACAAGGATGCCGGCCGGGAGATCCTTCGGCCCGAACTCGCTCTTCAGCTCCTGGAAGAGAGACTTCATCAAGGCATCGGCCTTCGCCTTCTCCGCGTCATCCCCTTGGCCGAGCTGTGACTCGACCACCGTAATCACGGCGATGCGCAGCAGCGAGCGGGTCACCTTGTCGTCCGGCCGGATTCCTTGGAAATCCCGGAAATGCTGGTTGAGCGCTTCCGCCCCCTGCTTCGAGGCAAAGATGCGCGCATACTCGCGGATCGCTGGCTCAAGCGAAGGGTCGGATGGATTGGCCGAGGTCTCGACGATCGTGGTCCGCAAGCGATCGAGGGCTTCCTGGGTCCGGCCCGCATTCTCGAGGATCGAGGGCTGAAGTACAATGATCTTCGTACGTGCCGGGGACAGGTCGGAATAGTTCTTCCAGAAGCGGTCGCAATAGCCGGCTGCTTCCTTGGCGCGATCCTTTCCCATCCCGGAGAGGAGGCCTGCCAAACGGGCGAGGGCCTCCGCCGCGGCGGGGCGATTGCCCGCGGTTTCCGCCTTTTCGAGCGACTGCTTGTAGCAGGTCTCCGCCTCGCCGGGCTTGTCCTGCTTGAGCAAGAGGTCGCCCTTCAGGCCGAGTGCCGCGGCCACGACCGGCGCATCAGGGAAGCCGTCCTGGATGAGGCCGATCTTTTCCAGCGCGGCGGCGTCCTCCGCCTTCGCGGCATGGCAGCGGGCGCGGTCGACGAGCGCGAGCACATGATAAGGATTTGCCGCGGGGTCCGGATAGCGTCCGGCCAAGGCATCGAGCAGCTTGGCCGCTTCATCCCACTGCTCGAGATGGACGCGATTCGATGCCTGATAATAGAGCGTGGCCTGGGCGAAGGGACTCTGCGGGTAGAGCGTGGCGTGCCGGTCAAGCAGCGGACGGGCGTCATCGAAGCGGTCCGATTGCTCATAGCTGGCAGCGAGGATGTGCAGGCAGGCATCGTGATCCTGGGTGCCTTCCGTGAGCTTCGGCATCAGTTCGGAGGCAACCTTGATGCAGGCCTCGTGATTTCCCGCCCGGAAGAGTGAAACGAGCATCAGCCGCCGCACCGCAGGCACCTGCTTCGAATCCGGATAGGTCTCGAGGAATTGCGGGCCGTACTTGGCCGCTGCCGCCGGCTCGCCGATCGCGGCACCCGCGCGCACGACATTGAAGAGGTAGGTTTCCCGATCCTTCGCATGAGGAAAGCGGACCTCCAGTTGCTCGCAGGCTTGGTAGGCGGCTTGGAGATCCCCCTGGCGCTCGCGAATGACAGCGGTGGCACCCAGCTGGATCGCCTCATGGCAGGTGCCGTCCCGCACCGATTTATCGAGCGCATCCAGAGTCGCCTGGAGATCGCTTTTCACCAAGGTCCGGTTGCCCTCGGTGACGGAAGCCTGCGCGCCCATCTCCTCGATCTTCGCTTTCAGCGCGGCGCTGATCTTTTCGGAAGGCGGGATGAGCAGGAAGAGATCGAGCGCCGCCTGATCCATGGAGGCACCCATCGCATCGGTGGCCATCCGGACGAACGCCGGAGCGTAGGTGGCCATTTCGAAAGGCGCGATAAGCAGCGACCCCTTGTTCTTCTCAAGAAAGGCCGTCAGCGCCGCCGCCTCCTTCTTGGCGGCAGAAGCCGCCACCAAGGACTGGAGCGCGGCCACGATCCCCGAGTCCGGGGTCGCGAAACCTTTCCGGTTCCGGACGGCGGTTTCCAGATTCTCCGCACCTTGGGCCAAGTCGCCGCAGGCCAAGTGGCAAAGAGCGAGCTGGATGTAGAAGGAACCGGGCTCGAAGGGCTCCTTCGACTTGTCCCGCTCTGCGAGGAACTTGGTGAAAAGCCGGATGGCCTCGGCGTGGTTCCCCATCGCCTGCGCGGCCTCGCCCCAACGGATCAGGGCGCGCTTGTTGTAGAGATTTTCGGCGGCCTTCCCGTTGTTCGGGAAGTCCCGGTAGCAGGTTTCGAAGGACTTCGCGGCGGCCTCCGGGCGCTTCAACTGCATCTCGCAGATCCCCTTCCGGTACCAAGTGACGCCGAAGGAGGGGCCAAATTTCTTCAGGGCATCCGTGCCATGGGCGGCCACGCAGCGGTCAAAAAGCTGGAGGGCCTCTTCCCATTTCCCCGCCTCCATGGCAGTGAGAGCTTCCGCATTCAGGGTTTTCGCGTCCCCGGCGACCTCCGCTCCCGCGACCGCCACGCCAGCCATCATGATGATGGCCGGGGTATGGAAGGGGTGGTGGTGCTTCATCGCGAAATCACGGCAGATCAAAGCCGGGGTAGCGACAGCCTGCAAGGGAAGGATGCGCGTTTACCGCTTTCGGGGAAACAGCTCCTGGCAGAGGAGGCAGGACTTGCCATCGCAGCCCCGGGCCGAGCAGTGCTCCCGACCATAGAAGATGATCTGGAGGTGGAGTGCATTCCATCGATCGCGGCGGAAGAGCTTTTTCAGATCCCGCTCGGTCTGCTCCACGTTTTTCCCCTCGGTCAGCTTCCAGCGCTTCGCCAGGCGGTGGATGTGGGTATCCACCGGGAAGGCGGGGACCCCGAAGGCCTGGGCCATGACCACGGAGGCTGTCTTGTGCCCTACGCCGGGCAGGGCCTCCAAAGCCTCAAAGTCGGCGGGGACCTGCCCACCGTGCTGATCCATGAGGATCTTCGAGAGATCGCTGATGGCTTGGGATTTCCGCGGGGACAAGCCACAGGGGCGGATGATCTCCTTGATCTTCTCCACCGGCACCTTGGCCATTTCCTGCGGGCTATCTGCCAGCGCGAAGAGCGCGGGAGTCACGGTATTTACCCGGGCGTCGGTGCACTGCGCGGAAAGAAGGACCGCCACCAGCAGGGTGTAGGGGTCCTTGTGATCCAGCGGGATCGGCGTTTCCGGGTAGAGTTCCGCGAGCCGCCGGTCCACGTGGGCGGCCCGTTCAGCGCGGGTCATGACAGACCTTAGCGGGATGCCGTGGCAGCGGTCTGGCCGGAGGTCATCCGGTTGATCGCGGCATACATCTGCGCGCAGTGCGGGAAGTGAGTGCGCTTGGCGAGGATTTCCGCGCTGCGGGCATAGGAACCCCACTGGACGACGGTCAGCTCGACATTGCGGCGGCCCCAAGCGCCCATGTACTGCTTGCTCGGGGTGTAGATATCCACGGTGCCGGTGCCGGTAAGCGCCGAGCCGTAGTCATCCACCACGAAAAGCTGGGGCATGCCCTTGATGCGGAAAACGGTGCCCACCGGGTAGACGGCCCAATCGGCAGCGGCGCTGCGGACGCGGTCGGTGTAGCGGAGCGGGGTGCCCGCGGCATTCATCGAGCCGTACTCGATGTGGTCATCCTCGGAGCAGGTATAAGCGGTGGTGCGAACGAGGCGCGTGCGCTCGGAAGCCTTGTAGAAAGGCATGCCGTGCTTGTCCTTCGGCTTTCCGGCGGCCTGCTGGGCCAACACCGGGGAAGGTTGGGAGGTGGTGTAGACACCCACCGGGCCAAAGGAATTACCGGTCGAGTAGGTGCCGGAGGAGCGATTCGCGCGGGCTTTGGAGAGAACCGTCAGGTCCGAATCCGTGGCGCAGCTCGAGAAGAGCAGGGCGACAAGCGCGGCGGCGGAAGCGAGGCGGAAAGTCATGCAGTTTGTTAGGCGAACTTGATTGTTAAGGAAGTGCGCTATTCGAGACTCCGGTTTCTACGGGATCGCGGAGGGGGGCGGCAACCCCAAAATCCACTGTTAGTGGTAAGCCGTGAAAGCTCAGGGTGTGCCAGTTACGTAAGCTTGGACTTCAGGAGCGGTGAAAGGCTTGGCGTTAGAGCCTGACCGGTGCTTGGTTTCCCGATGCCTGTGTCCCTCGCTTTCCTGCCAAAAAACAATCGTTCGCTTGGGCGGCAGGTAGGAGAATTTTTTTGAGGGGGATCCACTCACCACCCGGGGTCGACATCGCTGCCGATGGCCTTCAGCCGCTGCTCCCTCCCCTTGTCGATGGTGATCTGTTCCATCTTCGTGAGACCTCCATCCCTAGGATCGCGGCTGGTAAGTTCATCCTGTGCGATCCACCGCTTCTCGGCGGCGCGCAGCAGCGGATAGGAGGCCAGCAAGAGGACGCATAGGCCCGTAACGGGCCAAGCAAGCTTGCGGGCCAGAAGCACCTTTCCCAAGGCGCTGGACCCCGGGGAGAAGAGCATGGCGCCGCCCTGCCAGAGGAGCCAGAGCGCCGGGACCCCACAGCTGAGCAGCATGGCCAGAAGGAAGTCTTCCCGGGAGCCGCTCCAGTAGCGGACCGTCCCCGTCAGCGGAATGGTCGCTGCAGGCAGAAGGGCGATGATCCAGCCGACGACCAGGTGCCGGCTGCCCAAGGCAAGGAAACCGGTCCGGCGGGTAATGCGCCACTGAGCCGTCTGAATCAGCATCGCGCCCACCAAGAGGAAGGCCGCGAGCGCCTGCATCATCGAGATCGGGGCCTCGAACTCCAGGAACCCGAGGTCCCGGCAGCCGAGCGGGGTGAAGCCGGAGATCCCCACGAACCAAAGCAGCGGGACTCCTGCGCCGAAGCCTGCGATCCAGAGGTAGTCTTCACCCGTGAAGAGCGGCTCCAAGCCATTGGCCAGGCCATTCAACCGCTTGCCGCGGCGGACGCTTTCGATGCAGAGGAAGATGGCCACGATCACCAAAGCCGCCAGCGCGAGGATCACGACGATCTGATCCGTGAACGCATATTCGGCCATGCGACCCGGCTTGAGGAGCTCCCGGTCCATTCCCTCCCAATACATGCCGCCGGTGGAACGCAGCATCATGCTCATCTCCCCGACGTGGGCGAAGCTGGAGGACGAGGGGGCAGACATCTCGCGCTCGATCCTTTCCAATTCCCCCGCGTCAATGGTGGCTCCCATCCGCTTGGCGACGTCGAGCAGCTCGGTGTTCGCCCGGTAAATGGTCTGCATCGCGTAGTTGTCCTGATCCGTGCGGACATCCGCGGAGAGCTTGCGGACCAGCCGCCGCCAATTCTTCACGAGTTGGTGGAATCCCGCAGTGTCCTTCGCCGTCTCCAGCCGTCCGGCTTGAATCTTGAAGG
The DNA here is from genome assembly GCF_012913485.1 of Luteolibacter luteus. Classification (GTDB taxonomy): domain Bacteria; phylum Verrucomicrobiota; class Verrucomicrobiia; order Verrucomicrobiales; family Akkermansiaceae; genus Haloferula; species Haloferula lutea. Next base: position 3,199,778 of record NZ_CP051774.1, on the reverse strand, counting down.
CGGTGGCCAGCGGCTGGGGGAAGGAGAAGTTGGTTCCGTAGCCGAGATAGTTGGCCAGCACGAATTGGCCGCTGCGGCCGATCACGGTTTCCTGTGGCTTGAGGAGTTCCACGTAGCGGGTCCTCAGCGCCGGCAAGCGGGACTGGAAATGCTCCGCAGCCAGCGCTTCCTGAAGAGCTTCCCAGCCTTCGGTGAAGACGGCCTCGTCCCGCACCATGCCTGCCCCAAAATCCACGGCCTCACTCATCTTCTTCATCGCCACCTTGTACGACCAGATGCCGTTGTGGGGGTCGAGGCGCTGCCAAGTCTCACGGTAGTCCGCGGGGACCGTATTCCGGGAGAAGTCGAAATTGATGACCGCTTCGTAGACGGCGGGATCATCCGGGTACTTCTTCCGGAGGCTTTCGAAGTCGAACAAGGACCCGCCCCCGGGAGGGAGGGTGCTGGCCATAAAGTCCCGTTGTTCCGGAGTCAGTTCCGCCGGCTTCTTGAAGACCGCAATTTCAGGCCCCTCGGTAACCATGACCCCGAAGGCGTTCCTCATTTCCAGAAAGGGAGCGAAGCCTCCGGCCACCGCGAGGACGATCGTTACCAGCAGGAGAACCGCGATCGCGATGGCTTGCCCCACCCAGTTGCCGGGCGCTGAAGTTTCGAGGCGGGTGGTTGCGTCATCGACCTCGGCCTCCCGGCCCCGGGCGGCGAAATTGAGGCGGCCCATCAGTTCGCCCTGCGCGTCATCGCGGACCTCGGGGTGATTTTCGAGCGGACGGGTAGCCAGCTCCAGGAAGCGGGTCGGGATTTCTTCGCTGGGGGGTGGGGAAAAGTCGTCCATCACGAGGTCCGGGTAGTTATTTTATTCGGTGTCTCTTAGCACGGAGGCCAATCGCCGTGCGAGTTCCTCAACCTTCTTCGCCTCGGCAGGAGGGATTCCTCCTTGGCTCAGGTCACAGCGGGTGACCTCATCGAGCGAGAGCCAATGCTGCTCGATGGATTTGAGGGGAATCTGGATTCCGAGCATGAGGGCGCAGGCTACGGCGAGAGGTGCGATGAGCAGCCGCGCCAGCAGGACGCCTGCGAGCGCGCTGCTCCCCGGTGAAAAAAGCAGGGCACCCGCCTGCCAGAGCAGCCACAGGAGCGGGATGCCACAGGCCGCGATGAATCCATAGAGAATCTCCGGTCCGCCGGCAGAAGAAACCGACCGAAGGGCCCCGAGAGACGGGAGCAACGCTGCGGTGAAGCCGGCGACCGCCCAGCCGATCCACAGATGGCGGGGAGCCAGACCGAGAAAGCCAAGCCGCCGATGCAGCCGCCACTGGAGGGCCTGTAGCATTAGGACAAGGGACAGTAACAACGCAGAGAACCCCTGCAGGGCCGGTGCCAGATAGGGGCGGCGCGGGGCGAGATCCAGATCATGCAGGCCCAAGGGGGTGAGGCGGGTGATTCCCCAGTACCAGAGAAGTGGCAGGACACAACCTAGGGTGATGGTCCAAGCGGTATCCGCCCAAGAGAACAGAGGCCGCAAGCCATCGGCGAGCCCATTGACCCGCCGACCGCGACGGAAGGACTCGAACCAAGCCAAGGCCATGACGGGAAGCAGCAGGAGGGCAGAGGCCATGGCCAGAAAGCGATCCACGGCCGCAATCTCCGAGAGCCTGCCGGGGAGGTACGCTTCCGGCGGGTCTCCGATGCGGCTGCGCTCCGCGCGTCGCTTGGCCAAAGTGCTGGCACCTTCGGTATGGTTCACCCCGGGATGAATCGTCACGAGTCCATATCGCCCCGACCTGCGGCTCAGACCAATCGGAACGATCCGTTCGATTTCCGCGAGCAGCTGGCCCACGCGCTTCTCTTCCGTGCCCAGATTGAGCGCACCCGCGGAGCTTTCGAGGACGGATCCCATGGAGAGGAGGTAAAGCTTTGAATGGAAGTTCCCGTAGCTGTTCGATTCCAACAGCAGCCGTGCGGAAAGTTCTCGCCACGCCGGGATGAGGGATCTGAGCCTCTCCTGATTTTTTTGGCCGTCCTGATCCCGGGTGGTGCTGTAGTGCATGGCCAGGATATGGAACAAGCGGGAGACTTCATTTGCGGTGAGGGAAACGTCATACCCGCTCGTCACAACCGGTTCGGCGAAACGAAGACCGGCGGAGTTCCCGACAAAGGTCTGGGGAAGCAACGGAAACTTCGCCAACCTGCGGACGCTTAGCTCCGGAATTCGGGTGTCCAAGTACGGAGCCGAAAGCGCCGCATCCAACAGACGCCGAGCTTCCGCCAAATCTTCGGGCGGAGGCGTGCCCGTTCCCGCTGGGCGTGCCGACTTCAGGACCGCTGCCAGGAGATTCCAGATGCCATTGTCCGGATCGATCCTCTTCCAAGTTTCCTCGTAGCCGGGAGGAAGTGTTTTCGCTTCCCGGATGTACGCCTGCGCGCAGTATTCGAAGACCGCAGGGTCATCCGGGTAGGCCTGCCGGTAGCGATCCAAACCGGCGATCGTTCTCGGCTGCCCTCCGAAAAGCCCGGAGTAAATGCCTTGGGCTTTTCCCGCGGCGATGAAATCGCGGTCGGCTTCCGGAAGTTTGTCGAACCATGCTTGAGGGTTCCCTTTTCCCTGCCCGATCCGGAAGAGCTGGATCTCAGGGGCTGCGATGAAGACCTGAATCCCGAGGAGGACAAGCAAGGTCAGCAGGACAGCGGCACTGCTCAGAACGCCGCGCCATTGCCATGGCGTTGGCAGCACCTTCGCCATTCGGGAGAGCGCGGACTCCAAGCGGGCATCCCGGTCCGGAGTGGGCGACTGCATGAGCCGCGCCATCAGCTCGCCGCGGGCTTCATCCCTCGCCCCCGGGGCATCTTCGAGCGTGAGGGTGGCGAGCTCGATGAAATCACGCTCGAGGCGCGAGTCCGAGGGCGACGGCGGCTGCGGCGCGCTCATGTCCCGGTGAGGTAGAGGCTCACTTCCTTCGGCACGAACTCGGCATCCGTGGCTTCTTCGGCAGCGAGCTGCATCTGGGCGCGGATGATGGAGGGATCGACCGGTGGACGATAGCCCTGCAGGCAGGTGCGGAGGGCCGCGGCGGGATCCGGCGTGCCGGTCTTGGTGAGGCGATAGGCCTTCACGGCCAAGGCTTCCGCAGCACCGGGCGTGAGCCATGGCGGCACGAGCGGCAGGAGTGAGGTCTTGGCAGCATCATCGAGAGGGATGCCGCGGCGTTTGCAGAGCGCGCCTAACAGGACCATGCCTTCTTCCTGGGTAGCCGTGGGGAAGATGGGGACTTTCACGTCAATGCGGCCGGGGCGCTTGAGGTCCACCTCGATCAGATCCGGACGGCTGGAGGCGAGGATCCAGAGGATCTTCCCGCGGTTCCGCGTGTCGGACATTTCCGCGGCGAGCATGGAGTAGACGCGGCTGGAAACACCCGAGTCGCCAGAGCCTGCCGCGCGGCGGCCGAGGGCCTGGTCCGCCTCATCGACGAAGACGATGCAGCGGCCGAGGGCGTGAAGGAGCGCAAAGATCTTTTCCAGATTCGCCTCGGTGGAGCCGACCCAGCGATCCCGGAAATTCCGCAGGGTGACGACGGGCACGCCGGCTTCCCCCGCGAGGCATTCGGCGAGGTAGGTCTTTCCGGTGCCGACGGGGCCACTGAAAAGATAGCCCATGGGTAGCGCGGCGGTGTCATCCTGACGCCAGAGCCCGAGGTCTTGGCGCAGGCGGGTCTTCACGCCTTCCAAGCCGATGACGTCATCCAGCGTGCGATCCGGCTCGATGAAATCGATCAGCTCACCGGCATCGCGCTCGACGAGGGCTTTCCGGAGTTCCCCGAGATCGGCATCGCCCAAGGGCTTGCCGGCGTGGTTCCGCTGGCGGAGGAAGGCTTCCAAGGCGGCGATGGAGGTACCTGCGAGGCGCGAGGCGATTTTCGCGAAGTCGATACCATCTTCCAAGGCCTTCGGGCACTCGGGCTTCAGCACTTCAAGGGCACCGGCGAGCTCGGAGGCATCTGGCAGCGGGACGCCGATCTCCGCGGAGCGCGGGTTGTCCGCGACCAAGGGATGGAGGTGATTGATGCGGTCTGCGATGAGAAAGACGGCCTGGCCGTGCGTCGCCAAGGTGGTATCGCTGCCCCATGAGCGGACGATGGAAGCGATGGCATTCAGCTCGTGATTGAGCGACTGCGGGAGCATCGGCACGTAAAGTTGGGCATCGCGCAGGATCACGGCGACCGAGACGCTCTTCGCACCGACCGCGCGGAGATTCCGCGCATACTGGAGGAAGTGAGCGATGACGCGGACGGCGGGCAAGGGCAGCGAGGGCATCTCCCCGAGCTCCTTCAAGGAGGGCCATTCGGCGAAGATCTCCTTCCCCCGCTCCACGCGCAGGCCCATGCCGGGGTCATAAGAGAGCACGACCTGGAAGCGCGGCAGGAGCACATCTAACAGGTAGTCATTCAGCCTGCCCAGCTTCGCACCGCCGGAGACACGCAGCAACATGCGGTCGGCCACATTGCCATGGAGGATGAATTGGCCCGCCGCACCGCTGTCGTAGCGGGCGACGATCTCGGAGGCCCAGGCAGGAAGCGGAGCATCTGGCATCGCCCGAAGATCAAAGGCTGGCTGCGGGGATGTCGATGGGATTCCGCGGGTGAAATTGGAGGAGCCGCGGACATCTCCCGGGGATTAGAAAACAAAACAGGACCCGGGTGCCGGGTCCTGTCGTGAAAGGATGAGGAAGCGAGCGGGAGCTTACTTCAGGGTCACGGAGATGGTCTCCTTGCTCTCGACCTTCAAGCCATCGACGCCCTTAAAGGCCTTGGCTGCAGCGGCCGGGTCATCAAGTTCCATGAGCTTCTTCAGCTTGGCCGGATCGGAGACGAGCTTGGCGAATTCCATTTCCGCGAGAGTGATGGTGTTACCGGCGACGTGGTCGGCATCGGATTCCTGGATGCCGCCGGGGAACTGGACCTTCAGGGCCATGCGCATGTCCTTGAACATGCCTTGGGCCATGGCGAGCTGCTGTTCATCGATCTCCGGCTTTTCCAGCTTCTCGCCATCAGCGGTGACGGGCTTGTCCTGCGGATTGGTGAGGGTGAGCTTGCCGTCTTCGAGCTTGAAGGTGATCGGCTTTTGCTCGGGCTTCTTCTCTTCCGGCAGGCCCGGCGGCTGCATGGATTTGCCAGCGTCTGCCATGGAGCCGCCCATGACGAACTTCACCTTGTTGATGTCCTTGAACTTGTAGGTCACCCGGCCGCCCTTGCGTCCGTCCTTGTCGATCTTCTCGGCCTTCTCGACTTCCACGCCCTCGCCCATCTTCTTGGCGCTGGCGGCGGTGGCTTCGGCATCGATCATCTTGGCAAGGGGGTCCTGCCCCTCCCCGCCGAGTCCTGCCATCTGCTCCATCATGGCGCTGGCCTCCGCGCTGAAGAGGGTCTGCTCGGTGATGGTGCCGCTGCCGTCCTTGTTGATCGTGATGGTGGCCTCGTGATCGAGACAGGAGGAGCTGAGGAGCGCCAGCAGCGCCGCGGACAGGGTGGCGAAAAGCTTTTTCATAACTCCTCCACCCTGCATGAGGCCGGGTCTTTGACAAGAAATCCCGCGTCACGGAATTCCATTCATTCTTCCACGGGTTTGCCTTCCTTGAACTTCCGCTTGCTGACTTCCTTCCCGGACTTGTCGAACTGCAGGAGCTCACCATCGAGCACGCCTTTCCGATACTCGGCGACGAACTTCGTCTTTCCGTTTTCATGGAAGCCCTCGGCCTTGCCATGCATGCGGTCGTCCTTGAAGGGAATGCGGCGTGCGATCTTGCCGTCCGGGAAGAAGCTCTCGCGGACCCACTCGCCCTTGCCCTTGGCAATCAGCACGTCGTCCTTACCCCGGCGATACTCTCCGGCGGGAGGGACGGTGATGAAGACGGGCTTCTTGTCGTCCTCAAGGAAGTAGTAGGCGCGGCCGACTTCCTTGCCGTCCTTGTGGAAGACCACGAGGTTCTCGATATCGATCGAGGCCCATGAGGAGCCGGTGGGTTCCGGTTTCAGCACGGAAAAATCAGCACCGACGGTGGAGACGCACAGGACCTTCGGCTCCTTCGCGCCGGTCTCCGTCTCAAAAGCGAAGTGGTCATAATAGTGACGGGTGATTTCTTTTTCCTCCTCGTCCAGGCCTTCAGCGCCGGCGGCTTTCCGCACCTTGTCGGTTTCGGTGGCGGCCCGGACGAAATCAGGCGGGCCGTATTTCTTCTCGATGGCGCTGAGGAGCGGCTCAGAGGTGCAGGGGGGCACGGAGATCTGCATGGTGATGAAGAAGCCCCCGGACATCCGCTTGGTCTGGCGGATGCTGGTGAACATGGAGTCGATGCGGCCTTCGCCGTAGCCGGGCTCGAAGAACTCCTTGTCCAAGAGGATGCGGCCGCCCTTCGAGCCGATGGCTTCGACCTGTTCTGCGGCCGGGGATTCCTTCAGGGCGAGGGCCTTCTCGACGGCATCGTGGTCCCAGGAGTCGCCCTTTTCTTTCTTCGCGAAGGCAACGGTGCCCCGGAGATCCGAGGCATCGCCCTCGCCCGTCTTCCGGAACCACATGATGTATTCAGCACCCGGTTTGAAGTATTCACCCGTGAGGGTCTGGAGGATGCGCAGGCGGTCCTTTTCGGCGGCCTTGTCGAAGCCGGTGTAGAGCTTGTCGCCATCCAGCCAGCCCTTGAAGGCTTGGCCGGGTTTTCCCTCCACGGGGAGGATATACCAATTTCCCCAGTGCTTCGGGACATTGAAGTACCAGACGAAATCCTTCCCCTCCCCCAGCTCCGGGCAGCGAAAGCGGAAGCCGTCGAAGACCTCGTCCTGGATCTTCACGGGTTTTTCACCCAAGCGGACGGACAAGTTGCCGGGCTTTCCGTCTGCCGGGATGCTGACCTCGTCGAAGGCTTCGACATCGGTGGCCAGATGGTCCTTCAACTCATCTATAGTCAGTTCCTGCGCCAGCGCGGGCAGCATCAAGGAGAGAGCCAGAATCACATGTCTCATGGAAAAACCAGATGAGTGGATCGACCGGGATCTTGCCAGATCAAAGCGATGGGGCGGGCTCACAGGGAAATCCGATTGGCAAAACACGTTGCCTGCATCGCTTTGCCCTCTACTCTCCGCGCGCCACCATGGACCCCGCCGTTGAAATCACCGACCTTGTGAAGACGTTCCGCCCGGCGGGGCGCAAGGAGCCGCTGCTGGCAGTGGACCACGTTTCACTCCGCATCCAGCCGGGTGAAGTCTACGGGCTGATCGGCCCTAACGGCTCCGGGAAATCGACGACCATGAAGGCGCTCCTCGGCCTGGTGAGCCCGGACTCCGGGACCTGCCGGATTTTCGGGAACGACTCGCTGAAGGTGGATTCGCGCCAGGACGTCGGTTTTCTTCCGGAGAATCCCTATTTCTACAAGCATCTCAGCGGCTCCGAGACCCTGCGCTTCTACGGGAAGCTCTGCGGCCTGCGGGGTGCCACGCTAGAGAGCCGGGTGAGGGAGCTTCTGGAGCTGGTGGACCTGTCGGGCGCGGGCGACCGCCGTCTGGGCGGCTACTCGAAGGGCATGCTCCAACGGATCGGCCTGGCCCAAGCACTGATCCAGGATCCGCGGCTGGTCATTCTCGATGAACCGACCGCCGGGGTGGACCCGGTGGGTTCCCGCCAGATCCGGGACCTGATCCTGGACCTGAAGCAGCGGGGCATCACGGTCTTCCTCTGCTCCCACCTGCTGGAGCAGGTGCAGGAGGTTTGCGACCGGGTGGGCATCATTTTCCGGGGCAAGATGGTAAAAGAAGGCCCGCTGGAGGAGCTTCTGGCAGTGGAGGACCAGACCGAGATCATCCTGCGGGATGCTTCCCCGGAGCTGGTCGCCAAGGTCCGCGAGCTGGTGGCAGCGGACGGCAGCGCCGAGCTGCTCCGCTCCGGCCGCCCGAAAACCACGCTGGAGCGACTCTTCCTCCAGGAAACCGTCGACCGGGTGGACCCCTGATAGATTTCCCGCGCCATGGCCATGAGCAGCAGTCCCGCGAAGAACCGCCCTCTCAATCCCCGCCGCATCGGGGTGATCGCGATGCACACCTTCACCCAGCTGGTGCGGATGAAGGTGTTCTATTTCCTCGGCATCTTCGCGGTGGTGCTGCTGTGCAGCAACCTGCTGAACATCCAGGACATGGGCCGCCCGGACCTGAAGGGGGCGGACGTGCTGCGCTCGATCCGAAGCGTTTCGCTGGGCACGATGACCCTTTTTTCGGTGGTGCTGGGGATCGTGGCCACCGCCCTGCTGCTGCCGAAGGACGTGGAGGACCGGACACTGTACACCATCCTGGCCAAGCCGGTGCCGCGGCTCGACTACCTGATCGGGAAGCTGGGCGGGGTTCTGATGCTGATTTTCGTGTCCCTGGTGGTGATGGATCTGCTGATGACGGGGGTGCTGGCCATCCGCTCCAGCATGCTGCTCAGCGATCAAATGGGAGGAAGCGAGTTCGCCAGCTTGTCCGAAGCCCAGCGGGAGGCGCTGCGGCAGGACGTCCAACTGCAGGGGCCGACGTGGGGGCTGCATGGGGCGACGCTGGCGATTTTCCTGCGCTCCGCGGTGATCGCTTCCACCGCCCTGCTGCTCTCGACCTTCTCCACAAGCACGCTTTTCACCACAGTCACGGCGGTGCTGGTCTATTTCATCGGGAATTTCCAAGCGGAGGCCCGTGAGGTCTTCCTGGCCGGAGAGGGCACCAGCCGCCTGGAGCGCATCGGGGCGATGCTGCTCGCCACGATCTTCCCGGACTTCAAGCTCTACAATGTGGTGGACTCGGTGGTGCAGGGGATCGCCCTGCCACCGGCGGCGCTGGCCACCCTGATGGGGCTGACGGCGTTCTACGTGGTGCTGCACCTCTTCGTCTCGTGGCTGGTTTTCGCCGGAAAGGAGTTCTGACGTATGACTTCCCGGTTCCGGCCCATCCTCATCGCCCTCGGCGTGATCATCGCCGCGGGAGCCCTGCGCATGCCCATGGAGCAGGCGATGACCCGCGATTTCCGCAGACAAGGGCTGCTGGAGGAGGAGTTGGATATCGATGTGAAGGAGAAGATCGGCCAGAACAGCATGGTCGTGGCACTGGCGGGGGTGAGGACCCTGGTTTCCTCCTTCACCAGCCTCCAAATGACGGAAAACTTCACCAAGACACTGTGGAACAAGGTGGAGGACAATGCGGAGACGACCGTGCGCCTGTCCCCGCGGACGCCCTACTATTGGGACATCGGCGGCTGGCACGTGGGCTACAATGCCGCGTCCGCCTACCGGTCCGACTCGAAGCTGCCGAAGCTGCGGGCCGAAGCGGAAGCCCGCCGGTGGGTGGAAAAAGGCCGTCGATTCTTCGAACGCGGAGCCCACAATAACCCCGGCTCCTGGCGGGCCTGGGTGGCGCTGGGGAATTTCTGCTCGAATCCCTCCTTCTTCCCGGACGACCGGAAGGCGTCGGAGGCCTACAACAAAGCGATCGAGACCGGAGGTGCGCCGCCATCGATCTACCGCTACTGCCTGCTGGCCGAGGCCCGGGCCGGGCAGGACCCCGAAAAGACGCTGGCGGAGGTCCGCGAACTGCTGAAGGTGCCGGAAAACCGGGTGCCCACGCTACTTTGCCTGAACTACGTTCTGGAGGCCCAGAAATCCCGCCCGGAAGACCCCGTGGCGGCCGCCATCGCAAACTTCGGCTCCGAGACGAAAGCGCTCCGCAACTTGGGCGCGTATTTCACGAATGTCAGCGGCCGCTTGCCAAACGACGGGGTGGAAACCGCCATCCGGCTGCTGGAGGGCCGGGCCGGAATCGCGCCGGACAGCCCGCAAAGCTTCATCCTGCAAAGGGAGAAGCTGATCGAGGAGCGTCGGTTTACCCGCTAACCGTGGTTTGACTCGACAGCCGCCCGAAGCCTCCCCTAAAGCCTCTCCCGCCTCAGCTTTCCCCAATGCGCATCGCCCTTTTCGGAGACATCCACGCCAATCTCGAAGCCCTCGAGGTGGTGCTGGCTGATGCCGAGGAGCAGGGCTGCACGGACTACGTCTGCATGGGGGACGTGGTGGGCTACAATGCCGATCCGGCGGCCTGCCTCGAAAAGGTGAAGGCCATGAACATCCCGGTGGTGAAGGGAAACCACGATGAGGATGCCTCCGGCACCCACTCGCTGGATTCCATGAACCCGGTGGCGGCCGCGGCCCTCGAATGGACCCGCGCCCAGCTGAGCGAGGAGCAGCGTGTCTGGCTCCGCCGCCTGCGGATGGTGCGTCAGGTGGAGGATTTCACGATCGTCCACAGCACCTTGGACCAGCCGGCGAACTGGAACTACGTGACGAACCGCTTCGACGCGATGTCGAACTTCTCGTACCAGTTCACTCAGGTCTGCTTCCACGGCCACACCCACGTGCCGCGCGTCTATGTGAAGACGGACAAGGTGCAGGAGGTGCCCGCCGACTCGATCATCATTGAGGAAGGCTCGAAGTATTTCATCAACGTCGGCTCCGTGGGCCAGCCTCGCGATGGCGACTGGCGCGGCTGCTACGCGATCTACGATCTGGACCACAAGATGGTGGTCTTCCGCCGCGTGGAGTACGACATCGCCACCACCCAGCAGAAGATCCTCGATGCGGGGCTCCCTGCGATGCTGGCCGAGCGCCTCGCCGACGGCCGATGATCGAGGTCGTCGCCGGTCTGATCCTTGACCCCGCAGGCCGCCTGCTCGCCTGCAAACGCCCGGAGGGAAAGCACCTCGGCGGAAAGTGGGAATTCCCCGGCGGCAAGGTGGAGGAAGGGGAAGATCCCGTGGATGCTCTCATCCGCGAGCTGGAGGAGGAACTGGGCATCATCGTTGAAGCCGGACAGGCGCTGACGCCGGTGGTCTGGGACTACGGGCGAGGGCCGATCCGCCTGCATCCATTCGTGTGCACGGTGGTCCGCGGCCAACCGCACCCGCATGAGCACGAGGAGATCCGCTGGTGTGATGCGGAAGAGCTGGGCGAGCTCGATTGGGCGGAGGCGGATGTGCCGATCCTGGCGGAGTGGCGGTGGATGGCTTGAGCGGAGAAGGAGAGGGCTTCATCGCTTTTTCACCGGGGGAACCTTGCCCTGAGTTCACGGTTTCTCTAACTGTCCTATCGTGGCTGTCTCCAAACCCGCATCGCTGATCCTGCCCACGTTCCTCTATCTCGCGGCCACTAGCCAAGCGTCCGCGGGGATGACGGTGATCACTCTGACCGATATGGCGCGGGCGCGGCTGGATGCGCTGTCCTTTTTCCTCTTCGCCTTCTTCCTCGTGTCCTGGGGCGTGAAGCTGCTGTGGAACTATCTGGCGAAGACCTTCACGGCGCTGCCGGTGCTGAACTACCGCAAGGCACTGGGCGTGGTGACGATCTCCGGCCTGCTCTTCTATGTGGTGCTGACGATGATCTCCGGTGCGCGGGAACTGCTGACTCCGGGTGCCTGGGAGAAGCAGGGCGTGGGCTATCGCACGCGGGAAGGCGGCGTGGCCTATCTTTCAAAGGAAGAGCGCAGGGAGGCGCTACGGGATCTTCAGGGTGCGATCTGGGCCTATGCGGAGGAGCATGAGGGAAAGGCACCTGCGGGGCCGCTGGTGGAAGGGATCGAGCCGCAGCTGTGGCGCTTCAAGGGCGGCGGCCTTTATTGCCTGATGCCTGAGGTGAGGCCGGGCGGCGGTCGGCAGGTGCTGGTCTATGAGCCCTCCACGGCGGGAGGAAGGCGCTTCGTGCTGCTGGCGGATGGGACGATCGAGGACCGGGCCGAAGGAACGCTGAAGAAGGACATCGACGAGCAATTGCGCTAATGCCGGAAGGGCTTCCAGAAGAGCAGGAGAAGAGCTGGGTGACGGCCTGCAAGCGGATCGTGCGCGAGGAAACGCCTGCTGCCGGGAGGCCACAACACGGCCTGCTCGTGACGATAGTCTCGATTGCATTGAAGGTGTGCCTGCTGGTGCTGGTCATCTCCTTTTTTACTTCGTCCCTCATTATTCTCGAGATCCCGATCCGCTTCTTTTTCGGCTGGGCATTGCATCTCCACGAAACGGTGCCGGGCTTGCTTCCGAAGTGGCGCGGGCTGCTGCTGCCGCTGGGCTGCCTGGTTCTTACGGCGTTTCTCGTACATCGCTTCATCCGCTGGTGGCTGGTGGCGAAGGGATCGGAACGGGCTTGGTCCTTCGCGCAATCGGGAGCAATACTTGGACTGGTCCTTTTATGCAGCGCCGCGGCGATTGCCCTCAGTGGAATCGCTCATCAACTGGCGTGGCTCTCGCAGGACCAAATGATCACCGATGGACGACCGAGAGCCCGAACGGAAGTAATGGTACGCACCCGGCAGCTCTTGATAGCGATCGATGACTTCGTTGAAACCGAAGGCAGATACCCCGCGACCTCGAAGGAGATCGATGACCACTATGTATCCAAAGCTCCCAAGACTTGGATCAGCGTCAAGGGCAGGGCAGCCGAGCCTTTTGTTCTCGTACCACCCGGGGCTCCGCTCTTCCGAAACACCGAGATCCCCATGCGACTCATCTCACCGGCAGTCGAGGGACAGGTCATCGTCGTTTTCGAAGATGGAGCCTGCATGATCTATCCGGTTGCCTTGGTGAACGAGTGGCTGGAGAAATACGAGAAAACCCCTGCCGCAGAGATCCCCGCGCATGAGTAAAGCCACCACGAGCCAGAGGGTGCAGCAGATCATCGTTGCGATCATCCTGTGTTTCCTCGTGGGGATGTTTCTACTCTTCCTCGCGATCCCGTTCCTCTACTTCACCGGAATTGCGCAGGTGCTGTGGCGCCTTGTGACCGGCTGGATCTTTTTCCTGAACGACCATCTGCCACGGATGTCCACGAATGCGGCGACGTGGGTGCCGGGGGTGCTGGCATTGATCATCGCAGCGGCAGTGGGGCATGGGTTCCTGCGGGCATGGGCAAAGCGGCGCGAAAAGCGCTGGTCACTTGGATCCACCCTCGCGCTGGCGATGATCGTGCCGGTGTTGTTCGTGATCTCCTTCCTGGTGCCGGGAATCATCCTGCAAGGGACGCAGTTGGCAGGGGTCAAGTGGGTCCATCATTCCCCCTCGAGACCGGGATGGACGCAAGGCTCGATGGTGAGCGACTTTTGGCTCGAACTGGTTAGTACCGCGACGAAACAGGATGAGCCGCCGTGGCCTTTCCCGAATTCCCTGGCGGAGCTCGAGACCGTAAAAAGAGGCGCGTGGATCAGGATGGCGACCGATTTCCGCGATCCTGCGCCGCCGGAGCTTCCCATCTATCTGGGTGCGGGATTCTCCGCGGATTCCGATCCCGGGCTCCCGCTGCTGATCTCGGCCCGGTTTGCGAGCGAACAAGGCTTTTCGCGTTACGTGAAGACCATCGGGGGAAAACAAATCATGATCCGGGATGCCGAGACGGACCAATGGATCCAACGCTCGCTGGACGCCCGGGCGGGGGTGGAGAAAGCCCGATAGTTACGTATTGGCCCGAAGGCGCATCCGGTCCATCTTCCGGGCGTGCTGCCTGCGCTGACTGGATATGACCCCGCCGCCTTGGAGGCCTATTTGGCCGCCGAGGGCCAACCCGCGTTCCGCGCCGGGCAGATCCTCGATTGGATCTGGAAGAAGAAAGCGGCCTCGGTGGAGGCGATGAGCAATCTGCCGGCGGCGCTGCGCGAAAAGCTGAGCACTTCCTTCCGCCTGCACGCTCTGGACCACACGCACACGCAGGGCAGCGGCGATACAACGCGGAAGTTCCTCTTCAAGCTGCACGATGGCCGCTACGTGGAGAGCGTTCTCATTCCGGCAAACCCGGCGCTCTATGGCGAGCGCTCCGACCGGCGGACGCTGTGCGTGTCCTCGCAGGTGGGCTGCGCCTATGGCTGCAAGTTCTGCGCCTCCGGGCTGGCAGGCTTTAGCCGGAATCTGGAAGCAGCGGAGATCGCGGGACAGGTGCTGATGGCGGAGCGCCTCTCCGGGGAACGGGTGGACAATCTCGTCTTCATGGGGATGGGCGAGCCGCTGGCGAACCTGGACAACCTGCTGGCAGCGATTTCGATCATCACTTCGCCCTGGGGCCTACATCTGGGGGCACGACATCTGACGATTTCCACGTCCGGGCTGGTGCCGCAGATCCGCCGTCTGGCGGAGCATCCGCAGCAGATCCGCCTGGCGATCTCCCTGCACGGCGCGACCGATGAGGTGCGCGGGCAGATCATGCCGGTGAACAAGAAATGGGGCACGGCAGAGCTTTTCGATGCGCTGGATTACTGGAACTCGAAGAAGAAGCAGCACCTCACGCTGGAGTACATCCTGATCGAGGGCGTGAACGATCATCTGGAGCAGGCACGCATTCTCGCGGGCCATGCGCGCCGCCTGAAGGCGAAGGTGAACCTGATCCCTTACAATACAGTGGAGGGACTGGATTGGGTGCGGCCTTCCGAAGACCAGTGCCGGGCTTTCCGGGATATCCTCAAGAATTCAGGCGTGGCGGCAACCCTACGGCTGGAGAAAGGTCACGATATCGATGCGGCCTGCGGCCAGCTGCGGCTGAAGCAGGAGACGGAGGAAGGGATCATCGAGGCACCGGTGAAGCGGAAGTAGGTCCGTAACCATTCCCCACCGGCCTTGCGACCCGAGCTGGTATAGGACGCGCCTTTGGCGCTGAAGATCCACGTGAGGACTCAACACAGCAACCTCCGGCAGGCGGCGATGGTGGGGTTTCGCTGGGCTTCGACCTTGTAGTAGCCGGTGAGCAATTCTTCCTCGATCCGGAGTCTGCGGCGTATTTCGACCAGAGGCACATCCATGAGGGAGCGGAAGTCCACGGCATCGAGGTGCTGGCAGTCCGAGATCGTGGCGAGGTGCACGGCATCGCGAAAGACACGGGCGGCCGCAGACGGGAAACGGTACTCTTTCGGATAAATCCTCTCGGCGACCTTTGAAAAGAGATCGGTGGCCGAAGTGCTCATGCGCTTGGTAGAGCCCATGGTGAAACCGATGGTGAAGGCCTCATCCATCAAGGTCGTGCCGCGACCAAGGATCAGGTGGATGCAATCGTGTTGCTCTAGGCTGACCCTCCCGCGGAACATCGACAGCGGCGGCATGTCGAAGGCAGGATTCTCCATGAGCCGCACGATGAGCGGCACTTCCGCTTGGGAATTGCCGACTTCCATCAGCATTTCCATTCCCTCCCGCAGCGTCACGTGACCTTCCCGGAGAGGAATATGGAAGGTCTGCAAACCCGGATGGTAGGTCGTCACGTACCTAACATGCCACAGCCTCAAAATCCGCCAAGCTGCTGGATTATAATACCTTATTGCAAATTGCGCCTGCAAATTTTGCAGGATTTGGGCCCGAAGAACCAAATTCCTCGCGCAAGCTCACCAGCAGGGCGTTCACCTGCTCCCGGTCCGGATGATCCGGGAGGGAGGAGCGCTCGAACTCGGCCTGGACTTCGGTGAGCTTCCGCTCTGCGGACTCGACGAGCTCCTCATACTCGAATTCCCCGGCGCGGACGCGGAGAAGGTAGTCGCGGTTCGGGCGGCGGATGCGTAGCACGCCCTCGCGAGCGATCTCCCCGGCCATGTCGAGCAGGCGCAGGGTGTGCATGAGGTTCTTCGAGTCGTAGCCGCGGCCGTGCTGGGCATTCGTGGCGTAGCGCTCCGGGTTCCGCTGGCCGACCCATTCCCAGTATTCGCGGTGGGCCTTGCAGTGGGCCTGGAAGGCATCCTGATTGAAGTGCATCCAGGCGAGCGGCTGCGCTTCCTTCGGCACGCTGCTAAAGATCAGGGTGTCAGGGTCCTTCGGCGAGACGATGCCGCGATACTCATTACTAGGACCTTCGTAGATGGCAAACATGCCCGCGGCGTGCTGGACGGCGGTGAGGCCGCATTCCCGCGGATCGATGCCACGGACGGCGAGCCACTCCAGCACCGGGGTACTACCCTGCCCTTCCGGGACGTGGCAGAACTCGAGCATGGCCTTCCGCTGCTCCGGCTGCGGGTTCACGATCTTCTTGTTCAGGCCGCGGGCCTTCCGGATCTGGCCCATGGCGTATTCACCAAAGGTCTTCGCACAGAGCTTCGAGAGAAAGATGGCGGGATCCAGCAGCGCGAAGAGCGGGTGCTTGTGACGGATGCAGTCGTCCGGCATCGCGAGGAGTTCCAGCGCGTTCGGATTGTTTTTCAGCAGCAGCGACACGAAGTGGCCGATCTCGTAGTAAACCTGGTCGCTACGTTCATCGGAGACCTGCTCGATCTCGTCGAAGCCAAAGATGAAGGAGCGCGGCGCGACGAAGACGCCGCGGCGGTCTTCATCCGAGCCCTCGATGGCGGTGCCGTAAGCATGGCTCCCGGCGACGGTATCGAGCAGATTCAGGTCCGGTTTCCGGACGCGGTCGATGGTGAAATCCGCGGGTGCAAGGATCGGAGCGGAGCTGCGGATCTCCTGACGCAAAAGGCGATCGAGCACTTCCGGCTGGAGATCGGTGCGCGGGATCTCGGGCGTGGCGGCGAGGGCTTCCTGCAGGAATGCATCGAGCGGGGCGATCCTTGGCATGAGGTGGCCTTCTGCGGTGCGGGCCTTGTGCTCGAGCAACTCCGGGACCAGCGCTTTCACCTCCTGCGGAGCAATGGGGACCAGCTCCGCAAAGGCGACCGGCGGAATGCCCCTACCCTCCGCGATCCAGCGGGCGCAGAGGATGGAGCGCAGCGCGTAGAGGTAGTCCTTCGCGCGCACCTCATCCCCGGCGAGCTTTCCCATGACCATCTGACGGGCGAGGCCGTGGTAATGATCGTGCGAGGCGCGGGGTGAAAATACGGTGCGTGCCGTACTTTGCCAGCGCTCGCGGAAGCCGGGCTCGCTACGATAGACGATGGGCGTGTGCAGCCACTCGATCAGCGCGCCATTCGACTTCCCCAGCAGACGCACCGCTTTCCGCACATCCCAGCCGCCGGCATCGAGGTCTCCCTCCATCGGCAGATCGAGCGACTCCAAGCCATCGAGCACGGAGACATAGGACTTCTCATCCCGGATGAAGATGAAGCGGATGTCGTAGTCGCTATCCGGCGAGGCAAAACCCCAGGCACGGCTCCCCGATTCACAGGCATAGGGGATCCGGATGCCGTGCTGCTTCTTCAGACGGTCGAGTAGCTCTTGGATCGCGGCGCTCATTCCGCGCGGAAGATGCGCGGGAATGCACGGAGACGGCAAAAGCAAAAAGCAGCGGCCACAACGACCGCTGCTCCTCCTCTATCCGCGTGATGACCACGGCGGGCCCGGGAGTAAACCCAAGAAATCCCGCACCCGCCGTGGCGAACCGTGAATGAGTTTCGGTTAAACCCAAGAAACGTCCACTCAGACACGGACCATCCGCTAACCAAGGAAAGCTTTCATTGTGCCAATGCTGCGCCGAACTTCTCAAAAATGTATTCGTCGGGAATCATGCCGACGTTCTCCACGATGAGATCCGGTTGATACGCGAAGTCCTTCAGATCCTGGCGGCGCGTGCCACCACTCAGCACCAGGACGCTGCGGTAACCCATCTGCACGGCACCGAGGATGTCCGTCTCCATGGTATCACCGACCATGATGACCTCATCCGTGCGCAGGCCCATCTCCTTCCGCGCGGCGCGCATCATGACGGGGCTGGGCTTCCCGACTGAGAAGGCCTGCACGCCGGTGGCGCGCTCGATCATGGCAACGATAGCGCCACAGCCGGGACGCGTGCCTTGATCGGTGGGGCAATTCGGATCGGGATTCGTGGCGATAAGCTTGGCGCCCTTTTCCACAAGGCGGACACCACGCTCGATCATCTCAAAGGTGAGGGTTCGGCCTTCGCCGACGACCACATAGTCGGCATCGTCGTCTACCACGGAGTAGCCGTTACGATGCAGTGCGGCGGCGAGGCCATGTTCACCGATGACGTACGCGGTCCCGCCGGGTTTTTGGGAGGCGAGGAAACGCGCGGTCGCCATCGCGCAGGTGAAAACTTCTCCTTCGCTGGCTTCGATGCCGAGGCGGCGGAGCTTCAATGCAACATCGCGGCGTGCGCGCTGCGAGTTGTTGGTGAGAAAGCGGAAGGGAATCCCGTGCTTTCTTAATCGTGAAATAAAATCCGATGCACCGGGGACCAACCGGGAACCCCGGTAGATCACCCCGTCCATATCAAGTAGGAATCCAACGCGTGCCATGCCATTCGGAATAGCGGCTGGCATGCCACGCACGGGGTAGCCCGCGAAAGTGCGGCTGAGGCATCCTCATGCCGATCACGCTTCCGCGTGATCGGTTTGAATGTCCAAATGGATTCGGCAACTAAGCCTTTAAAATCGGAGAGATACTGTGACTACAACGTCACTTCGTCGGGAAGGGATGCTGTTTCAGAAGATCGTCCGCGGTGAAGAAATCCACCTTGTCCTTCGTGGATTCACGCACCTTTGCCACGGTCTCCGGCTTCACGGCGGGTGCGGTATTGCCGAAGTTGTTCCGCACGTAGGTGAGGACACCGGCGAGCTCCTTGTCATTGAGCAGCGGGCCGAAGCCCATCATCGGCGGCACGCCGGTGGTGGGATCGAACTTCACGCCCTTCACGGTGATGGGCCCCCAGAGGCCCTTCAGCGTGAGCTTGATGAGGCGCTCTTCATCACCCGTCACCCACTCGCTGCCAGCGAGCGGAGGATAGATCTTCTCCTGGCCCTTGCCGTCCGCCTGGTGGCAGGTCGCGCAATGCGCATCACGTGCGAAGACTTCCTTACCAATGCGCCAGAGCTCGAGTTCCTCGGCAGGAAGCTTCGGCTCGGGCTCCGCCTTCACGGTTTCCTCCGGCTCGATCTTCAGCTTGCCATCGAGGTAATCCGCAGCGCGGGGATTGCTACTCAGGTCGAGCTTGTTGTCCTTCTTCAGCACTTCGATGTCATCACCCAGCGTGAGGAAGGCGGTCTTGATCGCCTCCGGCATCCATTTGTCGATCGGATGCTTCAGCACTTCCAGCGCGATGAGGGCGCCATCGGCATTGTCCATCCAGGATGCGGCAGCGAGAGCCTCGAGACGAACCAGCGAGGACTCATCGTTCGCTGCCTTTGTTAGAAGCGCGGCGTGATCGGGAATCTTCCGCCATGCGTGACGGATGACTTCCACGGCCGCGGCACGGGCCTGGTGGGCCTTCGCATTCAGACACTGGTCGAGCAGATCGTGATCGACCTGGTTCTGCGCCCACGTGGCCCAAAGCGCTTCCGCGACGTGGTGTTCGTAGCGCGGGTCCGCCTTGTCGAGCTTCGCCACCCAGGCTTTCACGGCGGGCAGCACGGCGGTGGCATCGTGACCGCGCAGCTCGCGGCGTGCGCGGTAGCGGGTGCGGTATTCCGGCTCCTTCAGGATATCCAGCAGCGAGGAGATGCTGGCACCATCGATCTCGGCAGGCTTCACCAAAGGACGGGTCTTATGGCTCACACGATAGATGCGGCCGTGCGTGTGGCTGCGGTTCGGGTCGCGGGCCGAGTGCTGCATGTGGCCGATCAGCGCGTTGTGCCAATCGACAATGTAGAGCGAGCCGTCCGGTGCGAACTCAAGGTCAGCGGGGCGGAAGTTCGGATCGGAAGAAGTCACGAGGTCACCGATGTGCTTGCCCGAGTAGCCGCCACGATCCTCCCAGACCTGGTGGATGCTGGTGCCGAGGAAGCCGATCGAATTATTCGTCATGAAGCCGCCCTGCAGCTCATCGGGGAAATGGCGGGATGAGATGAACTCGGCACCTGCCGTGGGTCTCGCACGCTTCGGCGCGAACTCGCCGATCTTCCCTGTCTCGTAGTGGAAGGGCGCCTTGATTGAAATCGGCAGGCCCCAGTAGTTATTGCCGCCGGAAGCATCCGCGATGAAGCACTGCTGCCAATCATCGAAGGCGATGCCCCAGGGATTGTTGAAGTACGTCTGGACATAACGCGTCAGACGGAAGGACTTCGGATCGAAGCGCCAGATGCCGCCACCGGTGCAGCGCTGCGGACCGTATGGCGTTTCCACCTGCGAGTGAAGGAAGACCCCTTCGCCCATGTAAATCGCGCCGGAGGAGTCCGAGGAAAAGGCGTGGATGGCGTGGTGCGTGTCGTGCGGGTCGAAGCCGTGAAGCAGATACTCGCGGGTGTCCGCCTTGTCATCGCCATCGTTGTCCCGCAGAAGCATCAGATTCGGCTCTTGGGAGACGTAGACTCCCTCCGGGGCCAACTCGATCCCGATCGGGAGATGAAGGCCATCCGCGAAGATGGTCTGTTTGTCCGCGCGGTTGTCACCATCGGTATCCTCAAGGATGAGGATCTTGTCATTCGGCATCTCATCGCCCGGGCGATAGTGCGGATAAGCCGGCATGGTGCAGACCCAGAGACGTCCCTTGTTGTCGAAGGTCATCTGCATCGGGTTCGCGAGATCCGGGAAGTCTTCCTCGGAAGCGAAGAGACCGATCTGGAAGCCATCCATCAGGGTGAAGCTTTCCAGCGCCTCCTTCTCGCGGAGATACTTGATGGGGCGATCGAAGTTGGTCTGCACCGGATCCAGCTTGCGGGTCTTCGCGTCCTGTGCGGTGAGGTCGAACTCCTTGTTCTCCAAAAGGCGCCAGATCGCCCAATCGCGATTCACGGTCATCTGGCGGATCTTCTCAATCTCCTGCGGGTAATTGAAATCGCCGAAAGGCTTCCAGCGGCGGCCATAGACGTGCACGCCATTCAGCATGCGGTGGTCATTCTGCCAGAACCATGACTTCTCATTCACCAGCTTGCGCAAGGCGGACGTCTCCGCCTGCTGGACTACCGTCCCGAGCTTGTAGAGTTCACTTAGCAGGGTGACGCCGAGCACCTGCTCGCCCTTCTCATTGAGGGAAAATCCGTTGATGGTGAGCGGCTCCTCGTGCTTGGCATAGAGTTCGGTGGTCGGTGCGAATAGATCGATGAAGCCGATCTTCCGCTCTTCCGCCACCCTCTTCATCAGCTCGGTGTAAGCCTTCAGATTGGCGTTCTCCTTGGTCCCATCCGGAAGATCCTTGGTCTTGCTCAGGTCCTCGAAGGCGATCGGCGAAACCAGCACCAGCTTTGGCGCGGATTCGCCATTGTACTTCTGGGAGAGCGTGTGGGTAATGAAGGCATCCAGTTCGGCGCGATATTTCGTCAGGCCTTCCGGGCCATCGAAGGACTCATTAAAGCCGAAGAACGCGAGGATGGTGTCCGCCTTGCAAATGGTCAGCCATTCATCGTCGGAGGGGTAGTGGCCCTCACCGCGATGATTGTTCAGCTCGGGGCGGAGCTTTTCCCCACCGGGAAAGGCCCACGGGGTATTGCGCCCGGCGCGGGGACGGTAGGCCGGCGTGTCGCCGGGATAGCACATGTTCCTGACCGTCAAGTGATGCTCGGGGAAGGCCAGGTGCAGATCGGTCTCGAAGTAGCCGAAGTACTGCATCCTTTCGCCAAGACCGTTTCCGATCATCACGATGTGCTCATCCTTGAGCGGAGCTTGGAAAACGGGGCCTGCGTGGACCCAGGTCGTCAGGGCGGCGGCGAGAAGGAAGAGGCTGGATTTCATGAACGGTGCGCGAGCTATACCAACTGAGTGCCAAAAATCTGTCTTTATGCCCGAAAATGTTGGGATAATTCCGATTTTCTTAATGACCGAGGCACGCTTGCAAGGAAAGCGACGCCCCTGCAAACTGGAAACATGAGAATCGTCGCAAACGCGTTTGTTGCATGGGCAATTCTCGCGCCCGCAGCCTTTGCCGGCTGGGATGAGCTTTTCAATGGCAGGGACCTGAACGGCTGGGACCCCCAGACGAAGGCGAACTGGACCGTGCGCGATGGGGCGATTTCCGTGAGCGAGGGCCGGAAAGGCCTGCTGACCAGCAAGAGCACCTATCGGGACTTCGAGCTGGAGCTGGAGTTCAAGGCGGACAAGGGCAGCCACAGCGGCGTCCTGCTATGCTCGCCGAAGGAAGTGACGGATCCGGCGACGGAGTGCTACGAGGTCGCGATCGCCCCGGAATCCAGCAATTACCCGACCGGCAGTCTGACCGGCCGCGCCCGCCACGGCGGTGCCGGGGAGTTCAGCGGCTGGCGGAAGCTGCGGGTCAAGGTAGACGGCGGCAAGGTGGAGGTCTGGCTGGATGGCCAGCGCACCGTGCAGTACGAGGACCGCCGGGCGCTTGGCTACGGCTACATCGGCCTGGAATACGACCAGGGCCGCGTGGAATTCCGGAACATCCGGGTTCAGAAGATCGATCTGCCGTGAAGCCGGATACTGCTGCCCGCGCGATCGCGGATGAAGTCCGGGCCATCTACCGGGAATGGGAGAAGCGTCCTCTGGAGCGGTCCTGCACGGGTCTGGGGGATTGCTGCCGCTTCCGGAATACCGGCCGCACGCCCTTCCTGACGAAGGGCGAGGCGTTGGTGGCGGCGATGGCATGGCGCGCCGCCGGCAGGACCTCCGTGCCGGAAACGGCGGGCGGGGCCTGCCCTTTTCTCAAGGCGAACCGTTGCCAGATCTACCAAGGCCGGCCCTTTGGCTGCCGCACGCATTTCTGTGATGCCGCCGGCGGCCCTGCGACGCGGAAGGAAGTCCGCGACCTGATCCAGCGGTTGGAAGAGATAGATCGGAAGATGGGAGGAGACGGCGGGGTGAACCTGCCTGCCGCGGTAGCCGCGGCAATGGGAGGGAAGAAAGGGAGGTAGCCTCGTGGAACCCGGCATTTTCCACTCCATCCACACCCCTTAGGGCCTTTGGCGATATCGAAAATCCCCCCTCCCCCATCACTCCGCATCGACGCGGAAGAACGCGGCACCTTCCGGCGAGCTGAAGCGGAACAGGATCTCCCCGGACGGCGAGACAGTGAGGTCACCGGCGGCGAAGGAAAGCGGTGAGGAGTCCCCTAGGCCGACACTCTTCCACGCGCCGAGCTTCAGCTCGAATTCCCCGGTAGCGGCATCGCGCGTCAGCAGCGGGGCGTCGATGTGCAGCGCTTGAATCTGGGCGCTGCTGAAGAGATCGAAGGCATTCGGCTCTTCCATGACCTCCTCGATCCCCGCTTGCCGTCCGAGCTGATAGCCAAGCGTCACGCCCGCATCATACTGGCTCTGGGTGTAGAGACTTCCCGCAGTGAGACTGACGGTGGCCTGATCGGAGACCGTTCCGGCTTCGGAGGAAATCACGACGGTATAGACCCCGGCATCCGCGGGCTGGATGTTAGGAAGGGAAAGCGTGGGCTGGTTCGCCCCGGGGATCTCGATCCCATTCTTCCGCCACTTGATCTGATAGGGCAGCGGATAAGACGCATCCACCCCCACATGGAGCGATGCGGCACCGCCCGGAGCAGTGACGACATCCGAAAGGCCAGCTGCAATCGGCGGCGCTCCCACGAGCGCGGAAGGCAGCTCGTCAAAGTACTGCCAGCCCCATCTGCCCGCGAGATAGTACACCGTGGTACTACGGGACGAGGTGAAAACATCCAAGTCAAACCCGGGCAGGTTCCCGAGGAAGAGGAAGGTCTTCAGCTTGGGGCAGCTTGCAAAGGCAGAGGTGCCGATAGACCCCACGCTGGAAGGCAGGGTGATGGAGGTTAGCCTGCCGCACTCGGTAAAGGCCCAGTCATCGATCGTGGTGACGCCGGGAGGCACCGTCGCCGTGAGCGCAGCACCGCCGCACTGATGGAGGATCGTGCCGTCCTTGCTGAAGAGGATGCCATTCGTGCTCGCATAGTGCGCGTTTGCAGGAGCCACCGTGATCCCTCCCAGCGAGGTGCAGCGGGTAAACGCTGCCGTCCCGATGCTGGTGACGCTGGCCGGGATGGTGACCGCGGTGATGCCGGTGCAACCGGAGAAGGCACGCTCCCCGATGGATTCCGTGGTGGCGACGAGGGTGATCGCAGGGATGCTGCTGCAATTGAGGAAGGCGTCGTTTCCGACCCACTTCAGGCTCGCCGGAAGCGTGATCGTGGCCAGCTTGCTGCATCTCGCGAAGGCTTGGTCATTGATGTCCGTGACACCCGCAGGAATCGAGACCGAGGTCAGCTCGCTGCAATCGGCGAAGGTGAGGGAATCAATCATCGTCACCCCCGCAGGAAGGGTCACCGTGGTGAGTGCGGTGCAGTTCCGGAAGGCTGCGCCGCCCATGGTTGTGACGCCGGCAGGGATCTCGATGGCGGCAAGACTGGTACAGCCGCGGACGAGCCCGTAGGGGACCGTGCTGAGATCCGGCGGCAGCGTAATGGTCGTCAGACCGGTGCATTCGGAAAAGGCGTTCTGGCCGATGCTGGTGACGCTGGATGGCACCGCGATGGTGGTGAGGCTGCTGCATCGGGAAAAGGAGCCGCTGCCAATGCTGACAAGGCCCGAGGGCAGGGTGACCGATGCGAGACGGATACATCCCCCGAAGACTTCCTGCCCGACGCTGGTAAGGGCGTCCGGCAGCGTGATGGAAGTGAGGTTCACACAGGAGCCGAAGGTATTGTAGCCAAGGCTACCGAGGCTCGGAGGCAGGGTGATGGAGCTGAGGTTGGAGCAGCCATAGAAGGCCTCTTGGCCAATGCTGGTGACGCTCGGCGGGACGCTGACGGTCGTGAGGTGGACACGATTCCGGAAGGCCTCCGCCAGAATCACTGTGACCGTCTTTCCATTGATCGTCCCGGGAATCTCCAGCGTCCCGACCGCGGTGCTCTTACAGCCGGTGATGGTAACCGTGGTGGGATACTCGGCGTATATCAGGTCGCTGACACTCGCCGCTTCAGAGAACGCAGCAGCAGCGAAGAGGGTAAGGAGGGTGAACAGGCGGGCTCTCATCAGAAAAAAGAGGGTGCTCGGGCGGAAGATATGGACGGAGCCAGATGATATCTTTCCCGGCGGATGACGACGAGATTGTTCCGAGACCTTTCAATCTCTGCTCAACCGCCGAGACGAGAAAGTGGCATCAAATCTGGAGGGATCTCCCGCCGGAAATCCGGCCCATCAGTGAACTCCGAGTCCTCCCATCCGGCCAAAAAAATGCCGCCGGGGTCCCACCCCCGGCGGCTTAAAACCATCAACCCCTTGCGTCCGGCTAGCGGACATGGGGAGCTGACAATATGCTGTTCACCCTTACATGAAAACTGCGCGTAACGCGGTCTTCATAGGGTCAGACCCTTGGGGGCAATGGATGTTCAAAATCTCCGAATCTTTTTTCGGGATTTTTTCCGGAGCCTAGCTCCGGCGGTAGAGCGAGCAATCCGCCATGCCGCGTTTCATGGCCCGGAGGGTGGCCCGGGTGCCCTCGTCCAAGCGCAGGGCGTGGACGTAGCCATCCGCCTCCCAATTCTCCAGAATCCGCGCAATCAGCTCCTTTTGAGCGCGTTCCGACACCGGCTTGAAGGCAGGCCAGCGGACATCGACGATGACGATCAGGTAGCGCCAAGTGGGAAAGTGCTTCACCTGCTTCGCGCCGACCCAAGCGCGGCGGACGACAGGTTCCCGCTCGAGAGTTTCCCGGAGACTTTCGATCTCCCGCGCACAGAGATCGTGCGGAAGGAAGGAATCTTCCCTTGTGACGTGGTTCCGCTCCACCAAGGCCGAGCGCAACTCGCGCTCGTGGCGCTCCGCGCGCTCCCGCATGGTGGCGGTCTCCGCAGTGCGACCGAGCTGGGCGTAGAAGGAGGCGAGAGTTTCGAAGGCGCGGACCGAGAGCGTGGGATCCGCGGCGGCCTGTTCGAGGAACTTGGTGGAATTCGGATCGCCCTTGGCCGCCAGATGGCAGCCGCGGAGGTAAAGCGCACCGGAGTGATTTGGCCGGCGCTCCAGAAGTGCGAGCACCTCCGGCTGGATTTTCTCGAGACCATCGAGACGACTGAGCGCAGCAATGCGGTTCCACGCCTCCTTCACCGAGCGAACCTCCTGCCTGGAACTGCGGCCAGCAGGCGAGTTGCGGGGCGATTTCAGCGCCTCTGCCAACCACTGGCGGCTGAACACCGCCCGGGATTTGGCGAGAAAAGACGGCCGGAGGAGCTCCTCCGCGGCGCTGGCCGCTGGTGCGAGCTGATCGAGAAAGAGGGCGGTCTCGGTCGGCTTGAAACCGAGCTGCGCCAAGCGATCCCCGAGGGAAGGATGAGAAGCGCCGCCATCCTTCGATTTTCCGAGGACGCGGCGCAGCCACATTTCCGCCTGCCGTGGATCCGGACTCCTCCGCAGCAGCGTGGACATGCGCTCCATCACGTCTTCGGGCAGCGCCTCGGAACCGAGGAATTTCCGCTCGAGGGGGTCCCAGAGTTCGTCTTCCAGCCGCTCGCTCTGGATTGCGAGACGCTGCAGGCCCCGCGCGAGCGCCTCCGGCGAGACGGCTTGGGCCGAAATCCGGTCGGCCGCGAACTCATTGAAGCGGGAAAGGATAAAGGCCCGGGAATTGAAGCGCGGCCAGAACCAGTTGAAGAAGCGAGCGACGAAGGGGCAATAGGGCCCCGAGGACATGTGGGCCACCACCCGCTCCCAAGTAGTACGCGTCCGGTGCAGCCAAGCGCCGGTCTTGCCATCGGCTCCTGCGACATGGGCGAATTCGTGGGCGAGCACCGCTTTGAACTCTTCCACATCGAGCGACTCCAAGAGAGGTAGCCCGAGAACCAGATAGGCGCGATACCAGCCGAGCACTCCGAGCCGCGGGTTCTGCACGACGGAGGCATTCATCTCCGAATCCAGGATCACACGGTGAAAGCGGACCCCACCGGCGACCTCGCTAGTCTCCGCAATCAGCGCGTGGAGATCCGGATGGTCTTCCTCGGATAACTCCAATCCAGGCGGCGGATCGAAACGCACCCACAAGGCCCCGAAGACAAAAGCCGCGGTCAACGCGCCGGTCAGGGCGACCATGCCGGCGATAAGCGTGCCGCCGAAGCTCTGGAACTTCACCGCGAGCACCACTCCCGCCGCCAGCAGCAAGAGGCCTCCGAGCAGCGCTCCCAGCAGGGTGATATACCCCAGCATTACCCAGCGTACGGTGTGCCTCAACAAACCCTCCTGCCGGCCGCTCCAAGCGACTTCAAGCTGGCTGACGAGGGTATTGAAACTATCGCGGGTCATGCCGTAGGGGGAAAACGTGCCGCGGGGGGTTATTCTAACCGCATGTCAAAGACAATTCAAAAAGATAGCCTTACAGAGATTTAACAATCTCCCATGAAATGCGTTTCGAATTCGCGCAAGATGAGCAAAATCAAATGCATGGGATGATTCCCACCCACGCAATCGAGAGCATTTTGCCTTTACTAAGATGACATGAAACGACGGTTTGGTCTATCAAATTTACTAATGTCCGATTTTGCCCCCTTTAGGTATAATCGGACTTTCCTCGCAGAGATCAAAATGATCTATGAGGCTAAGAATGGGGACGGCACATTCCAGCGGATGGGGCAAGGGTCTCGCCTTGTTGGCGGGACTTGTCTCCTTCGCTGTCGGATGGCAGTGGCGGGGCGCTTCCGGCCAAGCGGATCTTCCCCGCGAAGGCGCTGCCGGGAAGTCGGCCCCACGATCTCTCACCGAGCTTCAGGGCCATGGCGACGAGCTGCTTGCCGGCTGGGCAGCGAAGGTGGAAGCAGCAGGCGAGCCCGAACTGGAGGAGCTCGCCGGCCTCTTGGCGAAGGAACCGCGCGGCCGCGACCTTGCACTGTGGATTCCCCTGCTCGCCCGCTGGTCGAAATCGGACGGCGCGGCGATGATCTCCTTTCTTGAGAGCAGGGCTCCGGCATCCCTCAAGGATCGGCTTCTCGGTCAGGCATGGTTCGCCTGGGGCGTCAGTGATCCGGATGCAGCCTTCTCCGCCGGAAAGGAGAAGCTGAAGCCGGAGCTCGCCCGCATGCTCCTTTCAGGGATCGCGGAGACCGATCCGCATAAGGCGGTGGAGTATCTGTGGCAGCTGCCGGATGCGCAGTTCTCCGTCTCCGCCGTGACTCAGCAGGTCATCGCGAAGGCCCCGGAGCTCACCGAAGAGCTGCTGGCACGCGCGGTCTATGATGGCGCGCGCATGCCTCTCCAACAGGCGTGGATCTCCGAGCTGGCAGAGAAGGACCCGGACCAAGCCCTCGCCTTCGCCAAGGGCATCGGAAACATCTCGCAGGATCCCGTCGCGCAAGCCCTCGGCGAGATCGCGAAGCATGACCCCGAGAAAGCCGCAGAGCAGCTCGCCACGCTGCCGCCTAACAGGACGAGGGCACTCGGAGCCGTCGCCCTGGCAGAAGCATGGGCCGCGCAGGATGCGGAAAAGGCCATCGCATGGATCCGCGGGAACACCGCAGGCCCGACACGGCACTACGCGCTGGTCTCCGCTGCATCGGCTTCCGAGAAGGAGAACCCGGAGCGCGCGCTCGATCTGCTTCAGGAAGCCGGGGCGAATCCCGGCGGGAGTTTCTTCCATCCCTATCAATACAGTGTCACCCCGATGGAGAGCTTTGGCTCGCCGAATGTCCATGTGGCCACCGTCGATCTGCTCAAGCGCTTGAGCCTCTCTGATCCGGAGAAGGCACGGGCGCTGGCCGCGGAGAAGCTCGGTGAAGGGATCTGGAAAAAGTGGGCCGTGGAGGCGGGTGTGCAGCCATGAGAACACCCGCGGTCATCCTCATTTCATGCACCGCCGGTCTTGCCGCGGGCTGGGGCAGCGCGGCGCTCTTCAAAGGCCAAGAGGAAGCCTCGCCCACGAGCACGACGGCGGCCCAAGGGAGCGCGCCTCTTGCTCCGAGATCGGCGAGGCCGCTCTCGTCGCAAGCGCGGCTCGATGACGTGCAGGCCTGCAAGGATCTGATCAAGGCCGCCCGCGAAGAGGATGGCAGGCATCCCCTTCTGCGCCGCTTCGATCTCGAGCGTGCCTTGCGCCGCTGGATCGAACTCGATCCGCAGGGAGCCTTCGCAGCGGCGGAGTCGGAGCAGTCCGCCAGCTTGAGGGCGGATCTCTTCCGCATGTGGGCGGAGCTGGATCCACGCGCGGCGCTCGATGCGCTGAAGCGTGGCAGCGGCGCTCTGGTGCGCGATGTCGCGAATCCTTTCTTCGTGGCGCTCATGGCGCGCGATCCGGCACTCGCCGCGGAGACGTTGAAGGAGGAACCATGGAAGAGCGGCAAGCACGAGCTGTTAGGCTGGGGCTTTCAGGAGGCCGTGGCACGCGCATGGATGAAATCGGACCCGCAGGCGGCCATCGCATCGCTCGGGCTGGCAGGCTCCCTGACGAATCCGGACGATGGCCAGAAGGAGATCCTGAAAGAGTGGGCGAAGATCGATTTCGCCGCCGCGTGGAAGTATCAGATGACCGGCAAGCCGGAGGGACAATCCCTGATCCTGACTCAAGCCGACCCGCTCCTCGCCGCTGGCCTGCTGGCAGGCAGCAAGGAGGCACTGGCAGAGCTGGAAGCCCTTCCAGCCGAAGCCAAAAGCCCCTTTGGAGACCGCTTCAATGCGACTCCCCGCGGCGAGACGGCGAAGTGCATGGTCGATGCCGATCCCGCGGCTGCACTCAAGTGGGCGGAGTCCCGGCCCGAGGGTGATCCCTTGGCAAAGGAGATCCTCGCCCAGGCCGCAAGCAAGCTGGCGAGTTCCGATCCGGTGAAAGCGCTAGAGCTCATCACGGAGTCGAAGGGTGCCGGTAGATCATGGGAAGATGAAGGTGTCTTCCGCGAGAGCTTCGCCAGCCTGGCCGCCAGTGATCCGGCGAAGGCCGTGGAGATGATCGCTAGCATGGAGCCGGGCCATCGGAAGGATGCGATGAGCGGTTACCTCACGCGGATGTTCGCCGTGGATGTGGAAGGCACGCTCGATCAGTGCCGTGCGTGGCTCGCCGATCCGGAGATGAAGAAGGAACTCCCGGAGGCCTTCGCCGTCGCCTTCTCATGGGGTCATGGTGCCGGTGTCCGCAATCCCGGGCCGGTACTCGAGGCTTTCCCCGAACTGGATGATGCGGTGACCGGCTACGTCCTCGCGACATGGGCGAAGTCCGATCCGCAGGCGAGCGCCGGATGGATCGAGAAGCGCCTCGCCGATGGCAAGCCGGTGAAGGAACTGGAAGACAAAGGCGTGCTTTCGGAGATCGCCATCGCCGAGCCGGAGTTCGCCGCGGAGTGGGTGACCCGCCTTGCCGATCCGAAGGTGCAAGTGGCTGCCGCGAAGCACCTCGCGATCAACTGGGGAAGCTTCAATCCCGAGGCGACGAGGAAGTGGGCGGAGAGCCTTCCGGATGGTGAGGCCAAGGACGCCGCCGTGAAGGGCATCGAGTTCGCAGGCAAGGGCTATCCCGGCTCTTCAAGCGACCTCTTCGGCACGCCCGGTCCATAGGCAGCGCAACAAGCTGCGAGGGTTGCACGCTGCATGATTCCGGATGCAGCGTGCATGGATATCCTCGTGGCGCTCTCGGGACACCATCCCGCAACATGCTCTCAGTGAGCGGATTCAACCGATCAATGCCTGAGGCATGGGTCCTGCGACTAACAGCACAACAGTTCGTTGGCAGAAACCGGCGGGCCGTAACCGATGCTTGATACCATGAGAACCATCACCACCCTTCTGTCGCTTGTTGCAGCCGGCTCCGCTGCCTTGCTGACCAGCTGCGTTGATCCTTATTACGCCGGCCTATCTTCCACCACGGTCACCGTCCATCGCCCAGGCTACGTCGTACAGACACTGCCCCACGGCTATCGCACCGAAGTGATCGGCGGCACGAACTACTACTACCACGATAACGTCTACTACCGTCCGCAGGGCCGGGGCTACGTCGTGGTGGACGCCCCTCGCGGCGGCCCTCGTCACGACGACCGGGACCATCGCCATGATCGTGACCGTGACCGGGATCGTGGCCGCGATCGGGATTGGGACCGCGGACCCGGCCGGGGACCTGGCCGTGATGTCACCGTGATCCGGGAGCTTCCCCGCGGCTACAAGGTCGTCACCCACGGCGGCAAGCGCTACTACCGCGCCGGGGATGTCTATTACCAGTCGCAAGGCAGCGGCTACGTCATCGTGCGGAACCCCTACTGAGATTTAACCGTCCTGATGCCAAAGACCCGGTCGTCCATTGCGGGCGGCCGGGTCTTCTGTTGAAAGGCTGCTCGTCAGGGACCGGCTCAAGCGCCGCCGCCCGCGATGTGCGCGAACTTGTCATCAAGGAAGCGGAGGACCATCTCCTCCACCTTTTCATCGCCGAGGCGCTCGATCACTTCCACGGAGAAACCGCGGGCAATAAGCTGGCGGGCACGCACCGGATCCACGCCGCGGGCGCGGAGGTAGAAGATTTCATCCTCGCTGATCTGGGAGCTCGTGCTGCCGTGGGAACACTTCACGTCGTCGGCATTGATCTCCAGGCCAGGCATCGAGTTCGCCTCCGCCTCGTCGCTCATGAAAAGATTGCGGCAGGTCTGGTAGGCGTCGGTGCGGTGGGCGCCTTCGTCCACGAAGATCAGGCCCGAGAAGATGGTACGAGACTCATCGTAGAGGGAGTTCTTGTAGAGCAGGTCGCTATAGGCTCCCGGACTCACGTGGTGCTGGAAGGTGCGCTGGTCGTACTCCTGCTCACGGGCGGGAATACTGACGGAAAGCATGTCGGAGCGGGAGCCTTCTCCTTCGAGACGGCTGAGCGATTCATTGCGCGCCCAGACGGCACCGGTATTCAGGATGAAGCCGATGGCGGTAGCATCCTTGGCCACTCCGGTCTCATTCACCTGGATGACCTTGGTTTTCTCGTTGAAGGCTTGGATCGCGATGTAATCGAGCTTCGAGCCCGGGCCGGCATTGAGATCGTTCACCGCGATCGCGAGACCTGCATCGCTGTCATTCGCGGACTGGAAGTAATCCACCACGCGCACCTTGGCATTCGCGCCGGTGATGACCAGCGTGTGCGGGAAGATCGCAGTGTCCTGGCCTTCGAGCCAGTGGAAGACCTCGATGGTGCCAGCCACTTCGACATTCGCAGGAACGAAGACGAAGAGACCGTTGCGGAGATTCGCTTCATGCAGAGCCGTCCACTTCGCGGAACCCAAGCGGGTATCGCGCTTCATGAAATACTCCTTCACCAGATCGCCATGGGAGACCAGAGCCTCGGCCAGCGGCAGGCAGATCACGCCTTCCGGCAGCTTCGCGTCGGAATGGATGAGCTGGTCGTTCGCGAAGACGAACTTGGCCGCCACTTCCTCAAGCGAGATCGAGCGGGCCACCAGTTGGGAGGCCGAGCTCACTAAGCTCCGCGCGGAGAAGCCGGCGAAGTCCATCTGCTTGTAGGACGAGAAGCGCCAGGTTTCGTCACCGCGCTTCGGTGCCGGGGTTTCCAGGAAACGCTGCCATGCCGCACGCTGGCGCTCGGCGAACCAAGCGGGAAAAGCGGCGGGAGTCTCGGGAGCGGATTCGAGCAGGGTGGCGGGATGTTCGAGCACGGCAGGCATCGACTAAGTGAAAGTGAGAAATAACAAGTGGAGGAACGATCAGCCGACGCTGCCTTCCATTTCGAGATCGATCAGGCGCTTGAGCTCGACGGAGTATTCCATCGGGAACTCGCGGACGAGGTCGTTGATGAAACCGTTCACGGCGAGGGACATCGCCGCCCCTTCGCTGAGGCCGCGCTGCTGCATGTAGAAGAGCATGTCTTCCGACACCTGCGAGACCGAGGCCTCGTGCTGGGTGGCGTGCTGGTTCCCCTTCACCGTGATCGCCGGATAGGTATCCGTGCGGCTGCGGGTGTTGATGAGCAGGGCATCGCATTCGGTGTTGTTCTTGCAGCCCTTGAGATGCTTCGGGATGTGGACTTGGCCACGGTAGGTCGCGCGTCCTTCACCGACGGAGATGGACTTCGACACGACGTTCGAGGTCGTGTTGTTCGCCGCGTGGATCATCTTGGCGCCGGTGTCCTGGTGCTGGCCGCTGTTTGCCAGCGCGATCGAGATCACCTCGCCGCGGGCACGCTCGCCCTTCATGATCACGCCGGGATACTTCATCGTCAGGCGGCTGCCGATGTTGCAGTCGATCCAGCGGACTTCCGCGTCTTCCATCGCGAGGCCGCGCTTGGTGACGAGGTTGAAGACGTTGCTGCTCCAGTTCTGCACGGTGACGTACTGGATCTTCGCGCCCTTCAGCGCGACCAGTTCCACGACTGCGGAGTGCAGCGTCGAGGTCTCGAACTTCGGCGCGGTGCAGCCTTCCATGTACATCACCTCGGCACCTTCGTCCGCGATGATGAGCGTGCGCTCGAACTGGCCGAAGTTTTCGGAGTTGATGCGGAAGTAGGCCTGCAGCGGCTGCTTCAGCTTCACGCCCTTCGGGATATAGATGAAGGAGCCACCGGAGAAGACCGCACTGTTCAGCGCGGAGAACTTGTTGTCACCCGTCGGGATGACCTTGCCGAACCAAGGACGGAAGATCTCCTCGTGATTCTTCAGGCCCTCCGTGGAGTTCACGAAGATCACGCCCTGCTTGGTCAGCTCCTCCTTCATGTTGGAGTAGGCTGCCTCGGAATCATACTGGGCCTCCACGCCGGCGAGGAAGGCGCGCTCCTGCTCGGGGATGCCGAGGCGCTCGAAGGTGCGGAGCACGTCTTCGGGCACATCTTCCCAGGAACGCTTCGGCTTCTCGCCGTCGGAGAGGTAGTAGCGGATGATATCGAAGTCGATGTTGTCTAGGTCCTTGGTCGCCCAGTTGGTCGGCATCGGCTTCTCGCGGAAGACCTTGAGGGCCTTGTGGCGGAAGTCGCGGATCCACTGCGGCTCGCCCTTGACGTCGCTGATGTAGTCGATCGTGCGCTCGGTCAGGCCGCGGCCGGCATCGAACTTGTGACGCTCCGGGAAGGAGAAGTCACCCTTGGTGCGGTCGATGTCGATCGCCTCCTGCGTTTCGGCGTCGATGGTACTGGATGCGTCGTAGGACATGGAGAAAGGAAATGCTTGGGACTAGGCGCCGGACTTCATGTCTGCGGCCACCCCGTCGGATTCGGGACTTGGAACGGAACAACTCTCCTCGCAGCCGCACGGCTCCGGTGCGACTTCGAGCGTGGCTTCGAGGAACCACAGCGCGCGGTCGAGGCCGTGCGCGGTCTTGATGAAAAGGTCGGCAGTGACTTCGTCGTCCACCTTCTGCGCACGCTCGATGGCGAGCCCGGCGCATTCGGCAACAGAAGCATAACGGTCCGCGATCAGGGCAACCAGTTCCGCACCCCCGGTCGCCTTCTTCGGCAGATCGTCGAGATCGGTCTTGCTGGCGATGCGGTTCGCCGTGCCGAGGGCACGACCACCCAGTGCGGTGACACGCTCCGCCAACTCATCAATCGTTTCCTCCAGCTCGCCGGCCAAGCGGTCGAAGAGCTCGTGAAGGCTGATGAAGTTCGGCCCGCGGACATTCCAGTGGGCCTGCTTCACCTGAAGCCGGAGGTCGATGGCGAGTACAAGGAAGTCGTTCAGCAGGGCGACGGATTTTTCGCGGCTCTGCTTGTCGAGGGGATGACGTGTCTTGCGCAGTTTCATGGCAATGCCTGCCGTAGCAGGGATCAGGCCGTGACCAATGCTTCTTCCTTGAGGAAATCGTAACCGTTCTTCTCCAGCTCGAGGGCCAGTTCAGGGCCGCCCGAACGGACGATCTTGCCCGCGGCCATCACGTGGACGTGGTCCGGGGCGATGTAATCCAGCAGGCGCTGGTAGTGAGTGATGAGGAGCATACCGCGTTCCGGGGAACGCATGGCATTCACGCCCTTCGCGACGATCTTCAGCGCGTCGATATCGAGACCGGAGTCGGTCTCGTCGAGGATGCAGTATTTCGGCTCCAGCATCATCATCTGAAGGATTTCATTCCGCTTCTTCTCACCACCGGAGAAGCCCTCGTTGACGGAGCGGGCGGTGAACTTGCGGTCCATCTCCAGCAGATCCATCTTCGAGTAGAGGTTCTTGTAGTAAGCGACAGCGTCGATCTCCTCACCCTTCGGCAAGCGGGATTGGAGAGCGGCGCGGATGAAGTTGGCATTCGAGACGCCCGGGACTTCCGCCGGATACTGGAAGGCGAGGAAGATGCCGGCGCGGGAGCGCTCGTCGATCGACATCTCGAAGATGTCCTCGCCGTCGAGGGTCACGGAACCGCTGGTGACGACGTAACCTTCGTGGCCGGCGATCACCTTGGAGAGGGTCGATTTTCCGGAGCCGTTCGGGCCCATGATCGCGTGGACTTCCCCGGCAGGGATTTCAAGGGAGACGCCCTTGAGGATCTCGGTGCCGTCTTCGAGCGTGGCGTGCAGGTCGGTGATGACGAGGGACATGAGAAGAAAAATGACTAAATTGCTAAATGCTAATGGCTAAACCGGAGTGCCGGGGATTTCGCCGCGGAGGGTGATCTCCACGTCGGTGATGACGGTGCCGGGCGGCAGGTCGAGGAAGTCGGCGAGGTTGGTGCCGGGCTTGAAGGTCACGTCGTGAATCACGCCGCTCCGCTTGTCGTGGAAGTGGCCGTGCTCCTCGAGATTCGGGCAAAAGCGGGAGGACTCGCGCTCGAAGTTCACCTGGCGGATCAGGCCGTGCTGCACCAGCGCTTCGAGGCAGTTGTAGACCGTTGCCAGCGAGATATTCGGCAGGCGATCCTTGATCCGCATGAAAACATCGTTCGCGGTCGGGTGATCGCGCTGG
Organism: Luteolibacter luteus; assembly: GCF_012913485.1. Lineage (GTDB taxonomy): Bacteria > Verrucomicrobiota > Verrucomicrobiia > Verrucomicrobiales > Akkermansiaceae > Haloferula > Haloferula lutea. Next base: position 3,164,164 of record NZ_CP051774.1, on the reverse strand, counting down.
TCCATCAGCAGGCGATAGACCTCCCAGCGTTGGCGGGTCATGCGCAGCCCGGAGATTTCGGCCGGCATTTCGGCCGCGAAGTCGGGAGTGCTATCTGACGAATGAGTCACCATGAGTCGGGGCGGCGGAAACTAGGCCCGCCCCCCATCTTGGCAAGAATAATTCTAATTTCAATTCGAAGATGCGGCCCGCTTCTGGCGAATGAACTCGGCAACAATGCCTATCTGCCTGTCGCTCAACAGCCCCGAGGCCGGAGGCATGCCCGCAGCGGGGAGGCCATCGCGAATCGTTTTTTCCAAATCGGCGGGATTTGTGACATGTTTGAACTCCCCTGAAAGAAGTCCGCGCTTTTCACCGCCGGCGAGGCCGGGTCCGTGACAGGAGGCACAGGCGGCGGCAATGATTTTTTCCGGATCGACCGTTGCCGGAGTCAAAAGCACCGGCTCGACGGCGTTTCCCGCCACCTTTTCGACCGTGCCCTTTGGGTCGGCGGTGATGTGGATCAGCTTGTCATCACCTTCGTTCGGCCGGCCTTCGGGCGGATCCTGCATGGAAGTGCCGAGCCACAGTGAGCCGTCCGGAGCCTCATTGATGAAGCGGATCCGCCCCCATTTCTCGTGCCAGAGGCGCTCGATGTGGACCGGCAGCCCATCGCCGCCGAGGGAAATCCGGAAGACCGCCGAGCCGCGGAGGCAGCACAGCAGCAGCGAGCCGCGCAACTCCGGGAAGGCTTTCCCTTGGTAAAAGAGCAGCCTGCCGGGGCCGACCGCCGGGGTGACTTCGATCAGCGGCACGCGCATCCCCTCGGCCTCGCGGCGGTGCGAAATCACGGGCCAGCCGTAGTTTGCGCCCTTTTCGATCAAGTTCACCTCATCCCCATGAAGCGGGCCGTGCTCGGATTCGTAGAGGCGGCCGGTCCCGGGTTGGAAGGCGAGGCCCTGCGGATTCCGGTGGCCGTAGGACCAGATCTCGGGGCGAGCGCCCTCCTTGCCCACGAAGGGATTGTCGTCCGGCACGCTCCCGTCCGCGTTAAAGCGCAGGATCTTGCCGTGGAGCTGATCAAGCTTCTGGGAACCCTCGGCTTGGTCGGCATCGCCAGTGGTCATGTAGAGCTTCCCATCCGGACCGAATTCGAGGCGGCAGCCGGTGTGATTCTGATTCGCGGCGATCCCTTCAATGATGGTCTTCGGCTCGACCAGCTTATTACCCTCCAAGCGGTAGCGCTCCATGCGCAACTCGAAGCGGCGCTCCCCGAGCTGCTTGTCCCAAGCGAGAAAGAGGTGACCGGTCTTCTCGAAATCCGGAGCCAGGACGAGACCCAAGAGCCCCATCTTGTTCCCTTGGGCTGCGGGTAGGATCAGTGCGGGCTCATCCAGAAGCTTCCCATCCTCGATGATCCTCACCCGGCCGATCCGCTCGGTGAAGATCTGCCGCCCATCCGGCAGGAAGCGCAGCTCCCACGGCACCTTCAACCCCTCCGCCAGCACTTCGATGCGGTGCGGGGTGACCAGCGCGGCATCCGGTGGAGCGGAAATGGAAAGCGGGGCGGCACCGGCCAACGCCGGTGCCGTGAGGAGGAGCAGGGATTTCACTCCCTTCACTCTGCCGGAACCAGCCGCACAATGCGATCCGGACCATTCAGAATGACGTAAATGAAACCGTCCGGAGCGTCCGTGACGTCACGCACGCGACCGATGTTCTTCAGCACGATTTCCTGCTCCGTCACCTTGTGATCCACGATCCGCAGGCGGCGGATCTCCTGCTGGGCAAGCGCCCCGGCAAAGAGGTCGTTCTTCCACTTCGGGAACTTGTCGCCGCGGTAGAAGGAAAGCCCGCAAGTGGCGATACTCGGCTGCCAGTAGGTCAGCGGCTGATCCATGCCCTCCTCGGCCGTCTTACCGGTGATCGGCGTGCCGTCGTAGTTCATGCCGTAAGTGATGACCGGCCAGCCGTAGTTGTGGCCGGGCTGGATCCAGTTCAGCTCGTCGCCACCGCGCGGGCCGTGCTCGGTGTCGTAGATCGAGCCGTCGCGCGGATCGATATCGAGGCCCTGCGGATTACGGTGGCCATAGGTCCAGAGACCGGGAACGGGGGTCTTGCCCTCAAACTTCGGATTGTCCTCCGGCACACGGCCATCTTCGAAGAGGCGGTAAATCTTGCCCTTCGCATTCTCCACATCCTGAGCCTCCATGTTTCCGCCGCGCTCGCCGACGGGGAAGTAGATGTAGCCCTTGTCGAAGACGATGCGGGTCCCGAAATGGACGCCGGCACCGGTGTAGAACTTCGAATCAGCCTTCCAGATCTGCTGTTGCTCCACCCACTCGCCATCCTTCAGCTTCCCGCGGACGTAAGCGGTGATCGTCTTCACATCGCGGCCCTCACGGGTCCCATCGGCGAAGCCAAGGTAGATCCAGCCGTTCTTTTCGTAGTCCGGATGGACAGCCACTTCCATCAAGCCGCCTTGGCCGTGATCGATGATCTGCGGCGTGCCCTTTACCGGTTCGGGGTTCAGCTTGCCATCGGCCTCGATGATGCGGAGGCGGCCCGCCTTCTCGGTGACGAGCTTGCGGCCATCCGGAAGGAAGGCGATGGCCCAGGGGTTCTTCAGGCCTTCCTCGACCACCATCTCGATCTTGTAGCTCTCGTGCTCGGTCTTGGTAACCTTGCCCGGCTCGGGCTTGGGGAAAGTCATGCCCTTCTCCTTCGCCTGCTTCTCCTTTTCGCGGATGAAGATGACGAGCGAGCGGATCTGGCGGTCATCGAGGATGGTCTTGAAAGGAGTCATCCCCAGCTGGGCATTGCCCTCCTTGATCGACTTCAGTAGCTCATCGTCCGAACTGCCGTGCTTCCACTCGCCATCAATCAGCGAGCCACCCTGGCCACCGCTGAGATCCTTGCCGTGGCAGCCGGAGCAAAGTTGCTCGAAGACCTGATCGGTCTTCATTTTCGAGTAGTCAGGCTGGTCCTGGGCGTGGAGCGGCACCGTCAGCGCGGCAGCAAGGAGGAGGCGTTTCATGTGGTTGAGCGACTCTTACGAGTGAAGTCCGGTGAATCCAATTCCCGTTCTGTGGTTTTATTCCAAGATTTCCCTCAGAAGGACCACTCCGCGCCGACCCAGAGGGAACGCGGTGCCGCGATCGTGCGGATGCCATCGCTGCTGAGTCCGGTGGCGATCTCCTTGTCGAAGAGATTGTCCACGCGAGCATGAAGCAGGAGGTCCTCGCGCGCCTGCCAGGTCGCGCCGATCTTCGCGCTGGTATAGCTGGGGATGCGGCGCGCGGCGAGGGCATCGTCGTATTGATAGGATCCGTATTCGTAGCCGGTGAAGAAGGTGAGCTTCTCCGTGAAATGCCACTCCGCGGAGGCATTCAGCCTCAGATCGGGGGCTTGCGGGAAGGGCTTCCCTTCCAAGAGCGGCTGGCGCGAGGAGTCGGTGAACTCGGTTTCGCTCCAGATACCATTGAGACCGAAGGTCCATTCCTGGCGTGGCTCCCATTCGAGGCCCGCCTCGACGCCGAAGACCTGGGCTTCATCCACATTCTGGCGCTGCGAGCCGGAACCACCCGCGGGGATGGTGCCAAAGATGGCGGCGATCTGCGCGGGATCGGTGATGGGAACATTCGCGATGGCATCGCGGATCCAGTTGTAAAAGAGCGCGGAGTTGAACTTCAGGCTCTTCGCGGCTTGCCAATCGAGTGTGCCTTCGAGGCTATAGAAGCGCTCGGGATCAAGTGCCGGGTTTGCTTCCACGATGTCGTTCCGCACCCGGAAGGGGCGATGCAACTCGTTCAGGGTGGGCAGGCGGAAGCTGGTACCGGCGGAAAGGCCGAGTTCGAGGTCGTCCGTGGCGGGATGCGTTAACGCGAGCGAGAAGGAGGGCTCCACGCCATCCCGGTCCGGCTGGATATCCGTGCGCAACGGCAGGCCGGTGACCAATGAGGTCTCCAAGCGCCGTCCGTCTTCAAGCCACCAGGCATCGCCGCGCAAGCTGGCATCGATGCGGGTCCTCGACTCCATCTCGTAGCCAGCCGAAACGAAGAGGCCAGTGAGCCCTTGCTCGCCGCCGGCTTGGCGACGACGGGTGAAGCGTCCGCCGATGAAGGTGGCATCTTCATTCGTGGCACCATGAATTTGACGAAGGTCCGCGCCTGCGGTGACCGACCATGGCCCTGCGGGTTCCCACTTGAGGGTGAAGGCACCACCGGTGCCGGTTCCGGGGACATGGAATTGGTCGAGCGAGGGATTCTCGGCGCTGCGGGCCGCATTCACCGAAGTGAACATCGATTCAAAGCGGCGCTGCTGATAGTAGGCGAGCGCTTGCCATGAGAAGCCGGCGTCCGCCTCCGAGGTGATGCGTAGCGAGAGATCGATGGCCTCGGTCGAGTTGCCCGCGAGAGGGGTGCCATTGCCACGGTTCTCCTCGTACCAGGAGAACTTCGGCTCCACGACGAGGCCAGGCGCGGCGAGCCATGCGACCTTGAGATCCGCGCCGATGACATCGATATCGAGCCGCCGGTCGATGATCCCGCGCTGCCAGGAAGGAACGGCATCGAAGCCATCCGAGTGCATGCCGAAGGCGGAGAAGGCGAAGGCGAGCTTCCCGTCTTCACCGACGAGATTGTGAGAAGTCGCGGCCGAGATCGTTCCTTGGCTGCCACCGCCGATGCGCAGCAGGTGCCGCTCTTCAAAGGCCGGATGACTGGTAAGCTGGACCACGCCTGCAGGGCTTTGATTGCCCCACACGACGGATCGCGCCGAAGGAACAATGCGCACCGACTCCAAGGTCGCCGGGTCGTGGCGCGCCCAATAAACCCAGCCGCCGAAGGGATCATTTTGCGGGATGCCATCGAGCAGGACCAAGGTGCGGGAGGCAGCGGTGGCACCGGTATTCCGCAGGCTCACGCCCGCCGAAGTGGGATTTCCGAAGAGCGAGGTCTGGCGGCGGTAGAGGGAGAATGACGGCTCGTCCGCCAGAAGTTCATCAAGGGTGCGCGGCGCTTCCTTCGAAAGCTCCACGCGGTCCCATTCCGCCAATGTCCAGCCGGGCATGTCCGCCACGCTGCCGCCGCGGCGTTCGGCAAGAACCGTCATTTCCGGCAGGGTTACCTGCGCTGCCAAGGGGGCGGTCGCAACCGCAAATAGGGCGATGGAGGAGGTCTTCAATCTAGGTTGCGAGAAACGCGAAATCCGCGGACTGCGCAACCGGAAACAACGGGGACATCAGGGCAGCTCGCGCACCCGGACGAAACGGCGCTTGCCTGCGGGCATGGTGAAAGTTTGCTCGGTAACCAAGCCTTGGCTGAGAACTTGTCCGGCCTCTGTCCAGGTGTTGGCACCCATGGTGGGCGAGGTTTCGATCGCATACGAGCGTCCCGCAAAGGAAGGCCAGCGAAGCTTCGAATTTTGTCCGGATTTCATGGAATGCCTCTCGATCACGAAGCGATCCCAAGGACGCAGGGCCCGGAGCTGGATGTCATCCATGGTCGCGGAATTCGAGAAGTCCGCTTGCACGCGGAACTCCATCATTCCGGTTAGATTCGAAAGCTTCAGAAGGGGAAATGCGAGGTCGTGTGCGATCGGCTGTTGCTGTCCTTGGAGAACAAACTCGATCTCGATGTGGCCATCCCGCCACAAAGTCCGGATACGCGATTGCTGGCTGAAGCCTCCGGGAATCGCCACATTCTGAACAGCGCCGAGGTAACCCACCTCGAGCATGTTCTGGTTCTGCTTCAGCGCGATACGCCACTCGCGCGAGGCATTGTCCTGCCAATAGACGCCCGATCCGCTATCAGCAGCGAAGCGAAGCTCCACCCCGATGGTATTGGCCGGCACGGTCTTGTTGGTACGGATGGCGGCGGTGTTCCCTTGCGTTGCCTGCAAGCGTTCGTTCGCAATTCCATTGTCGAAGGGACCGGAAGCATCGACCTGCCAATGGGAGCCCAACTGATTGCCATTGAAATCGATCCGTTCATCGAACACGGAGGGACCGCCGCCGGTCGAATAGAGATAGAGAGGCTCGATCTGCGATGACTTGCCGACGATATCGACTGCTCTCATCTCGATGAGATTGGAGCCGGGCTGTAGATTCACCGAAGCCGACCACTGGTAAAAATTCTGGAAGACCTGGACCCACGCACCGCCATTGACCCGGTAGTAAACGCTTGCGACCGAACGGTCATCGGTGGCCTGCCCCGTGACGGTAATGCCCCCGCCAATGGTCATACCGTTCTCCGGATTCACCCAGGTGGCGACAGGAGGCGCGAGATCGGGGATCTGAATGCGGACAGGAGCCGGAGCGGCCAAGCGCCGACGGTTTCCACCGGCATCAACGGCTTCCATCTCGTACCAATAGAGTCCTTCCGTCGGAGGATTGTCCTGAGCAGTTAGAGTGACCGGACCATTTCCTGTCGCAGGACGATACGCGACCACCATCCAGTTAACGGGATTGCTCTCGGCAATCGCGCGATAGAAGTAGACCCCGGCCAGGCCCGAGCCGCCGCTATCTGTCGCGGTGGCGGAAAGCTGGATGGCCTGATTCGGCAAATGAGTGGCGGATGAGGCGGAGAGATTCGCGATGCCGGGAAGAGTGACGTCACCGATCACCACACCTGCCGGAACCGTGGCTTGGGTAATGCGCGGATCGCCAAATTCGATCGTATTGTTCCCATCGGCATCCTGCCATGCGGCGACGACCAATTCATAGCTGCCGAAACCGAGGTCGGCAGGGAGTTGGAAGGTGCGGGTGAACTGGGTAGGCACATTTCCTCCCGGAACATTGAAGACCAGATCGCGATCAGGATCGCTGCGGGTACCCACGGAAGCACCGATAATGACCGGCTGTGGTCCTGGTGAAGAAGCCAAGCCGCGGATGGTAATCATCTGGCCGACACCCGCGGGCTTCGGGGTGACGGTGATATTGGAGAGCGTCACCGGTTGAGGCGCGACCGGCACGGTGCGGAAAGTCCAGGTGGGACCTTGGACAAGAGTGCCATTCCCGCTCACGGAATCCACGCGCCAGTAGTAGTTCTGGTAATTCTGAAGACCCGACGCGGTCCATGCGGTCTGGAATCCGCCGGTCAACTTCACGGTGTCAGGAGTCGCCAAGGCGGGGTCCGTTCCAAAGCGCAGGCGGATCTCCTTGGTATTCGCGCCGATATTCCACTGGAGGTTCACCTGATGGATCGGAAGCCTGACTTTTCCATTCTCAGGAAACGGATTGTAGGCCTGCGATGCGATCTGAACCGCGCTGGGGTTCTGGGTAAGATACTCCTCCACACACCAGCCGGTGGTCCCGTGGTCCCATTGGATCCGATACCAGAGATGCTGGCTGGTGTGGATTTTCTGGGTGATGGAGGCCATCACCGGTCCGGCGAGAATCGTGCCGGTATCTCCCTGACGAACCGAGCGGATGAAAGCACCGCCCGCTGTAGCGCGCACGGCGCCACCGCTGGTCCATGCACGGATGCGGGTACCCGCGGCAACATTCTCTGGAAGCACGGTCGGGTCGATCGCGCGGGCAGCGGCACGCGCCATGGCAAGGCGGGCGGGCTGCCAAGCGCTACCCGTCATCACACTGGTCCACATGGCCCAGGAACCGCCACCGCGTGTGATGTCCCAAGCATGGCCTACTGCAACCGCGGGGTCGAAGGTGGCCGCATTCGAAATGCCGCCGTAGTGCATGCTGTTGATCTGCCAAAGGCCTCGGCAGTGACCAATGACCTTTCCCCGGCCGCCGGAGCTCAGATTATAGATCTGATTGAGCGGCAGCATGGTGCCGTCATAAGTAGAGATGGTCGCGATCTTCGGTTTCCCGTTTGGATAGAAAATCGGTTGGTTCGCGCCGTCGATCTCCTGAAGATTGTTGCAAACTGCATCAGGGTCGAAGGACGACTCCGCGGACGCGACCGCAATGGCGGCCATCAAGGAACCACCGCGGAAGCCCTTGTTATAGGCAAGGGTCGCCACTTGTGAGGCCGTCAGGGGCGCTTGGTCGGCAGCAGCAGTCACAAGGAGGGAGACTGCCACCATCAAGCGTCCAGCCATTCGGGAGAAAAGGCCGAGACATTTCATTGCTCATTCTTGGATAGTTGAATGATAACCATCCTCAAGCATAATGATCCCCGGAACGAAGGCGTCACAGGGAAGTTCAGGAGCAGGATCGCTGTCTAACGGCCTCGTAGAGGGTGATCGCGATGGCGGTGGATAGATTCAAGCTGCGCGTGCCGCCCTCCACCATCGGGATGCGCAGGCCGTGATCTCCGGCGGCCTGGACAACGGCCTCCGGCAGGCCGCGGGTCTCGCAGCCGAAGACAAGGTAGTCGCCATCCTTGAAGTCCGCATCCCAATGCGCGCGGGTGGTCTTTGTACTGAGATACCAGAAGCGGGCGGAGGGATCCGCCGCCGCTTTCAATTCCTCGAAGTTTTCCCAGACATGCAGATCGACATCCTTCCAGTAGTCGAGACCGGTACGGCGGACGTGCTTGTCATCCAAGGAAAACCCGAGCGGTTTCACGAGGTGGAGGCGCGAGGCCGTGGCGAGCGCGAGCCTTCCCGCGGCACCGGCATTGTGCGGGATCTCGGGAGCAACGAGGACGATGTGGAGCACGGGATGAAGTCAGAGGCTGAGTTCGGCAATCACGCGATCGGCCTGATAGATCTTCTTCAGGGACTCGATGATGCCTGCCGGGTGAACGGAGACGCAACGACCCTTCACATCGGTGTAGGCGAAGTCGGACACAAGGCCCGGAGCATTTGTATCGAAGACGAGTCCGATCAATTCGCCCCTTTGATTCACGACAGGGCTGCCGGAGTTACCGCCAGTGATGTCGTTGGTGCTGACGAAGTTCAAAGGAGCGTCCGAATCGAGCGAGGAAGAGCGGGCTTCCCATTCACTGGAGAAATCAAAGGGAGCCACCTTGCCTTGCCCGTCGTGGCGCTTCTGCATGCCCCCGAAGGTGGTTTGGGCAGGGATGGTCACGCCTTCGTCCTCATAGCCCTTCACGGTGCCGTAGGAGATGCGCAGGGAGAAAGTGGCATCCGGATAGGTGCTGTCACCTTGGAGCGCGAAGCGGGCCTTCGCGATGCTCTGGTGGGCCTGCTCGATTACTTCCGCAGCGGCTTCGCCTTCCTGACGGAGCCGCAGGGCTTCATCATCGACGAGGCGTGCGAGCCCGATCATCGGATCCTGCGCTTGAGCCACGGCATCCTTGCCACCTTCATAGAGCTTCTTCCGGAGCGCGACGTCTTCCAAGCCGGTGCCCATGACGAGTTCCGTGGCGCGATCGGCCGGTGACTTGCCCGCGAGGATCTTCTTCACGAGAGGATCGGTGGCACCCAGCTTCACGCAAAGGAAGGTGAGGGCATTGGTCATCTTCACCACTTCGAAGTTCTTGTAGACCGGCTCGTCGGAGAAGAGGTCGAGTTCGAGGGAAACGCGCTCCTTTTCCTGAAACTCGGGAAGGCGCATCTTGTCCTCCATGACGCGCTGATCTCCGGCACGCAGCAAGGCGCGCGCAATGCCAAAGAGCTGTGTGCCGAAGGCATCCCCGCCTTCGAACATGCGCAAGCGCGACTCCAGCTCCTTGGAGGAATCCTTGGTCTTGCGGATCTTGGAAAAGGCAGCTGCGGCCTTCTTCCATTCGTCCTTTTGGCTGAAGGCTTCATGCATCGCCTTCTCCGACTCCGCCTTGCGGGCCATGAAGGCCGGATCGAGCAGGCCATTCAAGCGGGCGGCCAGTGCCTTACGGCCATTCTGAATGCCGGTGATCGATCCCTTGGCGCGGCGGGCGTTTTCGAGATCGCGATCCGACCAGGCACGCATGGTCGCCTCGCCGCGGAAGATCTGCTCAAGGCGATAGGGAAAGGCGTCGTCCCGCATGTTCTCGAGCTGTGCGAGAGTGACGGAACGATTGGTGCGGCCGGGATGACCGGAGGTGAAGATGAGTTCGCCTTCCTTGGCCCCTGCGGGATTCCACTTCAGGAAATCGGGGGTCTTGGCGGGTTCGTCGTTCTCGTAGGCGCGGAAGAAGCAGTAATCGAGGCAGAAGCGGGGAAACTCGAAGTTATCCGGATCCCCCCCGAAGGCCGCGGCCTTCACGTCCGGCGCGAAGACGAGGCGGACATCCGTGTAGCGGTGATAGCGGTAGAGGTGATAAGCGCCTCCTTGATAGAGGGTGACCACGTCACTGCGAAGGCCGCTCTTTTCATCCGACTCCTTCTCGATCCCGGCGATGGTGATGCGCCGCTGCTTCGATGCATCTTCGGGAGAGGCTTGGGGATCGACGGCGGCATTCACCCGCTCGGTGACGTCCTCGATGCTGATCAGGACATTCAGCTCGAGATCCGGGCACTTCAGCTCCTCCCCTGCAGTCTTCGCATAAAAGCCCTCCTCCAGAAGGTCGCGCTCCGGGGTGCTGAGCTTTTCGATCATGCCGGAGCCGACATGGTGATTCGTGAGAATGAGCCCGTTCGCCGAGGCGAAGGATCCGGAGCCGCCATTACCGAAGCGCACGGAGGATTTCTGCAGGTGCTCCAGCCACTCCGGGGTGATGTCGAAGCCGTACTTCTCCTTCACCTGCCGGACGGGCGGATTGTTGAAGAGCCACATCCCTTCGTCGGCGAGGGCGGTGGAGAGTGCGGAGAGGAGGATGCCTGCGATGCAGAACGGGCGCATGGGGCCGCAGGATAGGGAGCCGGGGCGGCGGTGCAATTGCGGACCTGCGGGCTCAGGGGATCTTTTTCCAAAGGTGGGCAGCGACGCCCCACTAGGTCGCCAAGGCCACGGGGATGAGCGCGAACGGAAAACGGCGGAAGATTCTGGCAAGCGCCAGGGTGATGCCGAGGAAGGGAATCACCGCCACGAGCATCGCGGCGACGAACCATTGGTCGGAGAGTTGGCCGTCGAGGACCGAGACTGCTTTTCCGGGAAGAAAGACCGCGGCCGGGAAGATGGCAAGGAAGCTGAGCCAGAAGGCATTCCGCGCGGGCGTGGATCTCTCCAGCCTCTCTCCGGAGAGGATGCGAATGACCAGACTCAGCAGCAGCTGCACAAAGGAAGGCTCTCAGGGTTGGCGGCATCTTTGGGACTACAAACGCGCCTGGCGATTCCCCGGGAAATTCCTGTGGTCCCCGCCCGAGATCGCGGTGAATTTCACTGCGGTGCGGCTGCCTGTTCCGCCTGTTACAACAAGAAAAATAACAGGTGGCCGTCTCCCCACCGCAGCGCATGAGCGCTTTGATTCCGGTATAGGGGAGAGGCCGGTTTTGTGAAAGCGGGGTCAGTGGTCCCCGTGTGGAGAGCATTGCCACCCAGCAAAAGCCAAGAGACTCACTGCTGGGCTTTCTTGAGTTCCTCCACGTATTTGCCCGGGTTCTTGTTGAACTTCTTCAGGCAGGGCTTGCAGCAGAACTCGAAGGTCTGGCCTTCGTAGACGGTGGAAACCCGCTCGTCCATGTCATCGAGGCCATCTCCGGTGACGAGACAGGTTTTGAGCGGATAGGCCTTCGGCTTGGCGGAAACTTTCTTGGCGACCTTTCTGGTATCCGCCTTCGTGTCGGCAGCGGCAGCGGCAGTGGAGCCAGGTGCCTTGGTGGCACAGGAGAGGAGTCCGAACGAGATGAGAAAAAGAAGCGTGGATTTCATGGATCTGGGAAAGGATGGAAAGCGGGCCGGGGCAGGATTTGCCCCAGCCCTGATTCGATGGAATTAGCGGATCTTCGCGAGGTATTTCCGAGGGTTCTTCTCGAATTTTGCCACGCAGGGCTTGCAGCAGAATTTCACTTCCTGGCCGTCGTAGACCTTGGTGACGGGCGAGCCCATGGAGCCGAGCTTGTTGTCGGTCACCGCGCAGGTGCTTTTGGTGTACGGCTTCGTGGCTGCCGAGCTGCTGGCGGTGGCGGCGCAGGAGGCGAGGAAGATGGTGGTGAGAAGAGTAATGGTCGTTTTCATCATGTTGAGGTTGTTGTCGTTGGTAGTTTGTTGTTTTTGTTAGAACCGGAAACTGAAGCCACCGCCGAAGCCGTGCTCGGAGTGGTACTGGGTGATCAGGGAGAATTGCTTGGTGAGGATGTAGTCAGCTCCGAGCGTCCACTCCCATTCGGTGTTGGTGTCGTATTCCACGCCGGCGAAGACGCCGAGGCGGTCGGTGATCTGGAGTGCCTTCGAAAGGCCGATGCGGGCATCGCCCTCGCTGTCGATCTGCAAGGAGCTTCCGATCAGGTAGGGCAGCCGGTATTCCACGCCGGCAAAGGCGCGGTTCTCGGCATCTTCCATATTCGTGAAGCGCCAGCCGAGGACGGTGGAGAAGTTCGGATTGAAATAGCGCTTCCAGCCGAGATCGATCTCGTACTCGGTGTCATCCTCTTCACCCCAGCCGACATCCCACGAACCGAAGAAGTCATTCCGCGAATTCATGACGGTGAGCATTCCCTCGCTCATGTGGCTCTGGAGCGAGCCATCGAGCATGAAGTAGAGCGGATCGTGCGCGTGCTCGCCCATGTGCGGGACGTGATCGGGGCCCTGCTCTTCATAGGAGAAGACCCGCGCCATGCCGGCGTGCATGTGGTAGAGCAAGTGGCAGTGGAAGAGCCAATCGCCGTATTCATTCGCCTCGAACTCGATGGTGCGCTTGCCCATGGGCGGCACATCGACGGTGTGCTTCAAGGGCGTGCGACTCCCCTGCCCTTCCAGCACGCGGAAGAAGTGGCCGTGAAGGTGGATGGGGTGATGCATCATCGTGTCATTGATGAGCTCGAGGCGAAGGACCTCGCCCTTCTTGATCTTGATCACACCGTCTTCGGCCATGGTCTTGCCATTGAAGGACCAGATGTAGCGCTCCATGTCTCCGGTGAGGCGAAGCTCCATCGAGCGGCGCGGCAGCGAGGCCTTGAAGGCGGTCGACTCCCGCGAGCGGAGCTTCGAGTAAGGTGAGAGCGGGCGCTCCGGCTCTCCTGCCTTCGCCATCTTCATCTTGGGGTGATCCATTTTCATGCCGGTATCCCCATCCATCTTCATGCCGGGCATGTCGTCATCATCCATATCGTCCATGGCGGCCATGAGATGGGAATCCATGCGGTAGTTGTCCGGCCGCGGGATTTCGGCCGGGGAATGGAGTTCGCCGCTGCCGAGCAAGATCGAGGCATGGCCCGAGCCATCCTGAGCGGTGGCGCGGACTTCCCACTGACCGCCCGGCGGAATGGTCACGATGACATCGTAAGTCTCCGCCATGCCCATCAGCAGGCGGTTCACGGAGAGCGGTTCCACGGCGGGGCCATCCGCGGCAACGATCTTCAGCGGACCGGTGGCGGAGTGCAGGTAGAAGTAGGTGGAAGCGGCGGCATTGATGACGCGGAGACGGACCTTATCGCCGGGTTTTCCGGGCAGGGTGATCGATTGCTTTCCATTGGCGAGGAAGGCATCGTAGGCGACATCGGAGACATCCATGGCGGGCATGCGCGAGCGCTCGCGCTCCCAGAATTCCTTCAGGGCTCCGGCCTTCGCCGCACCGATGAGGCTCTGCATGCTGCCTTTCTTCAGCGCATACCAATCGCTGCCACGCATCAGGGTGCGCATGACTTCCTCCGGTGACTCGGTGGTCCAATCGGAAAGCACGACGACGTGATCGCGGTCCGCGCGGACCGGCTCGCCGTTCTTCGGCTCGATCACGATGGAGCCGTAGATGCCGACTTGTTCCTGAAGGCCGGTGTGGCTGTGGTACCAGTAGGTGCCAGAGTGGACCAGCGGGAACTCGAAGGTGTGGGTGGTACCGGGCTTGATCGGAGGGGTGGTGACGTGCGGGACCCCATCCTGGGCATTTGGCAAGATGAGGCCGTGCCAGTGGATGGAAGTCTCTTCGCCCTTGAGGCGATTATGCACGCGGATGCGGGCGGTATCGCCCTCCCGGAAGCGGAGCGTGGGCCCGGGGATGCCGCCATTCAGCGTGAGGGCGCGGACGGCTTTCACCTTGCCGCCGGGTGTCCATGACTGTTCGGCGACCTCGAGGTCATACTCGACGATGCGCGCATGAGCGGCTGTTAGAAAAAGGAGAAGTAGAAGGAAATGTTTCATGGCTAAAGGTTCCGGAACGACGGGGCTCCGGATGAGATGATTTGCGGATGAGATCGAGGGATCCGGGTATGGATCCGCGATGGATTGAAAGCGGCGTTCCTTCTTCAGGACCCGGAGCACTGAAACGACGCGGTCGTTCCACTGCGGGCGGAAGGAGCCGTCATCCGCATCAAATCAAAAACCTCTGTAGCAAGGCGAGCCTGCGCAAGGGCGGCCCGGCATCGTGATGGAAATCGACCGCGGCGACCTCGCGCGCCGGCACTTCCGGCACGATCAGCTCCCCGAACGATGGCAGGATCGGCGGCAGCTCGAGAGCCGTGAAGGCCGGGATCACCGGCGGATCTTCCTGGAGCTTCGGATTCTTCGCCGCGCAGAGGCAGTGCTCGGGAGCCTGCTTTTTCTCCTGCTTGGTCCCGCCACAGCAGTGGCTGGTCTTCACCGGCTCATCCACCTTCTTGACCGTGCAGCAGCAGGCTGGATTCGCGATGACGATCGCGAAGACCAAGGCCAAGAGGCTGCGGAGAAGATTCATGACGGGACCTTTTTAAGAGCTAATTGACGCTAGCGTATTCCTTTAGCGATTCAACAACCAAGCGACGAGCAAGACCTGCGGAACGGTGATTAGCGGCAGGGCGAGCGCGGCCTTCCAAGACTTCGTCGTCTCCCGCAAGACCATGACCTCGGTGTAGTCGGTGGCGGCACCGGCCATGAGGAAGGTGAAGGCATTTCCCGGAGCCGCTGCGCGGGTAAGCAGATCCGCGGCGATCGGGCTGGAGCCTTCCGAGCAGACTTCGATCAGGGTGGTGGCGACCAGGGTGAGCGCGAGGCCGAGCAGGCTGGGGCCGAAGTATTGGGAGAAGATTTCATTCGGCACGAAGGCACGGATGGCAGCGGCGAGGACCACGCCGAAGAAGATCCAGCGGAGGATCATGCGGGACTCGCTCATGCCGGCCTTGGCGATGGCCTTCAGGTTTTCACCCGTGGGCTTCACGCGGGAGAGCCCTTCACGGAAGGCGGGTCCAAAGCGGAAGTCTTCGGGAAGCTCGCGATGATTCGGGTTCGCGGGCAGCTTGCCCCGCTTCACCAGCAAGTCGGCGATCCATCCGGTGAGAACGCCGATCATCATCGAAAGGATGATGAAGAGCAGCATCCACTTCCAGCCGATCAGGGAGGCGAGGATGAGCGTGAGCGACAGCGAATTCCATGGGCTGGCGACGAGAAAGGCGAGGGTCTGCCCCAAGGATGCGCCTTTCCTGTAGAGCTGCGCACCGACCATGAGGATGCCATGATTGCAGAGATCCAGAAGCGTCCCTGCGAAGGTGGCGCGGAGGATGCCGCTGAAGCTGCCACTCTTTCCGAGCAGGCCGGTGATGAGTTCCTGGGGCATGCGGCCGATCACACCGACCGCAACGATGCCGGCGAGGAGACCCCACCAGGCCTTGCTCATGAATTCCCAACTGCCATGCGAGAAAGTGTGCCACCACTTGGGCCCCATGCCGATGAAGTGTCCGGCAATCCCCGCGGCAACGAGCAGGAGGGATCCCCAGAGCAGCCAATCGACCCTGCCCTTCGACGATGGCGAGCAGCAGGAGGAAGCTTCCTGCCCGGCCGGTCCGCCACAGCAGGAAGCCGTGGTCTCCGGAGCAGGACTGCAGCAGGACGATGCCGGTTTATTGTTACAGCAACTCATGGTGGCGGATTCAGTGGTCGAACTTCAGGCGATAGAGCCGGAGGGCATTGGCAATGACCGAAACGGAGGACAGGGACATGGCGGCACCCGCGATCATGGGGCTGAGCAAGGTGCCGGTCAGCGGGTAGAGAACACCCGCCGCGATGGGGATCCCGATGGCATTGTAGACGAAGGCGAAGAAGAGGTTCTGGCGGATGTTCCGCATGACCGCCTTACTCGCTTGCAAGGCGCGGGAGACGCCGGAGAGATCTCCTTTTACCAAGGTGAGGTGCGCACTCTCGATGGCGACGTCGGTGCCGGTGCCCATGGCGATACCCACGTGAGCCTCGGCAAGTGCGGGTGCGTCATTGATGCCATCGCCCGCCATGGCGACCTTGCGGCCCTTTGCCTTGAGGGAGCGGACCAGCCCGATCTTATCGGAGGGTGAAAGTCCGGCGTGGATCTCATCGATGCCGAGGCTGCGGCCCACTGCTTCGGCGGTCTGGCGGTTGTCGCCGGTGGCCATGACGACCTTCACGCCCAACTCATGGAGCTTCGCGACGGCGGCGGGAGTGCTTTGCTTCACCGGATCGGAGATGGCGAAGAAGGCGACGAGTGCTCCATCCCGGTTTACCCAGACAATGGTCTTCGCCTGCTGCTGCTCGGCATCAGCCGCGGAGGCGAGATCGGCAGGAGGGTTACCTGCAAAATCCTGCTTTCCGATCTTCCAGGATGCGCCGGCAGCGCGGCCGGAGATGCCACCCCCGGTGGTCGATTGGAAATCCTCTGCCGCAGGAAGGACGAGGTCCTTCGATTCCGCCAAGCGCACGATGGAACGGGCCAACGGATGTTCGGAGTGCTTCTCCAGCGCGGCAGCGGCAGCGAGGATCGCCGCTTCATCGACACCGACGATGGCACGGAAGGCGGTGACCTCCGGCTTTCCTTCGGTAAGGGTTCCGGTCTTGTCGACGATGAGCGTGTCGATCTTTTCCGCGGTCTCGATCGCTTCCGCGTCCTTCACAAGGACTCCCTCACTGGCTGCTCGTCCCACGCCGACCATGATGGACACGGGGGTCGCGAGGCCCAGGGCGCAAGGGCAGGCGATGATCAGGACGGAGACTGCATTCACCAGACCGAGCACGATGCCCGACTCCGGACCCCAAACAGTCCATGCGATGAAGGTAAGCACCGCCACCAGGATGACGAGCGGCACGAACCAACCTGCGACGCTATCCGCCACCTTCTGGATGGGAGCGCGGCTGCGCTGCGCTGCGGAGACCATGGTCACGATCTGGGCGAGAAGGGTATCTGCACCGACCTTTCCCACGGTCATGATGAACGACCCGGTCTGATTGATGGTGGCACCGACCACGGGATCTCCCACGGACCGCTTCACGGGCAGGGGTTCACCGGTGATCATCGATTCATCGATATGGCTGCTGCCTTCCTCGATCGTTCCATCCACGGGGATTTTTTCACCGGGGCGGACGCGCAGGCGGTCGCCGACTTGCAGTCGATCGACGGGTACTTCCTGCTCGCTGCCATCGGCCGAGAGCCGAGTCGCCGACTTCGCCGCGAGACCTAACAGAGCACGGATCGCCTGGCCGGTGCGGCTGCGCGCCTTCGCTTCCAAGAGCTGCCCAAGAAGCACGAGCACGGTAATGACCGCGGCAGCTTCAAAGTAGAGACCCACTTCCCCGTGATGACGGAAGGACGCCGGAAACCAGGCAGGGAAGATCACGGCGACCGCGCTGTATAAATAGGCGGCGCCGACTCCCAGCATGATCAGGGTGAACATGTTGAGATTCCAGCCCTTCAAGGAGCGCCAGCCCCTGACCAGGAAGATGCCGCCGGCCCAGAAGACGACTGGAGTGGTGAGAGCAAACTCGATCCACTTCGAGACGGAGCGCGGAATCCATGAGTCCAGCGAAACGCCCGGGATCATCGGAAGCATCGCGAGCAAGACCACCGGCACGGTCAGCGCGAGGCCGATCCAGAATTTCCGGGAGAGGTCACGGATCTCCTTCCGCGCATGCTCGTCACCGGCATCGGTGATCGTCTTCGGCTCCAAGGGCATGCCGCAGATGGGGCAGTCGCCCGGTTCCTCCTGCTCGATCTCCGGGTGCATGGGGCAGGTGTAAAGCACCGGCCCGAAAGGCAGGAGCGGCACCTGCTCCAAAGGCATGCCACACTTCGGGCAATCTCCCGGTGTGTCCGAAACCACTTCCGGGCACATCGGGCAGATCCACTGCCCGGGCTTCGCATGCTGTGAGGTGCGGGGGGCATGAGCGTGATGCTCATGTCCGGCATGGACATGATGCCCCGAGCAGCAAGAGCCCTTCGGGGCCTCCGCTGGATGATGGTGATCTTTCATGGCTATCAGGCCAGGCGTCTTTTGTAGAGCTCGATGAGTTCTTCCATGCGGCGGTCAAGCTGCTTCGCATCGGTGGCAGCTTCGGTGACGCAATGGCGGACGTGGTCTTCGAGCAGCTTCGCCTCAAGGCCGCGCAGCGCGGAGTGAATGGCGGAGATGGTGTTCAGGATTTCCGGGCACTCCCGGTTTTCCTCGATCATGCGTCCGATTCCCTGCATCTGCCCGACAATCCGGTTTACCCGGCCGAGAAGAGGCTTCGTTTCGTGGCACCCGCGCTGCATGCAAATACCTATAGGGGGTATGGGTATATTTGTAAATGGAATTTTTCCGCTCCTCGCGGTTAGCGCCCGATGCGTTTGGGCCAGAGCTTGCGGGACCATTCGTCGACCTCGGCAGGACTGTGATGATATTCCATGAGCTTCCTGAGCCCGATGTAGTCGGCCGAGCTCATGATCTGAGGAAGCAGGGCCGCGCGCTCCGGGGTCTGGATCAAATGCTCGCAGAAGCCCAAGGCTGCAGCGGTCTGCACCTCCGGGCTACCGTGCTGAAGGGACCACTCGCAGTAGCGCCAGATCCGCCGGAGGAGATCGATGGGCGGCGGCTGGCTCTTGCTGAGCTTCTCGAATTTAATATTGAGCTCGATCCAGAGCATCATGGGGCTGTCGACGAGCCGCGAGGCAATGATGTTCTGCAGCTCGGGGAGTCGTTCCGATGCTTCGCGACGCCAAAGACTCATTGATGGATGGCGCTAAGATTTCTTGTCGGCCTTTACCTTCTCGAAGGACTCGCTGACGCGTTCGACCTTTTTGGGTTCAAAGCCGGATTTCTTGATGAACTCGGTGATCTCCTTGTCGCTGATGCTGGAGCCCTTCTTTTCCTCGAGAAGGACAACCTTGCGGGTGAGATCGACGTGAACGTTCGAGACGGCGGGGTGCTTCTTGAAGTGGGCGACGATGCCCTGGGCGCAGAAGGAACAGACCATGCCATCGACGGTGGTCTTCACGGTCATGGTGCGTTCGGTGGCGGCGCGTGCGGAGCCGGAGAGGAAGAGCCAGGCTCCGAGCAGGCTGAGAATGATGGAGTGGTTCATAAGCGTGGAAATGAAATTGGTTTAGAAATGGATCATGAAATTGATCAGCGGATCGCCATCCAGCGAGCAGCCGAGTTCGAGGAAATAGGGACCCTTGAAGAGGCGGATCTTCGGGATGATATCGAGGTCATCCTCCATGCCGCTGACGTGCTCGAACTGGACGATGAGCCAGGTATTGAGCTCTTCGAATTCCGCCTTGTACGGGGCGACTCCGAAGGAGGCGCTGGTGACGGCGCGGGAGACGTCCTCGGAGCTGATGAACTTGGTTTCGAAGGCGGTGTAGATGCGCCGGGTCTCGTAGTCAGCGCGGAAGAAGCCAAGGCCGGCAGGTGCGGCGGATTCGCCATCCTGCTTCGCGGCACCGGCCCCAAGGCCGAAGTAGAGGTTCGCCTGGGCTTCCGGGAGATTCCAGCGGTGGAGCAGCCAATTGTGCTGGAGGCCGGTGTAGTAGTCGTCATCGCGCTCGTCCTCGAAGCGCATGGCGTGCAGGCCGAAGGCGGTCTTCGGCGTGTAAGAATTGTAGACCTCGAAGTTTTGGACGGTATCGGTGCCGCCCAGCATGAGCTGCCAAGCGCCCTCAAAGGAAACCGGATGGGCACCCGCGGTGGCAGTGGCGGCCAGCAGGCATAGGGAAAACGTTTTCATGAAACGGACATGGTGAAGGAACAGAAACGGTGGGCCCGGCATGGCGACAGCTCCGCCTGAAAGCGGAATGCGGCGCATGCATGCTGCCATCGGATCGCGGCAAGAAAGTTGCCGCGCCGTTTCGTCTTCACAGGGTCCGGCTGACCAAAAGCGCCCGGCGTTCGCCCGGCGGTGCGTGCCATGGGATGGAGGGCTGCCAGCGCGGGCGCAGGTTCGCGTCCGTCTCCGCCGCCACGGGTAGCCAAGTGCTCGCCGGTTCAAGGGCGAGGTTCAGCGTGACCGGCGGATTTGCCGGCAAGAGCGGGTCGGGCATTTCCCGCGGGTCATCGGTCGCGCATTGGCAATCGTGATCCGGGGATTTCTTGTCCTTCCCCTCCCCGCCGCAGCAGCAGGAGTGCTTCTCCTTGGCGAGTTCCTGTTTCACGACTTCACCCGCGCAACAACACAGCGGGCTGGCGACCAAGAGGGCCAGCAAGCAGGTGAAGATGGAGGCGAGGCGTGACATCGGTGAATCTCTGGGAGGCTGGAAAGCCTCCACAAATTCCCTTCATAGCTCGCCCCGCTCCGGAAGCAAGCCTGCGAAACGCGCCGGGGACTCCCCCCACCCCGCCCTTATCCTCCTCCTTGACTCCGCCGCCGCGCCGCCCCAGCTTCCCGCCCACTTATGGCAGAACAGCAAACCGCCGACCTCTCGGCGCTGGATACGGACGCTCTGAAGAGCCGTCTGACCCAGCTCGGGAGGTATCTTTGACGTCCCGACCCTGGAACGGGAGATCGGATCCCTCGAGGCCGCCATGGGCGACCCGGAATTCTGGAACAATCAGGAGAAGGCCCGCGCGACGAACACGCGCATCTCCGGCCTGAAGAAGAAGCTCGGAGGCTTCGAAAGACTCAACGGCCGCTACGCCGACCTGATGGCCGGCATCGAGCTGGCGAAGGAGTTCGACGACCACGACGCCGCCTTGGAGGCGGTGAATGCCGCAGCCGAGCTGGATCAGGACATTTCCTCCTTCGAGCTACTGACGCTGCTCGACCGGCCGAACGATTCGTCTTCCTGCTACCTGGTCATCCAGGCGGGTGCGGGCGGCACGGAGGCCTGTGATTGGGCGCAGATGCTTTTCCGCATGTATACCCGCTGGGCGGAGCGCAAGGGCTTCACCTGCGAGACGATTTATTGGGAAGACGGCGACGAGGCCGGCCTGCGCGGTGCCTCGATCAAGGTCACGGGCGAATACGCCTACGGCTACCTGAAGAACGAGCGCGGGGTGCACCGGCTGGTGCGCATCTCCCCCTTCGACTCCGCGGGCAAGCGCCACACGTCATTCGCCTCGGTGGATGCGACGCCGGAGATCAACGACGAGATCAAGATCGAGATCAACGAGAAGGACATCGAGATCACGACGATGCGATCCGGCGGCAAGGGCGGCCAGAACGTGAACAAGGTGGAAACCGGCGTGCTCTTGCGCCACTTGCCCACCGGCATCCTGATCCGTTCCACCAATGCCCGCTCACAAGGCGCCAACAAGGAGCTCGCCTACGAGATCCTGAAGGCGAAGTTGTTCCAGCTTGAGGAAGACAAGCGCAAGGCCGAGGCCGAACGCGCCTACGGCGAGAAGGGCGACATCGCGTGGGGCAACCAGATCCGTTCCTATGTCTTCCAGCCGTATCAGAAGGTCCTCGACCTGCGCACCGGCCAGGAGACCGGCAACATCCAGCATGTGATGGATGGCGATATCGATGCGTTCATCGAAGCCAAGCTGCGCGGCAAGGTCCGCGTGAAGGGCGTGAAGGACGAGGATGATTGAGGCTAGCCTGGATCCTAGAGAACTTCAGACAGGAACCCCGGATTGGTTGAGGCCAGTCCGGGGTTTCTCTTTTCAATGATCGAGTCGTGGCCGCTTAGTCCGCGCTGAGCTCGAGGCGGGCGAAGATCTTTGATCCGGACGAGGGCAGTTCCACGGAGAGCCATCCGTCCACGAGCGGGGGGATCGTACTTGTGGTGCTATCGAAGAGCGTCTGGGTCCAGCCGGCAAGCTCATCGGAGGCCTTTACCTTCCAGACGAGGTCGGTCTTGGAAGCATCATAGCGGAAGCGGAATACCCGGGCATTCCCATCCGTGGCGATGCGCGGGAGCAAGTGATGGACCGGGGCATAGGGCCCGACGCCGTGGGCATAGCGGACGATGTTCGCGATGCCATCTCCCGCGGGCATTGCCTCGGCACCCGAGATGCTGTCATTCGTCGCGTCCGGCCCGCTGAATTCGGTGGAGCGCCAGTGCGCATAGGTGCCGGGCACCAGTGCGAGTTGGTCACCCTCGACGGTGACGTTGTCGAAGCGGTTGTTGCCCCCGATGCCGCCGCTGCCTTGGACGAAGGTGATGCGCAGCCCGAAGAGCGGATTATTGCTGACGCCGGCCACGGCGCGGAAATCGAGCACCTGCAAGGTGGGATCGGCATCCGGAGGGAGGATGGTGGTGAAGGGCGTGAACGCGGTGCCGTCCAAGGTGTAGGAGACCTTCTGAATGCCTGCACCACTGCCAGAGCGGCGGGTTTCGTATTGGACGACGACATTCTCATAGCCGGTCGTGGGAAGCGCGAAGGTGAGCGTGGCACCGAGCGGATTGTTCACGCGCAGATGGGAACCGACCGGATCGTCATTGCGCGCATTGATCCCGGCGAAGCCCTGATCCTGTGCGCCGTGCTGGATGACCTCCGCACCACTGGTCACGACAGATGCCAGGGTCGCGCCACCAATGGTCTGGGAGGGATTCAGGAAATTCGCGCCATTGAAGTTCCAATAGTGCATCAGCTGGCCCGGAGGCGGCGGCGTGGCGGCGAACTGGGCCGGGGCGGACCAGCTACTCCAGCGGCCGCTGCTGTCCTGATGGCGGACGCGCACGCGGTAGGTCTTTCCGGCCTGGGTGATCCCGAAGGGAATGTTGATGGATCCCGGTGCCGAGGCACTCTCCGAGGTCCAGATACTATTGATCTCGTACTTTCGCGGGCTGCCCGCGGTGTAGCCGGGAACTCCGGGGCCTGAGATCTCGGCAAGACGCCACTGGGTCTTCGCATAGGTGCCGACGCCCTGGGGATCGGCAAAGGCGGAAGAGGTGAACTTCAGATCGCTGACCGGATAGCCTGCCGGGCCGGCGTAGGTGACGAAGGGCTTCTGGGGAATCGCGGCATCCGCTGCTTCCGAGGCAACGTATTGGTAGCCGTATCCGAGCTGGTCGCCATTGTTCACGCTCCAGGCGCCGCCGTCCCAGGCATTGGTCGCGTAATCGCGCAGGTAGACCATCGAGTCCTCATGCTCCATTGTTCCGGATGAGGCGGGACTGCGCAGCCAGCGGATCCAATCGCCGCCCATGCGGTTGTCGTAGAAGGTGGTGCGGTAGAAATTGCCGCGGTGACTGGTTTGCCCGCCGGCATTGCCATCGCTTCCCTGGGTGCGCGGGTGGAGGTTCCACATCGCCGCATCCGCATCTGCCCAAGTGAGGGCCTGGCCGGCGGGATTCACGATCTGCGCGAACTCATCGATGAGCTGGCCGATCTGGCCGCCGCCCGCGGTGGAATCAGACGCCAGGAGATCGAGGAGCTCGCGGGCACGGTTCCGATACTCGAGTGCCAGCGCGGGGTTCTGGAGCAGCGATTTGTGGGCATGAATGACGCCGGGGTAGTTGGTGCCATTGATGTTGGTACTCCAGTGGGACCGCGGCAGGAACATCATATCGAGGTCCCAAGGCAGGGGCAGCCAGCGGTTATCGGTAGAGCGGTGGTAGAAGTAGTGATTGAAGCCGCCGCGGAGGTCGACATTCCCGGTCAGGCGGCTGAGGGCATGGAAGGTGTAGTAGGCGTTCATGTCCATGTTCGCGCGCCACCAGGCCTCGGTGGGGTCCGCATACACGTGGGCATCCCGGAAGGCATTCCAATCGGAAGAGTCGATGGGCTGGGTAGCTCCCTGGCTCTTTTTGTCGCCGCCATTGTCTTCGATCTTATAGACGCTGCCATCGGGGAGGCCGCGCTCGTCGAGGAAGGAGCCATCGGGCTGCTCGACGGCAAGATAGAGGCCCCAGAAATCGCCGGCGTACTGGCCATCGCCGGAGCCGATGGGATCGTTGACGGAGCTTCCCGCCGCAGGGGTTTCGGTGGTACCGCGAACCACGCGGAAGTGATAGTAATGGGTGTTTGGAGAAGGGACGCCGCCCAACTGGAAGACCTTGTAGGAAGTGGCTTCCTCCACACCTGCCATGCCGCGATGCACGGCTGCCCAAGGGCTGGCACAGGCATCACCGGAGAAGGAGCCCCAGCCTTCCGAGTAGTTCTCCCCGAAGTTGCTCTTCGCAGGGAGATCGCGGCCCCGGTTGAAGAAGAAGCGCCACTTGTTCTTTCCCGAAACGTAGGTCGAGGCCTCGCCGCGGTTCTTGAACTCGATGTGATCGTAGACCACGCCGTTGTAAACGAAAGTGCCGCGGAAGCGCACCGCATCGGAACCCCCGCTGTACTGCGAATTGATCACGTCGGAACCATTCGCGATCAGCGAATAGACCGGGAGGTCATCGAGCAAAGTGGAGGGGAAGCTCTGCAACGTGGTGCTGCCCGGCCGGAAGGCCCCCTGCCAAGCGGGCAATCCACTATAGACATAGTAAGCAAAGTTCGGCTGCTCGTCATCCTCATAGGGAACCGTGGCGGCATTTCCCTGGTCGTCGGCGAAGTTAATCCTATAGCGGACCAGGCGGCGGTTCGTCTGGGTGGCCGCCGGGATGCGCGCGGTGTAGATGGAGTCATTCGCGGTGGCATCTCCGCTCGAGCCGTTGTCCCGCATCGGAACGGTGGTCCAGGAAGTCGCATAGGCGGCATCCGTCAGACGAATATAGGAGCCCGGGTCCACGGTCTGGTAGGACAGGCTCACCGCGCCCACGCCATTCGGGTCGGTGATCCGCGCCGTGATCGTGACCGCTTGGCCGGGTGCTGGAGAGACCGGCGCATGGGCCACCTGGCGGATCTGGGGCGGGATCAGGTTCACCGCGCGCCGTACGGAATTCACCGTGCCCGGCGTTGGCTGCGGGGAGTCGTTCACAAATGTGGACAGCTCAAGATCCATCGAGAAATCGCTGCTACCCACGGAAGTGTTGAAGGCGTGGACCGCGATCACGTTTGTCCCGCCGAAAAGGAGATCCCCCGTGTTGGGAATGGTGATTTCCTCCCAATCGTTTTCGTGATTCTGAGGCGCGAGGTAATTGTAGGCCAATTGACCGGCATCCACGTTGATGCGATGGACTTCCTGCCCGTTGATCCAGATCACGCAGCCGTCATCCACGCGCACCCGAAGCCGCAGCTGGTCGGGAATCGCGTCGCTGGAAACCGTGAAGGCCTTCCGGAAATAAACGCTGCGGTAGTTGTTCCGCATGTCCGGCAGGGAGGTATTTACTCCAGGATCCCCGTAGCCAATGCCTGCCTGCCCTTCCGGCCAGGTGCTATCGTTGAAAGAGACGGCGCGCCAGGCATCGACCGGGCCGGATGCCTCAGCACTGCCTTTCTTGTAGCGCCATCCGGTCGCTTCCGAAGCGATGAAGATCTCGGGCGCTGTCTCGACGTAGCCGGAGGGCCGCCAAGAGCCGCCAAGATCATTGTCCAAGCCGGGATGGATCAGCTCGGCCGAGTTTCCGCCGCCATCCGAGCCGGTGGGCCAAGGGAAGCCGACCCCGTAGCTCACCCGATCCTTGAGGGCGGCGGCGCCATCGCGGAGATCAATGGTCTCCCCGGTCGAGTTCAGCTTGCCGGTCCAAGGACCCAGAGCGGTCTTCCCGTACTTTGAAAGGATGACCGCCGGCTTCTCCGCCACGACGAGATAGCCACCGGCGGGCAAGGTGGTGCCGCCGGGGAAGGTGTAGGTGACCGCATCGGAAAGGGTCCAACCCGACAAGTCCAAGGCGGTATCGCCCGGATTGTGGAGCTCGATGAATTCTTCCAGGCTGGTCTTGTCGGCGGGCTTGTAGTGGATCTCGTTGATCACCGCGGTATTCGGCACCAGCGGGGTAGTGGCGAAGCTCAGCGTGTCCGGTGCCCAGGCAGTGCCCGCGGCATTCACCGCCCTACTACGAAAATAGTAGGTGGTGGTCGGATTCAGGCCGGTGACGAAATAGCTGTAGTCGCCTGACAGCGCGGAGAGATCGACCGAAGAAGCCCAGTTCCCGGGATTCGTCCCGCCATTGGCGGTTCCATAGAAGATGGTGACCGCGGGAGCATCGTTGCCGTCGCCGGTGACCTCGCCGCGGAGGCTTGCGGTGGTTCCGGTGATCCCTTCGGCGCTGCGGTTCACGACCGAAGGAAGCGAGACGGCAAGGGTGGCGAAGGAAGAAGACGAGCCAGCCCAGGCGCTGCCACCCGAATTCTGGGCGAAGGCGCGGAAATAGTAGGTGGTGCTGGCAGCAAGGCCGGTGAGGTCCGTGAAAAGGCTACCGGTGCCATTCCCCAAGCTCACCGAAGACGTCCAATTGCCCGGAACAGCACCGCCATCGGTAGTGCCATAGTAGAGGGTCACCGCGGGCTGTTCACTACCGCCCGAAGTCACCTCCGCGCCCACGCTGGCACCGGTAGCCCGGATGCCGGTGGCGGCCATGTTGCTCACCACGGGAGGCAAGGGAGTGGTTTCGAAACTCTCCGCGGCAAGCGCCCAGGAATCCCCGGCACTATTTGTCCCGCGGGCGCTAAAGAAATACGTGGTGCCGGCGGTGAGGCCGCTGATGTTTCCGGTGAAAGCGCCGGTATGGGTTCCCGGCAGGGTTTGGGAGTGCTGCCAATTGGCTGCATTCACACCGCCATTGGTGGTTCCCCAGAAGAGGGTAATCGAGGGCGCACCATCGCCGACATCCATCACCGCCCCGTTGAGGGTGGCGGTCGTGGTGGTGATGGCAGTGGCCTCGCCATTTGCCAGGGCGGCTCCTCCCGGCGGAATCAATGAGGCGGCATCCAGGCGGATGTTGTCGAAGTGCGAGCGGCCGGTCCCGCGTGCCTGCAGGAGAATGCGGATCGTCCTGCCGACCGATTCCGGCTTGTCGGGGGTGTCAAAGACCAAAGCCGGGGCATCGCCAAAGCTCTGGGACGGCAAGGTGGAGGCATTGAATTGTCCGGTCGCATGAATGGCACCGGTGCTGTCCGCGAGAACGTATTGGGTGAGGTTTCCGGGCTGGGTAAGGCCGCCGCGGTTTCCCGCGCCTACGGTCAGGGTGTAGCGGGTATTCGCCTGATAGGTGACTCCGAGGTCCTGCCAGACATCATAGCCCAACTCCATGCCGAGGTGGTCGGTGCCGGTGGAGGAGAAGCCATTGATGTATTCCTCGAAGGCGCTGCCATTGCTCGGGCCGTTGCTGCCGGTCCATTCCGGGGAAAGGTCATACCAGTAGCCGCCTTGACCCAAGGCGTTCCCTTCAAATGATGGATCACCAACGCTGACGGGAGCGGCGGACAAAGCCGTCGCGAGGGTGGTCGCGAGAAATACGACCCGTGAGAGAAGCTTCATGGGGTGGGTTTTAGGGCGAGGACAGCGAAGGTCCGGAATCAATTCAAAAAGTGATTTCCGACGCTTGATGTGACATTAGCGTCACAAATCGCGGTCTGTCCAACCCACTTTCGGGTAGTTCGTTGCGGGAGAGCGGTTTGGGCCGGAAAATGCGGTGTCCGGGGATCGATCCGGCCCTTGCTTGGAATTTCGGGCCGGGCCAGCCCAGTATCCCCGGCATGCTCAAGCCGCTGCGGTCCCTTTTCCTGCTCGCCCTTAGCCTCGGATGCCTGCAGGCGGAGGAGAAGCAGCGCTTTTCCTTCGAACGGCCGCTGATGGGCACTCGTTTCGCGATCACCTGCTACGGCACGGACGGAGCCGCGGCAAAGGAGGCGGCGGACGAAGCGTTCATGAAGGGTGAGGAGATCAACGCGATCGCCTCCGACTACATCCCGGAAAGCGAGCTGATGCAGTTTTCCCAGAAAATCGGACAGCCGGTGAAGGTCTCTCACCTCATGGCGGAGCTGCTCCAAGCATCCTTCGCGATGGCGAGATCCACGGACGGAGTCTTCGATCCCACGCTGGGACCGCTGACCAAGCTGTGGCGGGAGACCCGGAAAACCCAGAAGCTTCCCGACCCGGAGGTGCTGGAAGCGGCCAAGGCCAAGTGCGGCTGGCAGGATGCGGTATGGGACGAGGAGGCCGGGACCCTACTGCTCAAGAAGCCGGGCATGCAGCTCGATCTGGGGGGAATCGCGAAGGGCTTCACGGCGGAGAAGATATTCGAGGTGATGGCGAAGCGCGGATTTCCCCAGACGATCATCGCGGCGGGTGGTGACCTGCGGCTGGGCGATCCGCCGCCAGGTCGCGAGGCATGGCGGGTGGGGCTCCAGACCTTTGACCCGGAGGAACCGGAGGAAGTGGTGGAGCTGAAGAACTGCTCCGTCTCCACTGCGGGGGACCTGCACCAGTTCGTGGAGATCGATGGGAAGCGCTACTCCCACATCATCGATCCGAAGACCGGGCTGGGGATCACCAACAAGGTGGCAGTCAGCGTCATCGCCCCGCACGGGGTGATCTGCGACGGGCTGGACACGGCGGCCTGCGTGATCGGGGCGGAGAAGGCGGAGGAATTCGCGATGAAGCGCGGGGCCACCCGGGCGATCGTGCGAAAGTAAGAAGGCACCCGCCTATTTCAGGCGCTGCTCCAGCCATGGAGTGAGCTTCTTCTCCCAAAGAGCAGCATGCTCGCGCAGGCCCTCGCCGCTGAAGTGGACGCCTTTCCCGCCTGCTTCGCGGAACTCCCCTTTCAAGGCGTCGGTATCCGGCCCTTCCAGCGCGGCACCGTCTTTCCACAAGGCGGCCTGACCGCTGCGGAGATCGGGCGAAGATTCGTCGCCGGGAATGTGATAGCTGGTCTGCGCGACAAACCACGGAGCATCGATGGCGCTTTGCGCACGGGACTCGCGAATGATCGTTTCCAGATACTCACGGTAAAGATCACCCGCCAAGGTGCGGGTGGAGTCGGCTTGGTTGGCATCGCTCTCGCCTTGGTGCCAAAGCACCGCGCGAAAGCCTCCGGGGCCCGCTTGCTTCATGCGATTCACAAGCATGGCGAAGGCCTCCCCCTTGCTGGCCCAACGGCCATCCGGGAGCTGCTCGACCCGATCTGTTAGAGTGGGTGGATTCGGGAAGGTGGCACCCTTCGGCAGCCATTCCCGGACACTGGTCGCGCCGATGCCGCAGGGGATGAAACCAACGG
The DNA here is from genome assembly GCF_012913485.1 of Luteolibacter luteus. Classification (GTDB taxonomy): domain Bacteria; phylum Verrucomicrobiota; class Verrucomicrobiia; order Verrucomicrobiales; family Akkermansiaceae; genus Haloferula; species Haloferula lutea. Next base: position 3,135,062 of record NZ_CP051774.1, on the reverse strand, counting down.
GCACCTTGAAATGCGTGGCAAGCGCATCGCCGAGCGGCGGGATGAAGCTGCCACCCGCACCGCTAGCTCCCGGTTGCGGATCATTCGCAGGCTGCCAGTGCCGGCCATCGAAGGACACGACCTGACCGGTGCGGGCGAGCTGCTTTTCTTCGCCGTGATTCGCGGAGTTCGATTGGCCGGCGACGACGAAGAGCTCGCCGATGCCAACGTGATCGATCGCGGCTCCGGCAAGCGGCTGGCCATCGTGAATGGCCCGCACTTCAATACGATACCAGCCACCCGCGGGCAGCTCGATCTTACCGGTGAATGAGGGCCCCTCCACTGCTTTGGCAAGCGCCTGCCATGCGCTGGCTGAGCCAGCACGGAGGGTGCGCACTTCCAGATCGAGCGTTCCCTGAAGCTCCGACAAACTGCCAGAAACCGTGAGTTCCCCGCGATCCGCGGCTTTCCGCTGGATGACCTGATAGTCCGATGGCGAGGAAAGCACGATGCCCGCCCCATGGGCAACCAAGGGCAAGAGGGACAGAAGGAGGATTTTCATCGCCCGGAGAGAACGGACGATCGCGGTGATTTACTTCACCAAGCGCTCCGCGAGTTCCCAGTTTTCGTGGTAACGCTTGAAGCTGCGCAAGGCCCACTCGGCCTCCGCAAGGACCACCCAGTGACCTGCGGAATCCTTCGCGAGGGCGCAGCCGCCGGGAAGATCATCGGTGGGAGCATTTACACCTCCCACCGGTTCACCCTCGGCCATGAGCCAACGGATCACGGTCCACGGCGAAAACTCCAAGACGACCTCCGCACCGTATTCGGTTTCGAGGCGATACTTGAGGACTTCGAATTGCAGAGGACCCACCGCTCCCAAGATCATGGTCGTTCCTGCAGCGCTCTCGAAAAGCTGGGTCACGCCTTCACGCACCAGCTGGTCCATGCCAGCGCGGAAGCGCTTGGCAGTGGCAGTGGTGCGGCCACGGATAGTGGCGAAACACTCCGGCGGGAAGACCGGGATTTCGTCAAACTTGATCGAAGAATCGGTGGTCAGGGTATCGCCGATCTCAAAGGGCTGATTGCCCACCAGGCCGACAACGTCACCGGCGAAAGCCTCGTCCACGATCTCACGCTCTTGCGCGAAAAGCTTCTGCGAGTTCGAGAGGCGGATCTGTTTCGCGGCGGAGCCGTGCCAGACCTGCATGTCGCGCTCGAACTTGCCGGAGACGATGCGGATGAAGGCCATGCGGTCCCGGTGCTTCGGGTTCATGTTCGCCTGGATCTTGAAGACGAAGCCGCTGAAGCGCTTGTCCTCCGGCTCAATCAAGGTCTCTCCCGATTTCCGGCCCGAAGGTTCCGGGGCCATGGAGAGGAAGCCATCGAGTAGGAGCTGGATGCCGAAATTGTTCGCGGCGGAACCGAAGAAGACCGGGGTCAGCTCGCCCTTGAGCACGCGCTCCTGATCGAAGGGTGCTCCGGCGATGTCGAGCAGCTCCATTTCCTCGATCGCCTTGTCCACCAGATCGCCATCGACGTGCTCGCGCACCGCCGGGTCAGTGAGACCCATCACGGAAACGGGAGCGCGGTAGGCACCGGCCTTCGTCTTCTCGAAGAGGTTCAGCTGGCCATCCGCACGCTGGATGATGCCGCGGAAGCGCGGGCCATCGCCCAAGGGCCAATTCATCGGGTGCGAAGCAATGCCGAGGACGTTTTCGATTTCATCGACGAGATCGATCGGCGAGCGGGTCGGCCGGTCGAGCTTGTTGATGAAGGTGAAGATCGGGATACCGCGGAGACGGCAGATTTCGAAGAGCTTGCGCGTCCGGGCCTCCACGCCCTTACCGGCATCCACCACCATGATCACGGCGTCCACGGCGGTGAGCACGCGGTAGGTGTCCTCCGAGAAGTCTTCGTGACCGGGGGTGTCGAGCAGGTTCACGTGGAAACCGCCGTAGGTGAACTGGAGGACGGTGGAGGAGATCGAGATGCCGCGCTGCTTTTCCAGCTCCATCCAGTCCGAGGTCGTCGCGCGGCGGTCGCGGCGCGAGGTCACGCTGCCGGCGAGATCGATGGCACCCCCGTAGAGCAGGAATTTCTCGGTCAGCGTCGTCTTGCCCGCGTCCGGGTGGGAGATGATGGCGAGGGTGCGGCGGATGGAAGAAGGATGGGACACGGGAATCGGAGCGGCGGCGGTGGGGCCGGAGGGAAACACGCCGCCCGGCCCCTGCCAAGGCCGCGTTCTTCCCGCACGGCGGGCGATTCCCCGCCAAAGTTCCGCAAGCAATCACCAGCAAAGCGCCTGCGGGAGCCGGTATGCATGCAGCCGGTTGCCGCGTTAGCCGGGGCCGGGCCGCTTCTTGGTAGGGCCCGCGCCCCGGCGCGCCATCCGCCTGCCGGTCCTGTTCGCCCGCGATGAGTGCCCCGTCCTTTCTCCAAGTCCCGATCCGCCTGCGCCACCAAGCCGCGGATTTCCATGAGCGACTCGCCTCACTGGGCATGCTCTGCCTGCGGGCGAAAAATCTGACCGCCGAGTTGGTCGCGATCGCGGACCCGGGGGAGATCGTTCTGGAGGGATCCAACCAACTGCTTTTCCCCTCTCTCGGACTATCCGTCTCACCATCCCGGATCGCCGGGGTACACGCGATGCGGATCGTCCAGTTGCCACGGCACTCGGGCGTGCTCGAATTCGACTTCGAGCACGCCCGTTTCCCTCTGGGAATCGCGATTCCGGGCGATCTGAACGGCGGCACGCGGCTGCAGGAATTCGTAGCGGCGTTTTGTGAGGAGGAGGTGGAGATCCCGGATCTGCTGAAGTGGCGCGCGGGGCTGGCCGAGCCCTTCCAGTCCTGCCCCTGCTGCCAAGCGGCGGCGGAGCAGCGGCGCGCGAATCCGGAGGCCCATCCTCTCGCTCCGATTCTTTCGGATGCGATCGACTTCGGCTTGGAACTCCACTGCCGGATCACCGGGGAGGGTTTCGACTTCTCCCGCTTCATCGATGCGCGACGGATGTCTTTCCAGCAATCGATCACGCTCCACGACGATCATGGCGACGGCATTCTGCGGATCGATCCCGCGCACGCCCACGCCATCTGGGTGCTGCCGGTGCGGGTGGACGGCGAGACGCGCACGGCGGTGCGGATCTACGATACGCTGGGCAGCATGAATCTGGAGTTCTCCGTGCCGGGGGATGCCTTCGTGGCACCTTGGCAGCGCTACTGCGCAGCGGCCTGCTCCTAGAGCCCCAATGACGGTGCATGCGGACCGATGGCAATTAAGCGCCATCCTTTGGCAAGGACGCACAAGTGAGCTGGCTGCCTCCGTGCTAGCCTGACCCCGTAGAAAGGCCGCGGTCCTGCTATCAGCGCCAGCCCCGGCTAATCATTACCGATTTTTCGTCCCACCCCGGGCAAGCAGGGCCACCGAATCATTGTCCAAGGGCAAGATCCGGTGGCCCATAAATCTCTAAGGCCTAGGAGCCTCGTGAGATCGAGGGCCGGGGCTTCATCCGATATCAGGCATTCCGCATTAGCGCTAGATTGCCCTGACCCTCGGAAAGGCAATTGAGATCACATCTCAATTCATTGAAATCCATCGAGTTGAGACTACATCTCAAGTCATCCTTTCCTTGCAAAGCAGGGAAAATGGAGTCCATGTTAGGCGAATCCATTTTCTCAGAATGAAAACGAAGACCACCACCCGCGCCTGCGAAGCCTGTGCCTACTGGAACAAGCTGGAAGACGATCACGGCGAATGCCGCCGTCACGCACCTCAGACCATCGCCTTCGAGGTGGATGACGAGGTGAAGTTCGAATCCATGTTCCCGGTGACCGCAGCGGAAGACTGGTGTGGTGACTTCACCAAGGCCGACTGAGCGACCAGCCTGTCCGGCCACACCCCAGCCAACCCCTACGCCCCGGCAGCCCTAGGCCGGGGCGTTTTTTTGTTCCGGATCGGACGAAATCGAACTCTTGCCCGCGGGGGCGAGGGGGTGACAGTCTCCGCCAATGGCGCTTGTCGTCATGCGGATTGTGAAATAATCCGTCACTCTCAGTCGTTTTACCGCCCCGATCATGCAGAATCCTATCCGCATCCTCTGCGTCGGAGCCGGCCACATGGGCCGCTCCCACGCTCTCGCCTACCATCGCATTCCCGGCTTCGAGATCTGCGGGATCGTCACCCGCTCCGCGGAAAGCCGCGGAAAGCTGAATGCCGAGCTCGGCGGCGGCTATGCAGAGTTCGCGGATTTTCACGAGGCTCTGGCGGCGACCAAGCCGGATGCGGTGAGCATTTCCACCTACCCCGACACCCACGGCCCCTACGCGGAAGCGGCATTTGAAGCCGGTTGCCATGTCTTCATCGAGAAGCCGCTGGCGGAAAATGTGGATGCCGCGGAGGCGATCGTGGCCAAGGCGAGGGCGACCGGGAAGAAGCTGGTGATCGGCTATATCCTGCGCCACCACCCAAGCTGGATCAAATTTATCGAAGTGGCCCAGACCCTCGGCAAGCCGCTGGTCATGCGCATGAACCTGAACCAGCAGTCCTTCGGAGATAACTGGAAGACCCACAAGGCGCTGATGTCCTCAATCTCGCCGGTGGTCGATTGCGGGGTGCACTACGTGGATGTGATGTGCCAGATGACCCGCTCCCGCCCGATCCGCGTGTCCGGGATCGGTGCCCGCCTGAGCGACGAGCTGCCGGAAGGCAAGATCAACTACGGTGCGCTGCAGGTGACCTTCGAAGACGGATCCGTAGGCTGGTATGAGGCCGGCTGGGGTCCGATGATGAGCGAGGTGGCTTTCTTCGTGAAAGATGTGGTGGGCCCGAAGGGCTGTGTCTCGATCGTGGCGGACAAGGCCGCGGGCGAGGGCCAGAGCTCGAATGTGGATGCGCACACGCAGACTCAATCGCTGCGCCTTCACCACTCCCAGCTCACGGCGGAAGGGACTTTCGTAAAAGCGGACGACATGATCCGTCTGGACGACGAACCGGATCACGATGCCCTGTGCCATCGCGAGCAGGAGTTCTTCCTCAAGGCAATCCTGGAAGATACGGATCTGACCGATCACATGGATGATGCGGTCGCTTCCATGCGTATCGTCGAAGCAGCAGACGAAAGCTTCCGCACCGGCAAGACCATCGATCTTTAACCCAAGCTTATCCGGCGTTCCGGGATGGACGTCCGGCGTTCCTTGTTCTCTTTTCCTAACCGACCATGAAATCCATCACCCTTCTTCTCCTTCCACTCGCCGTATCCGCCGCGGAGCCGAAGCTCCAATCGCTCTCGCTCTTCAACAGCAAGGACCTTTCCGGCTGGAAGGGTGAAGGCTATGTGGTGGAAGATGGCGCGATCGTCTGCACGCCGGAAGGCCGCAACCTGGTGACCGAACGCACCTACGCGAACTACGCGCTCGATTTCGAATTCAAGCTGCCCGCGGGCGGCAACAACGGCATCGGGATCAACTACCCGGGCACCGGCGATGCGGCGTATGTCGGCATGGAAGTGCAGGTGCTGGACAACTCCGCGGACCAGTACAAGAGCCTCGAGCCCGCCCAGTATCACGGCTCGCTCTACAAGCTGGCCGCCGCCAAGAAGGCCCCGCTGAAGCCGGTGGGCGAGTGGAACCAGGAGCGCATCTACGTGAATGGCAACGACGTGCAGGTCACGGTCAACGGCGAGGTGATCCTCAATGCAAAGCTCGACGAGCTGAACAAGCAGGATCCGAAGCATGAAGGTGCGAAGCGCCGCTCCGGGCACATCGCACTCTGTGGTCACGGTGACCGCGTGGCCTTCCGCCGCATCAGCATTTGCGAACTTCCTCCTGCCGCGAATGAAGAAGGCGCGAAGAAGGAAGGCTTCACCAAGATCTTCGACGGAAGCACGCTCGAGGGCTGGGAGTCCGAGCCGGGTGACGAAGGTCACTGGCGTCCGGTCAACGGCATTCTGAAGTACGACGGCCGCAGCGAAGCGAAGGACAAGGACCTCTGGTTCAGCAAGGAGTATGGCGACATGACCATGATCTTCGACTGGCGCTGGGCAGCTCCCGGACCGGTGATGAAGCGCCCGATCATCGGCGCCGACGGCAAGGAAACCGGCGAACAAGTGGAAGTGCAGGAGCTGGACAGCGGCATCTACCTGCGCGGCAACTCGAAGAGCCAGGTGAACCTCTGGAACTGGCCCTGCGGCTCCGGCGAAGTCTATGGCTATCGCACGGACAAGTCGCAACCGGCCGAGGTCATCGCCGGTGTGACACCGAAGGCGAAGGCCGACAAGCCGGTGGGCGAATGGAACCGCACCATGATCACGATCAAGGGTGATCGCCTGACGGTGGCGATCAACGGCCAAACGGTGATCGAGAACGCCCAGCTCCCGGACGTCCCGGCGAAGGGCAAGATCGCCCTGCAGCATCACGGCTCCTCGATCGACTTCGCGAACATCTGGGTGAAGGAGCTCTAAGGCGCATCCGGGCATCTCCGATTCAAAGCAAAACCGGCAGGCCTCGCGGCTTGCCGGTTTTTGTTTTCGTGAGGAATTTGACCTGCCGCTCCCAAGACCTTAAAAGCAGGCAGTGAACGTTTTCCCGCTGTTTCGAATATCTCGCCCCGTTTCGCCACGAAACGGGGGCGTAGCTCAGCGGTGAGAGCACCCGCCTTATAAGCGGGAGGTCGCGGGTTCGATACCCGCCGCCCCTATCAATCCGAGAAACGGTCGCTGGACAGCGGCTTTACGTCGGTCTTTTCAGCGCGGCCCTTTTCCTGAACTGCCTCACGGGTGGACCAGCTGACATCACGGCCGCTGGCGGGACCTGCGTAATCCTCTTGAGTCGTCGATCCGCAGGAAGCAGTGAGCTGGACGAGGACGGCGATCTGGAGGGGCAAAAGGACTTTCATCGGATAAGCAGATTTCAAGCGCTCCCCCCGCCCCCCGGCAAGGACTTTGTGGCCGGAGACCTTGACCGGAGCGGCCCGGAGCCGGTTATTCTCCCCCTGCTGCATGGAAATCCCGCCCCAGATCGAGCTCCGGCCCTATCAGAAAGGGGATGCGGCTGACTTGGCAGGCCTGCTTTCCGAACTGGGCTACCCGACGGAGGCCGAGGCAGTGCGGGCCCGGATGGCACTCCTCTCCGCAGATCATTTCACGATTGTCGCGGATTGCGGTGGCCAGGTTGCCGGCTTCATCGGGCTGGTGAAGATCCAAGCCTACGAGACACCGGCACCGCTGGGTTACATCCTGGCGCTGTCGGTCGGCGGGACCTACCAGCGTCAGGGATTGGGGAAAGCGCTCGTCGCCGCGGCGGAGGAGTACTTCCGCTCGCAAGGGATCACAGACATCCGGGTCAGCAGCGGGCTACAACGGGAAGAGGCTCATCTCTTCTACGAGGCAATGGGGTACCAGAAGACAGGGTATCGTTTCAGGAGAAGCATCAAGTGAACGAGCCATGGAAAACGCCGGAGAAGAACAAGGGCCTCTCATCGATCCAGCTTCCACGAAACGGATCCGGTCTTGGAGCCGCTTTTACTGGGTCGCAACGGTCTGGCTAATCGGATATCTGGGGATCATCGCCAAGCAGGCGGTCTGCTCCGGAAATGTTCTCTGGGGAATCCAGCATGGCGCAACGGTCGGCGCGGTGACCTCGTGGTTCATGCTGATCCTGACTGTGCCACTGGGTCTCTTTGGATCTGTGATCGCGTCATCGTGGAGACCTTTGCGGGCCCACAAGTTCTGGGTGTCCTTGGTTCTCCCGATCTTCATTTCGTTCGCGGACGTCATCTCGCTAGCCATTGCCCAGATACACCCCCACGGGAAATTCGAATCGGTAACCGGTGTGAAATTCCCGGCTGATGCTACGGCAATACAATGTTCTTTCACGGGAACGGATTTCATCTTGGCCGATCCCCAGCATGTCTACGAGTTCACTTGCTCACCAGCGGAGACGGAACGATTGACCCGCGAACTGAAGTTGCACCGCAATGCGCCCGGTAGCTACCCGGGAAGAGGCAAAGGAGGAAGCTGGAGCGTTTCCGAATATTGGACGAGCGACTTTCCCACCGAAAGATCGGTCGATTTCATTGAGCTGGAAACCGACTCCAGCCGCACTAGAGTTCGTGTGATCGCCAGTTGGATCTAGGCCATCCAAGTACGAAATTTCTCGTACTTCAAATGGCGCTGCCTTCACTAACAGCGTTTACGTAGAATCCCCTGCGGCCTTCTTTCTGCTGGCGCGAAACCATTTTCGGGGCGAGGTGTTACCCACTCGCGTGAAAAGAGGACTGAAGGGAATCGAATCATTTCTCATCGTGCTCAGCATGGTGGTCCCCGGGATCGCCATGGCCGCGATGAGGGATGCGGAGCCCCTGATGTCGCGGTGGTGGGGCTCTGACTCGCATGCAGTCCCCGCGACGATCCTTCTCACCTGGCTCCTGGTGGTTCTCGGGTGCACGGTCTTTGCGGGAAAGCTGCTAGCCTCCACCGCGGAGGAGCGGCGGAAATGGGAAGTGGGCGTCCACTCGGTGATCCGCCTGATTTTGTTCCAGATCGTCCTCACGCCCGGCATGGCGATGATTTCCGACGCTTTGTTCAGTGCGATGGTGTGACGATGCTTGCTCAAGGACCGCCTCTTCGCTCTGTTCTGGAAGGTGGATCCCTCCCTTCCCCCGCCCGCAATCCCGGCTCTCACCCGGGTGCTTTTGATCTTCCTCTGTGAGATGGTGCCGGGGATTGCCGGGGCGGTTCTCGTCCTGGCAACGGGAAGATTCCCGGGGATGCTTCCTGACTCACCGGTGCTGCTTTACACGGGATGGGCCGTGGTCATCGGCATTCTGATCGGTTGCAGCCTTTTTGCTGCCAATCTGATCGCCTCGACGGAGTCCGAAAGCCTGCGCACGACACGGCGGAACGAGGCCTTCACCTTCATGATCTGCAGCCAGCTGGTGATCGCCCCGATCTTCGGCATCTCCATGATGTTCCTTTTTTCGAATGCCTTCTGACATTTCATCCTGCGGCGCGGGAAGCTGGCACTTGCCCCCCCACCCCGCTGCGGCTTTGCTCCGGCCGTGAACCTGCCAATTTCGCCGCCCCGCGCCTGGGCGGAGATCGATCTGTCCGCCCTCCGCGAGAACCTGCGCTCTGCCCGCGAAGCCGCCGGCTGTGAGGTGATGGCCGTGGTGAAGGCCGGCGCCTATGGCCACGGGCTGGAAGAAATCGCGAAGGTCCTCGCCTCGGAACAGATCGCCTTCTTTGGCGTGGCAAATGTCGGCGAGGCACGTCGCATCGCGGACGCCGGTGTGGAGACCCGGATCTACCTCCTGGGTGCGACTTGGGCGGAGGAACGCCCCGAGATCGTGGCCCGCGGGTGGACGCCCTGCATTTCCGCTCTGGATGAGGCGCGCCATTTCAACGACCTGGCCTTCATGCGCGGTGTCCGGCTGAAGGTGCACCTCTCCGTGGACATCGGGATGGGGCGCGGCGGTTTCGTGGCCGACCAGCTTCCCGAGGTGATCGACGAACTCGGCGGCCTGCCGAACCTGGACATCGAGGGAATCGGAGCGCACTTGCCCTCCGCGGATGAAAACGAGGCCCAAACGCACGAGCAGATCGCGAAATACATGGCGGTCCTCCATTCCATCGGCGGGCCGGAGCGCTTCCGCTGGCGGCATCTCTGCAACAGCGCCGGACTGCTCGGTTACGGGCAAGGGGACTGCAACCTCACCCGACCGGGGCTGATGCTTTACGGAATCTCGCCACTACCGGGACATCCGGTGCAGCTGAAGAACGTGATGAGCCTCAAATCCCGGGTGACCCTGATCCGCACCCTGCCCGCAGGCCACGGGGTATCCTACGGCAGTGCCTTTGTGACGACGAAGCCCACGCGGGTGGCGACCATCGGGATCGGCTACGGCGACGGCTATCCGCGCCATGTTTCCGGGAACGGTGCGGAGGCCTTCATTCGCGGTCGGCGCTTCCCCTTGCTGGGCCGTGTGACGATGGACCAGCTGATGGTGGACGTGTCCGACAGCGATGTGGAGGAAGGCGATGAGGTGGAAATGTTTGGAGAGAATATCCGGGTGGACGAGGTGGCGGCGAAGGCCGGGACCATCGCCTGGGAAATCCTTACAGGCATCACCCCCCGCGTGGTCCGTGTCTATGCCTGAGGGACCCGGAATATCCCGCAAGCAATCTTCTCCCACGCCGTATCCTTCACACCATGCGCAAGCTCCTCGCCTCCCTCGTCCTGATGGCCACCGCTGCGGCGGCGGACCTGACCACCATTCCCTTCAAGACCATCACCGGAAAGGAAACCAGCCTGGCCGAATACAAGGGCAAGGTGGTGCTGGTGGTGAACACCGCTTCGAAGTGCGGCCTGACCCCGCAGTACGAGGCGCTGGAAACGATCTACGACAAGTATCGTAAAAAGGACTTCGTGATCCTTGGCTTCCCGTGCAATGACTTCGGCAACCAGGAACCTGGCACCGAGAAAGAGATCCGCACTTTCTGCAAGGACAAGTACGACGTCAGCTTCCCGCTGATGGAGAAGATCCATGTGAAGGGCCCTGAACAGCACCCGCTCTATGCCGCGCTGACCGGCAAGGAAGGCGCTTTCCCGGGCGATGTGGCTTGGAACTTCGGCAAATTCCTCATCGGCAAGGATGGCAAGCCCATCGCTCGCTTCGAGCCAAAGACCACACCTGATAGCCCCGAAGTGACCGAGGCCATCGAGAAGGCACTGAAATAAGAGCCATTCGCAGTTCTTTTCCTATCAGCTCCGGACGGCCTTGCCGACCGGAGCTTTTTCGTGGCCGGCTCACCAATCCAAGGTGGCCCGGACCGGGAAGTGGTCGGAAGGGTAGTTCCCGTTGAGGGAGCTGCGGATGATTCCTGAATCGATGATCTTCAGATCGGGCGTGGCGTAGATGAAATCGATCCGCGCCCGATTCGTCACACCGGTGAATTCGTGGAAGGTGCCGGCTTCCTCCTCGGGGGTGTCGCCGTTTGCGACGCGCCACACATCGGCGAAGCCGGTGGCCTTGATCGCGGCGTGAAGCGGATCATCGATGGCGGCATTGAAATCGCCGGTAAAAATCACGGGACCCTGGCCCTTGCGCTGGGCGATGCGGGAGAGGATGAGTTCGGTCCCTTTTTGGCGGGCTTCCGATGAAGCGTGGTCGAGGTGGGTATTGAAGAAGAGCAGCGTGCGCTTGGTTTCGCGGTCGTAGAGCTTTGCCCAGGTGCAGATGCGCGTGACGGTATTTCCCCAAGTGCAGGAGTTGCAGATTTCCGGGGTATCGGAGAGCCAAAAGGTCCCGGAGTCCTGGATGCGGAAGCGGTCTGCCTTCACCAGGATGGCGGCGTGCTCGCCTTGGACGATGCCATCTTCACGACCCACGCCAATCGTCGCGTAGCCGCTGAGGCGATCGGCAAGGTCATCCATCATCTGCGGCAGACCTTCCTGGATGCCCACGATGTCGGCATTGTCGGATTTGATGAGATCCGCCGTTTGGTCGCGGCGCGCGGTCCAGGCGCGTTCGCCTTTGTCGCCGGAAGTGATGTAGCGGAGGTTGTAGGAGAGCACGCGCAGGGGCTTCGCTTCTGCCGCGCCGACGGCCAATACGCCGGCTACCACACAGGCCAAGGATCTCAAGGTCATGACGGCAGCTTGCGAAGTGATCCCCGGGGCGTCGAACTGAAACTGGTGACGGCCATGGTATCCAAAAGGGAGCTTCCGGGGCAATTCGCCCGCCTGTTATCCCTGTTAAAACAGGAAAAATAACAGGCCCGGTCCGGCAGGAACGCCCTGCGAAAATCCCGCCATTTCGCCTAGCGCCCGATGGTCTGAATTTTTCCACGGGAGCTTCATACAAGGATGACCCGACGCGTTCTACTGCCAATCCAGACGCTCGTGCTTTCACTTCCGCGTTGCGCCGGGCGAAGGCTTTCCGCGATGGTCGCTCCATGAAGTGGCTCCTTTCCCTCCCTTTCATCTCGATCTCCGCAGGCGATCCCCTGAGCTACGATTGTCTTTTTTCGGACACGGCCCCGATCGTCGACGGCGATCTTTCCGATGCCGTGTGGGAGAAGGCGACGTGGACGAGCGACTTCATCGACATCCAGGGAGACAAGAAGCCCAAGCCGCGCTTCCGGACGCGGGCCAAGATGTTGTGGACCAGTGAAGGCCTGCACGTCTGCGGGGAGATGAAGGAGCCCCACGTGTGGGGCACACTCACCGAGAAGAACGCGATCATCTTCCACGACAACGATTTCGAGATCTTCCTCGATCCCGATGGTGATACGCTCAATTACTACGAGTTCGAGATCAACGCGCTGGGCACCATCTGGGAACTCACCTTGGACAGGCCTTATGCAAAAGGCGGAACCGCGGTCCATGGCACGAATCTCCCGGGCCTGAAGAGTGCGGTGAAAATCCAAGGCACGCTCAATGATCCTTCGGACACGGATACCGGCTGGACCGTGGAGGTCTTCCTGCCTTGGAAGGACCTCGCGAAACATCAGGGCAGCGTCAGCTCCCCGCCGAAGGCTGGCGATACCTGGCGCATCAATTTCTCGCGGGTGGAATGGAAGCACGAGGTCAAGGAAGGCAAGTATGTCCGGGTGCCCGAACACGGGGTAAAGATCCCCGAGGGCGAGCATCCGGAGGACAACTGGGTCTGGAGCCCGCAAGGCGAGATCGCCATGCACATCCCGGAGATGTGGGGGAAACTGAGGTTTGTGAAGTAGGCTGCCGTGGAACCGTTCTAACGATGGAATTCCGGTGCTGCATTCGGTTGGCGGATGACGTATAGGCCGCGGGATGTCTTGGCTCCGCCTTGCCCTTCTTTCAATAGTCCTGCCGCTTTCCGCAGCGGAGCGCGGGACTTGGCTGTGCATCGGGCCGGATGAGCTTTTGAAGGAGGCGGCGCCGCTTTGCGAATACCGCGCAGCACAGGGCTGGGAGGTGGTAAAAAGTAGTGCGGCTCCGCGGAAAGCCATCGGGGCGCAGACGACCAAGCCTGCCGCTATCCTTTTGCTCGGAGACGATCTGCCGGGTGATGCGGGTGAGGTATGGCTTACCCGTGCCGAGCGTCATCCTTACCATGGCTGGTTGGCAAAGCATCCGAAGGAATTCGTGAGTGATTCGTCGTACGGTGACCTCGATCATGACGGGGTGCCGGACGTGCCAGTGGGGCGCATTCCAGCGCGGACGCCGGAGGAGCTTGGTGCGGTGGTAAAGAAAATCCTGGCTTGGGAATCACGGACACCATCTCCAGAGGACCTGACCCTGCCTGTTTGGACCGGTGATCCGGGATTCGGAAAGATCGGGTCGGTGCTGAAGCTCGCATATCTGCCCTTTGTGATGCAGCAGCTGCGGCGTGAAGCACCGCCCTGGGCGGGCTTCTGGTTTCTCCAATCGGATCCCCGAAGTCCCTTCTGCGGCTGGCCCGCGGACAGCGCGGTCAATTTCAACGAGCGGGTGGCGCAAGGAGGATTGCTAAGCGCGATGATCGGACATGGCCGGGAAGATTCCTGGTGGATCACCACCTTGCCGAGCGGCTCGCTGCGTTATCGCGCCGAGGATGCCCGTGCGATGACCGGGCCCTCGCCTGCCCCGCCGCATGTGGTTTTCGCGTGCCGGTGCGGCGCCTTCGCCGATGGTGCAAAGCGCTCGCTGGCGGAGGAGTTTCTTTTCGCACCCGGAGGACCGGTGGCCTGTGTCGGGGCTTCGGTGGATTCCCATCCGCTAACGAACTACTATGGATCTACGAGTTTGTTAAGAAGCTTGGGCGAACCGGGATGCGACACCTTCGGCGAAGCATGGGTATCCTCGATCCGGAAAGCCCATGAACGGCACGAGCCGATCATCGAGACGCTCGTGTCCGTGCTCGAACCGCTGTTGATCGGGAAGAGGAATGAAATCAGGAATCTCAAGTCGGATCATCTGCTGATCTACAATCTGCTCGGTGATCCAGCGACGCGGCTTTTCGTGCCACAGACGCTGGAAGCGAAGGTCGTGCGCTCCCGGGAGGGATGGACGTGGATCGTGCCCAAGCCTAAAGACCTCCCAACCGGAGCAAGGCTAATCGTTCAACATCGGCCAGAAATCAGGAGCTTTTCCTTCAAAAAGCCTGCCAGAGCGGCCACGGCTGCCGACGATCTGATGCGGCAAGTGAACGACTCACTTAACTTCAAGACACTGAGCGAGATGAGCCGCGAGGAGGAGTGGCATGGAGCGCTAAATGAAGCCGGCTCCCTGCGCCTGTGTCTGTCGGACTCCTCAGGAATCCGCGTCTTTGCGATGCTTTTAGGTGCTGAAAATTGACTTCTCGCGACAGAACATAAAAGCTGTCGTATTTACAAAATAAATCATGTATTGACATTGTGATCTGAATTCCGATGAGTTTAGGGGCTCCTCCATGAAAACCCCTCAACTCTTTGCCGCGCTTCTTGTCACATCTTCCGCCATTGGCGGAATGCCGAGTGCTACCCTACTCAAAGATATCCGAAGTGGTAATGATCCTTCCCTGTCGGACCTCACACGGCTACGAGTCGTCGGGAATCACTTACTTTTCGCCGCCAATGATGGCGCAAGCGGCCTTGAGCTCTGGAGGACTGACGGAACCACCGCCGGAACCGTGATGGTGAAGGATCTTTGTCCCGGCAGCCACGGCGGCCAGCCCTACTGGCCCACGGTAGCGGGGAAAAACCTCTACTTCCGTGCCCACGATAGCAGTGGGTATGATCGGCTATGGAAAAGCGACGGTACCACCAGTGGCACGGTCATCTTATCGACCCTCAGTCGCGACGACGATCCCCGCCTCTTCGTGGGTGCCGGGGATCTTCTCTATTTCACGGCCAAAAGACGGGAACTTTGGCGCACCGATGGCAGTACCTTCGGCACCTTCAGGGTCGCAGACCTGACGCCAGAAACGGATGGAACCAACAATCAGGCCGGGACGGGACTTGGCAGCACCTTCTATTTTCCCGCATCACACCCCAGTTTCGGCAAAGCTCTGTGGCGGACGGATGGAACCGCGGCGACAACCGTCCTGGTAAAGGAAGTTCCTGATCTCGCCCCTGCCAGCCTCACGGTATCGGGTAGCACCCTTTTCTTTACCGGAAATGATGCTGAATTCGGAAGGGAACTTTGGCGGAGCAACGGGTCCTCCGCGAATACCTTCATGGTAAAGGACATCGCTCCCGGTTCCGCCTCCGGCGTCTCGGGTCAACTTGCCGTCGCGGGTGGCTTGGTCTATTTCGCCGCAAACTCGACCAGCAACCCTGGCTCAGTGAGCCTGTGGCGAAGCGATGGCACCCAAGCCGGCACTTATGAATTGCTTCCGGGCACGAGCTTCTACGGCACCCCCGGAGCCTTCGGGGGTATGCTTTATTTCACTACCCGCCTGAACGACGGCTCCAACCAGCTCTGGCGCTCGGACGGGACAGTGCCAGGGACGATCCTCATCAAATCCGGAGTACCGACCTTGAACCAGGTCATCCCGATGGATGGCTGCTTCTACTTCGGCGATGGCTCCCTATGGCAGAGCAATGGTACAGCGGCCGGAACCTATCAGGTATCGGACAACTCGGAATTATCTCCCTTCATGCTCTCGGTACAGCCTCCGATCATGACGGGCGGAAAGGTCTACTACATGGCCTTCCGAGCCGGTACCGGCTCCGAGCTTTTTGTCTATGACCTTGCTCCACCCTCCATTTCCCGTCCCGAGATCACTGGAAGAACACGGTCGTCCGCAATGATCGATCTCGCTCTGAATCCGAACGGTTGGAACACCACCGCCAAGCTCGAATACGGAACAACAGAAGCCTACGGGACAACCGTCCCCTTGCCATTGGGCATGTCCGGAAGCCGAAGCTTCCAGTCATTCTCCATCCCATTTTCCGGTCTCGCGCTTGGAACCACGTATTACTACCGGATCACGGCTACAAGCGAGAAGGGGACGCGGATCTCAACGGGAACTTTCGACACGCTTTATACCCGGGAAGATTGGCGCACCGCCAAGTTTGGCAGTCCGGAAAATACCGGCCGCGCTGCCGACGACTTCGACGCCGATTCCGATGGTTTGAGCAATTTGATTGAGTACGCCTTCGGCCTCGATCCCCTCAAGCCAGATGCGGACCTTCTTCCCAAAGTCGAATCACAGAACTACGCGATGCTGTTGGAATTCACCAAGCCGTCCGGAGTCGAAGACATCTCTTATAGTGTGGAGTGGAGCAATAGCTTGGAAGCCGGGACGTGGCGGACGGCCAAGAATACCGGAGTGGAGAACCTGCAGCGATTCGTCGTCGAAAAAGAATATTGGGGAACCAAGCGGTTTGTCCGGTGGGTCATTAACCCGAAGTAAATATCCCTCAAGGAGCTGCAACGAAAGGCCGCAGCGGCTTGCGGAAGAAGAGGGAGCGAGGAATGGACATGATACGGGCCAGCCAGCTGAGCGAGAACTTGCGGGATCCCTTTGCGGCTGCAGCGCCCTCGAGGAGCTTCAGCATTTCGGTGTGGCCGAACATGGCGGCAAACATGACCGGGGTGCGTCCGCCGCCCTGGTCGGCGATGGGATCCGCACCGCCATCCAGCAAGATGCGTGCAACATCAAGGTGGCCCTTGAAGGCGACACCGGCAAGCGGAGTCTGCTCGCGGTCATTGCGCGCATCCGGATCGGCGTGATGATCCAAAAGAAGGCGGACGGCGTCCGCCTGGCCATGATAGGCGGCGAGCATGAGCAGGGTGTTTCCCTTTTCGTCGCGAAGGTTCGCGGAGATGCCGGCTTTCAGCATGGGCTCCAGCGTGGGGAGATCTCCATGGCGTGCGGCATCGAGGGCGATGCGCTGCAGCTCGGCGTAGCGTTGCTCTTCTTCAGCGGTGAGTGTCATGGATTTTCAGAAGGGATGTGCGGGCGGCGGGGTCGGGCCGCCGCCCGCGGGTCTCTTGGGGAGAACGGGGGTAACCGGTTCAGGTCAACGCGGGCTCGTTCGGGTAGGCGCCGCTGGTTTCCCAATCGATCTTCAGCGCCTTCGCAACGCCTCCCGCGTAGGCGGGGTCCGCCTTGTGGAAGTGGCCAAGCTGGCGGCGGACGATTTCATCCGGCACGCCGTGCATGGCTTCCGCGATGTTGCTGAAGAGCTGCTGCTTCTGGGCATCGCTCATCAGGCGGAAGAGATTTCCCGGCTGGGTGTAGTCGTCATTGCCATCGCGGTGATTCCAGCGATCGGCATCGCCGGAGATCTTCAGCGGCGGCTCGGCGAAGCGATCGTCCTGGACGGGACCGCCCATGGTATTCGGCTCGTAGTAGGCGTTGCTCGACTTCGGCTCGAGAAAGTTCATCGAGCCATCCATGTGGTAGGTATTCACCGCGCTCTTCGGGCGATTCACCGGAAGGGCCTCATACCAGGTGCCAACGCGGTAGCGGTGGGCGTCCGCGTAAGAGAAGATGCGGGCCTGCAGCATCTTGTCCGGCGAGAAGCTGATGCCGGGAACGATATTCGAGGGAGAAAAGGCGGACTGCTCGATCTCCTGGAAGTAGTTCTCCGGATTCCGGTTCAGCTCGAGGGTGCCGACATCGATGACCGGGTAATCCTTGTGCGGCCAGACCTTGGTGAGATCGAAGGGATTGAAGGGGCACTTCTCAGCGTCCTCTTCGTTCATGATCTGGATCTGCATCTTCCACTTCGGGAAGTTGCCCTTTTCGATCTCCTCATAGAGGTCGCGCTGCGAGGACTCGCGGTCCTTCGCAATGACGGCCTCGCCTTCCGCATTCGTCATGGTGCGGATGCCTTGCTGGGTCTTGAAGTGGAACTTCACCCAGAAGCGCTCGTTCTTCGCATTGATGAAGGAGTAGGTGTGCGAGCCGTAGCCGTTCGTATGGCGGTAGCTGAGCGGAAGGCCGCGATCCGACATGAGGATGGTGACCTGGTGCAGCGACTCCGGAGAGAGCGACCAGAAATCCCACATGGCGATGGCGCTGCGCATGTTCGTGCGTGGATGACGCTTCTGGGTGTGGATGAAGTCCGGGAACTTCAGGGGATCCCGGACGAAGAAGACAGGCGTGTTATTGCCGACGAGGTCCCAGTTCCCTTCCTCGGTGTAGAACTTCAGCGCCCAGCCGCGGACATCGCGCTCGGCATCGGCCGCGCCGCGCTCACCGGCGACGGTGGAGAAGCGCAGGAGCATATCGGTCTTCTTCCCGACTTCAGAGAAGATGGCGGCCTTGGTGTACTTGGTGATGTCGTGGGTGATGGTCAGCGTGCCGAAGGCACCGGAGCCCTTGGCGTGCACGACGCGCTCCGGGATGCGCTCTCGGTTCTGGTGGGCGAGCTTTTCAATAAGCTGGTAGTCCTGGAGGAGCAGCGGACCGCGTGGTCCGGCCGAGATGGAATTCTGGTTGTCGGCGATCGGATTTCCGCCGGTGGTCGTCATCTGGGGTTTCTGCATGGGGAATGGAAGTAGTGGTTGCGCCGATGATGCTGTCGGAAACCGAGGCATTTGAGAAATCGCAGGTTGAAAACGCAGCCATTCGGATTTCTTATAGCTCACGCCCTCTCTATGGAACTCCGCCAGCTCGAGCTTTTGGCCAGCGTGATCGAATCCGGTTCGCTCACGGCCGCGGCAAAGCGTTGCAATCTTTCCCAACCGGCGATCAGCCAGCAGATCCAGGCGCTGGAAGACGAGATCGGAGAGCCGCTGCTGATCCGGCGGGCGCGCGGGGTGGAGCCGACGGCTGCGGGTCGGACGGTGATGGAGTATGCCAGCCGCCTGCTAGCGGAACGTGACAAGCTGCGCGATGCCTTCGCGGACCGCCGGGAATTGCGGCAGGGACGGGTGGCCTTTGGCATCATCCCGACGATCGCGCCGTACTTGTTGCCGCAGTGGCTGGGGCCCTTCCGCGAGCGGCATCCGGGAATCGCGATCGCCATTTCCGAATCACGGACGGACGAGCTGATCACGCAGCTGGTGGAGGGACGGATCGAATTCGCCATTCTGAGCGATGTGCCGGAGCATGACCGCCAGAAGTGGTCGCTGCAGGTGAAGGAGCTTTTTCGCGAGCCGCTACTGCTGGCAGCGCCGGCGAAGCATCCGCTGGCGACGCGGAAGGCGGCACCGACGCCGTCCGATCTCAATGCTACGGAGCTGATCCATCTGAAAGGCGGACACTGCCTTTCCGACCGGACGCTGCGACTGTGCAAAATCCGTGAGCCGGATCCGGGCCTCCAGTGCGACCAGCTGGGGACGGCGCTTTCGATGGTGGCTTCCGGGCTGGGCGTGACGGTGGTGCCGAAGCTGGCGACACGGAACCGCGCGATGGACGGGATCGTGCTGCGGTCTTTCTCGGGAAAGGGAATGTACCGGGTGATCGCGCTGATGAAGCGGAGGGGAAGCAAGGATACGCCGGCGGCGGCGGAGTTGCTAAGGGAGCTATCGGGGTGAGGTGTCTGAGGGGTCGGCCACAAAAACTAAAAACTTAGTTTTTAGCTTGCGAGGAATGCCGGAGTCGGGCAGAAGGCTTCCATCATGGCCCGAAAGAAGAAACCCGAGCCCTTGTCCGGCCTTTCACGGCGGGAGACGCAGATCATGGAAATCCTCTTCGAACTGGGAGAGGCAACGGTGGGTGCGGTGACCGAGCGCCTGCCCGACGAGCTGAGTCCGAACGGAGTCCGGACGATGCTGATGATCCTGGAGGGCAAGGGTCGTGTGACGCGGCGGAAAGAGGGCCGCGAGTTTTTCTACAAGCCGAGCACGGATCCGGCGATCGCAGGGCAGAGCGCGCTGCAGCAGGTGCTACGGGTGTTTTTTGATGGCTCCCTGAAGCAGGCGCTACAGGCACGCTTCACCGGTGAGGGTGCGGCACCGGATGCCGCGGAAATCGCCGAGTTGGAAGCGCTGGTGCGCGAGGCGAAGAAGCAGGCGAAGAAAGGAGAGCAGCCATGAAACTCCCGCTCGATCTTGCCTGGAGTTCGTGGTTCGCGACGGGCTGCGCGAAGACCTTGGTGATCGCGCTTTGTGGGGGTGCCGTGATTGCCTGCGTGAGGCAACGCGATCTCGCCGCACGGCTATGGCTGGGGCTTTCGCTGCTGCTGCCGCTGGCCTTTTTCTCGGGGCTGCTGCCGGTCTCATGGAAGGCGCTTCCACCGGCCTCCCGGATCGAAGCGACCTTTCTGCCGACGATGCCTGAGCAACCGGACGAGATGATCGCGGTGGACGATCCGATCATGGAAGCCGCTCCAACTGCGGCCAAGGAGACGGAGGATGTCGTGGTGATGGCCGCGCCTGAAAAGATCGAGCGTGCTGTTCTTTCGCTGAATCAGAAGCTGGCGGTGCTGTGGATCGCCGGGGCTTTTGTCAGCCTGCTCCCTTCCCTGTTTGCTTGGGTGGTATCGCGAGGATTAAAAGGGATACGGGCTCCGGATGCAATGTTGTCGCGATGGCGCGAGATCGCGGGAACTACGGCAGACTTCGTACCCCTGCGGCTTTCTCCGGATATAACGACGCCGGGAATTGCTTCGCTGCTGCGTCCGGTGGTGCTCCTGCCGATATCGGCGAATGAGTGGCCGGAAGACCGGCTCCACTCCGTGCTGCGCCACGAGCTTCATCACTTGCGCCGCCGCGACCTGATTTGCCGTTGGCTTGGCCGGGTGGTGCGGGCGCTGCTTTGGTTTCACCCTGCAGCATGGTGGGTCCAATCGCGCCTCGTCATTGCCCAAGAACGCGCTGCGGATGAGGCGGTGGTGGCCGGGGGTGTGCCGGCGGCGGACTATGCCGGTCATTTGTTAGAAAGCGTGGCGGATGCGCAATGCTTTCCGGGACTCGCGATGGCGCGGCGCTCGCAGATTGGCGGGCGCATCCATCTGCTTCTGGCCCGCCAGAAGGCTCCGGCTCCGCTTCGGCGCATGATGGAAGGACTGATGGCTGCCGGTGCCGCGGTGGCGACTTTTTCCCTCGCGATCCTTGGTTTCGCTGCGCCCGAGATGATCCGCGCCGCGGATGAAGCGTCACTTGTAGCCAAACCGGGACGGCGTCCGGACATCCTGGACCGACGTGGAGAGATCATCGCGACCTCCGATCCCGGGAAGATGCCGGAAGCGCTGCGCGCAAGACCACCGCTGCGGTGGTATCCGGAGCGCGAAGCGGTGAGCCATTTGAGTGGCTTCGTCCAAGCCGCCGGTGCTGGTGGGCTCGCGGCGATCAAGCAATCGGGGTTGGAGGCCAACGAGGCGCTGCAACAGGGAAAGGCGCTGCACTCCACGATCGACCTCCGCGTCCAGCGGCTCGCGTGGAGCGAGCTCGCGGCGAAGGAGCGCTGCGGCAGCATTGTGGTGATGGATCCTCGCAACGGCGAAGTCGTGGCGATGGCTTCATGGCCTGCGGTCGATCCGAACGCCTTCATCGCTGGTGTGGCTCCAGGAGAACCCGATGTTTGGAAGAAAGACAGGCAGCAACCCCTGCTGAATCGCGCGCTAGCACTGTGTGAGCCTGCCTCATTTGCAAAGCTGCCAGTGGCGCTCGGCGGTGCAATTCATGATCTCAGCGACCGCAAGTATTTCTGCCCCGGACTTTTCACGTCCGGCAAGGTGGTGGTCTCTGATCTGCATCCGATCGAGCGAGAAATCGATCTCGGGACGGCTCTGGCCCGATCCTCGAACGTTTATTTCACCCAGCTGGGCATGGAGCTCGGTCATGAGAAGTTCCGTAGCATCTGGAGCGATCTGAGCCTGCCGCTTGCTGCGGGAGCGATGTGGCAAGCTCCTGCTGCGAAATGGTACTCCTCCAATCCTGTGGCACCGAATGATTTGGATCTTTCGCGCGCTTCCTACGGCTACGGAACGACGGCGGTATCGGTGCTCGACCAGGCGGCGATGCTTTCAACGCTGGCGAGCGGGGTGATCCGCCAGCCGGTCTTTATCGCCGGTGAACCGGTGGAAGCTGCGGTTCCTATCGACCGGCGCGGGGTGGATCACGAAGAGATCGCAGTGATCCGCCAGGCTTTGATCGATAGCGTCAATGGGCCCAAGCCGGGTACCGGAGCAGCAGCGAAGCTGGAAGGCATCACCGTGGCGGGCCTTCCGGGGACAAGCCGGGTCATCGAACATGGCCGCTACGTGACGGGCCGCTATGTCGCCAGCTTCACCGCCTACGCACCGGCAGAGGAGCCTCGATATGTGGTGGCCGTCCGTTTGGAGAGCAAGTCGCGCGAAGATGAGCTCTTCTATGGTGGCTCGGTGGCCGGACCGATCGCCGCGCAACTCCTACAGAAGCTGTTGCAACTGGAGGACTGAAGCGGAGGCTTATCCCACGCGGCTATCCAACTGGAAGACCTGCCCCGAGGTGTGGGGCAGGTGGAGATGGAGAGTGCGCAGGAAGGCGGCGACGGCTTCCGGGGTATTGAAGCGACCGAGGGCGTGTTCGGATTTCACCTGATCGCGGCGTTCGGGGGAGACGGCTTCCGTCATCCTGGTTTCCAGAAAGCCGGGCAGGATCACGTTCACGCGGATGCCGGCAGAGCCAAGTTCCTTCGCGAGGGATTTTCCCAAGCCGATCAAGCCGGCCTTCGCCGCGGCGTAGGCCGCTTGGCCAGCCGGCGGATGGATGGCGGAGTAGCTGGAGATGAAGACGATGTGTCCGCTGCGCGAGCGGAGCATGCCTTTCAATGCGGCGGCGGCGCAGTTCGCGGCGCCACGGAGATTCACGGCCAGGACTTGGTCCCAATCGGCCTCACGGAGCTTCGCGAGGGGTGCGTCGCGGGTGATACCGGCATTGCAGACCAGCAGCTCCGGCGAGTGGCGGCGGAAGTAGTCCTTTGCTCCCGCCTCATCCGTCACATCGAGTTCCGCGCGGCCGGGAGCCATGACATCCAGACCAGCATCAACAAACGCGGCATGGATGGCGCGGGCCAATCCGCCCTCGCCTCCCGTGATCACCACTTTGCCACTCACCGCGCTAGCTTGCCCGGAAGGAGCGGACCGCGACAAGGCCTCAGGTATTCAGCGGCGAATTGTCCGGCGGATCGAGATAGCCGAGCATCCGGGCGCGGCGCAGCGCGTGGGAGCGATCCGTGGCGTGGAGCTTGCCGTAGATATTCTTGATGTGGGTATGGACCGTGTGCGGGCTGATGCCGAGCTGCTCCCCGATTTCCTTGTAGAGCAGGCCTTCCGCGACCAGACGGAGGAGTTCCACCTCGCGAGGCGAAAGTGCCTCGGCAGGTTCGGGGGCGACGTCCTCCAAGAAGCGGTCGAGGAGCCTGCGGGCGATCGCCGGGCTCATGGGAGCACCGCCGCGGACGATTTCACGGATCGAGGATTCGAGCATTTCCGCAGAGCAGCCTTTCACCAGATAGCCGAAGGCACCTGCCTTCAGCGCCGCGAAGACGGTATCCCGGTCTTCGTAGATCGTGTAGGCGAGCGGCAGGAGCTTGGGGTTTGCCTCGCGAGCCTTCGCGATCAGGTCGACACCGGAGATTCCCGGCAGGTCGATATCCGAAATAAGTACCTCCCCCGAATGCCACGGATCTGCCGCCAGCGCGGCCTCCGCCGAGCCAAAGGTCGCGACCACTTGGAAGTCTTCCCGACGGGCCAAAACCTTTGTCAGGTTCTCCAACAGACGAGGATCGTCCTCTACCACAATCACCCTTATCACGGAAAAATTAGGCTGGACTGGATTATGCTGGGACAAGGTCAATGTCGGGGTATTTGAGGGGTAAAGGGAGAGTGAATTTCAAGGTGGTGCCTTGATTTCCGTCGATGGAGAGGGAGCCGCCGAGCTCTTGGGCGCGGCGTGTCATATTCCGCAAACCGCGGCCAGCCGAAGGAGTCGCGGGGATACCGCGACCATTGTCCGCGACGAGGATGGAGAGCGAGCCTTTGTCGAACTCCATCTCGATCCTGGCTTCCTTGGCTTGGGAATGGCGGGCGAGATTGTTGATGGCCTCCTTCACGGCGCGGGTGAGCGAGATGGCTGCGGCCGGATCGGAGATCACGCCATCGGAGGAAGAGCCCCTGATCTGGAAGGAGGTGGCGATGCCGTGGGGCTCGGTGGCCTTCACCGCGTAGTCTTTCAGGTCGGCCACCCAATCGGTCCAATGGAAGCGGCCGTTCTCCAAGGTGTTCATCAGGTTCCGCACCTCCCGGTTTCCCTCCAAGGCGATCGTCTGGATGTGGCGCAGGGTTTCCTCGCGGAGCGCGGCGGTTTCCTCCTCGCGGCCGAGAGCCGCAAGCATCGCAAGGTTTGCGGTGATGCCGCCGATCCCGTCGTGGAGGTCCCGCACGAGAGCCTGGCGTTGGCGGAGGACTCGCTGCTCCATGGCCTCGCGCCGGGCTTCGGCCAGTGCTTCTTCCGCACGGAGCTGTGCGGCATGGCGCTCGGCAAGCTCAAGCGTCTGGCGCTGGTTGATCATCAGGATGGTGCCGAAGCTGCGGAAGTATGCGGCGATCGCCACGCCGATGAAGACCATCCACGAGAAGCTGGAGTCATCGAACAAGGTCGCCGGCGGCGGGTCCTGCGCGACCTTCACGGCGCGGACCAGCAGCATGCCGGTGAAGAGGATGAACATGACGCCGGTGAAGCGCATGGAGAACCTCATGCCTCCCTTTGCTTCCCGGAGCAGCATGACCCCGGTGACGCCATTCAGAAAGATCAGCAAGGCGGAGGCAAAGTAGATCCGCGCCGCCAGGTTATCCTGAATATAAAGATAGTAAAAGAAGGATAGAAGCCAAGGGCCGACCGAGATCAGGCTGTTCCGCTGCCACCCGGTTTTCCCGAGGAATTGGCTACTACCTGCATAGTAAAGGACCGCGGCGGCGACTGCGCATAAGTTTGGAATTACGGTATTCCAAAGCGTGCTGGCGACCACTCCCTGAAGCGGCAGGAGGGCCATGGTGAAGGCATTGAGCACATTGCTGGCGGCCCAGGAACTGATGCCGGGGATTCGGCGGTTCAAGGCCCACAGGACCACCATGCCAAATCCCTGCACCGCGCAGAGAAGCGCGATGACGAGGAAGAGCGTGCGGAGATCGGGCACCATGCCGCGGAGGACAATGACATCCTCCGCGGCAAAAGGCGATCCCCCAAATCGCGTGGGGTCTCCTTACCCCATCGCGTGGGGGGGCCAGGCTACTTTGTCCGGGCCACCGGCTTGATCACGATGGCGTGCTCTTCATATTTTGCGACGGCGCCTGCCTGTTGCAGGACCATATCGAGGGCGGCCTTCGCGGGGACGTTCTTCACCGAGAGCGTCACTTGCGCGTCACCGAGCTTGTTGGACGGATCCTGGACCATGAAGTTCGGCGAGAACTTTTCCTCCGACTTTTTCTCGATAAGCATGGTCAGGGCCTCAAGCGACTCCGAGAGCCCGAGCTTGGCAAAGTTGATCTCGGAGAGTTGATACTCCTCCATCTTCTTGATGCGGGCCCGTGCGGCAACGGAGCCTTGGTTCCGCTGTAGCTCGGCGAGCTGATAGCGGGCATTGGCGTTTCCGGGCTGCAGGCGCAGGACTTCCTTAAAGGCGTCGGAAGCGGCCTTCACGTTTCCTTGATCCATGGCAATCATGCCTGCCCTATAGATGTCTGTCGCCTTGTCGGCGTAGGCGGGCAGCGAGGCGAGGAGAGCCAATGCGAGGATGAGTTTGTTCATGAGCGTTGGGTTGCAGGTTTTGAGCGCATGATAGAAGGGGATCTATCACTTATACCGAAGTTGGCGCGTACATGCAGCGCCATCAATGGAGATCAAGGGGGCTTGCGCAGATTTCTGAAAAATGGCCTCTCATTGTCCATGCAAGGTGAAGACGCGCACTGGATGCGGCGGGCAATCGAGGAAGGTAGCAAGGGGATCGGGCGTACCTCGCCGAACCCCGCGGTGGGTTCGGTGATCGTGAAAGACGGCGTCGAACTCGGTGCCGGGTGGCATCGCGGTGCAGGACTACCGCATGCGGAACGGGAGGCGATCGCCGCCGTGAAGCGCACCCATGGAGAAGCCGCGCTGAAGGGCAGCTCCGTCTATGTCACGCTCGAACCCTGTTCGACCCATGGGCGCACTCCGCCGTGCACCGATGGCCTGATCGAAGCTGGCGTGAGCCGCGTGATCTACGCCGCGGAAGATCCGAATCCCGCGCATGCGGGCCGGGCAGACAGGCTGTTGGAAGAAGCGGGGATCAGCGTGAGCCGCGGAGTACTTTCGGAAGAAGCGTCAAAACTGATCCGTGCCTTTACCAAGGTGCAGCGCAGCGGACTGCCATGGGTGATCCTGAAAACCGCGATGAGCCTGGATGGCCGCATTACCCGCCCGCCCGGCGAGGGGATGTGGCTGACCGGTGAAGTGGCCCGTACCGAAGTACAACGCCTGCGCGCCGAATGCGAAGCTGTCCTGACTTCCGGAGAAACGGTGCGGCGTGACAATCCGAGACTGGACCTGCGGGATCCGGAACTCGCTGCCGACCGGGCACAACCGTGGCGAGTGGTGCTCACCCGCGATGCCGGTTCGCTGCCGATGGATGCGCCGCTTTTCACGGATGCCAATCGCGAGCGCACCTTAATCGAAGACCGCGATCATCCGGAGATCGTCCTGCGTCGTTTGGTGAATGAGCGGGGAGTGAGCGCGGTACTGGTCGAATGCGGCGGGCGATTGGCCGCGGAGCTGATGGAGGCGAAACTGGTCGACGAATGGGTCGCCTTCATGGCCCCGATGGTGAATGGAGGACCGGTGCCTGCGCTTGCAGGAGGCGGCTTGGGGGAAGGCGTCACCTTGCACGATGTCCGTTTCCAACGCTTCGGTCCGGATGTGATGCTGCGCGGAACGATTTCCCAAGGCTGAAGAACGCCTTTTTCACGCAGCGATCATCTTCGCTTCACGCAGCACGCCCATGAAGTGTCTGCGATCCAGCCGCATGCCGTCATGACCGCCGACATTGCGATACCGAATCAATCCGAAGGGGAAAGCGCCCGCTTTCGGTTGTTTGGTGGCGCTCGCCCTTGGCGCAGCCAAGGTGGAGTTCCCCGACGGATTGATGCCTGCACCGGTGACACGGGACATGTCACCGCGGACAGGTCACCCCGGTGTGTCCAAGTTTGAAATCATGGGGCGGATCGCTTCACCCGTTTGCACGAGCGGGTGATCATAGGTGTGTGTGTGAAAAGCCCGGCGACACCAGAAGGCGTCGCCGGGCATTCGTCACCACGGGCTCGAAAGGAAAGGATCAGCGGCAGCCGCCACCGAATTGGACCGAGAAGCCACCATGATGATGATGATGGCGGCGGATCGGGATCACCCGCGTGCGCCACACGGGATGACCGCACGAGTCATAGTAAGCCACATAGCGCTCGATCCATGCAGGGCCACGGCACGAACGGTGGAACTCAACGTAGCTGCGCGAAGGGCGATGGTGAGGACGTGCATCCGCCGAAGGAGCGGCAAAAACGGTGGCAAGGGCGATGGTGAGGATTCCGAGAATTTTCTTCATGATTTTATATCAGGATTCACCGGATCGGACGAAGGCCCCGCGGGATTATTCGAGATCCATTGAAAAATTTTCGACGTGGTTCCAATCGGGGCCATGATTTCCCATGGCGGAAAGATTTCCTGAAGAGGATGATCCGCACGCTCGTCCAACCACGAATTTCACCATGAACGATTCCAACGAACACACACAGGAAACGGCGGGGGCGGCACCAGAAGCCCCGCGCTACACGAACTTCACCGAAGCTTTCCAGTCCGCCCGGTCGGATGCGTCCTCGATGGCGCGGGAGGCTGCTCCCAAGTTGAAAGAGGCACTCTCCGGTGCGGCTCATGACCTCGCCTACGGAGCCGCATTCAGCGCGTGCTTCGCCGCATGCTTCGCGAAAGAGTTCATCCCTTCGAGCATCAAGGAGACGCTCCGCCGTGGTGCATGCGCCGGCAAGCGGGCGGCAGAAAAGGCGGCAGAAAAGGCGGCAGACGCCGCGACGGCCCCTTCCGAGGCGGTCCCGCCTCCGCTGAGTGCCTGAGTTGGTCTGCATCCTTCGATATCCTGCAACAAATCATGGCGGCACCGCGCAACACGATGCCGCCATGACGTTGTCTCAGGCAGTGCGGGGGAGCGACTAGCGGCGACGTTTGAAGCCGACGGCTGCACCCAGAAGACCCAGTAGCAAGCTGGAAGGCTCGGGGATCTGGGTGATGGAGAGATTGGAGACGGACGCGAATTGCGTGCCGATGCCCAGTGCGGTGGCAGGAACCAAGGCGGATCCGGTGAAACGAAGTCCGGCGGCGTTTCCTGAAACGGTGTTCCCGGTTTCAAATTGCACCACTGCCCGTCCGGACTCCGGCGGAGAGCCCACCACGCCAAGCAACTGGAGACCGATGATATTCACCAAGGTCCCTCCGGCGGCGGCATCCACGGCGCTGCCGCCATCTAGCAACTGAAGGCCAAAGGATGGAGCCAGGCCCAAGGTCGATTCCAACAAGCCGTTCTCCCCGTAGACGTCGAAGCTAACCTGATAGATCGTGTTGGGAGCAAGGACGAGCATTTCACCCGGCTCATCGAAGGTTACGGTCGCATCCCAATTGAGAGCGAGACTCAGGCCGACCCCGAGGCTTCCTAGAATGGAGGCAGGAGAATTATTGATATTGAACAGGAGCGATGTCCCGTCGAGGGCCACTTGAGCACCGGTCTCCGCGAGCCGCTCTTCGGGCACGGTGACCAGGATATCCGGAAGATTTGAACCGAGGACGGCCCCGCCGGTAGCGGTGGCATTCCAATGGTTGCCGAGTTCACCGGTAGCCGATCCCCCAAGATGAACACCAAGCAGGGTCCCATCCGGCAGGGAGGGCGCGGTAACAGTCACGCTATCCGATCCGCCGAACAGATCCGGATAGTTCGTACCATCGATAAGCGTCTGGCCACCGGCTATCCCGGTAATGGCCATGAACGCCCAGAGGAGGGGAAGGCAGCACTTCATGCACTGCCCAAGCTGCCGGATAAATGCGAAGCCCTCAATATCGCGGCGGAACTTTATCCTTATCCATCAATAAGTAATAGTTATCTACGTGATCGCGTAGATAACACTTTTATGATTGCCATGGCGGGATGTGTGGCGGCACCCGTCGCCTTACGGGTGCCGCCACGGTGCTGTCCCGTCCTGACACGCGGGAAGATGGAGAAGGAGGCACCGCCACTACGATAAGGGAGGCGGTCCCCAAAACGTCCCGAGAAAGGAACCGCCTCCAACTGTTCGCCCTTATTCGAACACAGCGCGCAAGAAAGCCCTCCGGGTATCCGAGGTTTCGCCTGGCACGCGGAAGGAGCGATAGCTCCAACCCTCGGGAAGCGTCGGCAAGCCGGCGCGGAAGCTGTCATTCGGCGTGACTTCGGAGATGGCCAGATTCCAATTCATGAGTTCAAAGGACCCTTCGACCCGATAGGAGACGCTGGTGGTGGGGGCGATCAGATCGCCACTATTCTCGCCCGTTCCGCTGGCGAACACGGCGTCATCCAAGACTGCCATGGTCATCACACAGACGGCGGTTTCAGGACCTGCTCCATCCGCATCACCGACGCGGACGAAGGTCTCGCCGTGATCACCGCGGGCAGGGTCCGTGGCAAGGGCGAATTCCTCGATGTTCGGGCGGCCGTCGTGGTCGGGATCCGCATCGCGATCCCAGTCCGATTCATCCTCCACGTCGCTGTCTTCAATCCACAGGGTATAGGGATCCACCGCGACGAGCTTCAGATTGGACACCGAGGCGAAGTTCGTGCCGAGGCCGACAGCCGTTACCGGAAGAGCGGCGGAGGCGGTGAAACGAATGGCGGCAGCACCTGCCGGGACCGTAGCTCCGGTGCGGAACTGAGCGGTCGCGGTGGCAGCGCCATTCGGCCCTCCCAAGACGGGAGCGAGTTGAAGGCCGAGGATGCTCGCCACGGTTCCACCTCCAACATAGCCGACGGGAGTGCCGGCACCGTTGAGAAGTTCGACACCAAAAGTCGGGGCAAGATTGAGGGTCGAATCGAGCAGTCCGCTGTCATCGATCACATCGAAGCTGATCCGGTAAACCTGGTTTGGCTGGAGATTCACCACCGGTCCGGGACTGCCATCGAAGGTGGCGGTAGCAGACCATTGCAATCCGAGGCTGACGCCGGTTCCAAGCAATCCGAGAACGCTCTGAGGATTATTGCTAACGTTGAATTGTAGGGAATTGTTGGAGAGTGCTACCTGAGCCCCGGTCGAAGCCGCATCGATACCAAGTGCGAAGATCGCGGCACCGCCCGAGGCCGTGGCGTTCCAATAGTTTCCGAGGGGACCGCTGGCGGGTGGCGGATCCAGGATGATCCCAATGAGCGGCTCCGGATCCGGGATCGGATCCACCGTCACATTGGCGGAGGGGCTGAATAGACCGGTGTGCGTGGTGGAATCCACGACGGTTTGGCCGCGGGACGCACCAAGGGTGCCGGCCAAGATTGCGAGGGTAAGGGATAAACAGCGTTTCATTGCGATGGCAACGCTCTGCCACCTGCCGCACTTCCTCAACCGAGCGCCGGGACTTTCTCCTTATGACGTGATAACCACAAGTTAGACCCTGTGATCCAAGGGGCTGCGCTTTCCAATGCGGTGATCATCCGCGATTCTAACAGCGGTCTGCAAAACGCGCTGGTTCCGCTCTTCGGCCCGGACGTAGATCGAGTAACTGAAGGCGTCCGGAAGAAGGAACTCGAAGGTCTTCACGACACCGAGTTCACCGGCGTTCATGGCCATCCGGGCTGCCGCATCGCCTGGGAAAATCAGAACGCCAAGTCCGGCCACGCAGGCATCCCGGGCACCTTCTTCATCATCGAAGGCAAGCACATCGGGAGGCAGGGTGCCATAGGAGTCATGGCACCATTTTTCGAGGAAGGGCAGATAGCCGGAGATCAAGCGCTCGCTCGGCACGAGAATGGTGGAGCGCAAGGTCTCGGGAAAGCTGAAGTTCTCAATGTCGAAGTCGAAGTAAACGCGGTTCCACGCGATGGTGGTTCCACGCTGGCGATCCAGCTCGACGCGCTGCAAGGTTGGGACATTCCCTGCTTGAAGGAAGGTGCCTGTCACCACGATGTCGACATCATGCTGTTCGAGGGCCTCGACCCACGAAAGGCGTCCATTCGGTCGGACGATTTCGACGCTGGTATCGGTGATGGGATTTTTCTGGAGGCTTTTCACCAAGCGATTGCCAGCGAAGGAGCCATCGATCATGGCGCGGACGCCGCCCTTCGACTCACGGACGTGGCGGCTCATGCGAATCCCCAGGCCTTCATGCTCGGCAAGGATCTTCCTCGCGATCTCCAGCAACTCCTTTCCATCCCGGGTAACCTCAAGCCGCTCCTGATGCCGGAGGAAAAGGCGTAGGCCGGTGGAGGATTCCAACTTGGCGATCCGCTGGCTCACCGCCGGCTGGCTGATCTTTTGGATCACCGCCGTTTCGGAAAAGCTGCCGCAGTCCGCCAGACGGACGAAGGTCTCAAGACAGGCCAGGTCGAGATCCATGGGGGGAGGGATCGTTCAGCGCACGGTTCATCTGGTCCACGATCGAGGGTAGGAACTCGTAGGGATGCTGCCTCAGATAGGACACACAGAGCGGATAGCCGACATTCAGGTCCAAAGGCAGGAAAGAAACACGAGGCAGGCGGCTGAAGGAGGCAGGCCGGATGCAGACCATCGCTTCGGTCTCGTCATCCAAGGAATCCTCTGCCCAGCTGAGGAACTGGTGCTGGGAGCAGAGCCTGCCGCTGCCGCCGCCGGAGTTCTCAATTTTCTTAAGGGTATCCAGAGCTAGGGAAGTCTTGGCGAAGGTGGCGAGGGACCACTGAAGGTCCGCCAGCTCTGTGGGAGCCACACGGGGCTCGGTGGACGGCCTGCGCTCATAGGCCACGTCGAGTGGGAGGTGCGGCAGGTCCCGTGAATCGAATCTCCGGCCCGGAGTTCCGTCCACGGAGAAAAGGAGATCGCAGGCGCCAGCCTCCAAAGCTGCGCGGCCTTCCTCGGCATTCACTTCGACGAAGGAAATCCGAAAACGCTCATCGTGGCGCAGGGTATTGAATAGCTTACCAAAGTGATTGGTATTGAAAACGTTCCGGTTCGCGCCGAGGCGCAGGGTCCGGCCACTGCGATGAATCCGGCGGACCGAGGCTTCAAAACGGCGGACTTCCTCAAGGAGCGAGCTCATCTCGCGGTCGAGAGCCCTAGCCGCGCAGGTGGGAATGGTTTCGCCATGTTCGTTGGCGTTGAAGAGCTTTTCGCCCAGCTCTTCCTCCAGATTCTGCCAAATGCGGCGGACATTTGAGGGGCTGGTTCGAAGTTCCAACGACGCGCGGGTCACGGAGCCTTCGTTCAAAAGTGTATTGAACGCCCGTAGCTGTAGGGGTTCGAGGTGCATGGGTGAGGAGGAGGGTGGGAACGGGCGAGGAGAGACAGCCTGTAGTTAGTAGTAATTAAAAATCCTGAAGTCAATATCAGTTAGCCCACGTTACAAAACAATCGTATTCGCGAGCGCTCCGCATTTTTTCTGCATCAACGCGTTGTGGAGCTTATACCACCCGCAATGAGAGCAAATCCAATGCATTATGCAATATAAGATAATCCAATACTCCTGAAATTTCAATGTAAGAAAAATACCCGAAGTTTACCCCCTAACTTTACCGACACGGCATAGTGAGAGCGGCTACCCGGCCCCCCTTCCCCTTTGACAATCCGGGGGGCCGCCACCACGCTCCGCGCGAACTCCATCGCACTCCCGTATTATGGCATACGATCTCATCGTTATTGGCGGCGGCCCGGCTGGCTACGTCGCAGCAATCCGCGCCGCGCAACTTGGTAAAAAAGTCGCCTGCGTCGAGGCGGACCGCGCTGGCGGCACCTGCCTGAACTGGGGCTGCATCCCGACCAAGGCGCTTCTTAAGAACGCCGAGCTTTTCCACACCCTGAGCCACCGCGCCAAGGAGTTTGGTTTCTCCTTCGATAACCTCCAGTACGACTGGTCGGCGATCGTGGGCCGCTCCCGTAAGGTGTCCGACCGCCTCGCCGGTGGCATCGAATTCCTCTTCAAAAAGAACAAGATCGACTACGTGCGCGGCCTCGGCTCGATCATCGCTCCCGGGAAGGTGGAAGTGACCGCCGCCGACGGCTCCAAGCAGACCGCGGAAGCGAAGCACATCATCATCGCCACGGGTGCGAAGTCCCGCCCGCTGCCTCCGCTGCCCTTCAATGGCACGACGGTCATCGGCTCGAAAGAGGCGATGGTTCTCGAAAAGCAGCCGAAGAGCATGATCATCATCGGTGCCGGCGCGATCGGCGTCGAATTCGCCTACATTTACAACGCCTTCGGCACCAAGGTGACCGTCGTCGAGATGCTGCCGCGCCTGGTTCCGGTGGAGGACGACGAAATCGGTGACGCGCTGGAAAAGTCTTTCACCAAGCAGGGTATCCGCTGCCTGGCGAATCACAAGATCACCAAGACCGAGGTCAAGGGCAACCAGGTGGAAGTCACCGTGGAAGGAGCAAAGGAAAACGGCGTCCTGACGGCGGACGTGGTGCTCGTGGCCATCGGCGTCCAGCCGGTGCTGCCGGGCGGCCAACAGCCGGAGCTCACCGACCGTGGCTTCGTGAAGACCGGAGACCGCTACGAGACCTCGATCCCGGGCGTCTACGCGATCGGTGACGTGAGCGGCCCGCCGCTTCTGGCCCACACCGCATCCTTCGAAGCCATCCAATGCGTCGAAGGACTCTACGTGGACGGCCATACGCCGCGGAAGGTGACGAACTTCCCTGGCTGCACCTACTGCCACCCGCAGATCGCCTCCGTGGGCAAGACCGAGCGTGCGCTGAAGGAAGAAGGCATCGAGTATAAGGTCGGCAAGATCCCCTTCGTGGCGATCGGCAAGGCGATCGCCTCCGGCGAGCCGGATGGCTTCGCGAAGCTACTCTTCGGCAAGAAGCACGGCGAGCTGCTGGGTGCCCACATCATCGGCGAGAACGCCACTGAACTCATCGCCGAGATGGGTCTGGCGCTGGATCAGGAGCTTACCTCCGAAGAAATCCACGCGACGATCCACGCTCACCCGACGATGAGCGAGGTCATTCACGAAGCGACCCTCGCAGCCGACGGCCACGCGATCCACTTCTGAAGCCCGCTGCATCCCTGTTTCCTGAAAGCCGCCCCGGTTCACCGCGGGCGGCTTTCTTTTTTCGGGCAGCAGCGGGCCGGCTGATCCGGGCCGGTCGCATATTTTGGCCCTTCATCCAGTTTGTCAGCCGCGGCGACAAGTGATGGGATAGCCGGATGCGCCCGCTAGCTCTTCTTCTCCTCCTGCCGCTTCCCTTGTTTGGCTTCAGTGCGGAGGACCTCGCGATGAGCAATCAAAGCTACGGGGCCGTCCAAGTGAACCGCTCGATCGATGGGAAGCCGCTCACGCTTGCGGGAAAGAGCTACGAACAGGGATGGGGATCCCACGCCGTGTCTGAGCTGCCCCTAACGGTGCCGGAAGGCGCGGTGCGCTTGAAAGGCCTGGCGGGCGTGGACGATGAAGTGGGCGCAGGAAAAGGCTCGGTGAAGTTCCGGATCCTCTCCGGGACCGCGGTGCTGTGGGAATCCCCGGTGATGAAGGCTGGCGATGCACCTGCCAGCTTCGAGGTGGCGGTGCCGAGCGCCTTTCATCGGAAGCTCTACCTCCAGGCCGATGACATGGGACAGCAGGAATACGATCACGCCGACTGGGTGGACCTGAAGTGGATCAAGGGGGAGCAGCCTTCACCCAAAGAGGCACGGACCATGGGCGGTGCGGAATTCGGCATCCGTCCCAACGTCGAAGAAGATCAGACAGCTGCCCTGCACAAGGCACTGGAAGCCCTGCGCGAGGCTCCGGGCTCCACCCTGAAGCTGGAGAAGGGAGTCTATCATTTCCACCATGACGGGGCGCTCAAGCGACACTTCCACATCTCGAACCACGACCAGCCCACCTGGCATCCCATCGGGATCCCACTGGCAGACCTCAGATCCGTGACCTTTGACGGGCAAGGTTCCCGCTTCGTCTTCCACGGCCTGATGTTGCCACTGCTGGTTCAAGACTCGGAGAAGGTAACGGTGCGGGGAATCTCGATCGATTTCTCAAGACCACATCACTCCCAAGGCATCATCACGCGCGTAGAGCCTGGGGCTTACGAGCTGAGCGTGGATCCGAAGCTTTATCCGCATGAAATCCGCGGGGGCTGGTTCGTCCATAAGGGCGAGGGCTGGGAGTCGGCGGATTGGGGGAACGGGATCGTCTTCGATGGCAAGACCCGCGAGATCGTGGCGGGCACCGGCGATTTCGGATACAAGGGAAAGCTGACCGTGCTCGGCGAGGGGAGCTACCGGATCGAGAAGGATCTTTCCGGGAGCGGAATCAAGGCCGGGGACCGGATTACGATGCGCCATAGCTCGAGGCCGCATCCCGGCGTGTTCCTCTATCGGGCAAAGGACACGGTGCTGGATCAGGTGGTCATTCACCAAGCGGCAGGGATGGGCCTGCTGGCACAGCGGTCCGAGAACATCCAGCTCCGCGGTGGCGGGATCCATCTTGCCACGGAAACGGATCGCTATTTCACGACGAATGCGGATGCGACCCACTTCTCCAACTGCCGCGGCGAGATCATCGCGGAAGACGGGCTCTATGAAGGGATGATGGACGACGCGATCAATGTCCATGCGACTTGCCTGCGGATCGAGGAATTGCAGGGGCCGCGCAAGCTGCGTGCGCGCTATGTGCACGGGCAGGCAGTGGGCTTCGAAGTCGCGCTACCTGGTGAGACGCTGCGGGGGATTCGCGCGAGGCATCTGGAGCCCTGTCCGCTTGGCAAGGTAGCCGCGGTGCACAGGCTGAATACCGATGAAGTCGAAATCGAATTCACCGCGGACATCCCTGCGGGACTGGGCAAGGGCGATGCCCTGGAGAATGCCGACTGGTTTCCGTCCGTCACTTTCCGTGGCAACACGGTGCGCAACAATCGCGCGCGCGGCACCCTCTTCACCACGCCCAAGCCGGTGAAGGTGGAGGAGAACATCTTCGACAAGTCTTCCGGATCCGCGCTGCTGCTCGCGGGCGATGCCAACGGCTGGTATGAAAGCGGTGCCTGCCAGGATGTGCTGATCCGCAAGAATGTCTTCCGGAACAACCTGACTTCCCGCTATCAATTCACCGAGGCAATCCTTTCCTTTTATCCGGAAGTCCCGGACTTGGCAGACCAGCGGGGCTACTATCACCGGAATGTCCGTATCGAGGGCAATGTCTTCGAAACCTTTGACGTGCCGCTGCTCTACGCGATCTCGACAGATGGCATCACCTTCCGGGGGAACAAGGTTACCTACAACGACAGCTACAAGCCATGGAACAAGCCGCCCTTCACCTTGCGCCACTGCGCGAACGTGAAGATCGAGGGCAACCAGGTCACTCCGCGGAAGGAATGGACGCGCGATTCCGTCTCCCGCGAAGATACCGCTGAGGACAGCGTCCAGATACGGTAAGCGGCCTGGGGCGAGGGCAGGGCGCTCTTGCCTCGCCGAGTGCGCAGCTGCTAACAATCCGCGAGATGAAACCATGGTTCTACGCCACCAGCGGGCAACAGAATGGCCCCGTTTCCCAAGAGGAACTCGTCCGCTTGATCGGCACCGGAACCGTGAAGCCGACCGATCTGGTGTGGTGTGAAGGAATGCCGAACTGGACGCCAGCCGGCGAAGTCGCGGAGCTGGCACCGCCGCCGCCTGTTCCAAGGACCGCTCCCAGCCCCCCTGCTCCTCCGGTCCCGGGCCAAGGACCTTCGAATCCCTATCAGGCTCCGTCCCCTCTTTCGTGGGAACCGCCCCGGGAACTCGCTTCCGGAGAGGAAATTGTTCCAGGCAGCGAACCCCTGGTGATCGGCGATTGCATCAGGCGCGCCTTCGACCTGACCAAGCGGCATTTCTGGCCTCTCCTGGGTGCTTGCGCGATCTGCTTCGCCATCTCGATGGGCTTTTCGGTTTTCTCCGGAGTGCTGGTAGAAGCCACTGCTCACGCCGCCGATTCCCAAGATGTCGGCAAGGCGGTGGAAGGGGTGCTCAATCTGGTCGG
This sequence comes from Luteolibacter luteus, assembly GCF_012913485.1. Lineage (GTDB taxonomy): Bacteria > Verrucomicrobiota > Verrucomicrobiia > Verrucomicrobiales > Akkermansiaceae > Haloferula > Haloferula lutea. Next base: position 3,098,006 of record NZ_CP051774.1, on the reverse strand, counting down.
ACAAGTCCTGGATATCTTCTTCAGTCTCGGCCTGACCCGAATCGGGCTGAACATCGTATCCGGCCGGCCTTTCTCCGTGGGCATGCTGCTAGGGCAGGGCAACAAGTTGCTTACCGCGGTGGTGGCCTCCCTGCTCTACTACCTTATCGTCCTTGTCGGACTGGTTCTCCTGATCGTGCCGGGGATTTATCTGGCGCTCCGCCTCGGCCAATTCGAGAACGGTATCGTGGACAAGGACCTCGGGATCATCGACTCCCTGAAATATAGCGCGCGGATCACCCAGGGCAATGTGGGCAATCTTTTCCTGCTGGGGCTTGTTTGCTTCCTTATCGTGCTCGCAGGCCTTCTCGCGCTGGTCGTCGGGGTTTGCTTCGCCGGCCCGCTGGTCTTTCTGGCCAATCTCGTAGCCTACCGCTGGCTGATCCACGGCCGGGCGGTTTTGAACGACGGCTATACCGCGTAAGGGACGAAACGAAAAACGGCCGGAGGAATTCCCCCGGCCGTTTGATTGGATTGATCCAAGAAGGCGCCGCCTGATCAGGCGGCGGCGTAATTGGCAGCTACCACATCCCAGTTCACCACGTTCCAGAAGGCGGTGATGTAGTCCGGGCGGCGATTCTGATAATTCAGGTAGTAGGCGTGCTCCCAGACATCAAGGCCGAGCAGCGGGGTCGCGCCCTTGGTGCCGCCGAAGTCAGGGCCCATGATCGGGTTGTCCTGATTCGCCGTGGAGCTGATGGCAAGGCCATCGGCAGTCTTGGAAAGCCATGCCCAGCCAGAGCCGAAGCGGGTGGTGGCAGCCTTGGCGAAGGCTTCCTTGAAGGCGTCGAAGGAGCCGAAGGACTTGTCGATGGCGGCGGCGAGTTCGCCGGAGGGAGCCTTGGCACCGCCCGGGGCGATGGTCTTCCAGAAGAAGGTGTGGTTCACGTGGCCGCCGGCGTTGTTGCGGACGGGGGTCCGGATGTCATCCGGAACCGCACCGAGATCCGTGATCAGCTCTTCGGCGCTCTTGGACTCGATGGCGCCCTTGCCAGCGATCGCGTTGTTGAGGTTGGTGACGTAGGCGGCGTGGTGCTTGTCATGGTGGATTTCCATGGTGCGCGCGTCGATGTGCGGTTCCAGCGCGTCGAAGGCGTAGCCGAGGTCGGGAAGAGTGTGAGCCATGGTCGTGGGGTCGGTTTGATTTGCGTTCGCGCCCTCCGGCCGGTACTCCGGTCGGGAAACGCGCGACGGCCCTAACGATGCCCCGCATGCGATCATCCGCAAGGAACAATCCGAACATGCCTCCCGAACTCCAAGCAGCCCTCCCCTGGGTCCTCTGCTCCCTCGCCGGAATCTTTTTCGGCTGGCTCATCACCGTGCTGGCCCTTTCGGGCCGCCGGGTGCGGCTGGAGGAGCAGATCAAATCCGATGCCCGCCGGATGACCGAGCTGGAGGCACGGCATGCGGCCGCCATCTCCGAATCCAGTGAGCTGGAGCGGAATTGCCAGGCTTTCCGCACCCAGCTTGCGGAGGTCAAAACCCGCCTGGAAGACGAGGTGAGATCAGCCGCCGAAAGGCAGACGCTCCTGGAACGGGCGGAGAGCCGCTTGTCCGATACCTTCAAGGCTCTTTCCGCGGACGCGCTGCGCTTTTCCTCCGAACAATTCCTCCAGCTTGCGAAAACGTCACTGAAGTCCCAGACCGAGGAGGCCAAGGGCGATCTGGAGCAGCGCAAACTGGCAATCGAAAGCCTGGTCAAGCCGATGGCGGAATCGCTCGGCAAGTTCGAGGCACGGATCGGTGACATCGAAAAGGCTCGGGAAGGTGCCTACGTGGAGCTGAAAACGCAGGTGAAGGCGCTCTCTGAAGGACAGCTGGGCCTGCAGCGGGAAACCGCCCAGCTGGTCAAGGCGCTGCGCCAGCCGACCGGTCGCGGCCAGTGGGGAGAAATCCAGCTCCGACGCGTGGTGGAACTGGCGGGCATGCAGGAGCACTGCGATTTCGACACGCAGATGAGCACGACCACCGACGAAGGGAAGCGCCTCCGCCCGGACATGGTGGTGCATCTCCCGGGAGGCAAGACGATCGTGGTGGACGCCAAGACGCCGATGGACGGCTATCTGGATGCACTGGAAGCCACGGACGACCGTCTGAAGCTGGAGGCCATGCAGCGGCATGCCCGGCAGGTCCGGACGCACGTAAACCAGCTGTCTTCGAAAAACTACGCCTCCCAATTCGAGCACATTCCCGAATTCACGGTCCTCTTCCTGCCGAGCGAGTCCTTCTTTTCCTCCGCGTTGCAGGTGGATCCCGGCTTGATCGAGCACGGCGTGGAACAGCGCATCATCCTGGCCACCCCCACGACGCTGATCGCGCTGCTGCGGGCTGTCTTCTATGGCTGGCGTCAGGAAGCGATGGCGGAGAGCACCCGCGAGGTGGCGGTGCTGGGCCGGACGATGCACGAGCGCCTTTCCACGCTGGCCGGCCACTTCGTAAAGCTGGGCAAATCGCTCGAAAGCTCGGTGGGCCACTACAATGCGGCGATCGCCTCCTATGAGACGCGGGTGCTCATCACGGCGCGCAAGTTCGAGGATCTACAGATCGCGGCGGAGAATGCCGAATTGCCCGACTTGGAGCCGGTCGAAAAAGCGCCACGCCTGCCAGCGTCCGCAACGTCCCCGTCCCCGGCCCCGGCCCCGGCTACGGATGTGCTGGATCCCGACGAGGACTTCGCCCTGGTCAGTGATCCGAAGGAGAAAGCCACTTCCGTGGCGTCCGACCTCCGGTCCGCTCTGGATCTTTGATTCGCTTTCTTACCAATCGGCAGCGGGAGGAAGGGAGTGATTGTCCTGAGACTCCAGCGAGCAACTGATGTAGAGCCTGCCTTCCATGGGGAAGACATCAGGTTGGGCACATTCGTAGAGACCGCCACCGGCGCATGGCGAAGTGCCATGGATCTCGCCGTAGGTCTGGAGATCGATGTAGCCCTTGGCAAAGAGGTGGGTGCCGATGTCCTGGGACCCACCCTCGGCGTAGGGCATCCCGCCGGCAGTGTAGCCGTAGAGATTTTGGTAGGAGCGCACGGCAAGCTGCACATTGCGGATGTTCATCAGGCAGGCGGTGCGGTCAGCACCGTTCTTCCAGGCGCGGGCTCCGAGGATAAGAATGGTAGTCAACGAGAGGAGGACAGCAATCACCACGGTGAGTTCCAGCAGTGAGAAGCCTTTCCTTTTCGAAGACCGCATGGGGGTAGCGGCTTTCATCTTGGGGGGTTGGGGGTGACGCGAAGTTAACACGTCGAGCCCCATGCAACATCACGTGATCGCGGAATTGGGCAACCACGCGAGATAGCGCGGGAGATCAGAAAGTCATACCCGACTGATCGCCCGCCGTCCTCAGGCGACACGCAGCACTCCGGCGGCGCGGAGGAAGCTCTCTTCCCCGAAGCCGAGCATCTGCTTGAGGCGGGCGTCGCGTTCGAGGGGATTTGGAATGGCGCTCGCGGCACGAAAGTCCTTCCAGGGAAGCATGCCGAAGGCCCAAGCAAGGAGGCCGCTGGAAGGCACGGGGAGATCGCTGCCATGAAGGATGCGGCCCTCCATCTCAGCGGAGACGAGGCCACGGAGAGCAGAGGGGCGCAGACGGAAGCTGAGTCCCGCGAGCGCACTGTTGTCCCCGTAAAGATTCGGATACTTCGCGAGCATCGCGGCGAACACATCGAAGTAATCCGGGTCGAGCAGGATCATGCCGGTACCGGCATGCGCGGCGATGCAGGTAACACCGATCTCCAAGGCACGCGTGAGCACCTTCGGTGAAGCCAGCGCATGATCCATCACGGGCATGGTGCGCTCGCTGCCGGTGTGCGCGAGCAGCGGCAGCTTCGCCTCCGCCATGCGCTCGAGGAAAGCGGTGTAGCGCGGAAGATTCCAGTCGATGCCTTGCACATTCGGCAGGCACTTGAGGGCTGCAGCTCCGCCTGCCAGGCACTTCTCCAATTCTTCCATCGCATCCTTTCGCGCCGGATGGATGGAAACTCCTGCAAGGAACTCGGGATGATCTTGTGCCAGCTTCAACACGTAGTCATTCGGCACGTAAAGCGAGGAGAGCTCGGGAACGGGTGTGCCGTCTTCCTTATGCGGAAGCTCGTGGGCAAGGAGCATCGCTCGGTCGATGAGGGAAGATCCCCTCACCATCCCTAACAGCTGATCGACGTAAAGGCGATCGAAGTCCGTGCCATGCAGGTCGCGCGTGGTCAAGCCGACCGCCCGCACGAGGAAGGGCTCACCGACGCGGGTGAGACCCTTGGGACGATACCAGCAACCGGTACCACCCGTTCCCGTGCCAACAATATGGACGTGGCAATCGATGCGCATGCCCGGGAGACTAACCCTGCCTGACGTCGGGTTGGAAGGCCAGAGGTGGGCTGTCCGGCCCATCCACCCGCTCGATGCTGCCTTTGTCGTCCTGCACCGGCACAACCTTGATGTCCACCTGTACCGGGACCGCGCGGAGACCCTCGATGATCTGTTGAAGCCGGGCGAAGGTTTGCTCCGCAAGCGATTGCGGCTGGGCGTAGCTGCGACCGGCTAGCGAGATGCCTTCCTTGATCGCTTCCAGGCCATCGTTGAACTGGGTGAGCTGGGCCACAACGCGGCCAACGGGATCGCTGTCGCCTCCGGCACCCATCAGCTTGCGCTTATTGAACTCCTTCTTGATCTGCTCCCAGCGCACGGCCTGCGTGTCATCGAGCAGGCCCTCCATTTCGTAGAACTTGAGGAGGTTCGCCTCCGCGGCCGTGGTGAGGTTCTGCGATTCACTCCGGTAGTGATCGATGATGATCTGGCGCACCTCCTCCGGTGTCATGAGGGGCAGCACCTTTTCGGCGATGCGATTCATGTTGCGATAGGAACCCTGGAGCTTGAAGGGTGGTTCGGACCGGTAGGCATCTTCCTGCGCGGCGCTGGCAATGTACTGGAGATTCACCCGCAGGATCGTGTCCCGCACGGCAAGCAGATGCTTGGTTACCGCGAGCATCTCCTCAACTTCAGCGGGCGTGTAATTGCCCTCGAAGTCGGCACCATCGCGACTGCCGGTTTCGGCGACGCGGATGAGCATGAGCACGTCCTTCTGCGAACGGCTGGCGAGGCGGGAAAGCGCGGCATTCGAGGTGAGCGCGTTCTCGATGTAGCTCGCCTTGAAGGCCGCTTCGTGACCGCCAAGAATGTCGCCGAGGTTATAGGTGTCCGCGCGGTTCGCGAGCATGTCCGGGATCTGGAACTTGCCGCCGCTCTCGGTGTAAGGGTTGCCCGCCATGACGACCGCAACCTTCCGACCCCGGAGATCGTAGGTCTTTGCCTGGCCCTTCCACACGCCCTCGATCTTCCGTTGTGCATCGCAAAGGCTGATGAACTTTTGCAGGAACTCGGGATCCGTGTGCTGGATGTCATCGAGGTAGAGCATCACGTTGTCGCCCATCTCCAACGCCAGGTTCGCGCGTTCCACTTCCATGCGGGCGGAGGCGTTCGGGGCTTCGGCGGGATCCAGCGAAAGCACGCGGTGGCCGAGCGCCGGGCCGTTGATCTTCACGAAGGTGAGGCCGAGGCGGTTCGCCACGTACTCCATGATCGTCGTCTTGCCGTAGCCGGGCGGGGAAATCAGGAGCAGCAGGCCCATGCGGTCGGTGCGGGTATTGGCCCCTGCGGTGCCAAGTTGCTTGGCGAGGTTGTTCCCGATCAGCGGAAGATAGACTTCATCGATGAGGCGATTTCGCACGAAGGCGCTCATGACCTTCGGCTTGAACTCATCCAAGCGCATCTGTCCGCGCTTCTCGCTGGTGAGCTTGGTCTTGCGCTCGGCAAGGCCGCGGAATGCCGCGGCGTCCGTGCGCTCATGACGCTCCAGACGATCGAGGAACTCGCTGTAATGAACTTCCAGGCTGCCATTCGCAATCCGCGGATGGCTGGAACGCAGACCCTCGACCAAGAAGGACAAAGGCACCGCTTTCACGGCACGCTGTTCGTAACCACCACGGGCGAGATGCACCGCGGCCTCATCGATCACCGCATCCGCCAGATCCGCGGGCGAACCGTGCAGGCTCTCCGGGTGGGAGGCCGCGAAGCCTGCGAGCCAATCGCGAGCGATTTCGTATTTCAGGGAGACGGGACAGTCATGGTCTCCGAGCGAGTCCTTGAAAATCGAATCCGCGCGCTTTGCCACCAGACCTTGATGGAAGGCCTTCGAAAGTTCCGCGGCGGCGGCAGAAACAACGAAGGCACCAGCAGCGGCAAGTTCCTCTTCAAGGTACAACGCTACCTTCACCGAATTCACGTCCGGGAAGAGTCCGTAGTCGCCGCGCCAATTCGTGAAGCCCCCGGCAAGCCTCGCTTTCCAGCGCTGGGTCTCATCCCCCCCGGAGAACAAGCTACGACGCTTCCCGTAGGATGCGAACTGTCCGGCTAGGCGCGCCTTCGCAGGATCTTCCCAAGATTCCCAGAAGAGTAGCGCGGCCGCTCGCTCGCGCGGGGCAAAGCGCAGCAGACCGGCTTCGGCATGGATCGGTAAAAGCAGTGCAAGGATCTTCGTGGCATCCTCGTCGTGAATGCCCTTGGTGTAGCCTTCGGCATAACGAGGCTGCATGAAGGCCTGCACGGCACCAAGCAGGTCACCCCCCGCCTTCCCCTCCATGAGGAAGCGCCACGCCAGATACTCGGCGCGGGCGACACGCGGGCTTTCGCTCGGCACTTCCAGATCCCAAGCCTCACGGGCCGCTAGGAAATCGGCATCGGTGATCGATTCGAAGAACTTCGTGCCCGTCAGGTGGAAGGCCATGGCGTCCTCATGCGGGACGATGGTCATTTCCAGCGGCTGCGTGTTCACGTTGAAGGCATTCTTCCCGAAGCGGATGACATTCTGGCCATCCACATAGAGGTCCTTCTTGTCCTTGAGCTGGCGCACCCCATCCTCACGCAGGGTCTTGAGCCGCGTCTGGAGATCATCCGCCTTGACCGAATCACCCAAGGTTTGCAGCTGGCCGATCAGGTCTCGGACCTTCTCGATCATCGGATCGGTCGCGAAATAGGAGTGGATCTCCTCAACTTCCTTCAGGGCGGTGACGCGATTGCGGATGCCGGCCAGGATACGCTCTGCCGATTTGAAAAGTGCTCCAGCGCGCTTGCCACGCGCCTCGACGAGCTGGGTGCGGCGTCCTTCAAAAGCGTCGTAGATCTCCTCGCGACGTGTTGTGAGCTGCTCGACATACTCGTCGAGCTCTGCGAAGCGCCCTTCCAACTCCTCCACCTGAACCATCAGGCGGGTGAGTGATTCATCGCACTTCTCCGGGGTATCGCAGAGATCGAGGTAGTTCGCCAGCGCCTGCGAAAGAAGCTTTATCTGGGCGGCGAACTGCGCCTCCCCTTCCCCGCGCGCGAGTTCCCTGCGCTTGTTCCGCAACGAACCACGGGTGCCATTCAGCCGGGCATAAAGCGCGGAAATCCTTTCGATGATGGCAGTGGTCTGCGTGGCATCCGCAATCTTCAAGCCACCGACGATCTCGATGAGCATTTCCAGTTCACCGGCGGCCTGATCGAGCGCAGTGGCGACGTCATCCGCCTCGGTGACCTTTGATATCTTCGTGAGCGCGGCTTCCTGCGTATCGATCGCGGCGGCGTAGGACTTCAGCGATTCCTCCCCGAGGAGGAATTCGACAGTCTTCGTTGAAACGACATCGGTGGTCTCGACCACCTCCTTCTCGAAGGCCGCAATCGTTTCGGCGTCCGTATATCGGACATCGCGCAGAGCAATGATCTCGCCCCGCAGCTTCCGCAGGCCTGCAAGCTGGTGAACGAAGCCCTGGAGTGCATCCGGCGGGGAATTCCGTGCCTCACGGACAAGCTTCTCCATTGCGGTGCGGACCACCGCGGTGCGCTCAGTGGCGACCGCGCGGAGCTTCTGAACCTTGTCGAATTCTCCAATCGCGGCCTCGCCCGCTTTCTTGATCTCACGGACCGGAGCGGCGAGCGACTGGCACTCGCTGCGATCGAGCCAGAAGTAGGCATCAAGCAAATCGCCCGAACGCTTGACGATATCGAGATAAAGGCCGGCGAAGGAGTCGTCCTTCTGGAGAAGGGTCAGCAATTCGCGGGCTTCTGCCATGCCCCGGACCAGCTCGGGATTCCCGATCTTGTAGAGGAAGGACTCCTTGTCGGCTGCGGCGGCGGCACTGGTTTCATCATCCAAGTACGGCGTCTGCCATATTTGGAGCGCGTGGTGCTTCTGCGGCTGGCCGTCGGCGCGGAAAAGCACGAGCTGGCCATTTCCGAAAAGAGAGTAGCCGGAGCAGACGATGGGAGTTTCGACCGATTGCTTGATCCGGTTGTACGAGAGCAGGACGTAGTCCCCTGCCGCACGGTTGTAGAAGGAATAGAGAATGTCCTCTCCATTCGCACTGGCGACCTTCCGCTCGAAGCGCATGTCGAGCAGGCCGTGCTCGAAGGTCTTCACCTCCCCGCTCTGGAGCAGGTAGCCATTCGCGAAGATGATGCCGTGATCATCCGGCAGCAGCACGCAGGAGTCTCCGATCGTATCGATGCGGTGAACCGACTTCGTCTTCTCATTGAAGACGAGGTGACGGTGCATGGACTCGCGATAAGGCAGAATCTTGAGCAAGATCAGCGAACCGACGATCGCGTAGAAGATCTCGGCGTCATCGAGGGTCTGATCACTCTCGGCAACCGGCTCCGAATAGATGCCTTGGCCGCTCGCGGTATTGTCCTCGACCTTGACGGTAAGGTCACCGCCAACGGTTTCCACGAAAACGCGATCCTCGATCGAGATGTGCGGGTGCTCCCCGGAGCGATGCATGCCGCGGTGAGCACGCTTCCATTCAAACTCTTGCTGGGGCGGATAGACGCACTCGTGATCGAAACGATTGCCGAGATACTCAAGCCCTCCGCCGCTGGCGAAGCGCCACTTGAAAGCCTTGATGTCATCAACCGTCTTCCCGGCGCGCATCACCAAATAAAGCGCCGGTCCGATGACCATGAACTTCAGGAAGACGGCCTCCCGGTAATACTTGAAGAGGTAGGCGAAGTCTTCCGCGAACTTCGCATCACCGAGCACCTCTTCCACCCCGAGCTGGGTGAAGGAGCGGGTCTCCGGATTGAAATCGTAGGCGGCAAAGACGTCCTTGATATCGGTCGTCTGCTTGAGGCCGAACTGGATATTGTAGCCGAATAGGAAGCGCTGCTTGCCAATCGCCACCAGATCACGGGCGATACAGTTGTGCTCGGTCGGGACACGTTCGGTCCCGAGCAAGGTCGTCTCGACGCCGCCGAAGACCTGAAGGCGCTCGGCGTTCAGCACATCAAGCCCCGTTCGCAAGGTCGCGGCGTGCTTGTCGAGCCGGGCGCGGATCACTTCATACGCGCCGCCTTCGAGCTGATCGGGCTTGGGAGGTTCTTCAGGCATAAGATTTAACCGCGAAAGGGCGCGAAATTTGAAAGGCAGGAAAATTAGAGGAGATCAGGAACTCGACGTTGTTGCGTGAGCCAGTCCGATAGGACAATGCGCTCCCATTCCAAACCGCCCACGCGGCCGTAATTGACCAGAAGTCCCAACTGAAAGCCGGTTGCCTTAAGGTAGTTGAGAAGTTGGACGCGATGGGAATCGTCGAGACGTTTCACGGCTTTCACCTCAAGGACGATCTTCGAATGTATTACGAAATCCGCTTCATAGCTGAGCCGCAAAGGCTGGCCTTTGTATGTCAAGGCCAGTCCGGCGTGATGCACAAAGGGAATGTTCCGCGAGGTCATTTCCCGGTCGAGGCATTCGTGGTAGATCGGTTCGACAAATCCAGCACCCATCTCTTTGTAGACCTCGAAGCATGCGCCCATTACCTCATAGCTTTCTTGCTTATAGATTGGATCACTCATGGCCTCGAGGACGAAAGATTGCGGCGAATTGAGAAAGGTTCGATAGTGATCGCGGGATTCACAAGTGGCTCAACCCTCACACTCGCCGTTGGTCGATCTTATTGTTTTTCCAAGTTTCGCGCTCTTTCGCGTCCTTTCGCGGTTAAACTCCTCTGGTTCGGTCGGGAGGAGTCCGGCGCTACCCCATCGCATCGCCACGAGGCAGGCCGGACACTGACCCTGATCAACGCAGCACCTTCGCTGCCTTCTCGTCCGCCAGGCCGAAGCGGTCGGCGGTGCCGAGGAAGGACAGGAGCTTGCGGCGGTCGTCACCGGTGGCGTCGACGAGGAGCTTTCCGAGGATCGCTCCGACGCTGAGGTTCTTCACATCTTCCGCGGTGACTCCGAACTGGCCGGCCCATTCACGGAGCTGTGCCTTGAAGTATTCCGGATCGCCGTTGAAGAAGGTGTCCTTCACGTCGGCGAGCACGGCGCTGTTCTCGACCATGCGGTCCACCGATTTGCCGCGGGAAATGGCGCCCGCGATCTGGTCGAAGAACTTCCCTTCGCCGCCGATGATCTCGATCTTCGCGGCTTTCATGGCTTCGCCCATCACCTTGGCCTGGGCCTCGGCGATATCCTTCTGGATATTGATACCCGCGAGGTCCACCGCCTTCTCCTTCTCTAGGCGGAGCTTGAATTCTTCGTGCGACTGGCCGGCGGACTCGAGCAGCTTCATGGCCTCGGCCTTCTTGTTGATGCCTTCGGCTTCCGCTTCGAACTTGAGGCGGTTCACTTCGGCATCCGCAGTGCCTTGCTTCTGCGTGGCGTCTGCCTTCGCAAGCATGACCTCGACCTCGCCGAGGCCGGAGGCGGCGGCTTCCTTCGCGGTAGCTTCCGCGAGCAGCTTCTTGGCAAGCGCCTGCTTCTCGCTGGCGGCCTGTTCGGCTTCCGCGGAAATGACGACCTCTTCGGCCTTGAGTTCGGCCGACTTCTTCGAAGCCTCAGCAGACTTGATGCGCTCGTAGAGATCCTGGTCGGCACGGAGCTTGGCAGCTTCCTGCGTGGCTTCAGCTTCCTTGATCTTGCGGATCATTTCTTCCTGAGCCTGCGCTTCGGCAAGCGTCACCTTGACCTGCTTCTGGCGGTCTGCGCCGGCAAAGGCCTCGGTGTCCTTGATGCGCTCTTGCTCGGCCACAACCAGCTTCTCGACCGCGACGCGTTCCTTGATGACATCCTGGATCGCCTTCTTCTCCACTTCCACGGCCTTCTCCTTCTCAATGGCTTTAAGCGTGGTGATGCGCTCGCGCTCGATCGACTCGAGTTCCTGGTCGCGCTTCACGCGTTCCACTTCGACCACGTCGGTGCGCTCCTTGTTGCGCTGGGCCACGAGGACCTGGCGATCCTTGTTCTGGGTCGCGACATCGATCTCTTCCTGCGCGGCAATGCGGGCGCGCTCGGACTTCTGGCGTTCCTCTTCGCGGACCTTTTGGGTTTCCGCTTCCTCGCGGGCACGGACGCTCTCGACCTCGCGCTTCTGCTTGGCCTCCGTTTCGGAAAGCTGGCGCTCCAGTTCGAGGATGGCCTCGCGGGCTTCCACGTCCTGTTGCTTGATGACCTTCTCCTTGTCGCGCTGGATGTGGTTCGCGAGCTTCGCCTGCGCAGCGGTCAGCTCGGTGATCTTCTTGATGCCTTCGGCGTCGAGAATGTTATCCGGATCAAGCGCCTCGATCGGCGTCTGCTCCAGATAGTCGATCGCAGCATCGTCCAGCACGAAGCCGTTCAGGTTGGTGCCAATGATCTTGATGATCTCGTCGCGGAAGGTCTCGCGCTCCTCGTAAAGCTCGGTGAAATCGAAGCGCTTGCCGACGGTCTTGAGCGCTTCGGAGAACTTCGCATCGAAGAGCGAACGGATTTCCTCGGTGTTCGAGGCGCGATCACAGCCGACGGATTGCGCGACACGCAGCACGTCTTCATCGGTCTGGTTCACCCGCACGAAGAAGGCCACCTTGATGTCCGCGCGCATGTTATCCTTACAGATCAAGCCGTTCTTCGCGGTCCGGTCGATCTCCACCCGCTTCAAGGAAATGTCCATCGTCTCCAAGCGTTCCAGCACGGGGATCACGGTGAAACCATTGAACGACACCCTGGTACCGCGCGCGCCGGTGCGGATCAGGGCCTGGCCGCGCTGGGCCTTTCGATAGAACATCGAAAACAAGACCATGCTGGTAACCACCAGAACAATGACAGCGCCGACTACGAGGGATGCAATGACAGCAGCCGACGAGGTCTGGGCAAGAGGGATGGAGGACAGGAGGTTCATATCAAGGGTGGGTTCTAGGAGGGTTCGTTCAGAGGGCGGACAAAATGGATGCCGGTATCGGCGTCGTAGCGGATGACAAGGACTTCGGTCCCACGTGGAATCGCTGTCGAGCCTTCGGCAATGCGGGCATTCAAAAGAAGCGGTGCTCCGGGATTCGGCACTTCCACCTGGCCTTCGCGCTCGGTGACGACAGCAGTGCGAACAATTCCACTGCGCCCCACCACGGGCTGCGCGGGTTCAGGATCATCCTGGATCAAGCGGAAGAGCGGCTTCAAAGGCGCGACGGTGAAACGGGTAAGGATCAACGCGACCACAAGCGCGGCGATGCAGACGATACTGCCGGGACCACCGCTGAGGGTGGGATTGAACCAGAGATTCCCGAGCATCGAGCATCCCCAGAGATAGATCACCAGAACCGAAAGCACGACCATCAAGGGAATCCCTTTCGCGTTCAGGATGCGCAGGACGCCATGAATGCCATCCGCAACCGGATGGTCATGCCCGTGATCGCCATCGGCACCATCCATGTCGACGCCGAGAAGGTCGTGATCCACCGCGCCAATGATACTCAGCACCCAGTAGATCGCGACCGGGACCAACAGAATGGTCAACGGCAGCATCGGGGCGCTGATGGCGAGGTTCCAAATTTCCTTCACGACATTCGCATTGAAACCAAATGCGATGTTATCCCGCGACTACAAAAGCCCTGTCCGTTCCTACCCGCGCGCGGTTAGAGGTTCCGCAACGATTTCGCCGCATCACTACGCGCCGCGAAGAAGGCCGGCACGAAGGCAGCAAGCGAGCAGAGGATGAACGCCGCGATCGCGATGACGGTCACTTCCATCGGATTCACATGAGCCGGCAGGACCTGGAATCCGTGGAAGGATTTCGGGAAGGGATCGAAGCCGAAACCCCGCAGGACATCCTGCAAGGTGCCGCGGAAGCGGATCACGACGAGCCCCGATACCACGCCCAGAACCGAGCCGACGAAGCCGAGAATCATGCCTTGGTTCACGAATACCCGGACGATCTGGCCCGGTGCCGCGCCCAGCGCCTTCATCACGCCGATCTCGCGACGCTTCTGGATCGTGACCGTGAACATCACCGCCATCATGGAGAAGGCGGATACGAGAATGATGAAGGAGAGCGCGAAGTACATCATCACGCGCTGCTGGTTGATGAGATTCGAGAATTCGCCGAACTCCTCCATCCAAGTCACTGCATGCCAGCCCGGCGGCATCATGGAGGCAAACTTCTGCCCGGTGATGTGAGCCTGATAGGGATCATCCAAGCGCACCGCGATTCCCTGCACCGCTCCTTGCAGTCCGGCGAGCTCCTGGGCAAGCGGCAGAGGCATGAAGACATCCGGAGTCAGTGCCATCTGTGAAGCACCATAGACGCCGATGACGGTTGCTTCCTTGGGAAGCACGATCTCCATGAAGCCATCGAGGATCTCCGCATTCAGTTCCTTCACGTTGACCTTGTCCAATTCGTCCAAGGCTTCCGTCGCCTTCTGCGGCACATCGGAATCGAGCAAAACCCCATCGTTCGTCGTATTGCCCGATTCGAAGAGAGCTAGGAATTGTCCAAGGATCTCGCGCTCGGGATCGCGGATATCGTCGATGTTGTAGACGTCGGTGAGCGGGAAGAAGAACTTGTTATAGTCATCGTTCTTCAGCAGCAGTTTCCCTTCATGCGGGGTGAGCGCCGTTTTCAAGCCCTCCTTGGCGGTTCCCAACTGAGCCGCGAATTCTTCGTGCAAGGCCGGCCTCTTCCGGATCCGGTCGATGCGCTCCATCTCGTTCAAGTTTTGCGCGGAGAGGAACTTCACCTTGTCGCCCGGGTGCAGTCCGAACTGCTTCGCGATGATCGAAGAGATCACGATGCGGTTATCGAGGCCCATGTCGGCGCTGCTGCCGGGATAATCTTCGTCCAGGAGCTTTTCGAGTCCCGTCACCTGCGAGGGGTCCTGGGTATCCACGCCGCGGAAGAAGACCGGGCGCTTGCGCGTAGCCTCATCGATCATCAGGACGTACTCCTGCACGAAGGCGGTCGCGGAATGGACTCCGGGCACCTGCTTGATCTTGTCCGCCGTTTCGCGCCAATCGGAAATCGGCTCACGGAAGCCGCCGAAGGGAACATACTCCAGCTTCACGTGCGGCGTGAAACCGAGCAGGCGGTCCTTCACGGTGCGCTCGAGGCCGGCATAGACGGCCATGACCACCACCAGCACCAGCACGCCCAGCAGCACGCCGGTCACGGATATGAGCGTGACGGCGGAAAGCATTGCGCGGCGCGGATTGAGGTAGCGCCAGGCAAGCATCAGGCTGAAGGAACGACGGGCCATGCGCTTGCCTAGCCGCGTTCCCGCCGTGCGGCAAGGTCAGGCAGGGGCTTAGTTCCCCTTCTCTGCCTTCACGTAGCGCGCCACGGGCGATTTCCCGCCCTCCGCGACCAAGCGGATGACCTTGCTATCCCGGGAAAAGGCCACGGATTCCACCTGGCCCATGCGATGAGCGCCCAAGAGCTCCGGCGGACGGGAAAAAGCCTTCGCCCATGTCTCCCCGGAAGCCCGGGGGAAGAGGAAGAGGCCGTAATAGGTCACGACGGCCGCCGCCGAGCCATCCGCGGCGATATCCATGCCAGTAGGCTGGGTGCCGAAGGGAATCGGTGGGAATCCGGCCGGAAGAGTCTTCGGGATTTCCCCGATCTTCTTCGCCGTCTGGAGCTCGTCGGAGGCGGGCTTGAGCGGCAGCTCGTAAAGCATCGGGGGTGAGGTGCGCTTGCTCAGCAGGAGGATTTTCCCTGCTTGGGCGTCCACGCCCACCGCCTCGCAATCGCGCGGACCGTCCTCATAGTGAAAGCGGATCTTCCACGCCGGCTTCGCTTGGCCGGAGAGATCCTCCCCTTTCTCCGGCAGGGTCGGCTCCGGAACAATGTAGAGCATGCACTCGGACCGCTTGCTGGCGTTGTCGCCGGTATCGGCGATCAAAAGATAAGGCTTTCCGTCCAGAATGAAGGAGTCGAGGTCCTCCCAGTCGTGGTTCTTCGCGTGAGAGAGGGAAATCTTGCCCCGATCTCCGCCGTCGTTCTCCGCGAGATGAATCTCCGCCGGACAACCGCTGTCGTTGATGAGCCAGAGAAAGTCGTTCGAAGTCGGCGAGGTGGCAAGCCCGCTGGCTTCCCGGAGTTCCGGGCACTTGAGGTGGCCCTTGGGCTTCTCGCGAACATAGGGCGCTTCTTCCGCCGACGACAACGAGATCCCCGATGCCAGCAAAGCCGCCAAGACGCGCCCGATCCTCATGGGATTACTTTGGGCAGTACCTGGGGGCTTGCAAGCATCTGACAGCGCGAAAGCGCTACTCGCTCGGGCCAGGGCCGGTGTTCCACATCTTGTGCATCACCTTCACGTCCGGCACGGACATGGGGCGCACCACACGGAAGCCGATGTATTGATTGCTGGTAAGGTACCAGATCGACTTCGGATTCTGTGGATCAATCGCCTTCCATGAAGGATCGGACGGGACACGCACCGCGGAACGCAGGGTCTCCGGACCGCCCTCATAGTAGTGACCGCCGCGGGTGACGTGCGGATAACGGTTCACCGCAGGGTTCCAGGGATTCTTTACCCCCGGCTGCCACTTGGCATACGCATCCGGCAAGTAGGCATCGAGGCACCACTCGGAAACGTTCCCGTGCATGTCGAAGAGCCCCCAAGGATTCGGCTTCTTCTGGCCGACCTTGTGATAGGTGTATTCCGCGTTCTCCTGATTCCATGCGTAGTCGCCGAGCTTCGAGGCGTCATCGCCAAAGGAGTAGGCGGTGCTGGTTCCCGCACGGCAGGCATACTCCCACTCTGCCTCGGTGGGCAGGCGGTAATAATGGCCGGTCTGGGCTGTGAGCCACTCGCAGAACTTGCTCGCGGCATGATGAGTCATCGCGATGGCAGGCCACCCCGCGCCGTAGCCTTCACCCATCTCGAAGTGCATCGGCACGTAAGCGGGAGTCGGCTGGCTGACCACATCCACCAGGGTCTCGCCGTCCTTGATCTCGGGAGCTTCGGAAGTCTTGTTGTTCGAGTCACGGTCGAGGGTGCCGTCCTTGTTGCGCGACTTCCCGTTTTCCATGAAGCCGCGATAGACGTCCCAAGTCATCTCGCACTTGCCGATCCAGAACGCATCCAGTGCGACCTTCACCTGCGGGCCTTCGTTGTCCTTGCGCCCCGCTTCGCTCGCGGGCGAGCCGATGGTGAATTCACCGGCAGGCAGTGGCACCATGTCGAAGGTGGCATTCTTCGCGGAAGGCACCGTCTCGGTGTACGGTTTCATCCCGTCCGCCGAAGCTGGCGCATCCGCCTTCTTCTTCACCACCTCGAAGATTTTCTCGGTGACGGGAAAGGACTGCGGGTTCGGCAGTTCCTGCGGAGCGGCTTCATCCTTGGCCAGCGCGGGCGCCAGCAGCAGGGCGAAAGAGAGAAGCGAAAGGCGGTTCATCGGTGGAGGTGAAAGGGTGAGGCGCGGACCGGACGGGGTCCAGCACGCGCCTCAGGGAAACAAGTTTGATTTCAGATCAGGCGAGCTTGTGGACACCGGGCACCGGCAGCGGCGCGATCGCAAAGCTGGAATCCATCTTCAGATCATCGGGAGCCTGATCCTGGGCCGAAGCCCACATCTCATCCCAAGTGACGCGCTGGCCGGTATGGGCAGCCTCGCGGCCAAGGAGGCCGAGCATGGTGCTATTTGCCATGTACTCGCCGGTGTTGATGATCTCGCCCTTGCGGAGCGCGGCGAAGAACTCGTTGTGGCAGACCTGATACATGTTCTGTTCGCTGCCTTCCGGGGCGCGATACATCCACTGGCGCTTTTTGCCATCCGGTCCGAGGACCATCGGGGAAGCCGGAGCCACCGCAGTGCCCTTCTCACAGTAGATGCGGTCGATCACCTCGGTGTGGCAGCCAAGGTACTGGCGCTCGCCGAGGTGGCAGATCACACCGCCCGGATATTCGTAGGCGATGTTGTAATGATCGTACACGTTGCCCGCATCGGTGCGGTAGGCGCGGCCACCATTTGCCACGGCAGCGATCGGCGCGACGTCTCCCATGGCCCAGGCGATCTTGTCCACGGTGTGGATGGCCTGTTCGAGAAGCGGGCCGCCGCTCACCCATTCGAAATTCGTCCACCAGCGGAGCTGCCACTCCACATCGGACATGTCGTCCGGCTTCTTCATCCCAGGCTGCAGCGGCTTCGGCGGGCTGCCCATGTAGGTGCCGTAAACGGAGTAAACCTTGCCCAGTTCGCCAGAGGTGACCTTCGCGTAAAGTTCACGCACGCCGGGAGCAAAACGCCAGCAGTAGCCGTGCTGGATCGCCACGCCCTTCTGCTTCGCCAGCTTGGCGGATTCCATGACGGACTTCACGCCGGTCACGTCGATGGCCATCGGCTTCTCGGCGAAGACGTGCTTGCCTGCCTCGATGGCAGCGCGGAGGTGCTGGGGGCGGAATCCTGGAGGCGCCGCGAGAAGCACCACGTCCACACCGCTTTCAATTACCTTCTGGTAGGCATCGAGGCCGGAGAATTGGCGCTCGGCGGGCACATCCACCTTCGCGCCAAAGCTCTGCAGGCCTTGGAGACTGCCCGTGATCGCTTCCGGGAAAGCGTCGCCCAGTGCCCAGAGCACCACGTTTTCATCGGCGGAGAGCGCCTGCTGGGCGGCACCGGTGCCACGGCCACCGCAGCCGATCAGGCCGATCTTCAGCTTCGCGTTGTTCACGCCTTGGCCGAGCAGGAGATTCGGGAATCCGGCGACGGCCGCGGCTGCGGCACCACCGGCAAGGATCTGGCGACGGGAAAGGGATGGTGAATTCATATCAGGTGCTTGGTCGGATGGGACGCGGATACGGCTTTCCACTCGAGCCGACTTTCAAGACCCCGTGGAAAATTTCAGTTAAGCTCGTTTTTTGTGAGAGATTCGGACGATTCAAGCCGAATTCAAGGTTCTTCTAGCTTGCCGCCCCCTAACCGCTTCGTCGAGTCTCCAGCCATGATGCAAAAATCGTCGAGTTCCGGCGTCACCACGCGCCTGTCAGTCATGATGTTCCTGCAGTTTTTCGTCTGGGGAGCGTGGTTCGTGACCATCGGGGTCTATTTGCGCCAAGGGGTGAATTTCCAGGAAGGGATCGGCACGGCCTATTCCGTGGGCCCGATCGCGGCGATCATCGCGCCGGTCTTTCTCGGCTTCATCGCGGACCGCTTTTTCCCGACGCAAGTCGTGCTGGGTGCCCTGCATCTCATCGGCGGGGCTCTGATGCTGATGGTTCCGTGGTCGATCCAGCAGGAGCTGGCCGGGCACAAGGGCCTCTTCTTCTGGATGCTGCTGGGCTACATGCTCTGCTACATGCCCACGCTGGGCCTGACGAACACACTGGCGATGCGGAACATCCAGGACTCGGAGAAGCAATTTCCGGTCATTCGCGTCTTCGGCACGATCGGCTGGATCGCCGCAGGCTTTCTGGTCGGCACCCTCCTGAAGGCGGATGCCACCGCGCTGCCGCTGCAGATTGCCGCCGGAGCCAGCTTTGCGCTGGGCATCTATTCCTTCCTGCTGCCGAACACCCCGCCGATCGGCAAGGGCCAGAAGATGTCGCTCTCCCAAACGCTCGGCCTTGAGTCGCTGGGCATGCTGAAGGACTTCAATTTCCTGATCTTCGCGCTGGCCTCGATGCTGATCTGCATCCCGCTGCAGGCCTACTACGCGTATGCCGCGACCTTCATCACGGATGCCGGCTTCGGATCCGCTGCGGGGACGATGTTCTGGGGCCAAATCTCGGAAATCTTCTTCATGCTGATCATCCCGCTGCTCTTCTCCCGCCTCGGCGTGAAGTGGATGCTGGCGATCGGCATGGCGTGCTGGGTGCTGCGATACGCGCTCTTCGCCCTCGGCGCTCCGGAAGGGGTGAAGTGGATGATCTTCACGGGCATCCTGCTCCACGGCATCTGCTATGACTTCTTCTTCGTCACCGGCCAGATCTACACCGACAAGAAGGCACCGAACGCGATCCGCGGCCAGGCTCAGGGCTTCCTCGTCCTGCTGACGCAGGGCGTGGGCATGTATGTCGGCGCGAAGCTGAACGAGTATTTCTTCACGCAGAAGGTGGGCACGGTCACGGGCGGCTCCGCCCTCGCCGTGTGGCCGTCCTTCTGGTGGGTGCCTGCCTCGCTTGCAGGAGGCATCCTCATCTTCTTCTTCGTGATGTTCCGCGATCGTATGAAACCGACCGTGGACGAAGTAATCGAGGAAGCAGGATCCACTCCCGAAACCATCCAATGAACCTGACCCGCCGCCAAACCCTCAAGTCCCTCGCCGCCCTCGCGACCATCCAGATCGTGCCGAGCCGTGTGCTCGGCCTCGCCGGACAGACTCCTCCTTCGGAGGAGATCACGCGGGCGATCATCGGTTGCGGCGGGATCTCCGCATCGCACCTCGACATGCCGGGCAGGCTGTTGGCGCTGTGTGATGTGGACCAATCCCATCTCGACCAGCGGATGAAGGACACCGGCGGCGAGGAAAAGGGCATCAAGGGCTATCACGACTTCCGCGAGGTCCTGCAGCGCAAGGACATCGATGTCATCCACGTCGCCACACCTCCCCATTGGCACGCGCTCATGGCGATCGAGGCCGCGAAGTCGGGCAAGGACATCTGGTGTGAGAAGCCGATGAGCCGGACGATCGGCGAAGGCATCGCGATGGTGAAGGCGGTGGAGAAGTATGAGCGGGTCTTCCGCCTCAATACCTGGTTCCGCTTCAAGGATGCCTTCTACGGCATGGGTGTGCCGGTGAAGCAGATCAAGAAAGCGGCCATGCACGATGTGCTCGGCTGGCCGCTGAAGATCACGGTTTCCGGTGTGACCGGCTTCGACTGGAAGCTGGGCATCTGGGTGGGCCAGAAGGGCCTCCCCGAGCAACCGGTGCCGCAAGGTTTCGACTACGACTTCTGGCTCGGGCCCGCGCCGAAGAAGCCCTACAACGAGAACCGCACCCACGCGAAGTTCCGCGGCTACTGGGACTACGATGGCGGTGGCCTTGGCGACATGGGCCAGCATTACCTGGATCCCGCGCAGTACATCCTGAACAAGGACGACACCGCGCCGATCTCCGTGGAGATCGATGCCGATCCGCAGGATGCCGATGCGATCGGCACCTGGCGCCGCATCGAGTTCACCTATGCCGATGGCTGCAAGGTGATCCTCGACGGTGCGAACGCGGACAAGGACGCCAAGTACATCGAAGGTCCGAAAGGCTGGATCACGAAGGGCTTCGAATCGAACATCCCCGATCTGGAGAAGAAGCTTGCTGGGCTGCCTGATCCGGAGCCGCAGATCACCGACTTCCACGAAAGCGTCCGGACCCGGAAGAAGTTCGCGCTGAATGAACAGAACGGCTTCTGGTCCTGCACGATGGTCAACATGGGCGTCACGGCCCATCGCCTGAACAAGAGCCTGAAGTTCGACCCGAAGACCCTTAAGTTCGACGACGAGGAAGCGAACAAGCTGATCCATCAGCCGATGCGCGGGCCTTGGAAGATCGAGGTGTAAGGCATTTCTCACTCGGTCCCCTCTCAAACCCCCAAGGACGGCGCGATGGAGAAGCGTCTCCCTTGGGGAAGAGATGGCGAAGGCGAACCCCTGAGGTGGTTCCTTGGGTTAGCTTCTACTTCCGGTTCACGACCATGATGCCGGCGAGAACTAGAACCGCGCCGAGGACAAAGCGCCAGTCGAGGGGTTCGTTCAAGAGAAGTACTCCGAAGGTGACGCCGAACAAGGGCGTGAGGAACGAGAAGACGGAGAGCCTCGAAGCGAGGTACTTGGTGAGGAGAAAGAACCAGAAGAGGTAGCTGGCGAAGGCAACGACCAAGGTCTGGAAGACGAGGTTTCCCCATAGCATCGGGCCCCAAGTGATGTGATCCATGCGGCCGGTGAACCATGCGAAAGGCAAGCCGAGCACGGCGGCGCCGATGAGTTGGTAGAGGAGGGTCTTCGTCGCAGGCGCTTCGGAGAGGCGGCTGCCGCGGATGACCAAGGTGGTCGCCGCCCAGAGGATGCCGCCCAAGGTGCCGAAGGCATCGCCAATCAGGAGATTCCTACCACCGGGTACGAAGAGGCTGCCGGAGAAGGCCATCACGATCCCGGCGAAGGAGATGGCGACACCGAGCCATTGCGCGCGGTTCATCCGCTCTTCCCGGACGAGCCAGTGGAAGCCGAGAACCGTGAAGATGGGAGCCGTGTAAAGGAACACGGTCATGTGCCCCGCGGTCGTGTAGTTCAGGCCGACCGAGACGGCGAGGAACTCGGCCCCGAAGAGCAGGCCCACGAGCACGCCGGGGCGGAAGGTGCCATCGCGCAGGGAGAGGCTTTCGCGGCGGAGTAGCATCATCCCGGTCACGAGAAAGGCCGCGAGGAGCGAGCGCAGGCTGACCTGCACGGTCGGACTCATCTGAATCGCACAGGCCTTGATGGCCACCTGCTGCAATCCCCAGAGCAGACACAACACCACCATCGAAATGCTGCTATAAGCATCGAGGGGCTTGCGCAGCGGGGCGACGACGGGTTCCGGACTCAAGACGGTTTGAGTCTGATGCAGGCCGCGAGGCTGTCCATGCGTGAAAATGCGACAAGATCGAAGACGGGAAGACTTGAACCTCGGGACAAACAAGAGGGCCTCTGAAAAAGCTTCCCGAACTGGCCGCTTGCGCCCTCTCTCCCTAGCGAACAACATCGCTTGATTCGTGGCCTCCACCCGAGAGAACCGGCACTCCGCCAAGACTGCAGCGATCTTGATCGCGGGCGTTCTGACGGGCATTGGGATCCGTTGGCTTGGAGGAAAAGCGGACACCGGTAGCGCCCTCTCCTCGGAGCACTCACAGGAGCAAGGCAGCTTGGTCGGCACAAGGTCCGCAAGCGCCCTCGCTCCAACCAAGAGCAAAGATCGGGAACTGCCCACCGGATGGCTGACTTTCAGCCCTCAGCAATGGTCGGACTTGGTACGGGCACCGCGGGAATGGCAACTATCGCTCCAGAATTGCAAGATGGGGTCCGTGCCTGTCTTCGACGACATCCCGATCGTCGGCCGCCTTTTCCAAGAAGGCGAGCGCGGCCCCTCGCTTGAGCGGCATGCCGCCTTCTTCGGGTGGGAGAAGGAGCTCAGCAAGCAAGTCCGCGAGGCGCTTTTCTTGTACAGCGGGGAGGTCGAGAAGCTTCAACGGGAGACTGCTCAAGTCACCTACCCCGGCAAGGGCAAGGTGCGCATCGACTATTCCGCGGGAAAGCTACGGCAGCAGGAGCTCAGCGCGGGTCTTGGAAAACAATTGGAGGGTTTGATCGGCCTGCGGGACAAGGAGAGATTCATGCTGATGACATCGATCCCGTCATGGAGCAACGAGACCCGCGAGCTTTCTGTAGTTCGGGCAGAAGATGGAAGATTTCTGATGGTGAAAGGCCTTGCAGGAATCGGCGAATTCCCGGTCGTTGACCTCGCTGACCCGGCAGCGCAGATCAATGGATTCCTCCAGCTTGAGCAAGGAGAGGCCGTCCAAGGGATCGATTGGCAACAGTTGATCGAGGAAGCGAGACCCGGCGCATCAACACGATGAAAGGCCGCCATCTCATCCTCTTCGCCGGCGGCGTCCTCGGCGGCTGGTGGTTCGCAGGGAGTTCCATCGCATCCTCGGCCATGGCGACGTGGCAGCACTCGGCGCCCACCGGGAACGGCAATGAGCTTTCCGAAGCGATGCCACCTCCGGATGGCCTGCCACATATGGAGGACGGACAGATCCTCGTCTCCGAAGGACGACTGAAGGAGCTGATCGCCATGGAGCTGTCGCCCACCCTGAGATCCGGGGATTTCACGGGAGAGACTTACAGGGCGCACCTCGATCAGCTCGCCACATGGGTCGGCTTGGACACGACCTCGAAAGAGAAACTGGCCCATCTGCTCCGGGAGGCCGACTCCGCCCGTCTCGCTTGGGAGAAGCAAAATGCCAGAGTCTCCAAAGCTGCTCCGGGGAAATGGGTGGTCGAGATTCCGGGAGATGGAGGCATCTCGAAGGGCAAGCTGTTAAACGATCTCAGGGATGCCTTCGGCCCGGAACAAGCAGAGTCGCTCATCCTCGCCGGAGATCTGGAGCGCTTCTTCCACCTGCCTCCCGCATTGGGGACAGACGACGGACCCGCTGGAAAAATCGAGGTGGAGGTCGCCCGATTTACTGGAGGGCCCTCGAAAGACGAGACCTACTACTTCCGGTACAACGGAAACATGGCGTGGATTCAATCCGAGACGGACTATCAGACCGGTCCCACGGGTCGCCTGAAACACCTGCTCCCCCCTTTTGCGCAGTTGGGCGAGGAAGCACGGACGCTGCCCGTTCCGAAAGGCCATTCCGAAGGTGATCCCTTCGCGAACCCCTTCGACCAATGAGCAAAAAAGAACCCCGGAATCGCTCCCGGGGTTCGCAACAATCGAAATGAAATCCGCCGCTCAGGGCAGGATCATAAAGAGGCCGCCGGAGCTGGCCCAATTCGCGACGGGTGCGGGGACCCAACGGCGTTCGTAGCTGGCACCCCAGGAGTCGGAGACCGCGAGTTCATTCGTGGCCTCGTTGTAGCCGACGATCATGCAGATGTGGTAGTTGTCCTGCTCGCCTTCCTTTTTGATCACGGTGGCGGCTTGCTCGGCCACTTCCTTGGCCCATGCGGTCCAGTCGGTGACGCTGCGGCGCTTGTTGGTGTTCTTGTTCGCGGTGTCGTTGTAGGGGCCGAGGGAACGCATGGTCCACATGACCGGCACGCCTTCATCGATGTAGCGCTTCACATCCCGCACCTTCAATTCCTTCACGCGCTCGTCCTTGGTACGGCGGCCCTTGTTGCGGACCTGCGAGCGGACTTCTTCGAGGAGGTATTCGACCGAGGTGCCACCACCCATGCCGCTCTTGCCGACCATGGCGAGCAGATACATGTCGGCTTCGATGCCGGCGGCACGCATGGCGCGCTCGAAGGTGGCGGGGACGCAGTAGCCTTTCGGGCCCTGATCAACCATCGGGATCTGGCCGAGGTAGACGTCGCCATTCTTCTCACGGACCACATCTTCCTTCAGGCGTTTGCGGATGTCGCCATCCTTCACCTTGGCGGTCTTGCCACCGCCATCGGCGAGTTCGAGCGGGACGATGGAAAGGGAAACGTATTCCAGCTCTTCGCTGGAAAGGATGAGCGAATGGCCATTCCAGTCCCAGCGGCGCACCACGCGGCGGGTATTCCGGGAATCACCGAAGCGCTGCGTCTTCGGTTCGCCGAGCACGCTGGAAATCGCGGCGAGCACGGCCTTCTCATCGGCTTCCATGGCCTTGGCGAGCGATGCTTCATCGGCCTCGCTCTTGCCCTTGAAATGATCTTCACCGGAGCCGACGCCGCTCTTGAAGTCACCCTTGTTCGAGTAGACCGCGGAGAGGATCGAGGCATTGCCATCCTCACCGGCGTAGAGTGCCACCGAGTAAGGGCGGGCGCCGAAAAGCTTGTATTTCTCGCCGGTGTAAGAGCGCCAGCTGGCGCTGTGCTTCGTCTTCGACTCCGGTCTGAGGTCAAGGGCATCCGCGATTTCCTGAGCCGGGCGGACCTCGAAAGGAGTGCCGGAGAACATCTTGTGACCGGCCATGGCGCTGAGTTTCGGAAGCTCTTCGGAAAGGAGCTTCGCCTCGGCATCGATGGCGGTGCGGGCCTCGGCGGGGAGCATGCCCGGGGAGGTCTCGAAAAGCTTGCCGTCGGTCTCGCGGCGAAGGAGATACTTGTCCTTTTGGAGACCCTCGAAACGGACCTTGATGGATCCGCCCTCGCCGTCCTGAAGCACCTGCCACTGGCCGATGGCGGCGTGGAGCTGTGCGCAGAGCACGAGGGGAAGACAGAGGAAGAGGGGCTTCATAAGGGAGACAAAATCGGGTTCGGCGGCGGAATTCAACTCCGGAAGCGGGGCCAGAGGTGTCTTCCGTCTGCCTTTTTCGTGGCGGAAGAGGCGGGATCTGGCGGGTACCCGGAGGATGAATCGTGATTTATCGTGCCGCTTTTCCGGGTTTCGAAAAAGGGGTCCGGGTGCCTGTTCCGCCTGTTAAAAGAGGAAAATTAACAGGCGCCCGCGTCTCCCTGTCTCCCATGGCCGGGATGAAAAAGTGATAAAGGGATGAGCGACACGATGCGAGTCTGACAGAAAGGCCGATCTTTCGGAACCACTTTCCGTGGTCCTAGCCTCTTTTCCCGATGGATCAGCCGCTCAACGCCCGAGAAAGACCATGGAGCCGATCATCGCTACCCCGGGGGTCAGGGCTATCTGAAGAACGAAGAACAGAATCGCCCAGCGGACGAGCTGCCGCGGCCTCATCAGGGGATCGATCCGCGCTGCCAGGATCCCTGCGGCAAAGAAGCTGCAACCCAGTGCGACCAAAGCTGCGAAGACGAGGCTCGATCCGAGATAAAGTTCCACGTTCGCGCGGATCCAGATCTGAAACCACCTTCCCGCCGCAGCCACATAGCAAAGCATCGCAACCCCCGGCGTCAGCAAGCTGACGAGGATCAGGAAGCTTTCGACCGGGCCGGGCGATCTTGCTTGCGGCTCGAACACGGGTGGCGGTTCAGGGAAGGCTTACCCGCGGCTCCGGGCGGACAGCGCGGCGGGCGGCACCGATGCAGAGTTCGGCATGCACCGCTTGTTTCGCGAGAGCGCGACGCTGCTCGCAGAGTGACTGCCAAGCCTTCCTTTCCGGCTCCGGGATTTCCGGGTGATGACGGAAGGGAACACCCATGCCGATGAGGGCTGCGATCCACGAATCAATGCCGACGAAGCCCGGCCAGGAAGGCAGGCAGCTCTCCAGGGTCGAAGAGGGGCCGATGCTGCCGTAGAGGTCGACGAGTTCGGCATGCTTTCGGGCCTTTGCGGTAGCGCGGGCCATATCCCAGAAGGGGGATTTTCCGGCAGCATGGAAGCGGTAGTGGATGGCGTGGAAGTCACGGCTTTCGTCCCAAGCTTCCGAAACGACACGGCTGTAGGTGCGGCGGGTTTCATCTCCGGGCATGCCGTCGGTCGCGGCGAGCACGCGAACGAGCCAATTCAACTGCAGAACCAGATGACTGAAGCGCAGGGAGCTCATGGGCTCGACAAAGCCGCTGGCATCCCCAATGGCCACGACGGAGCCGAGCCAGGACTGCTGACGACGGCCGACCTTCCAGTGGTGAAGGCGGGGAGTCAGGGAGCTATCGCTGACCTTTGCCATGAGGTCCGTGCAGGCCTGGTCCTCACTGATGAAATCCGGGTGCCATGCGTGGCCGATCCCCACGGTGTCATCGTGATCGACCCGCCAGCGCCAGCCGGAATCGAGCGCCTCCAGCGTGACGTAGGGGCGAATCGGCTCGCTGCCGCGACGGCGCGCGACGGTGGCGGCGCGGGTGCAAAGGCAAGCGTCCTCGTAGGAAAGCCACGCGGTATTTCCGTCCAAGGTGGCGAGGGTGGCTTCACTACCGGTGGCATCGATGTAAAGATCCGCGGCGAGGGTGCTTCCATCTTCAAGCACCAGGGTATCCGGATTCCGGCTAAGTCCGACCACCTTGCCACTGCGGATGCTCACGCCAAGCGTCTGGCAGGCACGGAGCAGGAGCCCATTCAGAGGCTCCGGGCGGAGATTGAGCCCGGTGACGTGCTCGATCGGCTTGAAGCCATGATTGCCGTCCTTCGGAAAGAGCTTCCCGGCAGCCATCAAGGACATCGCCAACGAGCAATTGTCCAAGCCCACGTCCGCCGCGAGGTAGCCGGGCTCCGTGCGGAAGCCCCGCATGCCGGTGGCGAAAGGCGCATCGAAGGAACGGAAGAAAGTCCCCCGCGCGCCCCACTGGCAGCGGAAGCCGAGATTCCAGATCGGCCGCGCATGCAGGTGGATGTCGGAGCCGTGGAGGCCCACGTTGTTGCAGAGGTACTGGAGTACGGCAGGCGCCGTACTTTCACCGGCGGGATCCTCCGGAGCTGAGCCGGGATCGCGGAGCAGGGTGACATTGATGCCCGGGTAGGCGCGCTTCAGCGTCGCGGCAGCAATGAAAGCATCGGTGCCGGATCCGGCGACGAGCATGTGATGGATGGGAGATGGGTACATGCGCGGAAAAGGGTTCAGGTCCATTGCCAGGAGGGACGGCGGATCGCATCAAGAGCCTCACGGACGCTGAGGCCGTTCTTCGCCTTTGCGGCGATGCCCTGCCGGTGCCTGTTGAAGGTGTCCATCTCTCCACCGCTGGCGAGGTGCAGGCGGTCGTAGTGGACCTGCATGCCGACCAGCATGGCGAGGAAGCCTTCCACCCCGTAGATATTCGGGCGTGCGGGAAGGGCCTGGGCAAGGAGGGCGGGGTTCGGCCCCAGTTCGCGGTAGAGGCGGTAGAGGTCTTCGTAGTTGCCCAGGCTGGTGTTCTCCCGGCAGTGCTTCCAGAAGGGAGTTTCGAGGCGGGTATTGAACTTGTAGTGGAAGGCCAGGAAATCGCGGATCTCATCCCAGGCGATGCCGACGATGCGATTGTAGGAGGCGCGCATGGCGTCATCCGGCTTACCCGCGGTACGGCGCAGCGATTCCGCGAGCCAGCGGGACTCGTAGATGATCTGGGCGAGCGCGGTGGCTTCCAAGGGTTCGACGAAGCCGGAAGCATTTCCCACCGCGACGACATTCCCGACCCAGTTCCGTTCGTAGCGGCCGCTGCGGAATTTCACGATGCGCGGCGTGGTGGAGATCTTCGGATTCTTCGCAAGCAACTCCGCTTCGGCATCTGCATCCGAGACGAACTGGCTGCTGTAGACATAGCCGCGATTGATAAAGGTCTCGTGCTCGATCTGCCAGCACCAGCCATGATCCATGGTCTCGGCCGTGGTGTAGGGTGCGATGGGCTCATCCGTGCGCTCCCAACCTCCGATCACGGCGCGATCGCAGAACAGGCTGCCGGAGAAGCTGTTGAAGGGTTCTTCCAGCGCCTTCCCGATGAGCTCGGCGCGGAAGCCTGAGGCATCAATGTAGAGGTCCGCCGTGCGGATCTCGCCGCTTTTGAAATGCAGTGCAGTGACCTGACCATCGGCCGCCATGGTGCGGTCGAGCGTGTCATCGGCGAACTCGACGCCATTCCGGCGTGCAATGGTTTCGAGGCAAGTGACGAGGCGGTGATTCTCGATGTGGAAGGCGTACTGGCCCTTGATCACCGGCTTGCCCAAGGGGCCGGTGGTGAAGGCCTTGTTCCGCTGCATGAGCGCGCAGGCTTGGGAAAGATCCGTGCACTCCATGCGGGCATAGTAGCCGGTGGGCTTCGGAAGACCTTGGAACTGCTGGTCATACTGGAATTCGAAGTCGTAGAAGAATTCATCCCGCGGGCCCCAGAGGAAGCGGATGCCCTGCTTCCATGTGGGCTGTGCCTCGGTGTAGAATTCCTCCTTCGAGATCCCGAGGGTCTCGAAGAGATGCGCGGGAAAGACCGCGGTGGTCCCCTCCCCCACTCCGATCGTGCCGATCTCCGAGCTGTGGACGACGGTGACCGCGAGAGATGGATGCATGCGCTTCAAGGTGAGCGCGGCGAGAAGACCGGCACTGCCGCCACCGAGCACAAGGACGCTGCGGATTTCAGGCGAGGCCGATGACGATGGGTCCGGATCGGGGAGAGAGACCATGGTTTCGAGCCATGCCAGCGAAACAAAGCGCAGCGTTCAAGCGGGAAGGTGACGAATTGCGGCCCTTGCGCGATCCAAACAGGCGTTCCA
The DNA here is from genome assembly GCF_012913485.1 of Luteolibacter luteus. GTDB lineage: Bacteria > Verrucomicrobiota > Verrucomicrobiia > Verrucomicrobiales > Akkermansiaceae > Haloferula > Haloferula lutea. The sequence goes on along the minus strand of NZ_CP051774.1, from coordinate 3,068,984 downwards.
TGTTGGCTGCGGATTTTCCCGCACGATCATGGCCTTGGATTCCCAACAACAGCGATCCGCCGCGCAATTCGACCGGCAGGCGGGAAACTATGGCAAGCAGCACATCCTGGCGGACACGCGAGACGTGGCGGCGCTGCTGGAACTCATCCCCGATGACGAGAAGCACGGTCGCGCGCTGGATATCGCAACCGGCGGCGGGCACACCGCTCTGGCGCTAGCGCAAGCGGGCTATGTGCCGTGCATCGGCGACCTGGCCCCTGCGATGCTGGAGAACGCTCGGAAGATGATCGAGGCGGAGGGCTTCGCGGTGGAGTCCGTGCTTTTCCCTGCCGAGAGCATTCCTTTCCCCGATGCTTCCTTCCGCATCGTGAGTTGCCGCGTGGCACCGCATCATTTCAGCGACGTGGCGGGGTTTATCCAGGAGAGCTACCGGGTGCTGGAGCCAGGTGGCTATTTCATGGTGATCGATGGAAGCCTGCACGATGACGATCCCGAGACGGCGGAGTGGCTGCATCAGGTGGAGAAGCTGCGCGATCCGTCCCACGGTCGTCTGTTAGACCGGGCGACGTGGGTGAGGCTGGCAGAGGAGGCAGGCTTTACGGTGATCCAGGCGGAACTGCAGCCGATGTTGCAGCCGGATCTGGAGTGGTATTTCAGCGCCGCGGCGACTTCTGAAGAGAACCGGACGCAGGTGAGGAAGCTGATTGCCACGGCGAGCCCGCATGTGCGCGAGGCGATGCAGATCGAAACAGGCGAGAAGGTGAGCTGGACTTGGCAGCGGGTGAGCCTGCTGGCGAGAAAGGTCGTCTAGCGGCCCTGAGATCAGCTTCCCATCATCGCCGGCTTGTCTTCCGGGGAAATCGGGCGGATGGATAGGATCTCATTCTCCGCCATGACCGCAGAACTATCCCTCGCTCCGGAGTCTTCCCCGCTTTCACGGTTCGGTCGCGTGAAGGGCTACTTCGCGAAACGGAAAAAGCGCTATCTCTCGGCCTTCGTCGTTTTGGCCCATACGGCGGGTGCCTTGACCTCAATCGAGGCGATCATGGAAACGCGGACCTCCCAAGGAGCGATCGCCTGGGCTCTCTCACTGAATCTTTTCCCCTATGGCGCGGTGCCTGCGTATTGGGTCTTCGGCCACAGCGAACTCCAGGGATACGTGGTGGCCCGGCGCTCAAGCGCGGCGGACTTCCAGTATGTCTCGGACAAGCTGAGAAACGCGCTGACAGAACGTGAGCTGCGCTCCGAGATCGAGAAGCCGATGGGCAAGATGCTGGAGAAGCTGGCGGGGCTTTCCTTCACCCGCGGCAACGAGGCCGAGCTGCTGATCGATGGCGAGGCGACCTTCAACTCGATCTTCGAGGCGATCGATGCGGCGCAGTCGTACGTGCTGGTGCAGTTCTACATCGTGAAGGATGACGAACTCGGGAGGAAGCTGAAGGACAAGCTGATCGCGAAGACGACGACTGGCGTGAAGGTCTATTTCCTCTACGATGAAATCGGCAGCCTCTCGCTGGGAAGCGGGTACGTCCGTGAGCTGCGGGACGCAGGCGTGCAGATCCATGCCTTCAGCACCAGCAGGCGCGATGGGAGGAAATTCCAGCTCAACTTCCGGAACCACCGCAAAATCGTGGTGGTGGATGGGAAGACTGGCTTCACGGGCGGCTTCAACGTGGGAAATGAATACGTGAGCCAGCATGCGACGCTGGGGGCTTGGCGGGATACCCATCTCCGCATCCGCGGCCCGGGGGCGGCGATGCTGCAGGTGCCTTTCGGAGAGGATTGGTATTGGGCAACGGGGACCGTGCTGAACGAGCTGTCATGGACGCCGAGCGCCTCCGAATCCGGCGCGGATGTGAGTGCCCTCTGCCTGCCGACCGGACCGGCGGACAAGATGGAAAGCTGTGCGCTCTTCTTCCTCTCCGCGATCAATAGCGCGGAACGGCGGATCTGGATCGCGAGTCCCTATTTCGTCCCGGACGAGCAGATCATTTCCGCGCTACAACTGGCGGCCTTGAGGGGAGTGGATGTGCGGCTGCTGATCCCGGAGCAACCGGACAACAAGCTGGTGTACTTTTCAGCCTATTCCTACCTGAAGGACGTACAGGGAACGGACATCAAGATCTACCGCTACAACCAAGGCTTCATGCACCAGAAGGTGGTGCTGATGGACGATGATTTCTCCAGTGTGGGTTCCGCCAATTTCGACAACCGTTCCTTCCGCCTGAACTTCGAGATCACGATGGCGATCAAGAACCGCGATTTCGCAGGAAAGGTAGCGACGATGCTGGAGGAAGACTTCAAGCGGAGCCGGCTGATGACCCAGGAGGAACTGGATCAAAAGCCTTTCCACTTCCGCTTGGCCTCGCGTGTTTCCCGTCTGCTGGCACCGCTTCAATGAGCGATGGGATCGATTAGTGCCTGCGCTGGGTCATCATGAACTCGTTCCCCTCGGGATCGATGCACATGGCGAGGTGCAGCGGGTCCTCCGGGGTATCATTGGGCTCGCTGGTCAGGGCACCACCACACTCCGCCAGGCGGCGGATCCCTTCCCGCAGATCGTCGAGCTGGAAGGAAAGGCCGGTCCAGGTGCGCTTCCCCTCCCCGCCGCCATGAACACCGATCGTCGCGCCGGCGATGACGATTTCGCTCCAGACTTCGGACTCGAAGCTGACCACGCCGCCAAAGAGCTCGCGATAAAAGCGGAGACAGCGCTGCCAATCGGCGGCCCAGAGGACATATTTGACTTTTTCGACCTTCATTAGACCTGCGCAAAATGTCGCAAATGAAGGCGGTTGTGAAGGTTGCATTCCGCACCCGGAACTTGCAGGGTTCCGATTCCGTCCGCTTTTCCTAACCTTAAGGATGACCCCCCAAGTCCCTGAACCAAAAGGACCCCGGAAGATGGTGAACGCTGGCCGGAGAAATGCGATTGAATGAATCCCCGGGCGAAGCCGTCTCTCGGGTATCCCTTATCAAGAAGAAGGAGGAACCACAATGAAACCACGATATTTTCCCATGCTGGGAACCATCTTCGCCTTCACGGCGGCGGGTGGGATGCTGCTTCCCTCGGCAGCCCTGGCACTTTCCACCGAAGTCGAGTCGAACGAGGACGTCGAGGTCCTGACTCGCGGTCCGGTCCACGAGGCTTTCGCGGAGACTGTCAGCTACGAGCCCGAGGCGGGCATGATCGTGGCCTCCGCGCCACCGGCCCTGATTGAGGAGATGCCGCCCGAACAACAGCCGGAAGGTGATAACGTGACTTGGATCTCAGGCTACTGGGCTTGGGACGATGACCAGTCCGACTTCCTCTGGGTGAGCGGTGTCTGGCGGAATATCCCGCCCGGCCGCGAGTGGGTGCCCGGCTACTGGGACGAGCTCGATGGTGGCCGCTACCAGTGGGTATCCGGTTACTGGCAGGACCCTGAAGAAGAGGAAACGACGTACATCGCGACCGCTCCGCCGCGTACGGTGGACACCGGCCCGAATGTCGATCCTCCGGGTGACGACTACACCTGGATCCCGGGCAACTGGCGCTATCAGGAAACCCGCTACGTCTGGAGCCCCGGCTACTACACTCCGCTCCGCCCGAACTGGACCTGGGTGCCTTCCCGCTACAGCTGGTCGCCCCGCGGCTATGTGTATGTGGACGGCTACTGGGACTACGCGGTGGTGAACCGCGGCGTGCTCTTTGCCCCGGTCTACTATCGCCGCCATGTGTGGGAAACCCCGGGCTACTACTACACGCCTAGTATTGTGGTGAGCCTCAACGTGTTCGCGGACCACCTCTTCATCCGCCCCCGTCACCGGCACTACTATTTCGGCGACTACTACGCCCCCCGCTATCGCGAGATCGGCTTCTACGCCCCCTTCGCATGGCAGCGTGCCCATCGCGGGTATGACCCGATCTGGTCCTACCAGCGCTGGAATCACCGCCACGACCACGCGTGGGAGCGCCGCTATGAAGACAACTACAACTTCTTCCGCGACAACGATCGCTTCCGTCCGCCGCATACCTGGGCCGCCATGCGCGCGCTGCAGAACGAGCGCTTCGACGACGATCGCGGCCGTAGCCGTCTGTTCGCAAACAACTTCAATACTTACGTGCAGAGCCCCGAACGCGGACAGCGCTTCAAGGCCCTGAACCAGGAGCGGCGCCAGCAGATCGTGGCCCAGCGCCAGGAAATGCGCGACTTCACCCGCCAGCGTAAGGAAATCGAAGCCAGGCCGATTGCCGCTGCCGGCGATGGCGAAGGCAAGAAGACGATCAAGGAGAAGCTGCGCCGCTCGCCGGTCATGGGCCGTCAGACCGCCCAGCTGGCCGAGAACGAACGTCCGCCGCAACGCCCTGAAGGTCGCAAAGGCCGCGCAGGAGCCGCAGCAGATGGCGCTCCTGCCGGCGATGGAGCCGCTCCAGGCGATGATGGCAAGCTGACCCAGAAGGAGAAGATCCGCCGTGCCATGGGTGGTGGTAAAGGCAACCAAGGCGGTGCCGACCAAGCTGATGGCGGTGGCCAAGGCGGTGCGACCGATGACGGCAAGCTGACCCAGAAGGAAAAGCTGCGTCGTGCCGCGGGTGGCGGTGCCAACAAGGGTGGCGATGGTGCCACCGGCCCCGATACCACCGGTCCCGGTAAAAAGGACACTGCTGACGACAACGCCACCAATGATGGCAAGCTGACCCAGAAGGAGAAGATCCGCCGTGCTGCAGGTGGCGGTGGCAACAAGGGTGGCGACGGTGCCATCGGCCCCGATACCACCGGTCCTGGCAAGAAAGACACTGCTGACGACAACGCCACCAATGACGGAAAACTGACCCAGAAGGAGAAGATCCGCCGTGCCGCTGGCGGTGGCAACAAGGGTGGCGATGGCGAGAAGGCCAACCCGACCCCGAAGCGTGAAGTGCAACCGGCACCAAAGCGTGAAGCGGAGCCACAGCCGAAGCGCGAGGTGCAGCCGCAACAACGTAAGGAGCAACCGGCTCCGAAGCGCGAGGCTCAACCGCAGCCGAAGCGTGAAGCCCAGCCGCAACGCAAGGAGCAGGCCGCACCGCAACAGCGCCAGCAGACTCAACCGAAGCAGCAGCAAGCCCCGCGCAAGCAGCAGCAGAAGAAGCAAGAGCCCAAGGAGAAGGAGCAGGCTTCCCGCCAAGCCCAGCGCAGCCCGCAGATCGCGGCGCAACGCCCGGCTCAGCCGAAAGCCCAAGCCCGCCAGCAAGCTGCCCAGCCTCGCAAACAGCAGGCCCAGCGTCCGCAACAACAAGTAGCCCGCCAACAAGCGGCTCAACCGCGGAAGCAACAAGCCGCCCAGCGCCCTCAACAGCAGGCCCGGCCGCAGCAACAGGTGGCCCGGCAGCAACAGGCCAAGCGGCAGGCACCGCAACAGCGTGACGGCAAGAAGAAGGGCGACCGCGAGAAGTCGACCAACTGATCCGCCAAAAGCGATCCAAGACTATCCAAGCCGCGCGAGTGAAAGCTCGCGCGGCTTTTCTTTTGAACCAGCCGAGCAGGACCGATCGGAAACGATCACCAGAGCCTCACTTCCTCCGGCGCAGGAAAAGGGCCGAAGCTCCCAAGCCTGCTAGGGCCGCTCCACTCGGCTCGGGGACGGCATTCGCGCTTATCCTCCGACCGTTGCTGTCCACGAGGAAGGCTTCAAAGGAGGTATTAACGGTTAGCGGACCGTTCACCCCCGTCGTGGTGGTTGAGGCTCCCGGGGATATGACGATCACATCCCCTGTCTGGATGAAACCCGGTTGCCCCGCGCCATAGAGATACATGTCGGTCGCCACGAGGTCGTTGTAGTTCACACCGTTCGCCAGGCCTACCAGGTTCTGATTCGGGCCTCCATTGAAGGAATAGGTCAGGGTGCCGACGATGTTCTTATCGAGATTGAAGTAATTTCCCGCGCCCTGCAGTACCACGAAGAAGTTTTCATTCTCGATCAGGACGCCCTCCTGAATCGTGAAGGTGATCGTCTCGGGCAAGGTCACGGTCATGAAGTCGCCATTGCCTCCGGAAAGGAGGGCGGCGACCGCGCCATGTGCGCTGGAGGCTGCCAGCAGTGTGAGAATCGCGAGAGTACGGGGGTGGGGAATCGTCAGCTTCATGAGGCGGAGGGGAAAGAGTCCTGTAACTCGTCTATCTACGACATATCACGTCAACCCCCTCCGCGGAATCCTGAGTTTCCCCGATTTCCGCGTGGTGCGATGCCGGATCGCCCGTGGGGGAGATCCCCACGGCTTTCCCCTATCGGCTCACAAACAACACCTTCCGGCAGCGCTGGCCCCGCCCCTTCTTTGACTAGCCGACCCCCAGCACCGTCGCGAGGAAGGGTGCGGTTCGCGACTTCTTCGACTTGGCGACCGTCTCCGGCGGACCTTGGGCGATGATCGTTCCGCCTTGGTCACCGGCTTCGGGGCCGAGGTCGAGAATCCAATCCGCTTCGGCAGCGACGGCCATGTGGTGTTCGATCACGACGACGGTGTGTCCCTCATCAACGAGGCGGTGCAACACGTCGATGAGCCGCTTCACGTCTTCCAAGTGGAGACCGACGGTCGGCTCTTCGATGAGGTAGAGATTGGTCCGGTTCAGCGTCTTGAGGTTCTTCGCTGAGACGCGGCCCTTGGTGAGTTCGGTGACGAGCTTGATGCGCTGGGCTTCACCGCCGCTGAGTGTGGGCGAAGGCTGCCCGAGCTGGAGGTAACCGAGACCCGTATCCGCGAGGAGCTTCAACGGGGCGGCGATCCGCGGCTGGGATTCGAAGAACTCGGCGGCCTGCTCGATGGTCATGCGCAGCACTTCACCAATGTTCTTTTCCCGGAAGCGGACTTCGAGCGTCGCCGGATTGTAGCGCATCTCGTTGCAGGCCTCGCAGGGCACCCAGGTGCTGGGCAGGAAATCCATCTCCAGCTTCACGCGGCCATTGCCCTCGCAGACAGGGCAACGGCCATCGCCGGTATTGAAGGAGAAACGGGAGGCTTCGTAGCCGCGAACGCGGGAATCAGGAAGCTGGGCGAAGAGCTTCCGGATATCGTCGAAGACTTTCACGTAGGTGGCGGGGCAAGAACGCGAGGTCTTGCCGATCGGCGATTGGTCGACTTCGTAGGTGGACTGGATCTTGTCGAAGTTCAGCGCCTTCGCGAAGGGAGCATTCTTGTCTTTCCTGCCCTTCCGCTGGCCTGCCGCCGCAATGGCGAGGCAGGAATGCATGAGCGTCGATTTCCCGGAGCCCGAGATACCTGTTAGAACGGTAAGCCGGCCCAGCGGAATCTGGACATCGATTTCCTTCAGATTGTTCGCGCGGCAGCCGGTGACGGTGAGGAAGCCGTGGTCCTTCTTCACCGCGCGGCGCTCCCCGCGGCTCGGATGGATGATCGGATTTGAGAGCGCTCGATAGGTCGGCGAAGCGTGGATATCGACAGTCGAAGGACCGACATCGGCGGCCTTTGCCTTGCGCTTCTTCGCAGCCTTCGCCGTGCCGGGAGCGGGCACTCGCGGAGGCGCTCCTTGGTAAACGATCTGGCCACCGAGGCGGCCGGCACCGGGACCGAGGTCGATGAGGTGATCTGCACGGGCAATGGTGTCTTCGTCGTGCTCGACGACGATGAGGCTATTGCCGCGATCGCGGAGCGCCACCAGCGTTTCTAACAGGGCGGCATTGTCGCGCGGGTGAAGCCCGATGGTCGGTTCGTCGAGGACGTAGAGGACACCGCGGAGATTCGAGCCGAGCTGTGCAGCGAGACGGATGCGCTGGCTTTCGCCGCCGCTGAGCGTGCGTGCCGAGCGATCCAGCTGAAGATACCCGAGGCCAACTTCCTGGAGGAAGGAGAGGCGCTGGCGGATCTCCGGAAGGATATCGCGGGCGATCAAGGATTCCCGGTCGCCCTTGATCGTGAGCTTTTCGAAATGCCCGGAAGCATTGTCCACCGGCAGGCGCGCCAGGTTCGCGAGCGGCGTGCCTTGGAAACGCACCGCTCGGGCCTCGGGATTCAGGCGGGCACCATGACACTCGGGGCACTCGACGAGTTCCTCGTCTTCCATGCGCTCGATCTTGCGATCGGCATCCATCTCCGCCTCCAACACGGATTCATAGCGGGAGGTATCGAGGTGGTGACGATGCTTCGGCACCATGCCATGACCGCGGCACTCCGGGCACCAGCCGTGCGGCGAGTTGAAGGAGAAGAGGCGCGGGTCGAGCTCTTCGAAGGACTGGTGGCAGCTCGGGCAACTGGCCTCGCTGGAAAGAAGGAGGAACTTCTTGTCCGGCGTGAAGAGCTTGAGCGTGCCCTTGCCGATATCGAGGGCGCGGGAAATCACCGCAGGATCGAGGAGACCCGTCTTCCCGCTAGCGGAAAGAGCAGCCTTGCCCTTGGTTCCCGATCGGCTGGAGGCGTCCGACCCTACCTCAGCGACAACCACATCGATGTCGTGCTCCTTGAAGCGCTCGAGACGGGTGAAACCCTCGGCATCGCGGAACTGCTTGTCTACGAGGAGTCTCGTAAATCCCTGCTTGAGCGCCCACTCGGCGACTTCGGTATGGTAGCCCTTGCGACCCCGGATTACCGGCGCGAGGATCGAAACGGGCCCCTTTTTCAGAAGATCGCGGATGCTTTGTTCAATCGCGGCGAGCGACTGCTTCTCAACGGGAACGCCACAATCCGGACAGTAGCGCGTCCCGAGCTTCGCGTAGAGCAGGCGGATGAAGTTCCACAGCTCGGTGACGGTCGCCACGGTGGACTTCATGCCTCCTTGGGAAACGCGCTGCTCGATCGCGACCGTCGGCGGCAGGCCCGCCAGGGAATCGAGTTCTGGCTTCTCAAGCTGCTCCGCAAACTGGCGGGCATAAGCCGACATCGAATCGAGGAAACGGCGCTGGCCTTCCGCGAAGAGGATATCAAAGGCGAGCGTGGACTTGCCCGAACCGCTGAGGCCGGAGACCACCACGAAGCGATCCCGCGGGATATCGATCGAGATGTTCTTCAGGTTGTGCTCACGGGCGCCACGGAGTTGGATGGTATTGGTGGAACGATTGACCGGACGCGGGACGGGCTCTTCCTTGAGACGGGACGAGACCACGAGTTCCGTTTCCTTCTTCAGGAAGGGCTTGAGGAAACGGGAGGTCTCGGTGTCGAGGCTCGCGATGTGCTCCGGGCTGCCTTCCGCGACGAGCTTGCCGCCCTTGGCGCCGGCTTCCGGGCCGAGGTCGAGGATCCAATCGGCGCACTTGATCACGTCCAGGTTGTGCTCGATGACGAGCAGGCTGTGACCGGCATCGACGAGACGCTGGAAGACGCCGAGCAGACGCTCGATGTCAGAGAAGTGGAGGCCGGTGGTTGGCTCGTCGAGGATGAGCAGCTTGCCGCCCTTTTTCTTCGCGGGCTCGTCTTCCTTCCCCACGGCATCGGCCATGAGTTGGCAAAGCTTGAGGCGCTGGGACTCGCCGCCGGAAAGCGTGTTCAGCGGCTGACCGAGCTTCAGGTAGCCGAGGCCGACTTCGGAGAGCGGGCGCAAGAGCTTGCAGACTTGCTCATGCCGCTTCGTATGCGGAGTGCTCAGGCCTTCCGTTTCGCCGTAAAAGGCGATCGCTTCATCGATGCTGAGATCGAGGATATCGGCGACGGACTTGCCGAGGTAGTGCAAATCGAGCGTGGACGGCTTGTAGCGGCGACCGGAGCAATCCGGGCAGGTCACGTGGAGGTCCGAGAGGAACTGCATCTCCACCTTCTCGCTGCCGGCACCGGCACAACGGTCGCAGCGTCCCTCCCCGGAGTTGAACGAGAAGAAGCCGGTATTCAGTCCGCGGGACTTGGCATCATCGGTCTGGGCGAAAAGCTGGCGGATGGGATCGAAAGCCCCGACGAGCACGGCGGGCGTGGAGCGCGGGGTCCGGGCTAGAGGCGACTGGTCGACGAGCAAGACGTCTCCCAAGTACTGCGTTCCCCGTAGATCTTTGATCGGGGCGGGATCGAGCTCGGAGTCCTCCTTGCGCAGCTTGCGCGCGATGTTCGCGTAAATGACATCGTGCGAGAGCGTGGATTTCCCGGAACCGGAAACGCCGGTGAGGCAGACGAAGAGGCCAAGCGGCAGATCGAGATCGAGCTTCTTGAGATTGTGGCGGCTGGCACCGCGGATCTCGATCTTCTTGCTGCCAGGCTTGCGACGCTTTTCCGGGACGGGGATGAAGCGTTCCCCGGAAAGCCAGGGCAAGGTGCCGGCCTGCTGAGTCTTCGCAGCCTTACCCTTCGGCGCGGCGGAGCGGAGCGCCCTGCCATGGGAGACAGGGCCCTGGAAGATGAGTTGGCCACCGTGCTGCCCGGCAGCGGGACCGATGTCGAGGAGCTGGTCCGCCGCGCGCATCACGGCTTCTTCATGTTCCACAACGACGAGGGTATTTCCCTTATCTCGCAGGCCTTCCATAACGCCGACAAGGCGATGGATGTCGCGGGCGTGAAGTCCGACGGTCGGCTCATCGAGAACGAAGAGCGTGTTGGTGAGGGAAGCACCGAGGCAAGTGGTGAGGTTCACGCGCTCGATCTCACCGCCACTGAGCGTGCGGGCGGGCCGGTCGAGCGTGAGATAGCCGAGGCCGACTTCATTCAGATAGCGGAGGCGGGAGGTGATCTCGGTGAGGATCAGCTTCAGCGAGGGATCCGGATCGGTGACCGAGGCTTCGTGGACATTGAACCACTCGCGGAGGTCTGAGATCGGCAAAAGCCAAAGGTCGGGAAGGGTCTTGCCATCGATCTTGTAACAGAGGGCTTCCGGCTGCAGGCGCTTGCCACGGCAGGTGGAGCAGGTGGTGTAGGAACGATAGCGGCTGAGGAAGATGCGGACGTGCATCTTGTAGGCCTTCGTCTCCATCCAATCGAAGAAGCCCTTCACCCCATACCATTCGCCATTGCGCCAGCGCTCTTCCAGCGCTTCCATATCGACGGTGGACCCGCCGGTAGTTCCCTTAGTACTATGGTCTCCATAGTAGACCCACTCGCGCTCTTCTTCTTCGAGGTCTTCCCACGGGGTGTTGACGCTGAGGCCGCGCTCTTTGGCACAGCGCAACAGGTCGCGCTGGCACTCCTCGCCGCGCTCGCCTTGGAAGGGCTTGATGACGCCTTGCTTGATGCTCAGCGAGGGATCAGGAATGGATTTGTCGAGATCGAGTCCGATGACCCGGCCGAAACCGCGGCACTTGGGGCAAGCCCCGAGCGGATTGTTGAAGGAGAAGAGCGCGGGCGACGGCGGACGAAGAGAGTTGCCGGTGGCGGGGTTCGTCCAAGTGGACGAGAAAAGACGAGCTTCGAACTTCGCGCCCTTGGCCTTCGACTTCGCAGTGAAGACGAGCGCGACATGGCCCTTACCCAGAGTGAAGGCATGCTCGAGCGCCTCGAGAAGGCGCGGGCGGTTTTCCTCGGTGACAGGAAGGCGGTCCTGAATGACAGAGACCTCTTTCTTCAGGTCGCTGATCTTCTCACCAGCAGGCTCATCGGTGCGGTAGATCTCATCGCCGATGAGGACGCGAAGATAACCCTGCTGATTGAGGAAGGGGAATAGCTCCGCACTTTTCGTGTCCGCGGGAATGGCGACGGGAAAGGTCACCATCACCTGATAGCCTGTTAGATTGGCGAATGCCCAAGCGGCGGTGGAGTCCGCGGAATCCGGGCGGATTTCCTCACCCGTATCCGGATCATAGCCACGGGCGGAGCGTCCATAGAGGAGCTTCAGGTAATCATTGATCTCCGTGAGCGTGCCGACCGTGGAGCGGGTGGTGCGGATATTGTTCTTCTGCTCGATCGCGATGGCGGGCGGGATGCCATCGATGTGATCGACGACCGGCTTGTCCATGCGGTCGAAGAACTGGCGGACGTAGGGCGAGAAGGTCTCGACGTAGCGGCGCTGGCCTTCGGCGTAGAGGGTGTGGAAGGCGAGCGACGATTTCCCGGAACCGGAGGGACCGGTGACGACGGTGAGTTGGCCGAGCGGAATATCGAGATCCAGCCCCTTCAGGTTATGCTGGCGGGCTCCGCGGATGCGGATGACTTGGGAGCCAGGGACGGGCGGAAGCGAAGGGGGCGACGACTTTTTCGCGGGCACGGCGGGAGAGTAGGCAGGAAGGCCGATTCCGCCAGCGGAGTTTGCGGAGGATGCGTGAACTCCGTAGGAAATTTCCTGCGCACAATTCGCTGTGAGTCAGCACTATGCGGATTCCATTCTCACCCATCCACGATTCCGTTTTTCGCGTGGAAAATGAGGTGGCCGGTTGAATGGGTCGATTGTCCGCTTCCAGTTTCCCCGTGGAAAACAGCCCTGAAGAAGCGCGCCCACCGCATGGGGATCGTGTGAACCCGAATCCTAAGGCCTCGCCGCCCACGCCAAAATTTCTTCGCGGGTCTTCGGGCCGGGGATTATCTCGAGCTTATCGCTGGCACCGGCAGCACGATAGGCAGCCTCAATGTCGGCGGTGGGGAACTTGCCTTGGGTGTTGTAAAGGAGGAGCCGGTTCGGGGCGGCAAACATGGCGGCGCCTTGGTAGGTCCCGATGTTACGGAGACCGGGCGCAAAGAGGCCGGGCTTGAGAAGCGTCTCGTCAGCCGAGGGATCGAGGCCATTGCAGTCGATCGCGACGGCATCGGCGACAGGTGCGGCCATGAGGGAGGAGATGGCAGTAGATCCGCTACCAAGCAGGATCACACGCCCTGCCAAGCGGGTGCGCCGGGCGTTTATCACTGCGGAAATCAACCGGTCACTCGCTTGCTGCAGAGCCGTCCTGTTATAACTCGTGTAGAAGCCGGAGGTCTCATCGCGGTCAGGCTCCTCCGTCCAAGGAAGGCGAAGGAATGTAAGGGCTTCATGGTTCTTCGCGGGAGAGCCGGCCTCGCCGCCAAGCTCGACGACGAGTGCTTCCTTGGGCTTCTCATTTCCCGGTTTCACGGAAGCGCTGATGGTGCTCGCAAAGCCCGTTCCCGGACGCCAGTCGGTCTGCACAATATGCTGCCATGCTGGCGCCATGAATTCCTTGAATCGCACCAAGCTTTCTTTGTCTTGCGGGAGGAGCTTCTGCCATGTCGCGCTACGCTCTGCCTTCCTCGCGGCAATGAATTCTTCCATCGTCAGCGCATCATCCGGCAGCTTGCCATCAGGGAAGACGCGGAGATCCACGTCAGCTTCTTTTTGATAGGGCTGCTCTTTGAGCGAGGAGAGATCGGGATTTTCTAACAAACGGTGGCCGAGCCAATCGTAAACGGCTTCGCGACTGGTCTTGTTGTAGTTGTGGCCGAAGTCGAAGCGAACGTACTTGAAGCGATCCTCCGCGTTCAGGAGCTTGTAGATGCTTGCGATCGCGGGACCTTCCTTCTCCATCGTGGTCTTCGTCCAATCCCCGGTGGCTCCGACGATGAGCTGCGGCCGTGGTGCGGCGGCAGCGGCGATTTCCATGTTCGAGTAGTCGACACGCAGACCGGGTGCGTTCTCGCAATTGCAGCCGCCCTGCATGCTGTGGCTCACCATCACCACGGGCACCTGGGCGGCGAGGCGATCGTCAACCGCGCCCAAGACGAAAGTCTGCGTCCCGCCACCGGATTCGCCGGTGCAGGCCAGCTTCTTCCGATCGACATCGGGAAGGCTCTCAAGGAAATCGAGGGCGCGGATGCTATTCCACAGTTGCAGGCCCATCGCATTGATGCCCCAGAGCTCGTCGGTACGAGAAGTGCCGTACTTCCGGTGGACGTCGGGGTCCCCGGCGAAGCGGGTGTCATTGTAGCCCACCATGTCGTAAGAAAAGGCGATCATGCCTTGGCGGGCGAAGCTGATGCAGCGCGCGGGAATGCTGCCCGCTTCTTCGTCCGCAAGGCGGCCATTGTCCCAGTGACCGTGGGGATTGAGGATCGCGGGGAACGGGCCGGAGCCCTTGCCAAGCGGGCGATACAGGTTTCCGGCGAGGTAGAAGCCGGGGTAGGTCTTGAAGTAGACCTTCTCCACCGAATAGCCATCGCGCTCGATCTTGCCAAAGATTTTGGCGCCCAGCGCCACCTTGTCCGGCAAGGGCCAGAGGCCGCAGCTCACGAGGATCTGCTCGCGGATGTCCTTGGCGCGGGACTGCCACTCTTCCCGAGAATCGATGGAGGGAAACTCGCGCGGAGTGTTCAGGGTGACCGGGTCGCCGTGAAGAGCGGTGATGAGGGAAAGTGCGAGGAGAGCCCGGAAGTGCATCATGGAGGCTAGGATACGGGTGCTCGCCGGGTGAAGCTTTTAAGGAACAGGAACTTTCTCAACTCGTTCCACCTGGGTGCCCGACCACTCAGGCGAGCCCGGTGGCTTGCGGTCCCGGGTATGCCCGCATCGTCTCGCCAATTTCCTTTGGCAAAGGGCCCGTCCGGTGCGATCACCCGGGCGTGGAATCGATGGAAGAAATCGTGGCCCGCGAAGTGGGCGCGGAAGGTCTGGCCGCAATGGTGGCCGCCTTTTACCGGCGGATGAAAACCGATGACCTGATCGGCCCGCTGTACCCGCCCGATGACTGGGAAGGTGCCGAGAAGCGGCTACGGGAATTCTTCCAGTTCCGCTTCCTCGGCCACACGGACTACATCGAGGACCGCGGCCACCCGCGGCTGCGCATGCGCCATCCCTTCGCAATCGGTACCATGCACGCCAAGCGCTGGGTGGAGCTGATGGAAGCCTCCATGGACGAATGCGGCACGAGCCCGGAGGCGCGTGCCGTGTTGTCGCCATTCTTCGAGCAAGTCGCGGACTTCCTCAAGAATCGTCCTTACTGAGCAATGCGGTCCGCCCAGATCTTCAGGCCGTTGCTATTCGTGCCTTCGAAGTAGTCCGGCTTCTTATCTTGGATCACCACGGTATCCACGATTCCTTGGGAACCCCAGGTCACGCGATACTCCCGCTTGCTTCCAGCCTTCGAGACGCACTTCCAAGTTCCCCGGCCGCTACCGACGCGGACTGTGCCGTCCTCGTTGAAGGTATAGGTCGCACGCGGACCACCACCCCATTTCCAAGGACCAACGATCGGGTCGACATTGGCCGATTCCATGGTCGGCGTTCCAAAGGGATTACTGCTTCCGGCCGGTTTCTTTGCGGCCATGCGATCACCCGAGATCGTATCGCCGTTCTGGTTCTTGCCCGTAAGCGCCTCCCCATCCGGAGAAAGCATCAGGGTGTCGACCCAGTTTCCACCGTCCCAAGTGAAGACATACTTGCCCTTATCAAGGGACCAAGTGCCCTTCATGCTGTTTATCTCATTGGTTACGGTGCCATCGGCACGGACATCGATGACCTCATCGTGGATCCACTTCCAGCGGCCCACGACCGGATCGGTGATTGCCAGCGTGTCGCGTGAAACCACGCCGCTCTCGGCATTTCCGACGCCCTTCAGCCACTGGTCGAGATCGGCCGAAAGCTTGATACGGGATTCCAGCGAGCGCTTCTCCTCCTCGTTGGCGGCCTTGCTCATCGCGTCATTCACCCGGGTAACGTAGGCATCGCGGATCTTCTTTGCCTCCGCCTTGAAGGCAGCATCGATGGTCGCCTGCTTTTGCGAGCAATACTCGACGATCTTCGCCATGCGCTCGGAGAGACGGATGCCCGTGACCTTCTCCGGCACACGGCCGCTCTGGGCACGCTCCTTCAGCTTTCCGACGTGCTCTTTCCAAGTGGATTGCTCGTTTTTGCTGAGGTCGCCGAACCACGTGTCGATCTGCCACGCAAAGTCCTTCGCATTCTTCGCGAGATCGGCCTGGCGCTTCTTATCATGGTTCGCGAGCAGGCTCTTCGCCTTCTCCTCAAGTTCCACGATCGCGGGAGGCAAGGTCAGCGGCACCTCCGGGGCACCGGCATCACCTCCACTGGAACTGGCTCCGGAAGCCGTCCACTCCACGATGAAGCCCGGAGCAAAGTCGTCGCGATAGGCGGTCATCCAGCCAGAGCCGGGAGAAAACTTCACGTAGGTGCCAAGGCCATCCACCTGGGTTTCATCCGCCCACTGGGTGAACTCCCACGGCACCTCCTTGTTCCACTTCCACTGGTCGTTTTCCTTCTTCGCCCCGATCCAAAAGGCGCCCTTCGAGTTGAAGGAAGACAGCTTGTCATCAAGCCAGGCATTCTTCTCCTCGTTATCGAGGATCACGAGATGACCGTGGGCCTGCTCCGCAAATTCCTCCGCCTGCTTCGCGCTGGCTTCGATCGGGGCAAGATAGATCAGGTGTCCTTCATAGGAAAGCGTCCCCGGCGGGAAGGCGGGCTTGCCCTCGGCGATGCTCTCACCCGTGCGGCGCAGCATCGCGGCCACGCTCGCCGGATTCGATCCGTCCTTCTCCCACTGGATAATGAAGGGATAGCGGTCCACCGCTTCGCGGGCTTTCACCACGCCTTCGCCATCAAGGACGGCAAAGGAGCCAGCGCCGACGGGCTTCGAGGTGGCAGTCCATTCGCTGCCATTCATCGATGACCAGCCGTCCTTGCCCACGCGGCCGACGCCGAGCCAGAGACCCGGATCGGCACCCGATTCCCCGGCAGGCACGAGCGCTGCGAGCTTGTCGAGATCCTTGTCCCCGGTAACCACGAAGAGATGCCCGCCATGTGCTTCGGCAAAGGCAGTGGCCGCCGCCCATGACATAGGCGTGGGGACAACGAGAATGTCGGTGCCATTCATCGCGATGCTGCCGGAAGGCATTTCACCACGCTTGCCCGCGGCAAGATTCGACTTCAGGCGTTCGAGGGATTTCAGCGGAGACTCCGCAGGCTTCTCGCGCTCGGCCTTCGGCTTCACCGGCAAGGCGGAATCCTGCGGCTTATCGGCAACAGGCTTCGAAGCCTGCGCGTTCTGCGCGGCTTGATTGGCTTGGGCCTGCAGCTGGGCCTTCTGGGTCTCCATGCCCTGATACTTGTTCCATCCCACCGCGGCGATCACGACGGCAGCTGCCGTCAGGAGCAGCCCCTTGACCATGCCGCCGGAACCACTGTCCGCGGGCTCATACGATGAAGAACCGCCACCCATCATGGCACCCACACGCCGGACACGGCGTCCGGCAGGCGCAGGCGTGGCAGCCGCGGCCGCAGCACCGGTCGCCTTTCGCAGCCACTCGTCCAGCGCCGCGGAAAAGGCCTCTGCGCTCTGGTAGCGGAGATCCGCCACCGGATGCATGGCTTTTTCGCAAATGCGGTCCAATGCCGGATCGCATCCGGACACGGTGGAAGCGGGCGGCTGATATTCGTAGGGCGGGCAACGCCCGATCAGAAGTTCGTAGAGGATGACGCCGAGTGCGAAGAGGTCCGAACGGCGATCCGCGTGGTCGGGGTGGCGCATGATCTCCGGAGCCGCGTAGCCCGGAGTACCCATGAGAATCCCGGAGCCACCCGAGCCCGCCGGGCGTGCCAAGCCGAAATCACCGATCTTCGGCTCCGCCTTCGGGGTGAGAAGAATATTCGCCGGCTTGATATCGCGGTGGATCACCCCGTTTTCGTGGGCGTGCGCGAGACCGTCGGAAATCGCCTTCACGATGGTAACCGCCTGTACCGGCTCGATCGCCGTATTGTAGGCGGAATGGAACAGGGACTTCCCGTTCACGTATTCCATGACGATATAGGGCATACCCTCTACATCCCCGAAGTCATAGACGCCGATAAGATTGGGGTAGTTGAGACGGGCCATCGCCTTTGCCTCGGTCTCGAAAGACTGGCGGAACTCGGGGTCTGCACCAAGTTCGCGCGGCAAGATCTTGATCGCAACATCCCGGTCCAAGCTGCGCTGGCGCGCCTTGTACACGGCACCCATGCCGCCTTGGGCGATAAATGCCTCGAAATCATAGGCCGGCAGGAGCTCGGCAAGATGTTCGAGAGAAGGAGCTTGGAAGGAGTCGGCGCTCATGGAAGGGAAGGGCGTTTCGAGGTATCAAACCCGCTCACTATTGGCTAGTGGAACGCGGGCCTCATTTCATAACGACACGACGCAATAGTTCAGTCGCACATTCATCAAATCTTCACACAGATGACACGGGGTCCGAAGATTTCTTGGGAGAGATTAAGCAGAAGCGTGCATTTTCCGTGCCGGAGAAGGAACCGCAGTACCCTCAGACGAAAAAGCTGCGGGAATGTTCACCATGATGCGGGTCAAATTTGCCACCTGCAGATACGCCCGCGAGGCCCGCTTGTTTCACAAGCTTGCCCGGGATTTTCATCCTCCGGGTTGGTTTGCCCCAATGGCTGCCCTATTACCCCTTGGATAGCCCGGCGTCCGTGGATCTCCGCGACGGATAACTTGCGCGCGAAAGCCTTCGCGATCCCGGGCCCCGGCCTTTTCGAACAGGTCATCCCGGCACCCAGCGCTTCTGGGCAGCCCCACTTTGGAAAATCTCCTGTTATCAGTCCTGCCGCAGATAAGTTCCGGCTTCCCCGTGCGTGCAGAAGACGGTCGTTGATTTCACCGGCTGAGAGGCAGCGAGGGGGCGTCCAACCGCCTTTACTTCCGGAGCCAAAGGATAGAGGCCAGAAATCATACCCGAGCACTTGTCTGGAGTTTTTACTTGTCCGTCTCCGCATGCCTCATCTAACTGCGTTTGACTGGTTATCTCCTAACCCACGAAAAGAAACCTCCTATAGAAACATGAATCCGTTTTTGGTGCCACCGCCCTTTGACCCAAAGGGCAGCTCTCCGAGCTCGACTGGCGATTTGGAACCCATGTCTTCGCTTTCCCGCCGCTCCTTCCTCAGGCGCAGCGGCGGAGCGACCGTTGCAGCCTTGGTCGCTGCCGGCATTGGAACCCAGCGCGTCCATGGACAAAGCCCGTACGTCCCTACCAGCGAAATCCTCGATGAAATCGGCGATGCGATTAGCGACTTGTGGGACAGTATCTTCGGCGACGACGATCCACCGTCGACTGTGCCTCCTTCGACCACCCCGCCGAACCCACCGGAGCCGCCCGAACCCCCGGAACCCCCGGAACCGCCGAAGGATCCACTTTGCACCCATGAGAACTCCGAGGAAACCACTTCCATGGACTCTCAGGGTCGACACTGGTATCGCTGCCTGAACCCCAATTGCCCCACTGGCGGCTTCTGGTCGTTCTAAAGGCAGGCTCTTACCAAGGCTACAGAATTGACATGCCACCCGTGAAACCTCACTTGGTTTCGCGGGTGGCTTCTTATTAGCATCCGCCATTTCCTGCCATGACTGCGAAATTCATCAAACGGGGCTCGATCCTCGTCCTTGTTGCAACCATCGCTGGCTGGGCGATTTATGTTGGAACGAAATCCCCGGCATCCACGGGAGATCATGGCAGCACCGCCAGTCAAATCTCCGGGGGAGCGCCGACGGGAGGCTCCACCGAGGGAATGGCGGGGAGGTCTGACACCAAGCGCCCGCGGCCGAATCTCCGGAAACCACCGCTGACTCCGGAAGAAGCCGCCAAACGGCTGGCAGATGCCAAACTGATCATCGATATTAGGGAACGGGCCCGGGTTTCCAGCGAGATCATCGCCGAGTTGTGCGCAGCGGGGCACCCCGAGGAAGCGTGGAAATTGATCGACCAAGGATTGGGACAGGCCCGGAGCTGGCAGCTAGAAGCATTCTTCAAAGCCGCCCCTCTCTCTGACCAAGAGCTTTTCGCGAAGTTCAAGGACTTGAACAACGCAGCGGAGATCAACACCGGACTCGACGGCCTCTGCAAGCGCCATGCCCCCGAAGAACTCGTGGGCTATCTTTCTTCCCCCGAGTTCCGGGCATTCTCGAAAACCTTGGAAGAACAAGGGATGTGGAAGAACGGGATGGCCCGGTCCCTATCCCCTCTCCTTCAGGTTTATCTCTACGACGCGGGAACCTCGGACTTGAGTGCCCAGAAAAAGAGGATGGAGACCGTCGTGTCTGCCTACCAGAACAAGCTCCTCACCCCCGACATCATGGTGGAGATCATGAAGAACGGAAATCTCATGGAGCCGGCCGACAAATTGGAGGCCATGAACCAGATCAAGGATCTAGGCGACCCCAAGAATCAGCTCCAGATCTACCGCAGCCAGCTCCTCGGGGAGTTGGTACGGAAGAACCCCGAAGCTGCCATGTCCACGGCACTGAAAGGTGAGGGAAAGCAGGGCATCCTGGACGCAAGTAACGCGGTAAAGGCATGGCTGATCGCTGATGCAGATGCGGCCGCAGCGTGGTATAACCACAACTCTTCATCCCTGACTCCTGCCAAGAGAGATGCCGTGGCCTCCGGCTATTTCAGAATGGCCATGGACTCCGGCGAGTACGAGTCGGCTAGCCAATGGATCGGCCAATTCAGCGATCCGAAGGTCAGAAGCTCGGGGCAGAAAGCCTTGGAAGCCCGGATGAAGAAGGCAGCCAACTGACATTCCGCCTTTTCCGCGGCCTTCCTGAAGAGGCTGAATCCCGATCGCCCGAAAGACACGCGTCCGGTGCAGGCTTTCCAAGCAGGGCCAGCTCGGCCCTGCGCCCACCTGTTTCAGCGTGTCGGCGGCGGATTGATCGAAGGCGGCAAGGGCGGCGGCAGCGGAGCCGGAGCTTCCGGCTTTTTCTCGGACGCTGGTGCCGGAGGAGCCGGTGTCGCACCCTTCGGCTCGACTTTCTCGACCTTCTCCGGAGCTGGCTTTTCCTTCGCGGCCTTTGCCTTCTGGTAGGCTTTCCAGCCGTAGAAGAGCGCGCCAACTACCACGGCCACGACAAGGATATGAACGAGCAGACCCCAATCGGTATCGCTCTTCTTCTTCTTGTGCACGACCGGCACGTGGGCCGCGCGACGCTGGGGCACGGCGGCTCCCGGACGCGCCCCGGCCACCCGCGGCGGCCGCTGCATGGTCCGTAGCGCCTGGGTCGGCGGATCAGGGATCGCCCAGCCTTGGAGATCGATCGCCATTTGCTCGGCGCTATCGTAGCGCTCCCGCGGATTGCGGGCAGTCGCCCTGGCCCAGATCTTATCGAGCTTCTTGTCGCAGCCCACCACCGTGGAGGGCGCGGGCAACTCCTCGTCATCTTCCGGACGATGGCCGGTGAGGAGTTCGTAAAGAATCACACCCACCGCATAGATATCCGTTTTCTGGCTGGCATGCTCCGGATCATCGTAGATCTCGGGTGCGGTGTAGCCCGGCGTGCCCATGATCAGGCCCGGATGATCCGCATCGGCACGACGCGCGAGGCCGAAGTCGCCGATCTTGGGTTCCGCCTTGTGGGTGAGCAGAATGTTCGCCGGCTTGATATCGCGATGGATCACGCCGTTCTCGTGCGCGTGGGCGAGGCCATCGCAGATGCCCTTCACGATCGCCGCCGCCTGGGGCGGATCGACGGCAAGGTTGTAGGCGGAGTGATAGAGGGACTTCCCGTTCACATACTCCATCACGATGTAGAGCATGCCATCCAAGTCGCCGGAGTCGTACACCCCGATGAGGTTCGGGTGATTGAGGCGGGCCATCGCCTTGGCCTCGGTTTCGAATGACTTGCGGAATTCCGGATCGTCCCCGAGTTCGCGCGGCAGGATCTTGATCGCCACATCGCGATCGAGCGCTTTCTGACGGGCCAGGTACACCGCGCCCATGCCTCCCTGTGCAATGAAGGAGTCGAACTCATACGCGGGCAAAAGCTCGGCGAGGGCTTCCAGCGTCGGGGCTTCGAACGAAGAACTCATCGGAAATCTACTTGGAAAAAGCGGTCGCCAATGGATTTGGCGGGTTGAAGCCCTGCATGCAATTCATAACGGCGCATGATAGACGATCCACTCCGGCACCTTGATCACGAAATTGTACAGCACGTGCAGCAGGATCGCCGTGGCAAGCCGTCCTGACGCGGCGTAACACAGGGAACAGGTGGCACCGAGGATGCCCACGGAAATCAGGCCGTAAGCTCCGTACTGGTAATGCACGACCGAGAAGACCGCCGCCGAGATCAAGGTGGCGGCGGGCACGCGCATCCAATTCGCCAAGGAGCGGAACAAAACCCCGCGATACAGAATTTCCTCCGCAATAGGTGCGGCAATGCAGGCCGAAAGCACCGCGAGGACGAGTCCCCATCCACCGGCCTCTGCTTCCGAAAGACCCCCGGTGGGATCGGGCGGCATCGCATCCGCCAACCCGTACTTGAGGATTTGGTCGGCAATGGTCAGCAGCGAGAAGGTCCCGAGCACCAGAAAGAGATCCGGACGACTCGTAAGCCCGAGGCGATCCGTCGCATGCCGGCCGCGCCGGAAAAGAAAACCGAGCGCCACCAAGGCCGGCAGGAAACGAGCTGCGGAATCCAAAATCGCGAGCACGGGTGGCTCCAGGTAAATGGGTTCGGCTCCTTCGATCGGCAGTCCCCGGAGGATCTGGCTGATCAGATTCTCGAATCCCACCGAGGCGAGGTAAGCGAGGAAGAAGACACCCAGGCCCACGGTGAGCGGCCACTGGCCAACATACCCCCTTTGACGCGAGCGCAGGGCCTGGCCGTAGGAGCGGAAGGTACGGGGGATGAAAAAGACGCCGATGATCGCGAAGAGCCACACCGCCCCACGGGTGACGACCACGCGCAGGGCAAGCTCGTGGTTCCTGCCGTCTTCTTCCGCAGGGCTGGCTTTCAGCACGATCTCGCTGCTGCCAAATTCACCGAAGGACATCAGGTATTCACGGTCCCACCACGCATCGCGTCCTTCCGAGACACGCTCGATGATGACGCGGGGATCCGGCGGCCCGGGCAAACCGAGATCGCTGAAGGCTCCGCGGGTCGGATTCTGGCCTTTGTGAAGCGCGTCGAGAATCGCGAGCGCGTAGGCTCCTTCCTGATCGAGGGCACCTTCCTTCCCGAGCTCCGCCAAGGACCGGATCGACGTTTCCACCGTCTTCGGAACGCTGTCGATCAGCAGTGCGGAGCGCACCATGGGAGGCAGCTTCTTCATGCCCTCCGCCAAGCGCAGATCGCGGTCGATCTTCACCAGCGCCATCCGGCAGGCCCCGTCCTCGTAGCCTTGCTCCGCTCCGAAATGATTGTCCCACAGCCAAACCCCCATCACGAAGATCAGCAGGGCCAGCACCGGCTCCGGCACGTGCCGTCGCAGGATCTGGCGATAGGGGTTTCCTGCCTTGGCCGCTCGCGATTCGATGGGCAGGATGATCCAGATTTTTTAGAAAATCGCAAGCTTGCTCGATATTCAGCGTCACTTAATTAAAAAGATCCCGACCCATTTCCCGCTGGCCCCCTGCCCGGCCCGCTCCCAAAGTCCGCCTGTCGCCTCATGTTTGCAGCTGCCCTTGTTACCGCGGTTTCCGAAATCGCATCCGCCGCATCCGCTGGGCCGGATCTTGAAAGCCGGGTGATTCTCGGGACCTTCATTCTCGCCGGAGTCCTGTTCGCGGTCCTTTTCTCCGTTCGCTACGCGACCGGGACGCTGCGCTTCTCTTCCCCCAGTCCCTTGCTGGAACCCGAAGCCGCAGCGGCTTTCCCGGCCCCGGCCCAAGGGGCAAGTCTTCCCCCTCCCCTCCCGCAAGCCACGTCAGAGCCCTTCAGCCCCTACGCCTGGTCCCCTGCGACAGCCCCCGCTGCGCCTGAGCCCGCACCCTTCGTCCCCGATCCCACGGCGAAGGGCTTGCAGAAGTACTTCCGCGTCCCAATCGCACACTACCGGCTCTTCGACCTGCTGTTCATCGGCATGGTCTTCCTGATCTACTGCGGGCTCACCACCGGCGGTGGTGGTGGCCAAGAGGTTCCCTTGGAACAGAAGTTCAAGCCCGAGGTGCTGATCGCCTCGATGTTCTTCCAGCTCCTGCTGATGGGAATGACCTGTGCCTTCGTGGTGCGCCGCATCAAGCAATCGGAGTGGCTGGGCCTGCGTTGGAAGCAGTGGTGGCTCGCGATTGCCATCGCGCCGGTAACCGTCTTTTTCGTCTGGGGAGTGCTGCTGGCCATGCATCTCAGCGGCTTCAATGTCTGGCTGGAGCAGACTCTCGGCATCGAGTCGATGCAGCAGGAAGCGGTCAAGCTGCTCCAGGAGGCAAAGGATCCCGCGATCATCATCCTGATGGGCGTCGCGGCGGTGATCATCGCGCCACTCACCGAGGAAGTGGTCTTTCGCGGCTACCTTTATCCCGCTGCCAAACGCTTCTGCGGGGCCTATGGCGCCATGATCTTTTCCTCCCTCGTCTTCGCGGCTGCACATGCCAACGCGATGGCACTCCTGCCGCTCTTCATCTTGGCGATGCTGCTCTGCCTGATCTATGAGCTCACGGGCTCGATCTGGGCGACCATCTCCGTTCACTTCCTCTTCAATCTCGCCACCGTGACCCTGCAGCTCTTGGTGAAATACGGCATCATCGACGCCCCGCCACCCGGCTCATGAAATGAAAAAGCGTCTGTGCGATCTTGGTGAGGACGCGCTCATCGCGCGCATCTTGAAAGACTTTCCCGGCGGCGGCTCGCTCAGCGTGGGACCCGGCGATGACTGCGCGGTGGTGGATCCCGGACGCGGTCCGCTGCGCCTGCTGAAGACCGATGCCATCATTGAGGGCATTCATTTCCTGCCGGATGAAGACGCGGAGAAAGTGGGCTGGAAAGCCGTGGCACGCGTGCTCAGCGACTTCGCCGCGATGGGCGGCAAGCCAGAGCATCTGCTGGTGACCGTGGCCGTGGATCCGGATCGGGAAGTCGTCTGGATGGACCGGCTTTATCGCGGGATCCGCAAGTGTCTGGCGAAGCATGGCGGCCTGCTGGCTGGCGGCGAAACGTCCAGCCTGCCGCAAGCAGGGGCGGTGATCTCCGTGGCGGGAGAAGGCAGCGTGGAGCGAAAGAAGCTGGTGCTGCGCTCCGGTGGGAAGCCGGGCGATCTCGTGGTCGTGACCGGACGTCTCGGCGGCTCGATCCGGGGCAAACATCTCACCTTCACCCCGCGTCTCGAAGAGGCAGCCTGGCTGGTGGAGCATCTGCGACCGACGGCAATGATGGATCTCTCCGATGGTCTTGCGAAGGACCTGCCCCGCCTCGCGGCCGCCAGCCGCTGCGGCTTCGAGTGCAGCGGTGATCTCCCTCTCAACAAGGGCTGCACCCGCGAGCAAGCGCTCGGCGATGGCGAGGACTACGAATTGCTCCTGACGATTCCCGGAAAGCGCTGGGAGGCCGCTGCGGACGCATGGAAGCAAAGCTTCCCCAAGCTGCCCCTTACGGTGGTCGGCCGCCTCACGGAGCCCGGCAAGGGCATGAAACTCCAAGGCGGCTGGGATCACTTCAAGCCTGCCACCTGATTCCGGTTTCATTCACGCGCATGCGCCGGACGCAACATTCCATCATCCCATGAAATCCCTCATCGAAAGCTACTACGCCGCCTTCAACTCCGGTGACCGCGAAGCCATGCTCGCCATGCTCGCCGAGAACGTGGTCCATGAGATCAACGAAGGCCACGCCGAGACCGGTCGCGATACCTTCCGGGCCTTCTTGCAGCGCATGGACCTCTGCTACGAGGAAAGCGTCGAGGAATTGGTCATCTTCGGCCACGAAGGCGGAGAACGCGCCGCCGCCGAGTTCTACATCCGCGGCAAGTACGTCTCCACCGACGAGGGCCTGCCCGAAGCCACCGGCCAGGAATACTACCTGCGCGTCGGAGCCTTCTTCGAAATCGCGGATGGCAAGATCACGCGGGTGACGAATTACTATAACCTTCGTACTTGGCTCCGCCTTGTCGGCGCTTGAGTGGTAGCCGGCAGGGCACCGCGACCCGCGGCGGGTCCGCCGAAAATGTAGCAGCGCGTCTCACTCCCCTTTTCCCTCCTTCAGCGACTTCGATGCTTCCCGACGACTGCGCCATACCACCAGCCCACCCCAAGCCATCAGATACAGCAGAACCGCCGCCCAGGCGGCAATGGCAAATTCCCTCGTGTGACCCGCCTGCTCTTCGCCGAAGAAGAGCGCATAGGGCTTCCGCATGAAAACACATCCTTCCCCCTCCCAACGATCCGGCAACCAACGCCAATTCAAGCCTTCGTCGGTTCCTTCCCTCTCATCCCCGAGTAGCTTTCTCTGCAGGACGTAGAACTCCCCGTCACCTCCTCCCGCCTGGAAGCTTCTACCCTTCCCCGTCACCCAAGACACCTCGTAGTCGTCATTGGTGAAGGCGAGCCAGCCCCAGAGCAAGCCGATGAGACCCGGCCAGCCGAACCAGAACCACGGGGAGCGCCACCATCGCCTGCTCTCTCCCCGGCAAGCCGTCGCTGTCGAACGAAGGACCATGGAGGATTACTCTCCTTTTCCTTTCTCAAGCAACTTCAAGGTCTCTTCGGTGGTGGCGATCCGGTTCTTCACCATGTCTTTCTTCCACTCCGGCCATCTCGCCTGAATCTCTTTGAAGAGCTCGAGTGCAGTGCTGTACCCTTCCCTAGCCTCCTCGGGCTTCGTTTCCTTTAGCCTCTCGGCTTCTTTGTACCGCAACCAACCTTCGAAATAACGATCCGAGGGATCGTCTTCCCAAGGCTTCTCTTCATTCATCCGCGGTGAATGCACCTTAGAGCGGTCTTCGCTGTGGACGGCGGAGGGGGCCAAGACAAGGAGGAGGTAAAGGGTGGCGAGCGCAGGTCTCATATCGGGCGAAAGCGGCTTCCCTCTCCCCTATCATCTCCGGTGAGATGGAGGCAAGAGCTCCCTCTCCAAGGCTTCCATTGACCGGAAGCATGCAGCCCTTCGGTCTCTCCATCCATCATGCGGATCCGTATGGAATCCCAGACCTCGGACACCCGCTCCCACCTGCCATTGGCAGTTGAGCTCGCGCTCCAGTGCGAGGGTGTCGATCGATCTAGAGAGCGATCAAGGATACAAATCCCAGAGGCCATCCCAGAAGATCTTGGAGCGGCACCAAGGCTTGGGCTTCCACCTAGGCTACTCATCACGCCTTCCCGATCTCGCCCCTTTTGCCCGCTCCGTGGCTCCATACTACCGCCCCCAAGCCAAAACGGCAGATAGAGGAGGATCAGGAACCAATATGCGATGAATAGGGTGAAGCCTCGCTTCTCTCTCCTAAGTTCGGTCGCTCGGTGAAAGACCGTAATAGGCTCCTCAGGTTCCAAGGTTCCAAGATAAAGTCTGGTCTCCTGCTTCCATCCGGGAGGGGTCCTTTCCAAGCGAAGATAGCTGAAAAAGACGCAACCAGGACCGTGCGCCAGAACGAGGGATCTTATTGGAACCTCTCCATTTAGTGTTTCCGACGGTCCGGGGCACAGCCAGCCAAACGAACAGCAAGAATACCAAACCAAGTAATCCCAACCAGAATACCCACCGCGACCGCTACACGGTCTTCCTTCCGTGAATTCCGTGATTCATCCTCATTCCTCCGCCACCGCCTTGCTCCGCTCCCCGCGCTCCATCCACACCGCGAGCACGGCAACGTCCGCAGGAGTGATCCCAGAGATCCGTCCCGCTTGACCCAAGGTCGCGGGACGAACCCTCCCGAAGTTCACCTGAGCCTCCTTCTTCAGACCACGGATCTGGCTGTAATCGAGGTCCGCAGGGATGCGCTTGCTCTCATGCCGCGCCATCCGCTCCACCTGCACCTGCTGACGCTGGAGATGGCCTTCATACTTCAACTCGGTCTCGATCAGCGGCCAAAGTTCCACGTGGAACTTTTCGCGGAGCTCTTCGGGCAGGAGATCATGGGTATTCTCTACCCGGCGGAACCAGTGGTCGATCTTTACGCCCTCGTGGACGGTCTGACGGGACCAGCGGATGGCTTTGTCGAGCTGGGTCTGCTTCTCCGTGACCCGGCGCGCCCGCTCTCCACCGGCCAGTCCGGCCTCCGCTGCAAGGGGCGTGAGGCGGAGGTCGCAGTTGTCCTGACGGAGGAGCAGGCGGAACTCCGCCCGCGACGTGAACATCCGGTAGGGCTCAATACAGCCCTTGGTGACCAGATCATCGATCATCACCCCGAGATAGGCTTGATCCCGACGCAGGATGAAGTCCGGCTTCCCGGCCACCTTCAGCGCAGCATTTGCGCCGGCTAGCAGCCCCTGCCCCGCCGCCTCCTCGTATCCCGAGGTTCCATTGATCTGCCCGGCAAAATAGAGGCCGGAGACCTGCTTGGTCTCTAGGGTCGGGTGAAGCTGGGTCGGCGGACAGTAGTCATACTCCACCGCGTAGCCCGGACGCAGGATCTCACACTTCTCCAAGCCCGGGATGGTCCGCAGAAAATCGAGCTGCACCTCATAGGGCAAGGAGGTGGAGACGCCATTCACGTAATACTCGTGGGTGTGCCGTCCTTCGGGCTCGAGGAACACCTGATGACGCTCCTTCTCCGCGAAACGGACTACCTTGTCCTCGATCGAGGGGCAGTAGCGGGGCCCCACGCCCTCGATCACCCCGCAATACATGGGAGACTTGTCGAGATTCCCCCGGATGATCTCATGGGTAGCCGGATTGGTATAGGTCACCCAACAGGGCATTTGTTCCACGTGGAACGCGGAATCACCCCAAGGATTCAGGGTAAAAAGGTCGTCCTTGCCCCGCTCCAGCGTATCCGCAAGGTAGGAGAAGAGCGGCGCAGGGGTGTCCCCGTCCTGACGCTCACAGACGGACAAATCGAGGGATCGCCCGTTGAGACGGCAGGGAGTCCCCGTCTTGAAACGTTCCACGTGGAACCCGAGCTTCCGGAGCGAATCGGAGACAGTGGAGGTCGCATCCCCCATACGGCCGCCCTTCTCGTTCTTCAGACCGACGTGCATCAGACCCCGCATAAAGGTGCCTGCGGAGAGGACAATGGCTGAAGACTCAATGACCATGCCCAAGGAGGTGCTGATCCCGGTGACTTGGTCATTTTCGACGAGGATCTCGGCCACGTTCCCTTGGTGGAGGTCGATACCCGAAGTGGATTCCAGTACCCACTTCATCCGGAATTGGTAAGCCTTCTTATCGCACTGGGCGCGAGGGGCCCGGACCGAGGGACCCTTAGACGCATTCAGCATGCGGAACTGGATGCCGGTGGCATCAGTATTCAAGCCCATCGCCCCGCCCAAGGCATCGATCTCCCGCACCATGTGGCCCTTTGCCAAGCCACCGATCGCCGGGTTGCAAGACATCTGGCCGACGGTGTCCAGGTTCTGGGTCAGCACCGCCACCTGCGCGCCCAGACGGGCGGCAGCAAGGGCAGCTTCCACACCGGCATGGCCGGCTCCGATGACGAGGACGTCGTAGCGCTTGGGATAGCGGAACATGAGCTAGGGGCGCGGACCCTAGCCTATTGCCGGGGAAGAACAAGATCGGGTAGAGGAGAAGGACGCAGGTGTTCCACGTGGAACTTTCCAATCCCGGGAAGCTCCCGAGACGCGCCCGGAGGCTCCCAAGCCCATCCAAGGAGACACTTTCTTGCTCCTCTGCCAGTAGAAGCATCCCTCGTCCCATGAGAAGCTCCATGGAAGCGATGCACTCGAGCTTCCAACCCCGCCTCCTCATCCTCATTTCGACCCCGGTTCCATCTTGAACCTCGATGCCGATGCGTGCCTCCCCGCCTGTTATTTATCCTGATATAACAGGCGGAACAGGCGGGATCGCAGAAGCCTTCAAAAGCGGCGATCCAAGATGCCGGTGGAGGCTCTGGGCAAGAGTTCAGACAGGCGGAATACTTGTCGCTCCGTCCGGTTCGCGAGGCAGACCAGAGGATCCCCGAACTCCGCCAGCACCTGCCGACAGGCCCCGCAGGGTGAGACGGGAAGCTCCGTATCCGCCACCACCGCCACCGCCACGATCTCCTTTAAGCCGTCTGCCACGGCGGTCCCCACGGCCACGCGTTCCGCGCACATGGTCAGTCCGAAGGACAGATTCTCGACGTTGCAACCGGTGATCACCTTCCCACCTGCCACCAACGCCGCTCCCACCGCAAACTTCGAGTAGGGCGCATAGGCCTTCTCCCGGGCCTGCCATGCAGCCTCGATCAGCGCGTCCCAGTCCATGGTCCTAGCAGACTATGAAGACTCCGGTCCTTGCAAGGACAAGGCCCCGCCATCCTTGCAGTGACGCGCATTTTCGGCTCGCACGGGGGGTCATCCTGAGGCATCGAAAGGCATGCAACGCCCTTGGATTCCCGCCCTCGTGCTGCTGGTTCTGCTAGTCGCCTTCCGCGCCCTCGGTGCCATGTTCCCGATGGAGCTTCCGAACTTCCAGCCGCTCGCCGCGCTCTTCCTGTGCAGCATCGTTTTCCTGCGCGGCACCAAGGCATGGGCCCTCCCCGTCGTCGCTTGGCTGATCAGTAATCCGATCGCCAGCCTGCTACAGGGCTACAACCCCTTCACTCCCGGCGGCGGCACCTCGGTCGCCTTCCTCACCTTGCTTGCCACCGGTGCCATGGCCCTGCCGCTCCGGAAAGTCGCCTCCCCCGCCGTGATGCTCGTGGGCGGACTCGTCGCCGCACTCTTCTTCCACCTCGTCACGAACACCGCCGTCTGGCTTGCCGATCCGACTTACGCGAAGTCCGGTGAAGGTCTCTGGCAGGCACTCTGGAGCGGCCGGCCGACCGACGTCCTTCCGACTTGGATCTTCCTGCGGAATCTCGCAGCCGCGAATCTCCTCTTCACGGCTCTGTTCCTGCTTGCACGCCGCTCCTGGAGTCCGGCGGAGAAGTCCGCACCGTCACTTGCGCATACCCGATAAGTTCTTGCTCGCCACCCATATCTGACCCTATCTCCGCCCCGTCCATGTCCATCGCTACCGCCGACACTCCGCGCCTCGACTTTGCCGGTTCTCCGGTCAACAAGGCACTCACCGCCGAGCAGAAGATCGAGCTGTTCCGCAAGATGGTCCGTATTCGCCGCTTCGAGCAGGAAGCGCTGAAATACTACAACGCTGGCAAGATCGGCGGCTTCCTCCATCTCTACATCGGCCAGGAATCGGTAGCGGCCGGCACCCTCTCGCTCTGCGGAGAGAACGACCACAACATCACCGCCTACCGCTGCCACGGCCACGCGATCATGTCCGGCATGGACATGAACAGCCTGATGGCCGAGCTCTTCGGCAAGGCGACCGGCTGTTCCAAGGGCAAGGGTGGTTCCATGCACTTCTTCGCCCCGGACAAGAACTTCTGGGGTGGTCACGGCATCGTCGGCGGTCAGACCCCGCTCGGTCTCGGCCTCGCCTACGGTCTCAAATATCTCGGCCGCGAAGGTGCCGCCCTCTGCTATCTTGGCGATGGCGCGGTGAACCAGGGTGCCTTCCACGAATCCCTCAATATCGCCGCCCTCTTCGAACTCCCGGTGGTCTACGTGATCGAGAACAACGGCTATTCGATGGGAACTTCCCAGAAGCGTTCTTCCTCCTACCGCGGTTGCCTCGCCCAGCGTGCCGAAGGCTACGACATGGAGTGGGATGTCGTCGATGGCTCCGATATCTACGAGGTCCGTGCCAAGACCCACATCGCCATGGAGCGCGCCCGCAAGGAGCACAAGCCCGCCATTCTCGAGATCAATACCTATCGCTACTACGGCCATAGCGTCGCCGACGCGAATGCCAAGAAGTACCGCTCCCCAGAAGAGATCGAGAACTACAAGACCAACTTCGATCCCATCCGCCTCTGGCGGAAGCGCCTCGTGGACGAAGGTGTCGCCACCGACGAACAGCTCGACGCGATCGACAAGGAAGCCAAGGCCGAAGCCGCCGCGGCCACCAAGTTCGCCGAGTCTTCCCCCGCCCCGACCCGCGAGGATGTCATGGATGACGTTTACTGGGAAACCGACAACAAAACCGAAGCCTCCAAGATCGGCCGCCACTTCTTCACCGACTGAGCCGAACTACGGTACTTCTAGTAGATCATTCCAATTTCCCTGCACTCATCATTCTCCATGTCCCGCACGCTTACCTACCGCGAAGCTCTCCGTGAAGGCCTCGACGAGGAACTCGCCCGCGACCCGAACGTCGTCATCATGGGCGAGGAAGTCGCCCAGTACAACGGTGCCTACAAGGTGACCCAAGGCCTCTGGGAAAAGTGGGGCGACAAGCGCGTCGTCGATACCCCGATTTCCGAAGCCGGCTTCATCGGCATGGGCATCGGCGCTTCCATGCTTGGCGTCCGTCCCGTGATGGAGCTCATGTTCTGGTCCTTCCACTCCGTCGCCTTCGACCAACTGGTCAACAACGCCGCCTGCGTTCGCTACATGTCCGGCGGCCTGATCAACTGCCCGATCGTGATGCGCGGCCCGGCCAACGGCGGCACCAACGTCGGCGCCACCCACTCCCACATCCCGGAAGGTCTCTTCGCCGCATTCCCCGGCCTGAAAGTTGTCTCTCCAGCCACCCCGGCCGATGCCAAAGGCCTGATCAAGGCTGCTATCCGCGACAATGACCCTGTCTACGTCATGGAGAACACCCGCCTCTACGGCATGACCGGCGAGGTGCCGGATCCGGCCGATGGTGACTTCGTGATCCCGCTCGGCTTGGCCGATCTCAAGCGCGAGGGCAAGGACGTCTCGATCATCGGCCACGGCCGCTCGATCATCCACGCCCTTGAAGCTGCCGAAACTCTCAAGCAGGAACACGGCATCGAAGCAGACGTCCTCGACCTCCGCTCGATCCGCCCGCTCGACGTCGAAGCCATTCTGAAGACGGTCAAGAAGACCAACCGCGTGGTGCTCGTGGATGAATCGAAGGGCTTCGGCGGTGTCTCCGCCATGGTTTCCCACCTGATTCAAGACGAGGTCTTTGATTACCTCGACGCGCCAATCAAGCGCGTGACCACAATGGATGCACCTGCGATATACTCCCCGTATGTCGAAGACGAGCAGCTTCCCAATCCTCGCCGGATTGTCGAAAAAGTCCTGTCTTTGCGCTGATTCCGAAGGCTTTTTCGTTGCCACGGACAACGCCTATTCTAGCATGTTTGCATCATGACCAAACTTCTTGCCCTCGCCGGGCTGGCAGGTCTGTGCCTTGCTGCCACCTCCTGCTGCTGCCTCTTCTAATACCACTGCTATGAAAAACCTGCTCCTGATCCTGCCACTTGTGGCCCTCTCGATGGGTCTGTCGTCCTGCTGCTCGATGTTCGGCCTGAAGAGCATCGCCGCCGGTTACACGGAGGAAACCTACCAGCGCAAACTCTGCGGCTACGACATCGTTCGCGAAGAAGTGGTGGTCGATTCCAAGAGCGGCCTGACCGAGGTCAAGGAGACCAAGGTCCCGCGCTACAAGACCGTGACCAAGAAGGTCCGCATCAAGTGCCCGAGCTGCGTGCGCCTCTACTGCCTCGAAGAAGGCTGCTGCGGCTCCAACAGCGAAGCTGCCCGCAAAATGGCTACCGTCCAAGGTGGCAGCGGCAGCCCGAACCTCGGCCTGATCCCGACCATGAAGCCGATCGTCATTGAGTAATCGAGACGCATCGCCACACATTTCAAAGCCGGAAACGGGGGCCCGCAAGGTCCCCGTTTTCTTTTCCCCCGGGAACTGCCGGACTACCCCTCTGGCATCTCTCATTCAATTTCTCCCTTGCGGCCTCGGGACTCCCGCCCCAAGCATGCTAGCGATGAAAACCATCCTGCTCGCCGCCGCCTCGCTGGCCGTGATTTCCTGCCAGCAGCAGCAATCCACGGAAGCCACGCCGGACAAAAGTCCTCCCTCCGCGGAAAAACCGACCACTCCCGCCGATCCCTCCGATGCGAATTCCTACGTCGGAATGAGCCTGGAGGAAGGCTCCAGCCGCGCCGACAAGGCTGAGATCAAGTGGCGCGTGGTCGAGGAAGACGGCAAACCACGGCCCGTGACGATGGATTATCGTCCGGACCGCCTGAACTTCGCCGTCGAGAAAGGAAAAATCATCCGCGTCAACAAGGGTTGATGGGAGGGGAAAAGACTGGAAAAGCCTTTCCGATTCCCCAATCTCCCCGCGCCTCACTCCCTTTTCTACAGATCCATGGCCATTCAAATCGAAATGCCGAAGCTCTCGGACACCATGACCGAGGGCACCCTTATCAAGTGGCACAAGAAAGTCGGCGATTCGGTCGAGATCGGTGACATCCTCGCCGAAGTCGAAACCGACAAAGCCACCATGGAAATGGAAGCTTTCGACGAAGGTACCATCACGGAAATCCTGATCCAGGAAGGCGAGAAGGCTGCCATTGGCGCCACCCTTGCCGTCCTCGATGGTGATGACGCCGGTGCCGCTCCTGCGCCCGCTGCCAGCAGTGCCCCTGCCGCCGAAGCTCCAAAGGCCGAAGCCGCTCCCGCTGCCGCAGCTACTTCGGCCGCTACCCCAGCCCCGGTCGCGTCCGCCGACGGTTCCCGCCTGAAAGCATCGCCGCTCGCCCGCAAGGTCGCCGGTGAACTCGGTGTCGACCTTTCCTCTGTAGCGGGCACCGGTCCCGCCGGCCGCATCGTCCGCGCCGACGTGGAAGCTGCCAAGGGCTCCAAGCCTGCCGGCAAGTCCTCGGAAGCCTCTGCTGCTGCAGGCCTCGCCGCCGCTGCCAAGGCCCGTGGAACTGCTCCCGCCGCCGCTGCCACTCCGGCTCCCGCCGCTGCCGCCATCATGCCAACCGCCAAGGAGGGTGACAGCCGCATCGAACTTTCCTCCATGCGGAAGGTCATCGCCTCCCGCCTGCTCACCTCGAAGCAGACCATCCCGCACTTCTACCTCCACGTGGAAGCGGATGCCGCCCCGCTCATGGCACTGCGCAAGCAGATCAACGCCCAGGCCGAGCAGACCCACGGCAACAAGTATTCCGTGAACGACTTCGTCCTGAAGGCCGTCATCAATGCCACCGTCGCGGTCCCGGCAGTGAATGCCTCCTTCGCCGGCGATCACATCGTCAGCTTCAAGCACGTCGGTCTGGCAGTCGCCATCGCCGTGGAAGATGGCCTTGTCACCCCGGTCATCCAGCAGGCCGAGACCAAGTCCGTCCTCCAGATCTCGAAGGAAGTGAAAGACATGGCTGGCCGCGCCAAGGAGAAGAAGCTGAAGCCCAGCGAATTCGACGGCGGCACCATCACCGTCTCGAACCTCGGTGCCTGGGGCATTGAAAGCTTCGACGCGATCGTCAATCCGCCGCAGGCCGTCATTCTTTCCGTCGGTGCCGCCATTGAGAAGCCCGTCGTCAAGAACGGCCAGATCGTTCCTGGCCTCCGCATGAACCTTGGCGTCAGCTGCGACCACCGCGTCGTCGATGGTGCGGTCGCTGCGGCCTTCCTGGCCGAAGTGAAGAAGCTCATCGAGCAGCCCGCCCTGATGCTGATCTGAGGCGCTCAGGAAGCTCCCTATCTCAAAGGCGTGCCACTCTCAAGGTGGCACGCCTTTCTTATGCTCCCTCGCTCCTGATGGCCCTCCCCATGAATCCCTTTCCTCGCTCGATTCGATGGATCATTCCCCGGTGTCTCTTCCCTTCCCGGTCGCTTGTTTACTCACAGGCTCTAATAAGAGATCTTTTTAAAGCTAAGGAAACTCTTCGTCTTAGGGATGTGAACAACCCTCAGAAATCGCCGTTCCACCGCTTCACTACAGGCATTCCACGGGTGGAAAAGTCTGTGGAAAACCACGGCGGAAGTACCCGCAAGCTCCTTCCCAGCCCCGTCCCGCAAACAATGCCCACGCTGAATTCCCGAACTGTTCACAATCGGCTAACATGCGAAAGGGAGGTCCGATTTCATCACCGCTTCGCTGGCCCTTCATCATGGCGTCTGAAATTCCCCCGCCATGCCATTTACGGTCAGTCACGCCGCCGTGGTACTTCCGCTTCTCCGCTACCGGAGGCTCGATCCGCTGGGCTTGGTCATCGGCAGCATGGTGCCGGATCTCGGCTACTACTTCCACCGCTTCGATCTCGCGAGTCAGGCTCACAGCTTCAGGGGTAGCCTGCAGATTGCCCTCCCGCTCGGTTGGCTCATCTGGCTGGCGATGAGGACTGGTGGCAGGATTCTTGCGGCGCCGCTTCCGGATCCAGAGCGAAGTTGGGTCACGGGCTTCCTGAGAACGGCACCACCCTCCCCGGCTTGGAGACAGGTTACGGTCTCGTTGCTGTTGGGCATCTGGTCGCATAATTTCTTGGACGCCTTTACCCATGCCAGCGGTTGGTTCGTCCAGCGCTTCTCCTTGCTCCACGAGCCCTGTCCTTTGTTCCACGTCCTGCAGCACCTCGGTTCGGTGGCGGGGATGCTGATCTTATTGGGCGTTTATATCGCCAGGCGCCGTGTTCTGGGTCGATGGCATTGGACATCGCGGCATCGCGAGCTAGCGCTGGGAGGCCTGCTTGGCGTCGCGGTGGCCTTCCCCATCGCGTGGTCCTTTGCCTCGCGTTTCGAGGGCTGGCTTATGGTCCGCGCCCTCGGGTTTCGATGGATCATCACTTCGCTGGCGCTGGCATCGCTCGCCTATCTCGTCTTCGGGCTTTTTCTCTGGATCTCGGAGCGGAAAACGCGCTCGGACTGACCAATCACATTGAATAGGCCCTCCAATCCCGCAGTCTGAATTCAAAGAATGAAAAGATGGCTGTGGGTCATTCCTCCCCTGCTCGGTGTTGCGGCCTACTTCGCGACGTCGCAGGGCGGCCCTCGACCATCTTCGACAACAGCGACAAAAAGCCTCGGAGTACGGGAAGAGGCCCGCTTCTCCGATGTGAAGCGCGTTTTAGATGAACTCGATCAAGCGCACCAGCGATCGCTTGAGGAGGAAATCGCCCAAGAGAACACATGGGATATCGCCAAGCTCAAGGAAGCCTTGCTCCAAGCAAAGCGAGCTTCCGTCCATGCAAGCGAACTGGATGATTGGGACGCTGAGGAATATCAGGACATCAAGCGCCATCGCTTCGCGAATGAACTGGGCAAGCGCTTGAAAAGCGAAGCCCTCGAGTGGATTTTGAAGGAAGATCCCGATCTAAAAGCCTCTGTCATGTCCGGTTGGGCTGAAGCTGATCCCGCGTCAGCCCTCCAACAGGTACTCACCAGCAAGACCAAGGAGCCTTGCAGCAACGAAACCTTGCTACGGCTTTTGCAGTACCAGGCCTCGCTTGGAAGCGCGGCCCTCGCAGATGCCTGCGCGAAGCTTCCTTGGGAGCTCTTCCAGTACAATTCTTCGGATCCTTTTGGCGACATTGGATCCTTCGATTTCCCTGCCGATCTGGACATCACTCCGTGGATTCAAAGCGGCTCGGCTGCCGCGCTTGAAAAAGATGGAAATCATCTTCGAGGTTTTTTCTCGAACTGGGCGCGTAAGGATCCCACCGAAGCATTGGCTCATTGGAAGGACTGGCCGGGTCAGAACGATGAGGCCTCGGAAATGCGGGCCCGAGAGATTCTTGAAGCGGGTATCGATGATCCCGCCGTTCGTCTCCAGGTCAGGAGTGCTTTGGCAGCACTGCCTCCGGAGGAAATGAGTGCATTTTCAAAGGAGCTTCGTGCCAGCTCGAGCGATCGCTCCATCATGCTCTTCTCGCTCTATCCGGAGCTTGAGAAAGAGAAAGTGAACTCTTCCGGCCGGTGAACATGTGCCTCCATCGAACAGCTTTCGCTCTCACTTGCCTCGCATCGATTGCGGTTGGAATCGTCGGTAGTAAATCGCGCGATCGGGAAGCTCTTGCTTCCCAGGCCCCTCAATCGCAAAGAGGCGCCAATCCAACGGAAAGCCAGACTGTCCTACCTTCCCAAGAAGTCGTCGTGGACACGGATCCGGCAAGCAGGGCCACCGCGGTCCGCCGTGCTTTGTCGAAGTGCAATACCGATGCTCTTTTCCAGTGGCTCGCCGATGAGAATCTCGGTGGCAGGGATACCAATCTCGTTGTTCTCGAGCTGATCGATCGTTTGGGTTGGAAGGCATGGGATCTCGCGATCGAGAAGGAAGATCCCGCGCAGAGGAAACGGCTGACCAATCTCTTGCTTTGGGGTTACTCGGAACGTGACCCATGGAAAGCCTACGAGCTCTGGAAAGCGGAGCGATCGAACTACGAGGACTCGGAATGGGGCATAGCTGCTTACGGAGGAGCCTTGGGGGAGGCCACCAAGTTGTCGGCATCGAGGGTGATGGAAATTCTGGATGAGCTGCCCGATCTCCCGGATCGGAGCTCCATTTGGCTTCGGAATGTTGAGTTCAGCAGCGATTTCGATTTCAAGACGGTGCTTGAATTTCTGATCGATCAGGATTCCCAGCCTCGCATGATTCCGAACGATCTGCTGCGAAGATGGTCGGTACGTTCCCCGGCGGAAGCAGCGGAATGGCTCGCATCTCACCCGGAAGTCTTGGACATCGAACACCTGAGGGACGATGCCGAGAACACCAGTTTCTTTCCCGATGACCCCGCGAGTCCCGATTTCAAATCGATCGTACAGGCCTTGGACCGCTTGCCGTCTGATTTCCTTGATGACCTTTGGGGTAGTGCCGTGATCGGTAGCGATGGAAAGGTCAGAGCCGGTACCCTTGCTGCCGCAGATGAAATGGGCCGCCGCGAGGACTTTCTGCGGGAGGTCCTCCTTCAAACCCGCTTTCAAGATCAGCCGGACTCCTCATGGGAACTCGTTCCTCGGGAAGAACGTCGGCACCTGGTCGAACTCGTTGAGCAGTCCTGGGCGAAAGACCCGAAATCGCCGGTAGAAGTCCGTGCTCATGAGCGCTGGCGGAAAGGTCTCAACGAAGCGTGGGGCATTGGACCCTAAGAAGCCGGATCAAGGCGAATCTCGTCTCTATCTGACAAGCTTCGTGCCGATCCCGCGTAAGCCGCGTGATTGAAGCTTGGAACCCGTTTGGGGGGAGTGAGCTTGGTCAGACGCCGCGAGCCCGATGAATTCCTATTCCCTTCTCTCCGCGTTCCTCGCGGCCTGGATGCTGCCGCTTCTGTCTTCTGCAGAGACACTGGATCCGGTGGATACGATCAATCCGCTCTCCGGGACAAATGGCGATGCCGAGTTCTCCCGCGGCAATACGGTTCCGGCAATCGTGGCTCCTTTCGGGATGACGACCTGGGCACCGCAGACGGATGGCTCCGTTTCACCCTTCTATCAGATGAAGCATACGCGCTTCGAGGGAATCCGCGCCACTCACCAGCCGAGCATCTGGGTTCGAGACTACGGGGACTTCCTCGTGATGCCCCTCGTCGGCGAAACCCTCGATAGTCCGAAAGATCGAGCCTCCGACTTCTCCCACGCGAAGGAGTCCGCGAGAGCCTACCATTACTCGATCTTCTTGGATCGCTACCAGGTGACGGCGGAGATCGTCCCCACAGATCGTTGTTCCTTGATGCGCTTCACCTTCCCGGATTCGGACAAGTCGGCGGTGGTCTTCGACAACGAGGGTGAAGTCGATGCCGCCTTCGATCCAAGCAAGCGCAAGATCCGCGGAAAGGCCAAGCATGTCACCTTCGGGGCACCGGGAAACTTCGCGATGTACTTCGTGGCTGAGTTTGATCAGCCGTTCGAAGTGGTCGAGGCCAAGAGCAAGGAGAAGATGGTCACTGCGACGGTGCGCTTCGCGTCGACCAAGAGTGCGAAGCCGGTTCTCATGAAGATCGGCACCTCGTTCATCAGCTACGAGCAGGCGGAGCTGAACATGAGTCGCGAGGTCCCGGATTGGGATTTTGAAGGCCTTCGCAAGCATTCGCGGGATGCGTGGGCCAAGGAACTGGCGCGCGTGGAGATCAAGGGTGCGAACAACGATCAGCGTAGTACTTTCTACACCGCGCTTTATCGTTCGCTCCAGTTCCCCCGCATGTTTCACGAGCCGGATGCAGGAGGAAAGCTTCGCCATTATAGCCCGTTCTCGAATGGAAAGATCTTCGATGGGCTGCTCTACACGGATAGCGGGCTATGGGATACCTTCCGCACCGCCTTTCCCTTTTACGTCCTCTATTATCCGGAGCACGGGTCAAGTATCCTTGAAGGCTGGCTCAACGCTTATCGCGAAGGGGGCCGTCTTCCGACTTGGCCGAGCCCCGGTAACCGTCCTTGCATGATCGGCTCCCACGGCGACTCGATCTTTGCGGACGCGTGGGTGAAGGGCTTGCGGACCTTCGATGCGAAGGACGCCTATGCCGCCGTGCGGAAGAACGCCACCGAGAATGACGGATGGGGTTGGGCCGGCCGCGATCATCTGCCGGAGTACATGGAGAAAGGCTATATCCCCAGTGACGTGCGAAAGGAAGCCGCCACCTCCTGCACCCTCGAGTATGCCTACGATGACTTCTGCGTCTCCCGCTTGGCGGATGCCCTCGGGCACAAGGAAGACGCGAAACTTTTCGGGCAGCGCGCCCTGAACTATCGCAATGTTTGGGATCCCAAGACCGGCTTCATGCGCGGCAAGCTCGCTGATGGCAGCTGGCAGGAACCCTTCGATCCACTCGCGTGGGGCGGTCCCTACGTCGAGGGCAATGCCTGGCAGTGGACTTGGTCGGTGATGCATGACCCGCATGGCTTGATCGGACTCCTCGGCGGCCGCGAAGCCGCGGCGACCAAGCTGGATAAACTCCTCTCCATGCCTCCCACCTCCGTGGTTGGAGGCTACGGCCACGTCATCCACGAAATGCGGGAGGTGGAGTTCTCAAAGATGGGCCAGTACGCGCACGTCAATGAGCCCTGCCATCACGTCCTCTACTTCTACAACTACCTCGGCCAACCGTGGAAAGCACAGCATGCCATCCGGCGCGTCATGGATGAGCTCTACAACAAGGATGGCATGGTCGGTGACGAGGATACGGGTCAAATGTCCGCATGGTACGTTTTCAATGCCGCTGGCCTCTATCCTTTTTGTCCCGGCACGCCTTACTATCTCATCGGCAGCCCCCTTTTCGAGGAAACCACTATCCGCTTTCCCGGTGACAAGAGCTTCACGGTCCGCGCGAGGGGAAACAGCCCGGAGAACCGCTACATCCAGTCCGCCAAGCTCAATGGCCAGCCTTTCACCAAGACCTGGCTTCCGCATGAGATCATCACCGCCGGTGGCACCCTTGAATTCGTGATGGGGAGCGAGCCTAACAAAAACTGGGGAAGCGCCGAAGCGGATGCGCCTCCGCGTGAAGATATTTCATTCAGCGGAGGCAACTGAAACCCTGCGACTTCCGGATCACGATGCGGTGATCACGCTTTCCTCAGAGGCTTTCGGCGGCGGAACCAAATCATGAATCCGCTCACGGCAAGGATCCCGGGGGCGAGCGCCAACAAGGACCAAAGGATCTTCACTGGAACACCCCCGAAGTTTCCGAAATGAACCGGCGTGAAGGCGTCCGTGATCTTTTGCCACGTGCCTGCCAGGCGGATATCCGAAACGGAAACCACAGAGCCGGACTGCGGATCAAAGAGCGCGGAGCTGCCCGAGGGAGAGCTGAGCCACCAGGAGCCCGGGACCGTCCCCCAAAGTGAGATCTCTTTCTCCTCGGCATCCGGCAGGAAGAACCATGTGGCTTTGAAGCCCGGCATCCTCTCTGCTGCCGCCGCTTCCAGGGCATCGAAGGAAATGGCGGGGCCGATCGCGACAGATGCTCCCGCCTCGGGATCTTCCTCGTGATGTCCCAAACCATCGGCGGCGACGTGGGTGAGGTTCCAGTACGCCCCGGTGAAGCCGAGAACCAGATTGAAGGCGACACTGCTGATGCCGACCATCTTGTGCAGGTCGGAGAAAAAGATCCGCGCGCTGCTTCTCCATCTTAACCTGAAGAAGTTCTTCCAGAATCCCCGATAAAGCCAAATGCCGCTTAGCCCCAGCAGGCATAGTACTACCGCCAGGATTCCGGTGATGAGCATGCCCACATGATCGGCGAACCACGTGTAGTGGAGTTCCAACAGCAAGCCGGTGAAGGTCTGACGCTCCGTCATCGGACCGCTAAGCGCCGCACCGGTGAAGGGATTCAGAGTCGCCCCGAGGTATTCATGGCTACCGGGCTTCTTCAGATACACGAGCTCGGCCAGGCCCGGATCACGACGCGAACCGATGCCGACGATTCGATAGCCCGGCCACGCGGCCTGTGCTGATTGATACAGCCGGTCTTTGGAAAGACGGCCTTCCGGCGTCGGCTCGACCCGCATGATACGCGCATCGACCAAGCCATCGATCTCATCACGGAAGACCAGCAGGCTACCGCTCAATCCGATGACAATCAGTCCCAGCCCGGCGATCAGCCCGAGCCAGGAATGAAGCTTCCAGAGTTGCTTCGTCATGAGATCACCAGTGGTAAGCCACTGAGAGGTTCACCGAATTGCCAGCGGTCTTGTTGTACTGATAGTCGGTGTTAATCCACTCCACCGTGTCGAAGACGTTGTTCACGTTGAGCGCGTAGACCCATGGGCCCTTCACGTAACGGGCCGCCAAATCTAGCACCGTATAGTCTTCGTTCCTCGCGGTGTTGTAGTTTGAAGAGTAGCTGGGACCCACATAGCGGACGCCTGCGCCAAGGGTCAGCCCCTCCAGGCTGCCATCCCGGAAGCTGTAGTTCAGCCATGCCGAAGCGGTCTTCTCCGGCGTGAGAGCCGGGGTATTCCCTTGGTCGCCATCTCCGCTGCTGATGATCTCCACGTCCGCATAGCTGGCGTTCACGAGGAAGTCGAGATTGCCGGTGATGCTCAGATTTCCCTCGAACTCGATACCCCGGGATTGGATCTCTCCATTCGCCTTGCTGAAGGCCGTGTTCGCCGGATCCGTCGTCAGTGAGTTCTCTTGCGTGAGATCGAAGACCGAGAGAGTGGCACCACCGCGGAAGTCCTTGGGAGCGTACTTGAGGCCGATTTCATACTGTTTCCCTTCGGTCGGATCGAAGGTGTTGCCCGCCGAGTCGGTGCCGGAATTCGGATAGAAGGAAGTCGAATAGCTGGCGTAGGGAGCAAGACCGTTGTCAGCGAGATAGGTGATGCCGGCCCGGCCGGTGAAAGCTTCATCCTTCTGCCTGTCGTGCGTGCCTCCGGTGGTTCGCTCCTTCAGATCGGTCTCCGCCCAGTCCTGGCGGATGCTGAAGGTACCCACCCATTTCGAGTCCAGCTTGATCTGATCCTGGGCATAGAAGCCGTACTGAGTGGACCTCTGGTAGCTGTCGGAGAGAAGCGTGGTAGGTACCGGGATCGGAAGGCTGTAGTCGGGATTGGCAATGTCGATCCCGGGAATCGGATCCTCGTAGTACTGGGTGTCGGCAGTCGCGTAGGCGTAGTCGAAGCCGAACAGCAGCGTCTGCTCGATGCGGTCGGTACCGATCTTGAGCTCGAGCTGGTTATCCAGTCCGATCGAGCGGCTATCGCTGTTCCAGATGGAAGCGGATCGATCCATCACCGTGCCACTCGAGTAGCCCAGCGAGTTCACATACTTGTCTTTGACGTCGTAGCTGGAGGCATTGAAATTCTGACGGAACCTCAGGTCGGGAGTGAACGTGTGCTCCAACTGGTAGCTGAAACGCAGGATGTCGTTCTTCTCGAAATCCCACTGGTCGTAGCCGAAGGCCCTCACTTCCGTCGGCGCGCCATTAGGAGCCGCTGCAAAGCTCGGGACTTGCGTGCTATCCGTGTGGAAGTAGCTGACGAGGAAATCAATCTTGGTATCCGGCGAGATGTTCCAGGTGACGGCGGGCGCGATGTAGTAGCGCCGTGCATCGACCGAGAAACCGGTGCTGTCCTTCTGGTTGTCCTTGAAGAGCCCGGTGAACCGGTAGAGCAGTGAGCCGTCAGCGCTGAGAGGTCCTCCGAAATCAAGGGTCGCTTCGTAGGATTCATGAGTGCCGATCTCGGTTCCGATCTCACCGAATGCGACCTCCTTCGGGCGCTTGCTGATCGCATTGATCAGGCCCCCTGCAGTCGATTGGCCATAGAGCACCGAGCTCGGTCCCTTCATGACTTCCACCCGCTCGAGCCCGAAGATCTCGGGGAATTCGTAGTTCTGCAGGCGCAGGCCATCCAGATAGCGGCTATTGAAAGCGTCAAACCCGCGGATCGTGACCCAATCGTAGCCCCGCGGATCCGGCCCGTAGGTTTCGGTGGAGGTGCCGGCGGTGTAGCGCAGCGCCTCTGCCACACCTTGGGCATTTCGCATGACGATTTGGTCTTCGGTGACGACGGAGATGGATTGGGGTGTTTCGAGAAGCGGGGTGTCTGTTTTAGTACCTACGGCGGCGCTCTCATTGCGGTAGTCGAGGATCCTCGCATCTCGATCCTTCGTGCCGGTCACGGTCAGCGTGTCTAGCTCTTGTGGACTTGCCTCCTGCTCTGGTGCTGCTTGTCCATGCACGGCGCTCAAGCACGAGGCGGCTCCGAGAAGCGCCGGTAGGAATGAGGGAAGCCGATACGGCCGGCGGGCGCGGCAAGAGCCCGGTGAGCGGTTTGAATTCGCGGTGTGTATGCGGTCGTTCATGCGGCGGGTCTTGGATAGATGGCGAAGTCGGTGACTTGGGGTCAGTTGCGCCGAATGAACGGGGAGATGCGCGGTTCGGGATATTCCGTCCGCTGTTCCTCCTTCGCTTCCATCACACTCCCTCGCGATCCGGTCGATCCGAGTAGGCGGGACGGCTGAGCTCAAAGGCCGGAGCCAGCCACACGGAGGTGCGCTGGACTCACGGGGCGGCGGACGGGAAAAAGCTGACCTGGCTATTCCCAAATCCGCTGACTGCGCCTTGCGAATTATTAGCGCAGGATTGCGAGCGCGCCTCACGGGTGCAGCAGGGCTCCCCACCGCCAACCGAGAAGCCCCGGCTCGACTGGGGAGCATCGCTCCCCTGTCGCTTTAGCCGTTCTTCAGCTTCTTCTGGCACCAGCTCATCGCCATCAGGGCATAGCCGGTGCCATAGGGCTGGTGGTAATCGTAGAGTGGATAGTCCCACCAGGATCCATCCTTCTCCTGTCTGTGCAGGATGAGTTGCGCCAGCTTCTCCGCATGCTCCGGCTGCTGGTCCGCGGGA
Source organism: Luteolibacter luteus (assembly GCF_012913485.1). Lineage (GTDB taxonomy): Bacteria > Verrucomicrobiota > Verrucomicrobiia > Verrucomicrobiales > Akkermansiaceae > Haloferula > Haloferula lutea. Next base: position 3,024,225 of record NZ_CP051774.1, on the reverse strand, counting down.
AGGAACTCCACGGATTCCGTGAAGTAGTAGATCCCATAGTAATAGAAGTAACCTGAGATCTGGAAGTGGGTTTCGTGCGGCACCGGGCGCTTGCGGCCGATGCTCAAGAAGCCTTCACGCTCGATGAAGCGGTCCGCCCATTCATCGATGACCTTGTCGGTCACCTTGGCTTCGCCGAAGGCCCGTAGCGTCGCATTGCAAGCCTGGCTGCGTGCCAGGGATCCTGCGGGCCGGTTGATCGGCACGCGCGGGCGGTAGATGTGGCTATGGGAGTAAACGTAGGCGAAGTCCGGCGTGCGCTGGCGCTCGATGCTGTCCAGCGAGGCCTTCACGATCTTGTCGTCCAGCTTGATGCCCATGACGTCCCGGGCCTCGCGCATCGCGAGAAGTACGGTAGCCGTAGTAAATGAGGTCGTGATCCCGCTGGGCTTCTGGGTCGTGATGTCGTCGTAGAGATCGAGATAGCCCCAGCCGCCATTCACGTCCATGTAGCGGTTCGCCAGATCCGATTGCTCCTGGGCGAGATGTTTCCACTTCTCTTTCGATGCCTCGTCCTTCGCCGTCCTGTAGAGGCGCGTCAGCGCGCGCATGCCATAGGCATGGCCCCAGGCATTGTAGGTCGTCGTCTGGTCGGCACGCCTCAGCTTCGGGAGTTCCGTCTCCATCCACTTCCCGCCCTTCTCGATCGCGGCGAGGGTCTCCGGCCGCGTGTCGCCGCTGTCGATCAGCCCCGACAAGGCCAGGCCACTGGCGCCGGCGCGGAAAGCATGGTGGGCCCCCGGAAGCGGGGCGTAAATGTTGAGGCCCTTCGTCCTCGTAGGCCCGCCCCAGGATCCGTTCTCGTTTTGATCCGCGATCAGGAAATCGACCCCCCGCTTGATCGAAGCCGCGATGTTCGCGGCATTCACCTCTTCCGTCGGCTTCTCCTGGGCCGCCACGGAGGCGACACAGGCAAGGATGGCGATGAAGGACCGCTTCACGGGTTTTGATCAATCGGGGACGATCACCACTTGGCCGCTCTCGAGGCCGCTCAGAACCTCGACCTTGTCTCCGGAGACTCGCCCGCGGCTGATGCTGCGCGGCTCTCCCTTGCCGTCCGCCGTCTTCACGGTGACGGACCAGGTGCCATCCGCTGCAGGCTGGATCGCCTTCACCGGCACGGTGATCGCGGTGTCTTTCTGGTGCACCACGAAGCGGCACTCGAAATTCATCCCCGCCGCCAGGTTCAGATCCGCGGGCCACTTCGGCTTCGTCGCATCCGCACCGTTGGCGGCGTTGGCAAGATCCACGCGATAGCGGCCATCCGCTGCAGGCACGGTCGCGACGCTTCCGATCATGGCCACCAGCGGCACATCCTCGCGGCCGGATGCCGTGAGATTGCCCTTGAGATCCTTTGCCAAGGTCCGCGCCGTCGCTTCATCCACATGCGCTACCAAGCCGAGATCCGCATTGGTAGGCACCAGGGAGGCGAAGGGCTTGATGAAGGGAACTTTGCCACCTTTCGTCAGCGCTTTCGCAAGTTCGCCGAGTGTCCAGCGGCCTTCGTCGAGCGATCCGTGGTAGAAGATACCATCGGCAGGAGCCTTGATCTCCATCAGCGCGATGTCCTTTTCCAAGTCGGCGAGATCCGCCTTCTCCCGCGCCGCGGCCACCCGTGCGGCTTCGAGGCTCAAGCGTGCCACTTCAAGATCCCGCGGCAGGTTGGCTTCCGCCTTTACCAGATCGATCGCGGTGCTCTGTGCGTCCGTGGTGAGTGAGTCGGCACGGCGCGGCAGCGCCACTTCCAGGGAACGCTTGGTCGAAAGCTCGGCATGCTTCAGGGCCAGCTCGGAGGACTTCACCGTGTACTCCTGGCGTTTCAGGATGATCTCCTCCGTCTGCTCCGTGAGATCGTCCGCATCATACATCATGCGGAGTTGCTTCAGCTCTTCCTGCGCTGCTTCCAGCCGGCGCTTGCTGCTCTCCAGATTGTCGAGCACGTCTTCCTCCTGCACCTTGCGGCCGGTCTTTGTGAAATAGGCCAGCTCTTCGGAAGCGATCTTGTCCGCGCGGCGTGCAGCTTCGAGCTTGATCGCCGTTTCCTCCTCCAGCTTCGAGAAGGCCAGCTCCTGGCTCGCCAGGGTGAGCTCGCGGGACTTCAGCGCGCGGCGGGAATCCTCGAGCTTCTTGTCGATCGTCTCGCGATCGAATTTCACCAGCACGTCGCCCTTCTTCACGGCAGTGCCATGGGGAAGGATCTCCTCGATGGTGTAGTCCGCCCAGCCCTCCGGCTCGATGGCCACCAGCACCGGCTTGGCGGGAAGCAATGTCGCGGAGAAGCTCTTCTCGATCCGGAAGGGCTTCGCTTCAACCGTCGTTTCGGCCGCGGGGGCGGCAGCCACGGTGGCTACGAGGAGGGGAAGGTATTTCATGAGCGGACTTTTTATAGCGGACTCAATCATCCGATTTGCCTTTTCGGGCGAGCCAAATGAAATGCCGGCGCGGGCGCCGGGCGTTCGGGGTGGCATCGATCTCGTGGCGGACGACTTCGAAACCGGCGCGCGCGAGATTGCGCTCGATGTTCGGAACCGGCCGCGAGGATGCGATACCCAAAAGTCCGCCCGGTTGCAATGCCCCGTGCACGGCGGCGAGCCAGCGGCGGTCTTCAAAGATGGGTTTCCCTCTTTCTCCGTGTGCCGCCGTGTCTGCATGCATCAGCACGGCATGAAGCACGCCGTCGTATTCATGGAACATCGTCGGCCCGGTGTCTTCCGTGATTACAGCGCGGGAATCGGTGAGGGCGGGCGACTCCGGCAGAAACTTGCGATACCACTCGCGCAGCACCATCCAGCGCTCGGCGATGACGAAGGTCCCCTTCTTCTGGGGCAGCGTTTCCATCGCCCCGCTAAGAATTTCTCCCAAGCCCAGGCCGATGACCCAGATCTTCGGCTGCTTCACCGAACGGAACGGGGCGCAGGCGACGCGCCCGAGCTCGCGCTCGCTGGCGGCGGTCGTGGGGCCGGAGAGCTGCACGTTGTCGTGCTGCAGGTACTTGCGGCCGTCGTGCTCATGCAGGCCGAGCACCGAGCCATCCGGCAGGGTGGTTTCAGCGAGGTTGAGTCTGGGCTTCATGGGCGGAGTTGGGCGGGAAGTTGAGTGATGGAAAACAACGACCCCGGCAGCTGCCGGGGTCGTCAGTTTTGGGCTTTTCGGATCCCGTGGGTGCCTTCCCCCGGATTGGATCAGGCACCCGCGCGAATCAGAGACCTGCCTTCAGCGTGGACGATGCCTTGAAGCCGACGGACTTGGAAGCCGCGATCTTCATCGCTTCGCCGGTCTTCGGGTTGCGACCCTGACGGGCGGCGCGCTTCTTCACTTCGAAGGTGCCGAAGCCGATGATCTGGACCTTCTTGTCCTTCTTCACTCCCTTTTCGATGGAGGAAAGAACGGCTGCAAGGGCGTCCTCGGCGGCGCGCTTGGTAGCGTCCTTGCCGAGTGCTTTCTGGATGGCTTCAACGAGTTCAGCTTTGTTCATGGCGAGCACGGTATTGCGATTCGCACCGTTATTTGGCAAGCTAAAATACAGTCGCTCCAGCAGCTCTCATCCTTAGAACCACGGGCTTTTCCGGGCCTCCGGACCCCTTCCGCCGGCCGTGCTTTACGGCAGCGTTCGTAGTTGGAAAGATCCCTCCGGCGACCCATGAACCAGGACCCCGAAGACCTCCGGATAAGCCGGGCCGCGCAGACGGTGCTCGGTGCATCGCTGGCTGCGGAAGTGGAGTGGTGCGCGCGCATGCTCGCCGCCGCGGAAGCTCGCGGATACTTCGATCCACTCGAGGACGAGGACATTAAACTACGATACGCACAGTACTTGCGGGTGCGTGCCGTGTTGCTCGAGGTGCTTGCCCTGATGGAAGAAGCGAGCGGCAAGCATGGCCGCGAGTGGGAAGGTCGCCTGGCGCCCTTTGTTACGGCCTTTGCCGCGGCCTGCCTGCTGGTACGCGGCTCGCAGGGGCTGGCCCGCCAGGCCGGGGCCTCGCGCCTGCTGCGGAAGAAGCTGGATGAGGCGGATCCCGTGCGCGGCATTCCTCGCAAGACCTTCACCTCGATCTACCGCGCTTCCACCGATACCCTGCGGATCACCCGTTTCAGCGCCGCAGCGGATTTCTACTATGATCATCGTAGCGAGATCGCATCGCTGGCAGGGGACCCGTTGTTAGGCGGACTCGCCCAATTGCTTGTTAGAGAGGAGGATTGGCTCGGCGGCTTCCGCTCCGGAATCATCCGCCGCCGCTTCGCCTACCGGTGGTTCTCGTTCCGCCGCCGGCATCATTCGGCGTGGAAAAAATCGCTGTTCGGGATTTTCGAATGGTCGGGCCGTGCGATCGCCGAACTCCGGCAGCCGGGGGTGAAGGCGAGCGGCGCGCCAAAAAGGGTGTCTTCCGAACTCCGGGAACGTGCTCTCGAGCTGGCCCGTCCCGGTGATATTTTCGTGACCCGGCATGACGACGCCCTGAGCAATCTTTTCCTCCCCGGTTTCTGGCCCCACGCCGCACTCTATCTCGGCAGCCCCGAGCAGCGGGTGAAACGCGGGGTAACCTTGCCACCCCCGCTTGAGCGTCTGGCCGCCGGGCCGATCCGTTTCCTCGAGGCCAAGAAGGACGGCGTGCTTGCCCGTCCCGCGGAAGAGACCTTGGCCGTGGATGCCTTCGTGATCCTCCGCCCGCCGCTCGACCCCGGGCAGTTGGCCGCCGCGCTCGTCCGCGCCATGGATCACCACGGGAAGCCCTACGACTTCTCCTTCGACTTCCGTAAGTCGGACCGCCTGGTCTGCACCGAGGTCATCTATCGCGCCTACCATGGCTGCGGACCCCTCTCCTTTGAATTGAAGGAAGTCTCCGCCCGGCCATGCCTTCCGGCGGAGGAACTGGTTGCCCAGTCTCTCGAGTTGGGATTCCGGGTTGTGGCCGCCTGCGGGGTGGGTAGGGATGAAATCGTTACGGGAAGCAAGGCCGAGCTGATTCTGCACTCTCACCGAAGCGCACTTTGAAGCACGCGTAACCCGCACGAAACCAGTGTTTCAGAGAGCTTGTGAAATTTTTCACAAATAGCTCTTGCGCCGTTACAAAACCCTTTGATACAGCCCCCGCGCGCTTTCGCGAAGTGCATCCCGGCAATGACCCGTCGCTCTATCTACTCCATCTTGGTCGCACTGCTCTGCTGTGCGATGCCGGTATTCGCCGCCGAAGGTGCTCCCGCAGTTCCTGAAGCAGCGGTCGAGCAGCATGAGGCAGAGCACGATGCGGGCCATGCCGCTGCCGCTCACGGTGAAGGTGCCGATGCCCACGCTGCCGAGGGTGGTCACCACGCGCTGCCGCTCAATGCGACCCCGCTTCACTCCAGCCTGCCGATCTCGAACTCGATCCTGATGGTCTGGCTCGCAGTGGGTATCATCATCCTCTTCTGCCGCGCCGCGACCAAGAAGATGAGCCTCATCCCGACCGGCTTCCAGAACTTCGCCGAGTGGGCCGTCGAGTCGCTCTACGATTTCCTTAGCGGTCTGATGGGCAAGCACTTGACCCTCCGCACCTTCTGGTTCTTCGGCACCGTCTTCTTCTTCATCCTGGTGAACAACTACATGGGTCTGATCCCGGGTGTTGGCACCGTTGGCTGGAAGGACGAGCACGGCCACATGATCGCGCCTTGGCTGCGCGGTGCGAATGCGGACATCAACATGACCGCCGCCATGGCCTTTAGCTTCGCCGGTCTCTGGTTCTACTGGGCGCTTACCGAGAACAGCGTGAAGCAGTTCTTCGCTCACATCTTCGCTCCGAAGGGCAGCTTCGCTGGTGCCATGCTGGCAGTGATGGTCCCTGTCTTCCTCTTCGTCGGCGTGCTGGAAGTGATCTCGATCATGATCCGCCCGGTCGCTCTTACCTTCCGTCTCTTTGGTAACATCTACGGCGGCGAGCAGACCCTCGAGTCCCTGATGGCTCTGGTTCCCAAGAGCATCGCCTTCCTGCCGGCTCTTCCCTTCTACTTCATGGAGCTTCTGGTCGGCTTCGTCCAGGCGCTCGTCTTCACGCTCCTCTGCGCCATTTTCCTCAAGCTCATCTGCGATCACGGCGACCACGATCACGATCACGCCGAAGAAGGGCACCACTAAAGATTTCAGCGTCTTGACCATGGCAAAGACCGTGGGAGGCGCCGAAAACCACAACATCCATCAATCAACGAACATGTTCACGAAAGCATTTGCCGTGGCTCTGGCCGCAATCGGCGGTGGCATCGGTATCGGTGTCCTCGGTTCCAAGGCCGCTGAAGCAACCGGCCGCAACCCGGGTGCCGCGACCCCGATCCTGGTTCTCTCGATCATTCTCGCCGCTCTTATCGAAGGTATCTTCATTCTGACGGCCTTCGCTGTGCCGTTCTGATTCCCTGCCCTCGCCCGCGTCGCCTTTAACCGGCGCGGGCGGGAGCCCTTTTTCCCAACTATCTCTTTCTTGCCATGACCACCTTGCTTGCCGCCGCTGCCGAGAATCCCGGCGTCTTGGAAAACATCAGTAAGACCTTCGGTCTCAACTGGCCTTTCTTCATCGCGCAGGTGGTCAATTTCGCCCTTGTGATCTTCGTGCTGAAGAAGTTCGCCTTCGGCCCGATCCAAGTGATGCTCGAACAGCGCCGCTCCCGCATCGCCGAGGGTGAAGCGAATCTCGTTCGCATCCAGAAGCAGCTCGCCGATTCCGAGGCGAACACCGCTGCCGCCATTGCCAAGGCGAATGAAGACGCTGCCCGCCTGATCAACGAGGCGAAGACCAGCGCTGCCGCCCTTTCCGAGCAGAAGGCCCAGGAAGCCATTGCCTCCGCCCAGCAGATCCTCGCCAAGGCCGAAGCCGCCGCCCAAGCCGAGCGCGCCGCGATCAAGGCAGAGCTCAAGCAGGAGTTCGGCCGCCTCGTCGCCGCCACCACCGCACAAGTCACTGGCAAGGTCCTCACCTCCGACGACCAGACCCGCCTGAGCCAGGAAGCCCTCGCCAGCGTCGAGCGCTAATCATTCTTTCCGCTGCTTCGTCATCGTCATGAAAATCTCCAAGGTCGCTACCGCCACCGCCCGCCGCATTTTCCGGCTCTGCCAGACGGGCGGCCGTCTTGACGAGGCGAAGCTCGCATCTGCCGTGCGCCGGATTGGCCAAGAGAAGCCCCGTGGCTTCCGCGGTATCCTCTTCGCCCTGAAGCGCCTCGTTCGTCTCGAGATCGAGCGCCGCCGCGTGACCGTGGAGAGCGCCACCGAACTCGACCAAGCCTCCCGCGACCGCGTCATCGCCGGCCTCGCCGTGAAATACGGTGCCGATCTCACCTTTGATTTCCGCGTCAATCCCGAGCTCCTCGGGGGACTCAAGATCCGCGTCGGAAACGACGTCTTCGACGGCTCCGTGAAGGGCCGCCTCGACCGCCTCGCCCAAGCTTTTTGATATTTGGCCCTCCGCCGCAACCGAACACTGAACACTAGCAAACTCTCGTCATGAGCAGCATCCTCCAGGAACTCGAAAAGGAGATCGCCAACGTCACGGCCTCCGTCGAAAAGTCGAATGTCGGCGTGGTCCGCGAAGTCGGTGACGGCGTGGCCAAGGTCGAAGGTCTTTCGGACGTGATGCTGAACGAGATGATCTCGTTCCCCGGCGGTGTGACCGGCCTCGCGATGAACCTTGAAGAAGGTGAAGTGGGTGTCGTGCTCCTGGGCAGCTACGACAAGATCGTGGCAGGCATGGAGTGCTCCACGACCGGCAAGCTCCTCTCCATCCCGGTGGGTCGCAATGTGTTCGGCCGCGTGGTGGACGCCCTTGGTGCTCCGATTGACGGCAAGGGCGAAATCGCCGCCGCTGCTGCTTATCCGATGGAGAAGATCGCTCCCGGCATCATCAAGCGCAAGTCGGTGTCCGTTCCGGTGCAGACCGGCATCATGTCCATCGACGCCATGATCCCCGTCGGCCGCGGCCAGCGTGAGCTCATCATCGGTGACCGCTCCACGGGCAAGACGACCATCGCTGTCGACACCATCATTTCCCAGGCCAAGCAGAACAAGCTGGCCGAGCAGGGCAAGCTGCAGAACCACAAGCCGCTTTACTGCATCTACGTCGCCATCGGCCAGAAGCAGTCGAACGTCGCCCGTATCCAGAAGACGCTGGAAGATTCCGGCGCCATGGAATACACCACCATCGTTTCGGCCACCGCTTCGGACGCCGCAGCGATGCAGTACCTCGCTCCTTACGCCGGCTGCGCCATTGCCGAATACATGATGGACCAGGGCCAGGACTGCCTCATCGTGTTCGATGACCTTTCCAAGCACGCTGTGGCTTACCGCCAGGTGGCCCTGATCCTGAAGCGTCCTTCCGGCCGCGAAGCGTATCCGGGTGACGTGTTCTACCTCCACTCCCGCCTTCTTGAGCGTTCCGCTCGTCTGACGGACGCCGCCGGTGGTGGGTCCCTTACCGCCCTGCCGATCATCGAGACGCAGGCCGGTGACGTGTCCGCTTACATCCCGACGAACGTGATCTCGATCACGGACGGCCAGATCTACCTGGAAACCGACCTCTTCTACCAAGGCATCCGTCCCGCCATCTCGGTGGGTCTTTCGGTGTCCCGCGTGGGTTCCGCCGCCCAGACCAAGACCATCAAGTCCGTCGCCGGCACCACCAAGCTCGACCTCGCCCAGTTCCGCGAACTTCAGGCCTTCGCCCAGTTCGGTTCGGACCTCGACGCGTCCACCAAGAAGAAGCTCGAGCGCGGCCAGCGCATCGTCGAACTCTTCAAGCAGAACCAGTACTCCCCCTTCTCGATGGAGATGGAGTCTGTGTTCCTCTTCGCCATGCAGAACGGCTACTTCGATGACGTGAAGGTTTCCGACATCAAGCGCTGCCAAAACGCGATGGGTGAATACTTCGAGACCCGCAAGACCGAGCTCCTCGACAAGATCCGCAACGAAAAGCCGGATCTCAAGAAGGACGCCGCCGCGGTTGACGCCGTCAAGCAGGCGCTCAACGACTTCAAGGCTTCCTGGAAGTAATTCCGCCCGCTTCTTCCTGCTCCACGCTCCCTGCTCCTAGCTTTCTTCTGATATGGCCAACCTTCGCGACATCCGCCGGCGCATCAAGTCGGTCAAGAACACCGCCCAGATCACGCGGGCGATGCAGCTTGTCGCTGCCGCCAAGATGAAGAAGGCGCAGGACCAGGCGCTGGCCGGCCGTGACTACGCGGACCTGCTCAACCAGGTCCTCGTGAACCTCAAGGAGAACGTTGGCGAGGAAGCGCATCCCCTGCTCCAGACCCGCGAAGGCGGCAAGGAGCTGGTGCTCGTGATCTCCACCGACAAGGGCCTCTGCGGCGCGCTCAACACGAACCTCGGCAAGAAGGTCCGTGCGGACGTCTCCCCGGATGCGGACATTGTCACCGTCGGTCGCAAGCTTCGCAACCAGCTTGGAAAAGCCGGTCGCAACATGCTGGCCGACTTCGAAGTGCGGGACCCCGTTCCGTTCTCGGAAGCTCGTCCGATCGCGAAGTTCCTCACCAAGGCCTTCCTTGAAGGCGGCTACAGCAAGGTGAGCGTCGCCTTCGCGAACTACATCAACGTCATGCGCCAGGAGCCGACGGTCGTGCAGCTGCTGCCGATCTCCACCGCTTCGCTTGGCGAAAAGCAGGACTACGAAGGCATGGGCAAGGACGTGAAGGTCGGAGAGACCGATCACGCCGCCGCTCTCTCGAAGGACTACCTCTTCGAGCCTTCCGGCAAGGACGTCCTCGACACTCTGCTTCCGCTCTACATCAACTTCCAGGTCTATCAGATGCTGGTCGAGAGCCGTGCTTCCGAGCACTCCGCGCGAATGGTCGCCATGAAGGGCGCCACCGACAACGCGAAGAAGTTCATCAAGGAACTCACGCTCGAATACAACAAGCTGCGCCAGGCAGCCATCACCGCGGAACTTCTCGAAATCACCACGGCCATGAAGGCCATGGAGTGATCTCCGCGTCGCCCTTCCACCTCCCTCTCACGATGAAGCCTATCCTCGCAATCCTGCCTGTCGCCGCCGCGCTCCTCTGCGCGAGCTGCGGCGTGAGCACGGACTACGTCGAGGCATCGGCACCCACCGCTCCCTATCAGGTGGCGGTGGTAAAAGGCTTCACTTACAAGGAAGAAGAGCCGAATTCCGCGGATGAGGCCCTGTCGAAGGAGTTCGCTTCCGTGCTCTCGGAGGAACTCAGGAACGGCAAGAAGTTCGCCCAAGTGACCTCCGGCTCTTATTCCGGCCGCGCCGTCCGCATTGAGGGCGATGTCACCTACCTTGAGCAGGGCAACAGTGCCTTGCGCATCGGTGTCGGCTTCGGAACCGGCAAGTCTCACTTTTCCTGCACCGCCCGCTTTGTGGACAACACCACCGGCAAGCTGCTCGGGACCCTCGAGGTCGAGCGCAGCAGCAAGCAAGGCATGATGGGCATCGCCGATAATTTTCCCGTGATTCGTCGCTCCGCTGCCTTTGACGTGGCGGAGAAAGCTGCCGACTTCGCCGTCGCCCATTGATTTCGACCTGAAAACTGAACACTGAATTGAGCACCGCTGCCATGAGCAACCAAGGAACCATCGTCCAGGTCATCGGCGCCGTCGTTGACGCCGACTTCTCGAAAGCCTCCGCGCTTCCGGGGATCTACAACGCCCTCGAAGTCACCTACAACCTGAACGGTGTCGACACGAAGCTCGTGCTCGAAGTTCAGCAGCACCTTGGCGACGGCTGGATCCGCGCGGTGGCTATGTCCGCCTCCGATGGTCTCAAGCGCGGCATGCTTCTCAACGACACCGGCAAGCCGATCGCCGTGCCGGTGGGCAATCAGGTTCTTGGCCGTATCTTCAACGTGACCGGCGACCTTGTGGACGAAAACGTTCCGCTCGCGAATCCGGAGCATCGCTCCCCGATTCACCGTGCCGCTCCGCTTCTCGTCGATCAGTCCGCCACGACTGAAATCCTTCCGACCGGTATCAAGGTCATCGACCTTATCTGCCCCCTTCTGAAGGGTGGTAAGGGTGGCATGTTCGGTGGTGCAGGCGTGGGCAAGACCGTGGTGATCATGGAGCTCATCAACAACATCGCCAAGGCGCACGGTGGTTTCTCCGTGTTCGCTGGCGTGGGTGAGCGCACCCGTGAAGGTAACGACCTTTACTGGGAAATGATCGAGTCCGGCGTTATCGCCACCGAAAAGGACGCCAAGGGCCACGTCGCTCTCGACGAGAAGGGCAACCCGATCCTCTCCAAGGAGGGCTCCAAGGTGGCTCTTTGCTACGGCCAGATGAACGAGCCGCCAGGCGCCCGCCTCCGCGTCGCCCTTTCCGCTCTCACCATGGCGGAACACTTCCGCGATGAGGCGAACCAGGACGTGCTCCTCTTCGTCGACAACATCTTCCGCTTCTCCCAAGCAGGTTCCGAGGTGTCCGCTCTTCTGGGCCGCACCCCGTCCGCCGTGGGTTACCAGCCGACCCTCTCCGAGGAAATGGCCGGTCTCCAGGAGCGCATCACCTCCACCAACAAGGGTTCGATCACTTCCATCCAGGCCGTTTACGTGCCTGCGGACGACCTTACCGACCCGGCTCCTGCCAACACCTTCGCTCACCTTGACGCGACCGTGGTGCTTGAGCGTGGCCTCGCAGAGCAAGCGCTCTTCCCGGCCGTGGACCCGCTCGCTTCCACTTCCAAGGCCCTCGCCCCGGAAGTCGTCGGCGAGGAACACTACCGCGTCGCCCGTGGCGTCCAGCTGGTCCTCCAGCGCTACAAGGACCTCCAGGACATCATCGCGATTCTCGGCATGGACGAGCTTTCCGATGAGGACAAGCTCACCGTGTTCCGCGCTCGTAAGATCCAGCGCTTCCTCACCCAGCCGTTCCACGTGGCGGAAATCTTCACCAACGTGCCCGGCGCCCTCTGCTCGATCGAAGACACCGTGAAGGGCTTCGCCGAGATCCTCGACGGCAAGTGGGACGATGTGCCGGAAGGTAACTTCTACATGAAGGCCGGCATCGACAGCGTCTCCCGCGACTAATCCTTCGAAGAAGCCGGAGGCTGGAAGCCAGGGACAAGGTCCCGAACTTCATGCCTCCGGTCTCCGGACTCTGGTCTCTCAAATCTCATGGCTCTCCACCTCGAAATCGTCACCCCTGAAAAGAAGGTCTTCTCCGACACCGTCGGCAACGTCTACCTGCCCGGGGCTGATGGCGAGCTTGGCATCCTCGATGGCCACGCCGCTCTGGTGACCGCCCTGCAGCCGGGTGAACTCCGCTACGAAAAGAGCGGGCAGACCATCACCTTGGCGATCGGCGGCGGCTTCGCCGAAGTTACCCAGCACAACGTCAAGGTCCTTACCGACATGGCGATGGGCGAGGAGCAGATCGACGAGTCGAAGGCCGAAGAGGCCATCCGCCGTGCGGAAGAGCAGCTCGCGAAGTTCGGCCACGATCACGATGCCGAAGAGGTGGCTCACCTCCAGGCCGTCATCGCCAAGTCGATGGTGCAGCTCAGGCTCAAGCGCCGCCCGCGCTAAGCGCCTCCAAGCTCCATAGCATTTCCAGAAGCCCGCCCGGTTCGCCGCGGCGGGCTTTTGTTTTCATCTCCGGGCCTCCTGCTTACAATCCCCACCATGCGCTTGCCTCCGCGTGTCTGGAAGATCCTCCGTTCTCGCCGGACGAAGATCGCCCTCGCGTGCTCGCCGTTTGCCCTACTTGCGCTAGCCCTGCTTGCCTATCCGATCACGGCATGGCTCGGTCGTCGCTCCGTAGACCGCTTCCTCGAATCGATACAGGAGAAGGGCTACGTCACGAACGCCGACATCCACTTCTCGTCCTCTGGATCCCCCGCGGAGAATTTCTTCCTTCATCCCGCCATGCTTGCGGAGGAATCTGGCAGCCTTGTGCAGGCTCTCCAGTCTCTCGAGCCGCGGCCTCGCGGCCTATCCCGGCGTCCGGATAAAGGGGAGTCCGCCCTCGCCCGCAAAGCGGATATCCGCACATGGCTAAAGCCGTCTCCCTCCGATGAATCGGAAGCCGCAAGCCGTCTGCTTACCGCTATCAAGCCCTCCAGACAGCGCTTGGACGAGCTGCGCGACGCCCTGAAACTTCCCCACGCCGCTTGGCCCATTGAGGGTCCTTTGGGTAACGGCGCCGAAGCGATTCAGATTATCGTCCGGTCACAATACCGTCTCCGTCCGGTCGCTGAGTTCGCCGCAGACGAAGCCTATCTCCACCTCGCCCTTGGTAACAGCGACAGGGCCGCTGCCAATGTCGAAGCGATGCTGGATTGCCACAGGCTCTATCTCTCATCCAAGCCGACTTTGGTAGCTCTCATCCTCTCCGAGGTCCTCTCAGGCAAAATCAGTGACATGATATGGGAAGGCATCGTCCGCTCATCTTGGACCGATGCCCAACTCGCGTCGTTCGACTCGGTTTTGGGTCGTATAAATCATCAGGCCGCGGCGATCTCCGCTTTTCGCGGAGAAGCAGCCCTACTCGAGATCTGGGCGGAGAATGTCCGTGCCTTGGAGCGGCACCATCAGGGGGTCAACTTCACTGAAGGCTGGGAAGCCGATCAAAAAATCATCCGTGGCCGGCTTCTCGGCATCTAGTGCGAGTTACGCCCGCTTGGATTGACCATGTCCAATATGGTGGAGAGCCAGCGTAACCTCTTTAACGAAGTGACTTTGCCGGATGGCAACGCACGTACCCGCTTCGAGCCTGAGGACCTTGCCCGCTTTGCCAAGGCCAAGGCCTCCTATGAAGAGATGATCGTTGCGAGCAAAGGCGGCAGCTACCGCGCTCTCGATGTGAATGCCAAAGGCTGGAGCGTCCTGACTTCCATGGTCACCGCTGTTCTTCGTGCTGAAGCCCGCATTGCCCTTGTCCGCACCGGTATCGCCTTGGAGCGCTATCGCCTGAAGCATGGCAGTCACCCGGCTACTTTGGGCGACCTGGTTCCGGACTATCTTTCCGCCATCCCTTTGGATCCCTTCTCACGCGAGGCGCTTCACTATCGCCTCCTGCCGAATGGTTCGCCCCACCTTTGGTCGATTGGGCCGGATCTTCGCGATGAAGGCGGCCTGCCCCACCGGGATCGAACCAAGGGAGACATGGTCTGGATCACTTCTCCCCTGCCCGGTTTCACCGTGAAGGACTACAAAAGATAAGCCCCCTCCCTTGCGGGGAGGAGGCATGAATCACCACCGGCATTTACCCGGGGGTAAAGCGTGTTTGTAAATAGGGGGAGAACAAAGGGGGTGAGACCCTGGGATCTTATTTATCGGGAAATCCCAAGCAAGTTTGGAGCAGTCCCCTGCCCCGCATTTACCCTCGCCTCCGCAAAACAAACGATCCCGGCACTAGCGGCCGATTTCCCACGCAGTCACCCATCCGGTCTCCTGCTTGGTCCATCCTCCGGCGATCAAGCGCTTCTCCATGTCCGGGAAGTGCGCGGCTCCGTAGAAGATGCACAGGTTCTTCTTTCCCGCGGCTACTTCCCGGTCGAGCACCTCCAGACATTTCGCGTTGCGATCGCCGATGATCACGTTCTCTCCCGCCAATCCTGAAACTTGATCATCCCCGGCCCCCAGCGTGTGCACCAGCTCGCGCTTCAGGCCGTTCTTGTTGCCCTTGATGATCGAGCTGAGCATCCGGAGAGAGCTTGGCTCTTTCACCGGCTTCTTCTTTGCCGCTTGGATACCGGTCTTCACCATGAAGCTCAGCAGGTTCTCCTTCCGCTGCGCTTGCAGCGCGGCGAACTCTTCCAAAGTCACATCGGCGTGGACGAAGTTGTCCTTCAGGTAGTTGATCTCCAGCATCTGGTAGCTGAGATCGAGCCACTTTGCTCCGGAGAGATAGGCACCATGGAGTCCGTCCAGATTCGCCTTTGGCTTGTTGTCTTCTGCGTCCTCACCTGCCGCGTGAGCCTCGGTATCCGCCAAGCGCTCATCGAGGGCCTTCTCGCCGTTCTCCGGCTCCTCCATGGCGGTTGGAGCAGCTTGGTCCTCCGCAGCGGCTGCATCCGCCTTTTCCTCTTCCTCCGCGGCCGGTTCAGCCGGGCGACCCCCGCCGATGCCCTCGTAGAGTACCGCCTCATATCCTTCGAAGCGCTTGTTCAGCGCTTGGTAGTACTTCTTGTCCGCGATGTGCACCGCCCCCACCAGCTCTACACTTGCATCACCTTTCGTGAATTTCACCACTGCGGTCTGGAGCTCGGTGGCGGCTTCCTTCTCCTCCACCCGGATGAATTGCGGGGCTTCCTCGGCAGCCGCCACCGCGGCAGGAGCCTTGGCTTCCGGCTGCGGTTCCGCGCGCAGGGCGCTCAGCAGGCAGGTGGCTAGGAAAAAGAAGCGCTTCTTCATGGGCGTGGGAACTTACGCCGGAAAGCGCCGCCGGGAAGCGGCATCGTCCGGTAAAAACGGCTCGTCTTTCAAATCGCCATCCGTCAGGGAAGAACCACGCGCCAGAATCTCTTCTTTTCGCCGCCATACCACGGCACCGGCACGCTTGTCGTGGCACCGTTCGCAATCACGGCGATCCCATAGGGCTTCCAATTCGTCAGATCCGTGGACGTTTCGATCCGGTAGCTGGAGCTCGCCACGGAAGCCCAAGTCAGCGGTGCGAAGCCCGCACCATCCTCGCCCGCTACCGCCAGTCCTACCAAGACTCCGGTGCCAACACCGATCGCGCCGGCAGATACGGCGTCTCCGGTTCTCAGGTCGATCCGGTAGAGCGAGTTTGTACCTCCCACTGTCAGCGATGCCCAGCCATGACCGTTCGAGGGCAGATTATCACCCGCGGTTGTTCCGCCCTCGGCTGTGATGTCGAAGCCTGATACCGCCGTGAAATCGAGTGTCGCCCCATTCCGCCTCACCAGCTTGCCCGAAGTCTGGGTTCCCAAGTTCGGCGGCACTTGCAGGTAAAGCGAGTTCGTTGCCGGGTCCAAGGTGTACAGGCTCGTCGGCTGGGTGCTTGGAAACGAGCCGTATGAATTTGCGTAGGCGCAGCCAGTCACCCCGCTTGCCGCTCCATTGATCGCCCCATCCGGATTCGTGCCAGCCGGCGGAGAGGCCAGGCCCAGATTACCGTCAACGGGCGCTCCCGTATTCGGATTCACGCGGAAGTTGATCCCGGGGCCGCCCGCACCGCCGCTGGTCACCCGCAGCCGGTCCAACTGCGGATTAAAGTCGAAGCCGTAGCCGTCGGAAGCAGGCGGAAGCGGAATTGTCGTCGCGGCTTCGTTCGTGAAGGCGATTTGGCCGGGGGTTCCAATCGCCGTCAGTCCTCCGGTTTGCGGATCGACCAAGTACAAAGTCCCGTCGTTGTTGGCCGAATCGATCCCCAGCCCGTACAACTGGCCGGTCGCCGGGCGGTAGTCGATTCCTACGAGGGTTTCACCTGAGGACGGGCTGCCCGTCGCAAGCGTGGTCAAAGTGCCCGGTGCGTCGGTGCGGAACCTTACGAGGAATCCCCCCGCATCCAACGCGATGGCCGCAGGCATTTGGGTGCGCACCGCCAGGCTCACGATGTTCACTCCTGCTGGCACGGTCAAAAGCGTTGCCTCACCGTCGCTCAGGTTGATGCGGTAGAGCCGCCGCGTGCCGGATTCCAAGACGGCATACGCCGCGCCGCTCGCTGCGGTATTCATGCTCGGCGCATTCACTCCCACGGGGATGTCGAAGCCATGGGTGGTGGAGAAATCATGTAGAATGCCCCCCACCTTTATTTTCACCTCCGTCGTCTGGGTGCCGTTGTTAGGCGGATTCTGGATATGAAGCGAGTTTGTGACCGAATCGAGCGTGTAGAGCGTCGTGATGACCGTGTTTGGCACGTTGTTCGTGTAGGCCGCACCATCCACCGAAGTGGTCAGGCCGTTGATGGACCCGTCAGGCGTGATGCCGTTGCTCGCATTGGCGTCGCTGTCGATGCAGTCACCCGTGTTCGGATTCATGCGGAAGTTCAGCCCGGAGCTGGCCACCACCCGCAGCCGATCCGCTTGCGGATTGAGGTCGATGTCGAAGCGCAGCGAATCGAGCTGGATCGTCGAGCCGCCCGGCGTTGCCAGAATCGCGGGGCTGCCCAGCGGAGAAGCAAAGCCCGTCGTCGAGGACACATGATAAAGCCGCACGGTGTCGCTGGCGGTATTCACGCCGAGCGCATAGAGCCCTTGATTCTGGGGGCGCATGTCGATTGCCAGCAGCGAGTCACCCGCCGTCACGCCCGTGACCGGCATGGGTGGGGAAATGAGTGTCGGGGCGTTGTCGCTCAACATCAGCAATTTCGAATCATCCGTCAGCAGCACCAGGCCGGTGCCCGGTTTGCCCAAGCTGGAGGGGACGGCAGCGCCGAGAGGCAGGATCGCAAGAAAAGAGACGAGCAGGGAGGAAGCTCTCATGAGCGTTTGATAGCCATTTCCCGTTTATAATCAAGGGTCCTTCGGTGTCCTTTTGGCCTCGGGCCGTCCTTGTGCACGGTCCCCCTCCCGCAGCCGTTGCCGAGCTTGCGAACATCGTGTATCTCCCGATGGATGAGCGACCACGCGCTGCTGCGATACTGCCCCGACCTTCTGGCCTACTCCCGCCGCCTGACCCGTGAGGTCATGGTGGGAAATGTCGGCATTGGAGGCGGAAATCCGATCCGCGTGCAGTCGATGATCACCTCCGACACCCGGGATACCCCCGCCTGTGTTGCGGAGGTTCTCCAGCTTGCGGAAGCCGGCTGCGAGATTGTCCGCATCACCGCCCAGACAAAGATCTACGCCGCGAACCTGGAAAACATCGCCCGCGAAGTTCGCGCCGCGGGCTGCCAGGTCCCCTTGGTCGCCGATATCCATTTCAAGCCCGATGCCGCGCTGGAGGCCGCCAAATGGGTCGAGAAGGTCCGCGTGAATCCCGGAAACTATGCGGACAAGAAGAAGTTCGAGGTCCGCGAGTACAGCGATGACCAGTATGCCGAAGAACTGGAGCGCATCCGGGAGGAATTCGCACCCCTGGTAGATCTCTGCAAGTCGCTTGGCCGCGCCATGCGGATTGGCACCAACCACGGCTCGCTTTCGGACCGCATCATGAACCGCTATGGCGATTCGCCGCTGGGCATGGTGGAGAGCGCCTTGGAATTCGCCCGCATTGCGCGGGAAATGGATTACCACAATTTCGTGTTCTCGATGAAGGCTTCGAACCCGAAGGTCATGATCGAGGCCTATCGCCTGCTCGTTGCGCGTCTCGAGCAGGAAGGTTCCGATTGGAACTACCCGATCCACCTCGGCGTGACCGAAGCCGGCGATGGCGAGGATGGCCGGATCAAGAGTGCCATCGGCATCGGCTCGCTGCTCGCCGACGGCATCGGCGATACGATCCGCGTTTCCCTGACGGAGGATCCTGTTTTCGAAGTTCCGGTTGCCCAGGCGCTTGCCGCTCCCTTCCAGACGAAGCCTTCCGTGGTGGAACCGCACGACCTCGTGCCTTCCTACGATCCTTTCTCCTACGAACGCCGTAAGACGAATGTGATGGAAATCATGGGCCACGAGCTCGGCGGCGATAAAACCGTCCGCGTTTTCACCACCCAGGAAAAATGGAACGCCGTCGCGCACAAGATCGCGAAGATGGGCGATTTCAAGCCGGAGATCATCCTTGAGAAGTCCGGTGTTGTCGCCATCGATCCCCGCGACGAAGCCGCTCTTTCCGCGCTGAATCACGGCGCGGAGACGCAGCTCGTGACTGTCGCCGATGGCATCGGCCTCGACGTCATTTCCGCCTTCCGCATGTTGGCCTTCCGCCTGGATGCACGGCATCCGATTCTCCTGAAGGACACGCTTCAGCCTGCCACGGAGAGCGGTGACTTTGTGGAAACGCTGCTCGTCGCGGCCCGCCACATCGGCTCCCTGCTCTGTGATGGCATCGGGGACGCGGTGATCGTCAATGGCGAGCCCGCTCCCGGCCAATCCCTGCGCCTTTCCTACAATATCCTCCAGGCCGCGGGCACCCGCATCTTCAAGACCGACTACGTTGCCTGCCCGAGCTGCGGCCGCACGCTCTTCAATCTCCAGAGCACCACACAGAAGATCCGCGCTTCGACAGGTCACCTCAAGGGCGTGCGCATCGCCGTCATGGGCTGCATCGTGAATGGCCCGGGCGAAATGGCGGACGCCGACTTCGGCTACGTCGGCGGCGCTCCGGGAAAGATCAATCTCTATGTCGGCAAGCAGGCGGTGAAGTTTAACATCCCCGAGGACGAAGCGGTGGAACGCCTCATCGATCTGATCCGCGAACACGGCAAGTGGATCGACGCACCCGCGGGAGAACCCGTGGAAGTTTGATCATGTCCGATACCCTCACCCAGACCGTTGAAGACGTCTCGCTGGACGTTCCATGGAACGTCATCGTCCATGATGACCCGGTGAACCTGATGGGCTACGTCACCCTCGTCCTCATGAAGATCTTCGGCTATCCGGAGAACCGGGCTTCGGTACTGATGATGGAAGTCCACAAGCGCGGGCGCTCGGTTGTCTGGACGGGAGAGCGGGAGAAGGCGGAGTTCTATACCCAGCAGCTCCAGGCCCATCAGCTGAAGACCTCGATGGAGAAGACCGAATGAAGGTGGCGCCTACCTTGCAAGGCGGTCTCCGCATCGACGTCGAGAACGCGCTCGATTGGATGGTGCTACGCTGCATCTCATACGACGCCCGCGGTGGGGGACTTGACCTCGCCGACCGCGTCTCCTCCAAGATGGCAGGAGACGACAGCATGGATGATTGGGAGGAATTCGTGATTCCTGAACTCCGCGAGGAATTCAACTCCCAGCTCGATGTTATCGAAGCTGCGATTGCCCACGCTGGAGATGGAGAGGGCCCCGGCGAGGTGTTTATCACCCGGGATGATTCGGAGCCTTGGTACGGCGGCCTGAATCAGGCACGGCTTGCCTTGGAAGAGCGCTATGGTTTTTCCCGTGAAGAACCCGGAGAAATGACTCCTGGAAAGCGTTCCGCATGGTTCCGCTCGCAGTTCTACCTCCACGTCCAGAGCCTCCTGCTCGACTACGTGCTAAAGTGAGGAATGCGGTGTAGCGGTGTGGATAAGCCTTTTCCTACTTTCCCATCCCCTCCAGCACTCTCAGGACCTCGGTTACCTCCAGCTCCTTCTGGCAACGCAGGTCCATCACGCACTTGTTCGCGAAGCAAGGCGAACACTCCACTTTCCTTCTCGCGATTCCGTGTTGCCGGCCCAGCGGCCTCATCCACTCCGGTTCACCGGGCCCGAAAAGTACGAGACACATCGTACCCACATGCGCGGCCAGATGCGGCACGCTGCCTTCCGCCGCGATGCACAGGCCATGCGCGGACAATTCCTCCAAGGCCGGCAGCTCCAGGCGGACGCTATCAGACCCCTCCAGAGCGGCCGCCAGCTTCTGCCCGTGCGCCCCGGCGATTCCCACGCGCACCAGCTTGCCGCTTTCCACGATCGTCTTTCCCAGGTCCACCCAGCGCTCCAGAGGCCACTCGTAGTGGCTGCCGAAATCCGAATCCGGCACCAGCAAGACGCGGTCTGGATCCTGCGGGACGCCAATCGACGCCGGAGCGAAGTTCTCCGCCACCATGGTCTCCGCTCCCAGCTTTGCTGCGATCCCCAAGTAGAACTGCACGCGATGCCGGATCGGACCGGGGCTTTCCACGATGGTGATCCGTTCTGTCAGCCGCTTCTCCAGCCCCTTCGCAGGCGGGCCGAGCCGCCGTGGAATTCCAGCCTTGGCCACCGCCTCCGCTGCATCCCCCGCTTCCCAAGCCAGGGCCGTCCCCGATTTTTCCAACAGGGCCGTGATTCCCCGGACCGATGTCTTCTCGGAATAACCCGTCACCTTGGTGAAGCCGCTCGCTTCCCAGAGATGAATTTGGGCCTGCGGACATAACACCCGGAGATCCAAGCCCATCCGCTTCAAGGCGCGCATCGCCGGGATGGACAGGCAAGCTTCCCGCCAAGCCGCCGGAGCGGCGACGAGGAGCGGTTCGCCGGGTTGGATCAGCGGGGCTTCGGACATGTGTGGCGGAGCCTACGCGTGGCAGGCCCCGGCGGGCAAGTCATGCCCTTCACTCCCCCTCCCGTTCGAGTTCTTCCAACAACTCCCCGGCGCGTTTCGGCTCAAGCAGGAGCATCATCTTCAACTGGGTTGGATGCAGCGTCTTCGCCAAATCCAGCAGCTTGCCTTCATCGGGGATCTTCTGACCCTCCGCGAAGGGAAATACCGCGCTCGCATCGCGCTTCTCCTGGCCGAAAACTTCCTCATAGGACAGCTCCTCCGTTGTCACCAGATGAAGCGGCTTCAGGTCCAGCCAGGACGGCGCATCCTCGGCCGCGCCCGAGCCGATCACCGCCAGTTGCTTGTCCTTCACCTCATCGTAGCGGGTGATTCCCAGCTGCTCGGTGCTCAGTTGGCAAAGACGCCACGGAGCATAGCGATCGTCACTGAGCCACTGGGGCGCATACAAGAGACCGTTATAGGGCGCGTCTCTTGTGGTTGCATAAATGCTGTCCCGTGTGGATTGCCGCGATTTCTCAAAGCTTTCCCAATCCTCCTGAAAAGCCTCCGAGCTTGTCTTCTTCAGCGTGTGACGCTGCATGTCGTCGAGCCGCAAGGCATCGGCCAGGGCGGAGCGATACCACGCCCGCTGCCGTCCACCCAAAAGGCCGGCCAGCTTCTCCAGCCGGTCGGAGCTCTCCGCGCTCGCAGGAGCCCACGCCGGGCCACTGGCTGTTAGCGATTGCATGGTCTCCAACAGGCTGCCTGGTCCGTCATCCAGACCCTCTCCCCGGAAATCTTCGGCAATCCAGCGCACCTCCAGCGAGTTCAGGCCCTTCTTGCACCTCGCCACATAGTCTTCGCTCAGATCCTTCCCTTGCAGGGCCGCCGCGATGGCCGAGCGATCGCGCACTTTCGTCGCCTTCATGGTGGCCGGGGCCTTCGCGATGCCGAAGCCGATCTTCCCTTCCGTAGCCTGTGGAACCATCCAGATTGCGAGGATCGAGAGGATCACCGCTAGAATGAGCCACACCGGATTCCCGCGCTTTCGTGGAGGCGGTTCCGGCTCCCGGAACTCCTCGAGCAGCGCTTCAAGGTCGACCTCTTCCTCCTCAGTGGCGCTCTCCGTGTCTGGATCTTGCGGTTCGGACACCTGTGGAGTGTAACCGATAAAAGGGGCCGGGGGCAAGCTCCCCTGAAATTTTCCCGAACTTCAACGGTGCTTGAGCTCGTAGTCCACCTTTTCCAGCGTCTCCGGAAAGAGCATCAGCAGGGTCCGTAGCTGGGCCGGATGAAGGGAGCCCAGCTCTCCGATCTGCGAATACCCCTCATGCACGAAACTCTGGCGGGGGTGCAGCGGAAAGATCACGCCGGCATCGCCGAATCTTACCGGTGCCGCCTCTTTCGGGAAGGCCGTGGTGCCGCCACTTCCCGGAGCTTTGCCCGAGCGGATCCACAGGTTGAACCACGGGGATGGATCATCGCCCGTTTCTTCATTCGACTTCCGCTCCACCTGTAGCCAGTCGTGCCACGTGATGCCCAACTGGTCCTTGGTCAGCTCGCACAGTTCCCACGGCGCATAGGCATCATCCTTCAGCCAGCTCTGTGCCGCGTAGAAGCGTCGCTCCACTCCGAGCAGGCCCCCTGCGCCTTCCTCCTTTGCCTTCAGGAGTTCGTTCTGTTTGGCAAGGGCCTCTTGGAAAAGCGCGTCCAGCCGGGCCTTTGCCGCAGCTTCTTGGTCGGGACTCAGGTCCAGACCTTCCACGAGCGTCCGCAGATACCAATCATGGAAACGGCGCCGCTGCTCCGCCCCTTCTTCCATGCTGCCGGGATGGCCATCACCGACCAGGACCTTGTCCTGAAACTCTGCGATAATCTTCCGAACCTCCTCCTCGCTTAGGCCTTGCACGCAGCGCGCGGTGTAGCGGGAAACAGGCCCGCCTCGTTCACGCGGTTTGTCCCGTTGTGCTCTCGCGTCGCGCGGTAGCCCTGCTCCCGCCGCTTTCGTTGCTTTCTGCGGCTCGGGCTCCTTGGTTGTCCGGAGAGCACCTAGCAGAGCCAGCAGCAGCAGCGCCGTGCCCAGCCCTAACAGGTGCTGCCGGGAAAATTTCATGCATCAGCGAAGGTCACGGGCGTGAACTTGTCCGGACGGTGGAAGTCCGGCTCCCCTCCGCCCAGGTTCACCGCGCTGACGAAGCGCTGCTGGGGTGAGCCCAGGATGAAAGTTACATTCATCCGCGTATCATTCCCGAAATCGAGCCGTGCTTCAAGAAGGTCGCGTGGAATCGACATGGCCGCCACCCAGCCCCCGTTCGGAGCCAACTCGGCGAAGGTCGCCACCTCCGGGAAGACGATGTCCGTCTCCTCCGCCCGAATCCGTGGCGCGGTAAATTCGCAACTCCACCACGCTCCGTTCGGCGCCAGATTGAACTCAAAGTACCGACCGCTTGTCGGATGACTTAAGAAAAGCTCCGCCACATCGTGTTTCCACAGCTCCGGCGTGAAGCGTCCGGGACGGGCAGCGGGATGGAGCTTCGCCGCTTTTCCATGGGACGCGATGAACCACAAGCTGCGGGAATCTACGGCAACGCAAAACGCGGCTTGCGGTGCGATCTCAGTTTCATACCAATCCTTACCGATACCAAAAAGCGGTACGTCCATCTCCCCCCACACCAAAGGTTTTGCGCTGCGGATCACCGTCATCGTGGAAACCCCTAAGAGCCAACCGCCGGAGGGTCGAGAATAGGATTTCTGGAAAAAATTGCTGCGGAGCCGCGAAAAATGTCGCATTCAAGGTCCGCTTTTGGTTTACTTTTCTTAATCGTAACAATGGCTAAACGCCCTAAAAGCCATCATCTCGGTACAATCGAGTATATCGGACCTCGCCCGCAGGCAAAGAAGCCGCAGCGGAAGCCGAATTTTCTCGGGGGATGGGTTGTCCTTTTGATTGCGGCTGCCGCCGCGTGGCATTTCGGGAAGCCTCTGATTCCCTTGGTTCGTGCCCAGCAGGCAGTGGCTTCCGTTGAAAGCGCCGATGTGCTGATCAACCAGCTTGCCGGCTCTGTCAACTTCGGCGAGCGCTTGGCCGCTGCCGCCCTGCAACGCTCCAAAGTACCAAGCGTTTACGACAAGTCCTATTACAAGATCGCGTACCCGAACGGTGACGTTCCCACCACCCCGGACAACCGTTCCCGGGGCATGGCGGAGGACCTGATCGTCCGTAGCTACCGCTTCTTGGGCATCGATCTCCAAGTGCTCGTCCACGAGGACATCTCGAAGAATTTCTCCAGCTACCCGCGCCTCTGGGATTCTCGCGAGCCGGATTCGAATATCGATCACCGCCGCGTGCAGAACCTGCAGCGCTTCTTCCAGCGCGCGAATGCCGAGGTCTTCGCCGGCCCGGACAAGACCGTCACGCGGAATGCGACTGACTTCAAACCGGGCGACGTGGTCGTCTGGATGCTCGCCAGCGGCGATCTCCACACCGGCATCGTCGTTCCCGGCCCCGGTGAGCGCCACGATGAGAATTGGGTGGTACACGACCTCGGCTCCGGTCCGAAGTGGGAAGTCTTCCCGGATTACCAGATCCAGGGTCACTACCGCTATACCGGCCCCGCCTTGGAAGTTGCCGGTCGCTGAGACTGCGCCGGTCGTACGGACATGAGCGGTCCTTCCCGCTTCCGTCTCCGCTGGTTCCCGCCCGCCACCCGCGGGCCATGGGCCCTGCCAAGCGACCCGCAATTGCTGCGGGTCTTTCTGCTGATGGGGCAATCGAACATGGCAGGGTTCGGCTGTGTGCGCCCGGACGATCCATGGCAGCCCGGTGATCACCATCCCGCACCGGGCGTGCTCGTCCTTGGCGGGCAAAGCACCCTCAAGTCCCCGCGTCCCCGTGGCCGGACCTGCTGGCGCCCCGCCGTGCATCCCCTCCACCTGAATCAAAAGAGCGCTGCCTTCGGACTCGGCCTGCCCTTTGCCCTTCGTCTTTGGCAGGAAATGCCGGATTGCATGATCGGCCTCATCCCCTGTGCGTGGGGAGGAGCGCCCATCGATCACCTAGGCACCGACTCGGCGCTTTATGCGAATGCCGTCCGCCGCGCCCGCTTCGCCGCCCGCAGCGGCACTCTGGCGGGCGTCCTCTGGCATCAGGGGGAGACCGATGCCGACAGTGAGTCCGCCGCTCCCGCCCATGCCGGAAAGCTCTCCGCCCTGATGGCCGGCCTCCGCCGCGATCTCTCCACCCCCCAGCTTCCCTTCCTCATCGGCGACCTCGGCGATTTCGCGGACGAACGCAGGAAGCCCGCTGCCGTCCAGCGCCGGAACATCGTCCGCTCCGGCCTCCGCCGGATCGCTGCCGAGGACCCCCATGCTGCCTTTGTCGAAAGCGCCGGCCTTCCCGGTGTCGATATGGTCCATTTTGGTCGGGATGCCTTGGTGGAGTTCGGAAATCGCTACGCCACGGCCTACCTAGGTTTAGTGCCAGTGATCTGATTCATTGTTTGGAACACGGTTGGAATATCAAATTTCCTTCCCAGCGACTGCCCGCTTGGGATTCACTGGCGGTCCGCCCGCTTCCCGCTCCATGCGGAAAGCCGGGCCCCGCCGAACGGATTTCCCAAGCACCGATGAAACAGCTCCGCTTCCTCTTGCCCTTGGCCCTGTCGCTCTCCCCCTTGGCGAGCGCCGCCCCGCAGTCCCGCTTCACCAACTACCTCTATCAAAACGAGGACTCATGGGTGACCTTCCACGAGGGCAGCTACTACATGTGCAGTTCCGGCCCGGCGGAGCCCACCGCGGTCTACGTCTCGAAGTCCCCCAGCCTGGTGGAGCGTGGCGAGAAGGTGAAGGTCTGGGAAGACGCCGACAACTACCGCCGCGTCT
Source organism: Luteolibacter luteus (assembly GCF_012913485.1). Taxonomy (GTDB): domain Bacteria; phylum Verrucomicrobiota; class Verrucomicrobiia; order Verrucomicrobiales; family Akkermansiaceae; genus Haloferula; species Haloferula lutea. The sequence goes on along the minus strand of NZ_CP051774.1, from coordinate 2,998,310 downwards.
TCGCACCGGAGCTCCACTTCATTCAGGGCAAGTGGTACATCTACTTCTGCGCCGATGTGAAATCCGAGGGCTGGAAGCACATGGCCGTAGTCCTGCAGGCAAACACCGGCAACCCGCTCGATGGCTTCACGAACAAGGGTGTCCTCTTCACCGGCGACCAGCACGGGAATGCGCAGGCAAACGACATCACCGTCGTGACCTTCAATGGCCAGCTCTACGCGTTCTGGGGCTCGCTCGCGGACAAGCACGTCGAGGGCGCCGTCATGGCCCCGATGGAAAGCCCCACCAAGATCACCGCCCATCGCAAGGAGTTCGGCCTCCATGCCGAAGGCCCGCGCGCCATCGTCCGGAATGGCAAGCTGATCATGACCGGCGCGGAGGGTGGCTTCGCTTCGAAGGACTACCGTCTCAGCGCACTCGTCTATTCCCCGGAAGCCGGTCCGATCGATAGCAAGGCTTCTTGGAAGTCCCTCGGCACGCTCTTCAAGACCACCGATGACGTCTGGGGCCCTTCACGCGCCAGTTTCACCGTCTCCGCCGATGGGAAGGAGAATTGGATGATGTATCACTCGAAGATCTTCCCCGCCGACAACAACGGCATGCGGGCCGCGAACATCAAGAAGTTCACCTTCAAGGAAGACGACACCCCGGACTTCGGCACCCCGCCCGGCCCCTCCACGGTCCTCGAAAATCCTTCGGGAGATCCCGGTCTCGGTGAGCTCTACGAAGCAGAGGATTGGCAGCTCGCGGGCGATGCCGTGAAGGCCGCTACCAACAAGAACTTCACCGGCAGCGGCTATGTCGATGGCTTCGCCAAGCAAGGCGCACGCGCCGCCTTCACCGCGGAAGTGCCGGACGCCGGCATCTATCGCGTCATCGTCCGCTATGCCAATGGCGTGAAGGTCGAGGCCGAGCAGCAGTCCTTCCCGAAGATCTATCCCCCTGCCGAAGGATCGCTCACGCTTTATGTCAACGGAGCCAAGACCAAGCGGACCCATTTCCACCGCACCACGAATTGGGATGTCTGGATGTTCCACGGTGATGAGCTGGAGCTAAAGGCCGGAAAGAACGAGATCGCCTATCAGTTCGACGAAGGCGACGCGGGCGAAGTCACCTTGGACTTCGCCGCCGTGGCAAAGAGCGCCACGCCGCGCCATGGCCTCACCGGCAGCTACTACAACAACCGCGATCTCAGCGACCTCAAGCTCACCCGTCTCGATCCGGAGATCTCCTTCAATTGGGGAAATGGTTCGCCGGATCCCTTGATTGCTCCCGATACCTTCTCCTGCCGCTGGGAAGGTTTCATCGAGCCGCTCTACTCGGAGACCTACACCTTCCACTCGAAGTCTGACAACGGCCGTCGCCTCTGGATCGACAAGCAACTCGTCATCGACAAGTGGTTGGATGACTACGACCAGACCTACACCGGCACCATCAAGCTCGAGGCTGGGAAGAAGTATCCCATCACCTTCGAATACTACGAAGAAGGCGGCGGCGCGAATACCCGTCTGGAATGGTCCAGCGATAGCCAGGCTCAGGAGGTCGTTCCCTCCGCCCGCCTCTATCCGGCGGTGAAGAACTGAGGCCTGTCGAAGGGAGGGGAGGCGTCTCGTCCCCCTCTCATCAGTGCTCGAACATCGCCCACAGAATCGCCGCCACGATCGAGAGCTGAAGCACGAGAAAGAGCCGGCAGGCAAAGATCATCCCCTTGTCTGCCCTCTCCTTCGCGACACCGGAGGCCTCTTGCCCATCCACCCAGATCGTCACGCCCATCAGGGCTCCCGGTGTGTATCCCTTGCGATGGCGGACGCAGTAAGGCCGGATCACTAGGAGCCACAGGAAGATCGATCCGAAGAAGGCAAGAAACGGGATGGCGGACATGGGGTTGTGGGATAGAAGCCTTTTGTTTCAGTGCCGTGGCCACACCGGTTTCTCCGCAGTTTCCCAAGCTCCCGCCGGTGTTTCAAGAACCCTCTTGGAAGAGCCCTTCCCATCAGCGAATGGCTCAATCCCTTGCCGGGTCAGCTTCTGACTTTGCCTTCCGCATGGCGTCTAACAAAATGGAGAGATCCCGCCCGTGGTGTGGGTAGGTTTGGAATTTTCCTGCCTTCGGGCGCACGGAGTCCTTGAGAATCTCCGGCGTCGCGAGGATGCGCTCCGCAGTCAGCGAATAGTCGATCCAGACATCTGTCGGCACCTCCTTTCGGAAAGCCGCTGCCGAAGACGGCCACTCGCCATCGTGTCCGGCCACATAGGTTGTTAGATCGCGAATGACTTCCGCCGTGGCGTACTCCGCTTTCATGTTCCCGATCTTGGGTCCGATAAGCCATAGGCACGCGAGCACCGCCACCACGACAGCGAGGAGCAAGATCTGCAGACACTTCCGGATCCTCATGAGCTTCACGACAGGAACGGCCCGCACTTCGATTTCAGCAGCTCGACCAAGGCAGGTTCCATGAACTGATAGTCGTCCGGGATGTCGAGCACCGCCACCTTCTTTCCTCCCAGCAGCTTCCCGAAACCTTTCTTCAGCCGCTGCTGGTGGACCCGCTCCATCACCAGGATGATGTCGGCCCACTCCACTTGCTCCGCGGTGAGCCTCAGCTCCGCGTCCGGAGCCAAGCCCGCCGAGTCCGTCTCGATCCCCGGATAGCCGGCAAACACCGCCTCCGCCGTCGGGCTGCGCAGGCGGTTTCGGGAGCAGAGGAAAAGCAGACGTTTGCTCATGCGGCGGAGAAGTCCCGGCAGCCCACGCTTTCCCGGCGCATCCGTCGAGCAGCCTTTCCGCCTCGACCTTCCCCATGACTTCAGCCTATCTGAAAGCATGAAACCCCGGCACACGCGCTGGCTTGGCGTGGGTCTGCTCGTCATCGCGGCAGGCCTCACGATCTGGCGTCCGGGGCGCGGCAGTCCACAAGCCTCAGCCGCGGTTGAGTCCGCCCGAGCCGCCAAGTCCCACCTGCGTGGCCCCGATCTCGGCACCCGCTCGGAGCGTATGGAAAGGCTCCGGCTCGTCTGGGCCTCCGTCAGCGGCGGACAGGCAGATACCGATCTGTCGCGGCTCGCGCGCGAGCTGATCCTCTCTCTCCCGGCCTCCGTGCTGAAGGAGCTCCTCGTCGAATTCGTCACCACCGGGGCCGAAACCGGCGATCCGGATTGGCTCCAGCTCATGGCCCGCCGGATCGGGGATCTGGAGACGGAGCGCGGCCTCGATTGGTTGGTCGAGCAAGCCACCGCTACCGGGGAAGAATCGTCGGCTTTCCACTATCTCATCCGGGACGGCCTGCTCGGTTGGTCCGATAGCGATCCCGTTGGCGTCCTCGGCGCTTACTTCGACATGCGGAAGTCGAACCGCTTTGGAATGAACGAGCGCTACGACGAGGGCGGCGGTGCCAAGGGTATCGGCGCGCAGATTGTGGCGAAGGCCTCGAAACAATCGCCCGGCGAGACCTGGGAAATCCTCCGCACCTGGCAGGGGAAGAAGCTCGCCGCTGCTTTCTTCGAGGGCGTCGATCCCGCTCAAGCGAAGTACTTTGCCAGCCGGGCGAGCGAGCTTTTCTACGATTTCGCCCAGCCCGGCCTCGAGCACATCGGCGGCAGTTCCGAAGACTGGGAGTTCAAGGGAGCACTGCTCGAGTCCTCGGCAGGAGCCGTCTTCGCCGCGGACCGGGAGCAAGGCGTCGCCATGTATGAAAAGGTCTGGCCGACGCTCGGCAGCGATCACGACGGCGTGGATGGAGCGAAGCGGGATGCCAAGCTCGGTCGGCGTTTCTTTCTCGAAAGCCGCCAGCAAGCCCTCGCGTGGATCGATGGCCACGAACCGGCGGCCAAGCAGGTTCTGGTCGGGGAACTGGCCTACGGGATCCTCAGCAACCCTCAGCTGGACGAAAGAGGCTACGAAGGGATCGAATCGCTGAAAGAACGCCTCGGAACTCCGGAGCAGCAGCACCGCTGGTTGGAAAAGCTCCGCTGGGAGCTCGCCGCCCGCGGCGCCGGGCCCAGGCGGGATCACATCGTGGATCAGCTCGCCGAGACCCTTCAGCTCAGCTCCGCGGAGCGCTCCCTGCTGGTGGAGCCGACGGACTTCGAATGAGGGATCGCCCGTTTTCCGCGGCATTCTGCCCGGTCCTGGCTGGCGGCTCCGCCTCTTTCCAAGGCTTTACTCGCCGCGGGCTTTCGCCCACCTTCGCCGCCCTTTCCGCCTCAACGACCCATGACCGCAGCCGAGATTCGCCAGAGCTTCCTCGATTTCTTCCGTGAGAAGCAGCACACCATCGTGCCTTCCGCCTCCCTGCTGCCGCAGTCGCCGGGTCTGCTTTTCACGAATGCGGGGATGAATCCCTTCGTCCCCTACTTCCTCGGCGTCGAAAAGGCTCCCTATGATCCGCCGCGCGCCGTGGACACGCAGAAGTGCATCCGCGCCGGTGGTAAGCACAACGACCTCGAGGATGTCGGCTACGATACCTACCACCACACCTTCTTCGAGATGCTGGGGAATTGGTCCTTCGGCAACTACTTCAAGAAGGAAGCCATTCAGTGGGCATGGGAACTCGTTGTCGAGCGCTGGGGCCTTCCCGCCCATCGCCTGCACGCTTCCGTCTACGCCCCCAAGGCGGGCGATCCGGGTGAGTTCGACCAGGAGTCATGGGACATCTGGGCAGAGCTGTTCCTTTCCAAGGGCTGCGATCCGAACGTCCAGATCGTGAATGGCAACGTGAAGGACAATTTCTGGATGATGGGCGAGACCGGCCCCTGCGGTCCTTGCTCGGAGCTCCACGTGAACCTCACCCCTGCCGGCGATCCGATGGAGGGCCGCCTGCTCGTGAACAACGATTCCGACCTCTGCATCGAGATCTGGAACCTCGTGTTCATCCAATACAATGCCGAGGCCGATGGCTCCTTCCGCGAGCTGCCTGCGAAGCACATCGATACCGGCATGGGCTTCGAGCGCGCCTGCTCGATCATCCAGGGCACGAAGGGCTTCACCGACTTCTCCCAGAAGCCCAGCAACTACGCCACCGACGTCTTCATGCCGATCTTCCGCAAGATCGAGGAGCTCAGCGGAAAGGCCTACGTGAATGTCTATCCGGCGCTTGGTGCCGATCGCTCTGTCTTCGATGAGGAGATGAAGACCGCGATCGCCTTCCGCGTGATTGCCGATCACCTCCGCACGCTCTCGTTCTCCATCGCCGATGGCATCATGCCCGGCAACAACGGGCGGAACTACGTTCTGCGCCGCATCTTGCGCCGCGCGGTCCGCTATGGCCGCCAGCTTGGCTTCTCCGGTGAAAAACCCTTCTTCGGCGCTCTGGTGGAAACCTTGGTCGCGGAGATGGGCGATGCTTTCCCGGAGCTGAAGAACCGCCAGGACACCGTCCGCGCGACGCTTGAGCAGGAAGAAGCGAGCTTCAACCAGACCCTGGATCGCGGCTTGAAGCGTTTCGAAGATGCGCTTCCGGACGTGAAGGATAACACCCTTTCCGGTGACGACGCCTTCGAGCTCTACGATACCTACGGCTTCCCGGTGGACCTCACCGAGCTGCTTTGTGCAGAGCGCGGTCTCAAGATCGACACCGCCCGTTTTGAAGCGCTCATGGAGGAGCAACGCGAACGCGCACGCGCCGCACAGAAGAGCACCGTGGTTCGCGCGCTCGATATCTCCACGGACGCCGTCACCAGCTTCACCGGCTTCGACGCCGATGAAGCGGAAGCCACCGTGCTTGAGGTTCATCCTCAGGAAGACGCGCTCTTCGTCATCACCGATGCCACGCCCTTCTACGCGGAGATGGGCGGCCAGGCTGGAGATACGGGGACTCTGGTATTTGGTGACCAAGAGATCGCCATCACCGGTGTCCAGCAGGTCGGAAAGGCCCGCGCGCACATTGTCGATAACTCCACTTCCGTGAAGCCCGGCGACAAGGTCACGCTGAAGCTCGATGCCGTTCGCCGTCGCCCGATCGAAGCACACCATACCGCGACCCACCTTCTCCACTGGGCTCTCCACGAGGTCGTGTCGAAAGACGCCGCACAGCAGGGCTCGTCTGTCGATGAGAACCGCCTGCGCTTCGACTTCAACAGCGGGGCCGTCACTCCCGAGCAGATCGAGACGATGGAGGAAAAGGTGAATGCGGCCATCAAGGCCAACGACGCCGTTTCCTGGAAGGAAGTCCAGCACGCCTCCATCAAGGGCCGTCCGGATATCATGCAGTTCTTCGGGGACAAGTACGGCGAGTTCGTCCGCGTTGTCCAGATCGGCGGCGGCCGTGGCGACCTGACCGGCTACTCGATGGAGCTTTGCGGCGGCACTCACGTCCGCAACACCGGAGAGATCGGCCTCTTCAAGATCAAGAGCGAGGGCGCGATCGCTTCCGGGGTCCGCCGTATCGAAGCCGTCTGCGGCGAAAATGCATGGGCCTACCTCAATGAAGCCGTCGAGAAGTGGGACAGCGATCTCAAGGCCGCGCGCGAAAAGCTGAAGGCTGCCAATGAGAAGCTCGCCTCCATCGGCGAAGCCCCGGTGTCCGTGAATGACTTCCCGCACATCATGGGAGCCATGCTCGTCGAACGTGCCGACATCGCGGAGCTCAATGCGACCTTCAACCACGGCGCGCGCACCTTGGAAGAAACCAAGGAAGCTGCCGTCGAAGCCGAGAAGCGCTTCAAGAAGCTGCAAGCCGGTGCTGCTGCCAAGCAGGCCGATGCCGCCTTGGCCGAACTCATCGCTGCGGGCGGAGCCATCGTGGCCACCTTCGAGGCGGATGCATCCCTTCTCCAGGAGCTGCTCAATGGCATGAAGAAGCAGGGCTTTACCGGTGCCGGCTTCGTCATCGTCGATGACGGAGACAAGCTGCACCTCGGTGCCTACTGCGGCGATGCCGCCCAAGCCGCAGGCCACAAGGCCGGCGATATCCTCCGCGACCTCGCTGCTATCGCTGGTGGCAAGGGCGGCGGTAAAGCCGACCAAGCCCGCGGTGCTGCGCCCGACCGCAGCAAGCTCGCCGAAATCGAAGCCGCCGCCAAAGCGAAGCTCGCCTAAGCCAGCTCATCCTACCTTGACCCAGCCGCACCCGCCCCACGCGGGGGTGCGGCCTCGGTCTCCTGGGAGAAACCTCCGGGACCGCGGATCTCCAGATTCGCTTGGACAGTCACGCCTTGGACTGCGAGGCCACCCGGGAGCCTCCGTGGGGCGACAGGGAGATAGCTCAGGGTAAGCGCACCCTTTCTAGAGCCCCAACGGGGCGGCCGGGAGATAGCCCAGGGTAAGCGCGCAGCGCGCAACCCTGGGTCAGGCCGCGAACAAGAACGCACCCTGAAGGGGTGCCGGGAGGCTTCTTAGCGGATCCATCCTCGTTTTAGCAGACCCTGGCAGTAGAACCTCACCCCCGCATTTGGGAATATCCCGGCAAGCATGCCCCTTGTCCGCCCAAATTCATTCCCGCGAAGCGCACTTCGTTTGATGATTGGCAGATTGATGATGGATGACTCCTCCCCCACCCACCTGTTAATTTTCATGTTATTAACAGGCGGAACAGGCCGAGGTTTCCCAAAGTCTCTTAGCTCCCCTCGATCAAATAGTACGGAACATCCCCCCGCAAGGTGATCGCCGCCGCACTTCCCGCTTCCCCGCTCGCCATCCCGTTCCCATCCAGCGCCGTGACCTTCAGCTTCGCCGCATCGCCTCGCTTGAATTTCACCGTTCCCTCGAACTTCTTCACCAACCATGGGTCACTCCCGATGTTCGTGATCCGTCGTGTGCCATGCGGCCCGTCCTCCGTCGCAAAATTCGTCGCCTTCTCCTCGCTCATCACCTGCAGAAGGATCTTCCCGGATCTCGAGAGCGGCTTCCCATCCAGCGCCACCGCCACGATCTCCGCCGCATCCATCGGACAAGTAATCTCTAGATCCGGGAACGCGATAATGCCCGCCGCTTTCAAATTACCTGCTGCTCCCTGCGCCGCCGGAGCACACAAGCTCAGCACGCCTTTCCCGTAATCGAGCGCCACCTCCCCGTTCGAAGCCGTCACTTTCTTCGCATCGCGATCGATCAGCTTCGAAAGATCCGCCAGCTTAGCAGGCTTCGCTACTCCTCCGATCTGCACCGAAGTACGGCCCGTATAGTAAATCAAAGGATCGATCCCCTTTTCTCCGGCATCCGCGGTTGCCGGAGCCTTCACTTTCCGCAGCTCATCCAGATTCGCCTTCGGTGCCAGCGGACTACCCTTCAGTCCTACTGCATCTTCCATCGACAGCGAAACATCCGCCACCACCTTCCCTTCCCTCACCAGTCCCTTTCGGAAGATCAGCGCTGCCGCCGGAAACTGCCCCGCCTGCGTCGGTGCCATCAGCGTCCACGGCTGCATGAAGTAGCCTGGTTTCACCGACCAATCCTTCGAATCGAGCGCGAAGTGGACCACCGCATCGCTCCCCTGTAGCGCGCCATACGCCGCATAGAACAACGGCGCTTCCCCGCGATACCGGTTCGGCCGGTTCCACGTCGTCTCCGAGATCATCGATGGCTTCCCGTTGAACTCCGGATCCACTGCGGGGTGCGAGAAGTCCAGCGGCTTTCCGGCTTCCTCGGGCTCGAAACGCAGCGCACTGCGATCCCGGTAGGTATGCCCATCCCGGATCGACCACGCCGCGTTGTCTCCCTGCTGATCGCAGCTGAAGTAGCCGTGGCGATCGATGAAGTCACCGGGCGTGTAGCTATACTTCTCCAGTGGCCCGAAGATATCGTTGTTCGCCGTCGTCCAGTTCGACGCCGTGACCAAGCCCTTGAAGCCCTTCTCACGCAGCCATGCGATCGTGTCTTCGTAGAAGCCACGCTGCGTCTCCATCAGGAATGCCGCCGTGTCCTGGTCCCGCGCCGACTTCTCCGTGAACATCTGATACAGCGGCCGGAAGCCGAGCCGGTCCTCTGCATCATGGGCGTGGGCGTACTTCCACACATCCAGCGCCTTGAACAGCGAGCCATACTTCTTCGTCGCCCACGTCGCGAATTGCTTCTCCAGCTTCTCAAGCTGCGGTGCAGGGATGTTCTTGTCGTCGAAGGTCCAGAAGAAGAAGGAGTCTTCGTTCACCAGCTCCACGCCCATCACCGCGGCTTCATTGGCCAGAGTCGTTCCATCCGGGCCGGGCTTGGTGAGCAGTGCCTCCAACCAGTTGCGATAGAGCTTCTGGAACTCCGGCTCGAAGTAGAGCAGCGCGAAGGGATGGGAGTCCCCATTGTAGCCCTCGCGCCAGCCCGGACCATTGTCCGGCCGCAGCCACAGCGGGAAATAGACCGAGAGATGCGAGTAGATCCCTTCCTTCTTCATCGCCGCCACCACTTCGTGAATGTGCGCGATCTTCTCCGGCTTCAGCTCGCCCGTCTTTTCGTCAAAGACCGCACCATGCAGGCGCACCAGGTTGACTCCGCGCTTCGCCAGCATCCGCGCGCACTCTGCCAGTTCTTCGCCGTGCAGGTCCGGTGGACCATTTACTCCCCAGAAGCGCACCGGCTCTCCGGTGCTCCGGTAGATGAACTCCCCACCCTTCACCCCGATGCCGCCTTTCTCGCCCGCGGTCTTCTCATTGAGCGAGCGCAGATCGAGCAGTGCTCCTTCAAAGCGATCCTTCCCCGGCAGCCATGGCACCCAGCCCTTGTTCTCCGCGGCTAGCTTATCCTTCCGGGCCGCGATCTCCTTGGGCTTCAGGATTCCCACTGGCTCGAAGGATGCCGGTGCGAGCACGAAGCAATCGAGACTGCCGTGGTTCTCATTCGGGCTATCGAACTTGAAGGCGATGCGGTGCTTTCCCTTAGCCAGCTTCGCCGTCCCCGCATGAGCCCATGCGAGAAAGCGCAAGTCGGGCTTCCCGTCGTCCGCGATGTTCACGTTGCCCGTCTGCCGCTTGTCCATGTCGATGACTTGGGAAGCACCGCCATCAATCTGATAGGAGACATGGCTCTGAACGGGATTCGATCGTACCCAAAGCTCATACGACCCCGCCTCGGGCACCTCGAAATCATAGCGCGCCGTCCCCGGATAATCCTTCGAAAAGTTCGAAATGAAATCACCTCCCGAAAGCTCCTCCTTCTTCACCGTTCCGTGATACCACGGGTGCTTCGCCATCTTCGACTCCGCGGCGGATTCACCTTCGATCCAGATGACTGGTTGCTCCGCATACAGCGGACACGCGAGCAGGGCGAGAAACAGGAAGCGCACGGATGGAATACCATTCCAACCCGGCGCTTGTTGCAAGCAAGAGCCAAGAGCCGGAAGGCACCTCTAGAACGGCGTTGCCGTTCTCAGAAAGTAATTCCCTCTACCGCTTCAACCGGTCCACCCGCAATCTCTCCCCGATCAGCAGCGCCTTGAACTGCGCATAGTCCTCCTCATGCGTCGCGGACAGCAGCCGGTACTTGTACTCCGGCCAATGCCGCATCTCATCGATCGCATTCCGCATCCGCAGTTCGATCACCTCGGCGCTGTCGGTGCCGCGGCCGTTCAGGCGTGCCGCAAGCTCCTCTTCATCCGGAGGCATCACGAAAAGATCCACCAGAGCCAGGCGGATCGCCGGATCATCACAGGCGCGCACCAGCGCGGCGCCCTGCACATCGATGTCCATCACCACATCGATCCCCGCGGCCAGGCGCTCGCTCACCTCGCTGCGCAGCGTGCCGTAGTGGTTCCCGTGCACATAGGCATGCTCCAGGAACTCACCCTCGCCCACGCGCGTCACCATCTCTTCCTCCTGGAGGAAATAGTACTCGCGACCGTGCTCCTCCCCCGTGCGTGGCGAACGCGTCGTGCAGGAAATCGAGAACTGCGCCTCACCCTCTGCGGCCAGACGGCGGCAAAGCGTGGACTTCCCGGAACCCGAAGGTCCGGAGACGAGAAAGAGGATGCCGGTGCGGGACATGACTGCGGTTGGGCGGGGACGGCGATTGCGAATGGAAATCGCCGCCCGGGCAACCGCATTCCACGTTTTTACGCCATCGCGGTCTCCTTTTCGCCACCCGCAAGCAGGATCTCCCCGGAGAGCCCGGAGCGGATCAGCAGAGGATCCAGCGCGGCGTCCCGGCCCATGAAGCGGCGATACAGCTCATCCACTGGCGCGGAGTTCCCCTTCGAAAGGATGTGCTCGCGGAAAGCGGCACCCGTCGCCGGATCGATCACGCCATTCTCTTGGAAGCGTGTGAAGGCATCCGCATCCAGTACCTCCGCCCACTTGTAGGAGTAATAGCCGGCGGCATAGCCGGTAGGTGCGCTGAAAAGGTGACCGAAACGGCGCGCCATGCTTGGCGCATCCGTCTTCAGCGGCACGCGATAGCTTGAGAGGATCTCGCGGTCCACCGAGTCCAGATCGCGGCCCGCATAGCGCGGCAGGTTGATGTGCAGCTCCAGGTCCAGCTTGCCGAAGGAAAGCTGACGCATGAAGGCCGTGCCGCTCATGTAGTTCTTCGCCGCGATCATCCGGTTGAAGAGATCTTCCGGGATCGGCTCGCCGGTCTCGTAGTGGCGGGCGAAGAAATCCAGCGACTGCCGGTCCCAGCAGAAGTTCTCCATGATCTGCGAAGGCAGTTCGACGAAGTCCCACGGCACGTTCGTTCCGGCAAGCGCGCGCACCGGCACATCGCTCAGCAGGCCGTGAAGCAAGTGGCCGAATTCATGGAAGATCGTCTCCACTTCGCCGTGCGTCAGGAGCGCTGGCTTGCCATCCACCGGCGGGGTCATGTTGCCCGTGATCAGGCCGAGGTGCGGATCGCGTGCAGCCCCTTCATCCCCCGGATGACCGGTGTGCAGGCAGTTCATCCAAGCCCCGCCGCGCTTCGACTCGCGCGGATGCCAGTCGGCGTAAAAGGAACCGAGATGGGCACCACTTGCGCTGTCCTTCAGGTCGTAAAACTTCACCTCCGGGTGCCACACTTCGATCTCATCGGCAGGAGCCTCCGCCGGGCGGGTGCCGCGCTCATGGAAGACCGAATCGCGTTCCGTGATGGTGATGTTGAAGAGCTTGGTGCAGAGTTCGAACATCCCTTTCATCACCCGGTCGACCGGGAAATAAGGACGCAGCAACTCGTCATCGAGATCGTATTCCTCCTGGCGGCGTTTCTCCGACCAATAGGCGAATTCCCAAGGCTGCAAGCCATCCACCACGGTGCCGGTCTTCGCAGCCTTGTAGTTGCACAGCGAGTCATACTCCTTGCGCAACGCGGGCTCCACGCGGTCGTGCAGGTCTTCCACGAATTGCAGTGCCGTCTTGCCATCCCGCGCCATCCGGCGTTGCAGCGTCAGATCGGCGAAGTGGCCGTGACCCAGCACTTCCGCCTTCTGATTGCGGAGCTTCAGGATCTCCCAGACCAGTTGCGTGTTGTCGTGCTCGCCGCTGCCGGCCACCCCCACCGAAGCTTCCCACACCTCGCGGCGCACCGACTCGTCATCGAGGTGCTGCATCACCGGGAACATGGAGGGCATCTGCAGCGTGAAGCGCCATGCCGGAGCCTCATCGGTGGCCAGCTCCTTCGCCTTCGCATTGGCGAATGCCGCCGCCTTCGCCGAGGCCGGCAGGCCTGCCAGCTTCGGCTCATCGGTGATCAGCAGCTCCCACGCATTGGTGGAATCCAGCACGTTCTCCGAATACTGCTTCGTCAGCTTGGAAAGCTCCGCCTCGATCTCCGCCACACGCTTCTTTTGATCCGCGGGCAGATCGGCACCGGACTGTGCGAAGTCCTGCATCGTCTCCTCCACATAGCGGCGGCGCACCGGATCCAGCGTGGCCACCTCCCCGGATTCGCCATAGGCCTTCAGCACCTTCCACAGCTCCTCGTTGAGCGGGATGGAGGCATAGAAATCGGAAACCTCCGGGAGCATCGCATTCAGCGCGGCACGCTGGGCCGGCTCATCGCAGACCGAGTCAAGGTGCTGCAACAGGCCCCAACCGCGGTCGAGCTGTTCGGTGGCCCGCTCCAGTGCGCCGAAGGTATTTGCATAGGTGGCTGCTTCCGGAGCGACCTTGCGGATCGTCTCAAGATTCGCCGCCGCGATCTCCAAGGCTTTTTTGATGTCAGGTTCCACTGCCTCGGGAACCAGAGTGGACCATTTGACGTGGAAATCACCGGAGAGGAAGGGATGCATGGCCGTTACCTAGGCCACCACAGCCCAAATGGGAAATGGAAGTTTCTTGGCGAAATCATGATTTTCCGGATCGCGAAAGCGACTGAGACGGGGTGCCGTTAGATCTGCGCCGCGAAAAGGCGCAAAAGGTCGCAAAAATGGAAAGCCACTCCCCTCGAGGGTCTCTCCTGCTGTCTCCATTTTTGCGCTTCAGCGCTTCTGCACGGCAGATCTCTTTCGTGACCAGTGTCTTCCCAAGCTCTTCCGAACTCGGCATTCGACATCCGGAAATCCGCCTTTAGTCATCCCGCCGATGAATCGTGATCTCTTGTCGGTCAGCCGCGAGTTGAAATCCATGGCAGAGGCCGGCTTGCGCTACTCCACGGGGCCCTACGATCTTGAGCGCTACAAACGCCTTCACGAAATCGCTTCCGAGCTCCTCCAAGCCGAGGACCGCGCGTTTCAATGGCCGGTCGAGTTCGGCTACGCCACGCCGAAGGTCGATATTCGTGCTGCCGTGATCCAAGAGGGCAAGATCCTCCTCGTCGAGGAAGCGGGCACCGGCACTTGGTCCTTGCCGGGCGGCTGGGCGGACCTGAATGCCAGCCCGGCCGAAAATGCGGCTCGCGAGGTCCTGGAGGAGGCCGGGATCGAGGTGGAGGTGCTGAAACTCATCGCCTGCTGGGACAAGGACAAGCAAGGCCACCCCCGCCAGCCGGAGCACGTCTACAAGCTCGTTTTCCTCTGTCGGCCCGTCGGCGGGACGCTCAGACTGTCCCATGAGACGGACGGCGCGGATTATTTTTCACCCGAAGAACTGCCCAAGATGTGCCCCTATCGCAACGCCCCGCACTACGTGGATCTGGCTTTCCGGCATTTCGCGGATACGGGCCTTCCAACCTTGTTCGACTAAGTGCGTTATGCGGGCTTGAGTGGCACGCCGAACGCTGTCTAGAGTCCGCGGACCAAGATGCGCGCTCTCCCCGCCGACTGGATTCTCCACGGCGACCCTTTCCACACCAACGGGAACGGGCGTGCGCACGCCTTTCCAGCGATTCTCGAACATTTGATCCTCCAGCGCGGCCTTCCGGCAGGAGATGATCTGGAAGGTTTCCTCCGGCCCAAGCTTCGCGATCTCAGCGATCCCTTCGAAATCGGAGAAATGCGCGAGGCCGTAACCCGCATTCTGGGTGCCGTCGACCGCGGGGAGCACGTTTGCCTCTACGGCGACTATGATGTGGACGGGGTGACCTCCATCGCGGTCATGCGCCGCCTGTTGCACGCCTACGGGCTGGAGCCGCGCCACTTCATCCCGCGCCGCAGCAATGAAGGTTACGGTCTGAGCAAGGCTGCGCTCGAGCGCTGCATGCAGGAGGGCCCGAAGCCAGATCTTCTCATCGCCGTGGACTGCGGCACCGTGTCCGTCGATGAAATCGCCGCTCTCCGCGCGGACGGCGTGGATGTCATCGTCGTTGATCACCATGAGCCCAGCCCCCGAGGCAGGCCGGACGTGATCGCGCTGGTGAATCCGAAGTTCGGCGGCGGTCCGACCTATCTCTGCGCCGCCGGGGTCTGCTTCAAGCTGGCCCACGCCATGGTGAAGGAGCGGTCGGTCCCGGGCTTCGACCTGAAGGAGCTGCTCGAACTCGTGGCGGTGGCCACCATCGCCGACATCGTGCCGATGATCGGTGAAAACCGCATTCTCGTCCGCCATGGTCTCAAGCGCCTCCCGCTGACCCTGAATCCGGGCCTCCAAGCCCTTCAGGAAGTCTCCGGCATGAATGGCAAGGCGACCTCGATGGACGTCGGCTTCCGTATCGGGCCGCGCCTGAATGCCGCCGGCCGCATGGACGTGCCGGAGGATGCCCTCGCGACTCTCCTCACCGATTGCAAGCGCCTCGCCCGGGCCCTCGCGGAGAAGCTGGACGACTACAACAAGCGCCGCCAAACCCACGAGAACCAGATCCGGCGCGAGGCCATGGAGATGCTTTCCAGCAGCTTCGATCCGGTGCTAGATCCCGTCATCGTCCTCGGTTCCCGTGCCTGGCATCCGGGTGTTGTGGGCATCGTGGCCTCCCGCCTCATGCGGCAGTTCCACAAGCCCACCTTCGTCGTCGCGATTGACGAGGAAGGTGTGGGCAAGGGCAGTGGCCGCAGCATCGAGGGCGTTTCCCTGGTGCAGGCGATCCATGCTTGCCGCGGGCATCTGCTCGCCGGTGGCGGTCACGACATGGCTGCGGGTCTCTCGATCACGGAAGACCGCATGGATGCCTTCCGCAGCGACTTCGCAGACTACGTGCTCCAGAATACCGTGCCCGAGCAGCGCCTGCCGAAGCTGCGCGTGGATGCGGAGATCACCTTCGACCAGCTTTCACTGGAGTTCCTCGCGGACTACGAGCTTCTGCAGCCTTTCGGCAATGGCAACCCGCAGCCGATCTTCATGGCGCGCGGCGTCCATCTCAGCCGTCCGCCGGTGCATATGAAGAATCAGCACCTGCGCCTGAATCTTCGCCAAGGCTATCACGAACAGGATGCTGTCTTTTTCGGCGGCGGCGAAGTAGCCCTGCCGGATCCTCCGTGGGATATCGCCTTCACCATCGACCGCAATTGCTTCCGCGGTCGCACCACGCTGCAGATCATCCTGCAGGACGTGCGGGCCTCGAAGTAGCCCCTGCGGATGCCCCTTGGGACGGGCGTCATATGTCAAAGGAATGTCAAAACACCGGCATGGGTGTGTCTGAAGCTTGTGGGCTCTCTCCGATTTCTGCACGGATAAGGGGATTTCCCCTGCAATGAGTTCTCTCCGAAAATCTGGACGCCATCTTTCTGGATTCGCTGCCGCCCTGGCCATCGGCGGCTTCGCTTGCTCGCCTGCCTCCGGCCAGGACGAAGCTCGGGTGCCGATGCAGGTCGAGAAGTCGGATGGCAGCGTGGTGATGCTTCCCTATCTCCGCTTCGATATTGCCGATGGAGTCGCGGTCTTTGCTTCCGACGATGGCGGTGAGCAGAAAGTGGCTGCTGCAGAGATGACCATCGCCAGCTTGGAGAGGATCGCCGTGAAGATGCCTCCCGTCGCAGGTTGGTTGGCACCGGATAAAGCTTATCTCTGCGTTCGTGCCGTTGGCGCCGTCGATCAGCAACACGAGGAGGAAGCCGCCGCGGCGATCCTCGGTGCCGCGAACACCGCGCCCGCTTTGAAGGAACGGATCGCGCTGCTGCAGCTTCACGCCATCGTCAATGGAGTCCTCAAAGCGGATCACGACCGCGTGAGGATGGAAGCCGAGGTCAAGAGCACCCGTGAGGCCATGGGTCGCGAGCATCAGAAAGATCTCCACTATGCGAATCGTCACGCGGTAAATCCCCTGACAGGCCGGGATCAGAAGACGCCCCACATGGAATGGTCGAAGGCGAAGACCGAGCCTCAGCTTCAAATCTGCATCGAGCGTGAACAAAGCTCGAAGCGTGAGCTGATGCTCCGGCTTGCCTCCTGTCACATCTTTGCCCGCTACTGTGAGATCTCGGGACGAGAAACCTATGCCAAGGAGCTCGATCAGCTCCGGGCCAAGGTGATCAGCCGCTCTCCCGTCACCCGCGATTCGGAAGCCGCTGGCCTCGCCCTGCTGGCATGGATGAGCTCGCGCGTTTGCGTCCATCATCACACGGGAAACAATGCCGCGCTGCTTGCGAAGATCTTCGAGAAAATCCAGCCGGAGTATCAGGTGGAGAATGCCTTCAAGATCATCCTTTTCGATCGCCCGCCGGAGGAACCCTTCAAAGCCAAGGCGGTGGTCGCTGCCCTGAGCGCGCAGAAGCTTGTGCAGGGCGACATCGGCGATGGTGTGATCGAGATGCGGCTGCGGAACGGCCTCCGCGAAACGACCCCGGACTTGGAACCGCGCAGGAAAGTCATCCGCCAGCTCATGCCCTTCATCGAAGAAGCCATCCGCATGGGTTCCCGCTGACGCGCGAAGGCCGCCGCCCGGAGGCGACGGCCTTCCCTGCCATTGTCACGGAAATGGATCCATCATGCGGTGATCGGTGCCACGCGCGGCTTCACCAGCCGGTCAAAGTCGGCCCAAGACATCCGGATCGCTTCGGTGTGAGACCCGGCGTTGAATGCGATCTCTCCTTCGTCCGCCAATTTTGGCGATACATAGATCGACATGTCGTAAAGGTTGCCGAAAGGCGGCATTGCGCCCGCTTCGCAGTCCGGGAAGAAGCTCTTGAATTCGTCTTCATGGGCCAGCCGCACGTCATCGGTGTGTGCCAGTTCGCGGATGTCCTCCAATTTCACCCGCTGGTTCGCAGGCACCACGGCCATCGCCATCGCGCCATCGATCACCACCATCACGGTCTTCGCCAACATGCTGCTCGGGATGTGCGCGGACTCCGCCACTTCTGTCGCGGTAAAGGCGCGCGAGTGGGTGATGGTGATGTATTTGACCTTTCTCTGGTCGAGATACGCTCTCAGTGATTTTGCTAGCATCGGAATACCCTCGCTTTCCGTGTTGCGCCGGAGTTGGGAGCGGACCCGGCAGGTTTTTTCTGAGTTCTGGACATTCAATCATAGGCCCGCAGCCGGGCCCGGTCAAATCAGCCAAGGGCGGAAAACAAAACGCCCGCTTTCATGGGGGAAAGCAGGCGTCGTACAAAGGCGAACCGGGCGATATCTCCGAATCATTGTTGGTCCCTAAATGGACTTCACAATATGTAGCGATTCAGGATCGTCCGGTTCTAGGAATACAAGTCGTTCAGCTTTTGATCCGCGCAAATGCTTTTTGAGAAAAAACATCGCGCGCTTGTCACGTCGCGAATTTCGCAACGCGGGGATTCACCAGACGTTCAAAGTCCGCCCAGCGCATCTTGATCGTTTCGGTATGCGATCCCGCGTTGAAGGCGAGATCACCGACATCCGCGAGCTCGGGAGAAACGAATACCGGGATGTCGTAGAGATTGCCAAAGGGCGGGATGGCCCCCACCTCGCAATCGGGGAACTGGCGTCTGAATTCATCCTCGCGCATCAGCCTCACATCATTCGTATGAATGAGGCCGCGGAGGTCGTCGAGGCGGACCCGGTGGTTTGCCGGGACCACCGCCATGGCCATCTGGCCATCGATTTCGACCATCACCGTCTTCGCCAGAATGCTACCGGGGATATGAGCGCACTCCGCTACCTCCTGTGCGGTGAAGGCGCGCGAATGAGTAATGGTAAGGTACTTGATCTTGTTGTGGTCGAGGTAGTCTCTCAGTGATTTCGCTAGCATCGGAATACCCTCGCTTTCCGTGGTTGCGCCGGAGCCGGCGACGATCCGGCGGGTTTTTGGGAATCTTGGAAAGGTACCCGTAGCCCCGCTGGCAGCGACGTCAAATCAGCCTCGGAGCCTGTCGCTAAAAACCAGAAGCGCCTGTCCGTTTCCGGAAGCAGGCGTCTGGAGAAAAAAGGTGAGCCGGGCGATTCCCCGAATCTTCGTTGGGCCCCATTGGGCTTCACGATTTTGAGTGATTCGGCTCGTCCGGCTCTGGAGATACCAGTCGCACCGATCCATTCTCGCGCAACTGGTTTTCGCGGAATTTTTTCGGGCGCGATCCGATTACACGTGAAGAATCACTTCTTCCTCGGTGAAGCGAACCTTCGGCAATTTTGAGTAGCCGTCCTCATTCGAACGATAGCCGACGGCGACCACGGCCAGCGCTGTAAGATCCTTCTCACCCAGACCCAGAATCCGGTCGTACGCGCTCGGGTCGATGCCTTCCATGGGACAGGCATCAAGGCCCATCAGTGCGGCACTCGTGAGCAGCACGCCGATGGGGATGTAAACCTGCCGGGAAGTCCACACAGCACGTTCGGCAGCGCTTTTTCCCTGAAGGATGCTACCGGTGATCATGCCGCGGAAGCCGGAAAGATCTTCTTGGGAGACGCCGCGGACTTCCGCGATCCGTTCCATGTAGTGGCCCACGTCCTTCTCGGTGACGTCCTTCTTGGCGGCGAAGACGACGAGGTGCGAGGCGTCGGTAATCTGGGATTGGCCCCAGGAGGCGGCCTTTAGCTCCTCGCGCACCACCGGATTCTCCACCACCACGAAGGCCCATTGCTGCATGCCCAAGCTTGAGGGGGAAAGGAGCAGGGCCTGCTCAAGCGCCGACCATTGCTCCGCGGGAACCTTGCGGTCCGCGTCGAATTGTTTGGTGGCGTAGCGCCAGCTCAATTGCTCCACCAGTTGCTCGGGTGCGATCGTTTTCATCGGCGGAAGTCTTACCACCCCGCCCTGCTTTCCACCCAATGCCGTCTCGGCAGCCTCAGCATGCTGCATTTGCGCTTTGGGCGGATCGGCCCCTGCCCGCAAAGAAAAGGCCCCGGAGCGGCCGCGCCACTCCGGGGCTTTCAGGAAAACTCAGGCTCTCAGCAAGTTCCACGCCGTCACCAGCGCCTTTAGGCCTGCCATCTCGATCGAAGGATCGATCCCGCAGCCCCAGAGGATCCGGCCATCGTCATGCTGGACCTGGACGTAGGCCGCAGCACTTGCATCGGAACCGCCCCGGACCGCGTGCGAACGGTAGTCGGTCACCTTGAAGTCCTTCATGCCCGCGCTTTCCATCGCATGGACGAAGGCATTGATCGGGCCGTTGCCCATGCCGTGGATCTGCTTCTCTTCGCCATGAAGTACGATGGTTGCCGTACAGGCTACCTGGCCGCGCTCCGTGGTGTGGTGCACCAGCTCGTAGTCCTTCACGGAAAGCGGCAGCTCCACATTGGCGAAGAGCCGGTGGAAGGCATCCCGGATCTCGTCCGGTGTCAGCTCGCGGCCCAGCTCGTCGGCGAGGTCGTAGATGCGCTTGCCGACCTGCGGGTGCATCGTCTTCGGCAGGTCGAGGCCGTGTTCGCGGTCCAGGATGTAGGCGATGCCGCCCTTCCCGGACTGCGAGTTGATGCGGATGATCGCCTCGTAGGAACGGCCGATGTCCTGCGGATCGATCGTGAGGTAAGGGACGCCCCAGGCGATTTCCGGGTTGTCCTTGATCTCCTTCTCACGGCGGTCCAGGCCCTTCTTGATTGCATCCTGGTGGGAGCCGGAGAAAGCCGTGAAGACCAGTTCGCCCGCGTAGGGATGGCGCTCGCCCACGGTCATGCGGGTCACCCGCTCATAGACTTCGCGCAGCGCTGTCAGGTCGGAGAAATCGAGGCCGGTCGGGATGCCGTGGCTGTTCATGTTCAGCGCCACGTTCACGATGTCCAGATTCCCGGTGCGTTCGCCATTGCCGAAGAGCGTGCCTTCCACGCGATCCGCGCCGGCCATCAGGCCCAACTCGGTCGCCGCGGTGCCGGTGCCGCGGTCATTGTGGGTGTGCAGGGACACGATCAGGGACTCGCGTCTCTTCAGGTGGCGGCACATCCACTCGATCATGTCCGCGTGGATGTTTGGCGTGGTCCACTGCACCGTGTCGGGCAGGTTGATGATCATCTTTTTCTCCGGCGTTGGCTGCCAGACCTCGATGACCCCGTTGCAGCACTCCAAGGCGAAATCCAGCTCCGTATCCGAGAAGGACTCCGGCGAGTACTGCAGCACCACTTCGGTCTTCGGGATGGTCGGAACCAGCTCCTTCACCAGCTTCGCGCCCTCGATCGCGATGTCGCGGATCTGTTCGCGCGTGGCATCGCTGAAAGTCACCCGGCGTTGCAGCGGAGAGGTGGAATTGTAAATGTGGACGATCGCCCGCTTCGCGCCATCGATGGCCTCGAAGGTGCGGCGGATCAGGTGCTCGCGGGTCTGCACCAGCACCTGGATGGTCACATCCTCCGGGATGCGGTTCTCATCGATCAGGCGGCGCAGGAAGTTGAACTCCGTATCCGCGGCGGAAGGGAATCCCACCTCGATCTGCTTGAAGCCCACGCGGCACAGCAAGTCGAAGAACTCCAGCTTCTCCTCCACGGACATCGGCTGCGGTAGTGCCTGGTTGCCATCGCGGAGGTCCACCGAGCACCAGATCGGCGCGGTGGTGATGGTCTGGTCCGGCCAAGTGCGGTCCGGCAACTGAACCGGCGGGAAGGGCCGGTACTTCGAAATCGAGGCAGAGTTCACGGGATGAAAAATGGGAAAATGAAGAAAACAAAACAGACGGGAAAGGTGCCGCGGAAAAATGCGGCGGTCCGGAGACGGCGGTAGGAAAAGATAATGCTCAGCGGGTGGCCAGCCCTAGAAGGAGCGGCCGCAGCTCAAGAAGCCCGCGGAGATTCGTCGTCACGGAGCGGAAGCTGCCTCGGAGAGCCCCGCCTGTCGAGGGGAAAGGTACCGGGCCTTGCCGCCGGGGCGGAATTCTTCAAATCTTCACGTGCCGCGTGGTGAAACTCCCTGATATCATGGCGCGTTTTCCACGGATCTCACCCGCTCCGGTATTTCGTCCCGTTTGCCCTGTTTCCGATGAACTTTCAGTTCCCTGCCTTCACCCGGCTTTGCCTGTCCTCGCTTCTCCTCGCGTCCGCCCTGCCGGCGGGCGCTGCTCCGCAGTTGCGTGTCGAGCGAGATGATGGCTCCGAGATTACCAGGAAGCGGCATGCCACGGTTTGGATGGATGGCGAGCTGGTCAGAATAGAAGAAAAGCAGGATGCGGATCTCGTAAATCTCACTCCCGGCTACTGGCCCGGATTGGTTTATAGCGACGGAACGGCCCGGGTGGTGGATGCGAGCACGACCACCCTCTGTCCCATCGGGGACGTGAAGTCTTTGGTGGCAAATGGCGGCGTTCGTCCCGTGCTAACGCAGGACGGCTCCGTTCATTACTGGTTTTCAGGGAGCTTGCCGCAAGTTCCATCGGACCTTGGCATCGTCACAGCCATCGCAGCAGGATATGAACACGTGGTAGCTCTCCGTCAGGACGGGACGGTTGCAGCGTGGGGCGGGGTAAATCCGAACGTGGTTCCCTTGAAGGTCCAAGTACCCGAATATCTGTCCGAGGTGGTTGAGGTGGCTGCCAGCGGCGACTTTAGCCTCGCGTTGAGATCGAATGGCACGGTTGCGGTGTGGGGTGCGGTAGTGGGTTCGCCCCCTTCAGGCCTCGGTCAGGTAAAACAGATCGCTGCCTATTCTCAGGGTGCCATGGCCTTGAAAACCGACGGAAGCGTCAGGGTATGGGGTTCGGTAACCAGTGGGCGAAATCCTCCAGCCGGAGTTGGTCCCCTCAGTCAGATCGCGGTCTCAAATTCAACGACCGCTGGAATCAGGGCTGATGGCAGTGTCGCGACTTGGGGGGCTTCCTCCTTCACGCTCTTGCCGGGTTTGGGTGAAGCGGATGGCGTAGCTTGTGGAAGTGATTGTGTCGTCGCCACCACTCCGCAACGCATCGAATCCTTTGGCGTGCAGCCGAGAGGCATTCCGATCGAACGCACTTTCACGATCCGGAACACTGGAGACCAAGCCCTCGATTTGTCGGGGGTCACTCTCACGGGAACCGCAGGGAACGATTTCACCCTTGATGCCTCGCAATTGCCCGCAAGCCTTCCTGTAGGCCAGAGCGGGAGTTTCAGGGTCATCTTCACTCCTTCGGATCTCACAACGAAGGCGTCTCTACTCTCCTTTGAATCGAATGATCCCGCCCACGCCTCATTCCGTTTTTCTGTTAGCGGCAAAGGATCCAATCTTCCCCCGGTGGCGGCCGATCATAGCGCCTCCGTGGCCGAGGATTCCCCCGCTGATATCGTATTGCCGACATCGGATCCGAACGGTGACCCCTTGAGTTTGTTTATCCCCGAGCAGTCTGCCGGCGGCACCCTGTCCAACTTCACTGGAAACACGGTGCGTTTCACTCCGGACAGAGATTTCACTGGCACCTTCACCTTCACCTATCGGGCAAGCGATGGCTCCCTGAGTAGCGAAAAGCGGAGCGTCACCATTAGCGTGACTCCGGTGAATGATCCACCCTTCATCCATTTTCCGGGTGATCAGTTGGTGCGGTCGAGCGTCGCTGGCGCGGGGACAGTGGTGCCCTTGAAAGTCAGTGGAGGCGACGTGGAAGATGGTCTCGTCTCGCCAGTTCTGCGAGTGAATGGTCAGGTGATCGGACCGGATCATGTCTTTCCTCCCGGCGTCACGGTGGTGGAAGTGACGGTGACGGATAACAACGGGATAGCGACGGTTCGCACGTTTGAAGTCCGTGTCATCGAGGGGCCTTGCCTCAGTCTTCAATATCCTTCCGGCCGACCGACCCAAAAGAGCGGCCAGGTGCTCGCCTGGGGAGATTCCGCGTACGGGGCGGTTGCTGTTCCCCAAGGCTTGGCCGATGCCGTGGCTATCTCCGGGGGATCCAGGCACTCCGTTGCCCTCCGTGAAGACGGCACGGTGGTGGCGTGGGGTTGGAACAACTCTGGCCAGACGGTGGTTCCTGAAGGCTTGTCTGATGTGATTGCGATCGCGGCAGGCGGCGCTCACACGTTGGCGCTGAAATCCGATGGCACAGTCCGGACCTGGGGTGCGAGTAGCGCCACTTCCGGAATGCCAGCGGGTCTCACCGGGGTGGTCGCGATTGCGGCGGGAAGCACTCACTCACTGGCATTGAAATCGGACGGTAGCGTGGTCGCTTGGGGGAGCGACTATGGCGGCACGGAGGTTCCTCCGGACCTTTCTGGCGTCGCAGGTGTCTTTGCTGGATCCGGAGCAAGCTATGCAGTGAAGGAGAATGGTAGCGTGGTGGCTTGGGGGAGAGCGGATCAAGGTCAGCTTCAGGTCCCTTCATGGCTCTCCGGCGTCGAGTCGATCTCGTCGATGAGTTTTCACAGCGTTGCCCGGCGTTCCGATGGCAGCGTCGTTGTTTGGGGCGGTGAGTCAAACCGGCTCCTGTCGGAGATTCCGACCGGTGCGGCCTTCGCGCGTTCTGTGTCGGCGGGAGGAAATTTCCATATCGCCGCGCTGGAGGATGGCAGCACTTCGTATTGGGGAGGCTTCGTGAATAACAGCTTTTATCCCCCTTCGAGCCCCGCGGGGATCGACATGGTAGCCGCAGGGGATGGGCACGCCCTTGGGATTCAATATCGCACTGAGCAACTCAGCTTCCGGATGCCGGTTGCGGTTTCGGCATTGCCCCGCACTCTGAGGATTGCAAACCCGGGCACTTCCGATCTCCAGATCACGGGCCTCTCCATCACGGGGACCCATCCTGCCGATTTCACTGTGGAGCGGAGCGGCTTGCCGGGTGTCCTCCCGCCGGCAGCCAGCGGCAGCTTTGAAATCCGCTTCTTGCCCGCTGCGCTTGGCCAGCGCGAGGCTACACTCCTGATTCAGACCAACGATCCCCTGTCGCCGTCGCGCTCCATCAAATTGACCGGCACATGGACAAACACGGCACCCGTGACGAGCAGCCTTTCCGGTCTGGTACTTGATGAAGATGCTCCCGGCGGTTTGGAGATCACACTGCCTGCCACCGATGTGAACGGGCAGACCCTAAGTTACTCCATCGTGACACCTCCTGCGGCGGTCGCAGGTACCTTGGGACCTGTGGTTGGAAACAAGGTGATCTTCACTCCTGCCTTGGACTATCATGGCAGCGTCGGGTTCACCTTCAAGGCGAGTGACGGATTCAACGAGAGCAACGTCTCGTCCGTAAGCCTCACGATCAATCCCGTGGAGGATGCACCTCGTTTGATCCTGCCGGGTTCTCCTTGGGTCGTTCCGACTTTGGAAGCCGGAGGATCCATCGTGGATTTCCTGGTGGATGCCTTCGATGCGGAAGACGGTTGGATCAGCTATGTTGTCACGAGTAACGGACTCCCCGTTTCCAGTGGAGATTACTTCCCTTTCGGCGACACCATCGTGGAGGTCACAGCCATGGATAGTGCTGGCCGAACGGCTACAGGATCCTTTGTCGTTCGCGTTGTTTCTGGGGCTGACATGGTTGTGGAAGAGGGCAGTGGGGGAGCATTGTCGCGGAGATCCTTGGTCACGGGATGGGGTGCCAACTCCTCCAATCAGCTGGCTCCCCCTTCCGGTTTGGGACCGATCATCGCCTTGGCGACCGGCTATGAGCATTCACTCGCCGTGAAGGCCGGTGGCACTGTGGTGGCGTGGGGAAACAATGCCAATGGCAAGGCCACGGTTCCGGAGGAGCTTTCGGGCGTGGTTCAAGTTGCCGCGGGACTTCATCACAGCGTGGCCCTCAAATCCGATGGTACGGTTGTGGTGTGGGGCTGGGGCGATAGCGATCTTCAGCCGCCAGCAGGGCTGCCTCCCGTCAAAGCGATCTCTTCGGCTCGGGGCCACATTGTCGCCTTGTGCCAGGATGGAAGTGTCGTGGCTTGGGGTGACAATTCTTACAACCAGTGCGTCGTCCCTTCCGGATTGGGGGAGGTGGTCGAAGTCGCGGCGGGTGGCTATCATTGCGTCGCCCTCAAGAAGAACGGAACGGTAGTGACTTGGGGCAGATCAAATAGTGGACTATCGCCGGTTCCTGCCGGGCTTACCGGAGTGAAAAGCGTCCGCTGTGGGGATGAACATACCCTCGTCCTCAAGAAAGATGGCACCGTAGCCGCATGGGGTGTTAGCCAAGACGGACAAACCTTGGTCCCCGCAGGATTGAGCGGCGTGACTGCGATCGCCGCGGGTGCCGCTCATAGCATTGCTCTGAAGTCCGATGGAACTTTGGTGGCTTGGGGGTCGAATTCGAACAACCAGAGCACGGTGCCCGCCGGCTTGGGAAAGGCGCTGTTGATCTCGGCCAATGGGCAGCACTCGCTCGTCTATGTGGATGAGGTTACCCCTCTTGGCTTTGGTTCGGTCGATCGACCAGGTCCGCTGACCAAAGTCTTCACGATCCGCAATCAAGGTCCCGGTGTCCTTGAGATCGATGATTTTCATCTCACTGGTGTGGATGCCGCATCCTTCCAACTTCAGGCGGGGGCAACCGATCTAGCGCTCGCGACTGGCGAAAGTACTACTTTCTCCGTGACCTTCTCTCCGGGACGAAACGGCCCGCATGCAGCGAGGCTTCGGATCAAGACGAATGATACGACCCGCCCGGAGTGGGACTTCGCGCTTAGTGGCCATGGCTTCAATGGAAGCCCGGTGACTCCGGACCTAACAGGGCTCACTACCCCGGAGGACATTTCCCTGTTCATCAGCCTGCCCGCTACCGATCCGGAGTCGGATCCGCTCACCGTCACTTTTGGTCCCGTTGTTCCTTCGAATGCCGGAACCATCGGTACGCCGGTGGGTAAGAACTTCCTCTTCACTCCGGCCGCGAACTTCAATGGCCCGGTCAGTTTCGTCTATCGCGCGAGCGATGGCGGCACGACGAGCGAAGGAACAGTCTCCTTCGTCGTCATGCCCGTGAATGACCCGCCGGTGGTCTCTTACTTGCCCGGCTTGGTCCGGGTCTTTTCACCGGATCACGACGGCGCGGCGGTGGGATTCCGCCCGCCGGTGATTTCCGATCCCGAAGATGGCTCGATTGCTCCGGTCATGACGATCGCGGGTCAGCCCTTCACCAATGGCTCCGTTCTGGCTCCCGGCTCCTATACGGTGTCGGTCAGTGCGGCGGATAGCACCGGGAGCCCCGTGTCCGGCAGCTTCCCGATTTCCGTCATCGGCACCACCGGTGCTTCTGCGCGGCTTGAGGATGACAGAGGGGTGAAGCTGACCCGCTCCTCCCCGATCGTCGAATGGGACCGTAGCGGCCTGGTCCCGGTCGCAGGCCAAGGTGTCCCTCCCGATCTGCGCGGCGTGAAACAGATCACCGCCGGAAATGATCATGTTGTGGCCTTGCGAAACGATGGAACGGTCTCCGGTTGGGGAGCCTCGACGATGAACCGTCTGTCGATTCCTGCCGATCTCACCAATGCCACGGCAATTGCGGCGGGCATCAATCATACCGTAGCGCTTAGAACCAATGGTACCGTCGCGGCATGGGGGGACAATTCTTCCGGCCAATGCAACGTGCCTGCCGGGCTCAGCGGAATCGTTGCCGTGGCGGCAGGGGGCGATAGGAGCATGGCCTTGAGATCGAATGGAACCGTCGTGGTTTGGGGAAGCGGCGGTTTCCTTACTCCACCCGCTGGTCTCACTGGAGTAACTGCCATTGCCGCGGGCCAGTTCTATTGCATCGCCCTCAAGAGCGATGGAACCGTCGTGGCTTGGGGTGGATCCTCGCCAAGCATTCCACCAGGCTTGAGCGGGGTGGTTGCCATTGCTTCGGGCCTGTATCACTCCGTCGCCCTGAAGTCGGATGGAAAGGTCATCGCCTTTGGGAACAGCAGCTTGGGTCAGACGCTGGTGCCCGCCAACCTCAGCGGTGTAACAGCCATTTCAGCAGGGCCATACCATACCATGGCCTTGAAGTCAGATGGCACGCTGGCGGCTTGGGGTTCTTACGTGGAGAATTTCCGTATCGTTAGCGTTCCGGCTTCGGTCAAGAATGTCACCGCGATGGATGGCGGCTACGGTCGACTCTCTGCGGTGGTCGATAGCCCTTGCTCGCTTGATCTGGGGAAGGCGGCAGCCGGGAGTCCGGTGACCAAAACCGTCCGGATTCACAATCGCGGCACCGCACCGCTTGCCATTGCCGGTATCCAACGCCTCGCCGGAAGCAGCGCGAGCATTACCCACAGCACCCAAGGCATGAATGCCAGCGTGCCGGTGGGAGGCTCCACCACTTTCGCGGTTACCTTCACACCTTCGGGCCTCGGTTCGGCGGCGGCCCGCTTCCGTATCACGTCGAATGACTGGTTTGAGCCAATGATGGATCTGGCGGTCATGGCAGAGAGCACCACTCCCTACTTGGCTTGGGCCCATACTGCAGGCCTCGCGGGGAATGACGCATCTTCAGATGCCGAACCTTTCGATGATGGTTTGATCAACCTCGTGAAATACGCCTTCAACATGGATGGCTCCCGTCAGGACAATCATATCCTCGTTCCTGGCACCGGCCTCTCAGGCCTGCCGCACATCTCTGTCGAAGGCAGCGGGGATCACTCCTTCCTCAGGGTCGAGTTCGTCCGCAGACGCGCCGGAGGTGTTTCCTACACGGTGCAGGCGAGTCCCGACCTCCTTGAGGAGTTCAAGGGTGTCACGATCTCCCCGGATGTCTTTCCCATCGATGATATTTGGGAGCGCGTCGTTGTCAGAAAGCCCTTCGACCCCGCGTTGGAGCCCCTCGGCTTCGCCCGGGTGAGGGTGACTTTCTGAACCGGTCATCAATCCTGCAGGTCAGCGGCTTTCCCTTGGGAAGCCACGGCCTGCCGAGTGGACGGCTGCCGCCACGGGCTTTAACCGATACATGCGGGAGAAGGCCGTCATGAGCAAAAATCGGGTCTTCTCCCGCATGACCATGGGCTTGCTGCCTTACTTTCCTGACGGGGGAAAATCTTGGCTTCGGGCAGCGGAAAGATGGCGGGCAGGAATCCTTCCTTTATTGATTTGTAGATGATCAATCAGGTCGTTATAGCCTTGTCCACTGTCCTACCGATTTCCGGCAATAGTGGTCGAAAATCTGCAAATCCAACACGCTCCGTTCCATGCCCGGTTCCGCCCGACCTCGTGACGCGAACCGGAGCTTGTGGCAGGATCTCGCGCTCGTCGCTGCCTGCCATCCCGCGGAAGCCGCGGTGAATCAAGCGCTTGCGTGCATGGGCAGGGCTCACGACGTGGATCGCGTGTGGATTGTCCGCTACAATGACGAGCTGACGCATCTCTGGAACACCCATGAGTGGTCGCGTGACGGCGTCTCCTCGCACGTGGAGGATTTGCAGGGAGCTTCCGTGGATTTCATCCACTGGCTCCATGGCAAGCTGTTAGATGGGGAGACGGTGCCGGTCTTCGATATTGAGGAACTCCCGCGCCAAGCCCGCGGCTTCCAAGCAGAACTCCGCCGTCAAAAGATTCGCTCCAGTATCAATGCCCCGCTTTTTCATGAGGGAAAGCTCCGCGGCATCTTCGGCTATGACATGGTCCGCCGCCTTGGGAAATGGACCAAGCCTCGCATTGATTTCGTGACCCAGGCCGCGACCTACCTCGCCGGCCTTCTCTATGGCAGCCGCGGTGGCGCGGCTGCATCGACCTCTCCGGTGCATCCATCCCCGCGGACGATCCACATCCACAGCGGCGGCGAAGTGGTCGCTGTCAACCGGGACGACCTGATCCTGATCGAGGCGGATGGCGATTACACCCATCTTCATTTCACCAACCGCCACCCCTACACCGAACTTCGTAGCCTGAAGTCGTGGGAAGCACTCCTTCCCGAGGCCGAGTTCCTGCGGATCAGCCAGCGACACATGATCCACCACTCATGCATCCAGCGCTTGGACCGCTCCTCCGCTTCCGGCTGGAGGCTCCATCTTCACGGCTGGCCGGAGCCGCTTGCTGTCGGTCGGACCTACCGGCATCGGGTGCGCCAGCACTTGGGATTCTAGCCGCTGGCGCGAAAAACCGTCGGATTTGGCCAGTGGAACGCGTATGGATTTCCCGATGCGTCTTCTCCGTTACCTCTTGCCTCTTCTTCTTCTGGGAGTTGCGGCACTTTTTGCCCAGAAGGAACCCGCCAAAGCACCCGATCCACGCCGCTTGGAGGTCCTGTTTTTCGGAGATGACGGCCATCATCAGCCGCTGGAGCGTTACCGCATTTTTAAGGAAGTAAGCGGAAATCGCGGCATCAACCTCACGTACGAGAAGCGCATGGAAGCGCTCACACCGGAGAATCTGGCGAAGTACGACGTGCTGCTCGTTTATGCCAATCACCAGGTCATCTCGCCGGAGCAGCTCGCGGCCGTGAAGGGCTTCGTCGACAACGGCGGTGGCTTCGTACCCGTGCATTGCGGCTCGGCCTGCTTCAAGAAAACGGATGGCTACATCGATCTCGTCGGCGGACAGATCGAGGGTCATGGCGATGGCGTCTTCACCGCTCGAGTCGTGGAGCCGGAGCATGCCACGATGAAGGGCTATCAACCCTTCGAAACTTGGGATGAGACCTATCGCCATCATCGCCTGTCGAAAGACATCACCATCCTCCAGCGCCGCGATGAGGAACCGTGGACCTGGGTGCGCCAGCAGGGTAAGGGACGCGTCTTCTACACCGCCCATGGCCACGACGAGCGCTGCTGGATGCAGGAAGGCTTCCACGATTTGTTAGATCGCGGGATCCGCTGGGCAGCTGGTGAGAACGTCTCACTCGTTGATCTTCCCGCGCTGGAATACAAGGTTCCGATGCTGCCGGATCGCTACGAGACGAAGCAGCCTGTCCCGAAGGTCCAGCAACCGCTCTCGCCGGAGGACTCGATGAAGCGCGCGCAGGTTCCCGCGGGCTTCGAGCTCTCCCTTTTTGCCGCTGAGCCGGACATCGAACATCCCATTGCGATTGCCTGGGATCACCGCGGCCGCCTCTGGGTGGTGGAAACCCTCGATTACCCGAATGGCATGACCACCGGGGAGCGCGGCAATGACCGCTTGAAGATCTGCGAGGACACCAATGGCGACGGCCGCGCGGACAAGTTCACCGTCTTCGCCGACAAACTTGCCTTGGCCACTTCCGCGGTGCATGCGAATGGCGGCGTGATCGTTTCCTCCGGCGGAAAGATGCTCTTCCTCAAGGACACCGATGGCGATGATAAGGCGGACGAACGGAGAGTCCTCTTCGAAGGCTTCAAGATGCACGACACCCACGCCGGCGTCTCAAATCTCCGCTACGGCTTCGATGGCTGGATCTACGGCACGGTCGGCTATGCGGGCTTCGATGGCATGGTCGGCGGCAAGCAGGCAAAGTTTGATACCGGCGTCTTTCGCTTTCTTCCGGATGGCTCGCAGATCGAGTTCCTCGGCAAGACCACGAACAACACCTGGGGCCTCGGCTTCACGGAGCAGTTCGACGTGCTCGGCTCCACCGCGAACCGTCAGCCGAGTTGGCAAGTGATTGGCGATGGTGGAAACGTGCATCGTGCGGATCGCGGCACGCGCATTTTCCCCACCACCTTGGACATCCAGGGCTCCGATGGCTGGGACCCGCCGGTCGAGCTGTTAGGTGATGGCCGCATTCGTGCGAAGTCCCGTCACTACACTGCCGCGGCTGGACACGCCGTCTACACCGCGGATCGCTTTCCGGAGGACTGGCGGAACAAGGCGGCTTTTGTTTGCGAGCCAACCGGACATCTCGTTTCGATGACCCGCTTGCGCGCGGAAAATGCGGATTTCATCGCCTCCTTCGAGGGCGAGAATCTCTACGCCAGCTCCGATGCGTGGTCGGCTCCCGTTGCCGCGGAAACCGGTCCTGATGGTGCCGTGTGGATCTCGGATTGGTACAATATCATCGTCCAGCATAACCGCCCCGGCGCGCCCTTCGAACAAACGAAAGTGGAACGCGGTGCCGGCGCCGCCTACGTCACCCCGCTTCGAGAGAAGCCGATGGGCCGCATCTATAGGGTCTATCCAAGTGGATCCACGGAAGCCGCCAGTGCACTGAATCCTTCAGATCCGGAAAGCGTTCTCAAGGGCCTGAAGCATCCTTCCCTGGTCGTTCGCCTGCACGCCCAGCGTTTGCTCGTCGAGAGCGGAAAGAAAGATATCGCGAGCTCCCTGATCTCTGCCGCGAAGGAAGAGCACGGCATCCATGCCCTTCATGCCTTGAAACAACTCGGCGCGTTGGCACCGGATCAAAGCCAAGGCACCGCCTTGCTTTCAGAGCTTTCGAGAAATCCCTCCGCGGACCTGCGCCGCACCGCGCTTTCACTCTGGCCTGCCGAAACCTCTTGCGACTTCGATCCCCTGAAGGAACCCGATCCCTTCGTCATCCGCGAGTGGCTCCTGCTCGCCGCGCGCATGCCTGCGGATGAAACCCTCGGGCGCAAGCTCCGTGATTGGCACCGCAGCCAGCAGCATCTCCGCCGTGGCGAAGTGCTCGACCGCTGCTTTGCCGTCGCCGCTGCCCGCCACTCCACCGGCTTCCTGCTTGCCTCCCTTGCGAACGCACCGGATCCCTCCGTGCTTAAGGAGCGCATCTATCCCGCTGCCATCAAGGCTTTCGCCGCCAGCCGCAGCCCGCAGGTGCTCGCCTTGTTAGAGAAAGACACCTCTCCTCTCGGCAATGCTCTCAAGGAGGCCGTGAAGGATCACCACGTGGAGAAGAAGCATAATCCGCCCGCGGATCAACTCGCCCGTGGCGAGGCCGTCTATGCCCGCACCTGCGCCGCTTGCCACCAGAGCAATGGCACCGGCGTGGATGGCGCCTTCCCGCCGCTCGATGGCAATGCCAGTATCGCTGGCAATCCGGATGCCCTCGTGAAGATCGTCCTCCATGGACTCACTGGCCCCGTCGAAGTGCCCGGCAAGCTCGCCGTGAATTCCCTCATGCCTCCCGTCATCGGCCTGAACGATGCCGACATCGCCGATGTCCTCACCTTCGTCCGCCACGCGTGGAGTAATGATGCCCCTGCGGTGAATCCTGCCGTCGTGGCTCCCCTGCGCGAATCTACGAAAGACCGGCAAGCGCCATGGACCGCCGCAGAGCTAAAATGAGGCGCGCTTGGCAGCCATCGGATAAACCTTAACTCCGACACTCGCCCTCTTTGTCACAACGCTTATGTGAAAAAGACGTGATCGTGAATTGAGGATTTACGCCGCGCCTTGGGCCATGCTTCAAGAGCAACATGAGTGGGGATAGCTCGCGTAGTCTTGGCGTTCCGGTGCTCGCAGGAGCCTCCGGCATTCTGCTTGGGGTGGTCTGCCAAAGAGCCATCGAAGATCCGCAACGCAGCTCGTCGAACTCATCGGACGCGTCCCGGCAGGCTACCAGCTCGACAACCCCAACGCCGCCGGCAGCTTCTCCCGATCCCGGCGCTACTACCCGCCTTCTCCGGGAGATCTCCTCCTTGAGCGCGGAGGATTGCCGCTCACGCGTGCTGGAATACCTGGAGTCCGGAAAGACCGGCTTGGACCTCGAGATGGAGGCGATCTTCCGCCGCTGGCTCTCCTTGGAGAAAGCGGATCAGATCATCGATCAGCTCTCGGATCCGAAAGCCTCGATCTCTTCCCGCTGGCTCGCACCCTTCTTCCTCGCATGGGTGGCCATCGATGAGAAAGCAGCGATGGATGCAGCACGGCATTCACAGTTCCGCGCCGAGCGCGCTCTTCATGCCATCGCCATCCATGACCCTTCGTTCATCGAGCACCTGAAGGGAGAGTCCGATCTTCTGGAGCGCCAGTCCCGTCTCAGGGTGGCCCTTTTCTCGCTCGGACGAGATGCCCCTGAAATTGCTCGTTCGATCTCCACGGCGGAGCTTTCGTCCGACTTCAAGAAGCGGGCCCTCGTCAGCGTTGCGCAAGGCTGGGCATCCCGTAATCCCGCCGCAGCCTTCGAATGGACACGATCCCTGAATCCCGCGGAAGAGCCTGGAAGGAGCGTCCTCCATGCCGTCATGACGGAGTGGTGCGAGCATGATCTCGAAGCTGCCAAAAAAGCCTGGGCAAGCATTGAGCTTCCGGACACCGAACAGAGACCGGGATTTTCGCGAGCCGATCCACCGGCTCCCTTGCTGCTGACCCAGTCGGGCTTCGCCGCGGGACATATCGCCGCCGCCTTGGCTCGTGACCCCTTCCTCGATGTTGCCGGGCTTTATCGCGCGCTGTCTGAAGCTGATATCGATTGGGACAAGCCCGGTTACTTTGCCCCCGCCATCGATCACGATGGCTGGTATCCCGCGGATCCCGGCGCTGCCGCGAAGGAAGCCGAAAAGCTGCCCGCGGGGAAAGCGCGGGACCGCCTCCTCGAATTGATCTGCAACACGTGGGCCAAGCACGACTTGAATGCCGCGGCGGACTACGCCCGGTCCCGCGGAGTTGAGTCCTCCTATATCGCGACGCTGAGAGACAAGCCCACCGAGGAAATGCGGCGCGAGGCCTTCTCGAAGCCGGAAGAAACCTTCGCGTCCCTGTTCTCCGCCGATGCCTTTGGTCCCGAAGACAAGGACTCCCCGCGTCTCTACCAGCTTGCCCAGGAATGGGCCGGGCGTGATCCGCAGGCCGCGGCAAAATGGCTGTCAGAGCAGGACCTCCCGGCTGATGGGAAAGGTAGTCGCGACGCCAATATCGACATGCTGTTCTCGAACACCGTCGGCTACTATTGGGCCCGTACGGATCCCGTAGGCGTCACCCAGTGGCTGGACTCGCTGCCGGATGGCCGCTTGAAATCGCGTGCCTGGGGTGCGGCTCATGAACGCGTCGCCGAATACAGCCCGGACTACGCCTTCACCTTGGGTGCCGCATGGAGCGAGGGCGAGTCGCGCATGCGAAACTTGGAAGCCGACCTCAAGGCCGTGAGCAAGAACATCGGCACGCCGCTCGCCATGGCATTGTTAGACAGCCCCGGGCTCTCCGCGGAGGAACGGGTAACGCTTGAAAACGCGCTTCGCACGAACGCGAATCCATAAGACGCTGATGAAAACGAGTTCCCTTTCTCTCATCGTCGCGCTCGCGGGATTCGCGATCGGCTATCCTGTTTCCCGGGCCCTGCAATCACCTGATCCTGATGCACCTCCACCTCGCAAATCCGCTGTGGTCGTGGATGGATGGAATCCCTCTTCCTTGGCCCCCGCCAATCGCATGGCGGGCATCGCTGAAAAGGCAGCCCTGTTAGATCCCTCGGAATGGCCCGCTTTCTTTGCTGCGCAGAAGGACTCTCCGGAGATCTCGCCACTTCTCGCCCGGCTTTGGGCGGAGCGGGACCCCGCGGGTTTTTGGCAGTGGCTGAAGGAAAGCGGTGACGTCCATCTCCTCGATCGCTTTGCCAATGACCTCGTGAGGACATGGGCCGAGACGGACCCGGACCAAGCCATGAAAGCGGTCCTGCAGGTCACCGAAAAGCAGCTCGCCGACCGGTTGAAGCGGACGGTGATCGATACCGCTATCGATTCTGATCTGCAGAAAGGGCTCCAGCTTGCGGCACTGGCAGGTGACTTCAATCGCTTTAGCTGGGGCGCGCGCGAGTGGGTTTCAAAAGATCCTGCCGCTGCGACGACCGGTCTAGCCGCGCTTCCAGCCATCAGCAAATATCGCCATTTCCTCTTCTACGCGGTTCCGGAGTGGGTGAAGAAGGATCCTGCGGGGGCTCTTGCCTGGCTGAAAGGCGCGGAACTTTTGCCTGGTGAGCGCTGGCTGCCGGAAGCTTATCGCGCCGCTGCCGAGGCCGACCCTCAAGCGGCCTTGGCCGCAGCCCGCAGCCTCACCGATTTACGCTTCCGTGATGAAGCCCTCAGCGGCGTTCTTGCCAGCGGGAAGATTGATCCGGCCCAGCTCTCGGAGCTTCTTCCGGAGCTGCCGCTATCCCAGCAATCGGAGATCGGCTTGCGCCGCTTCCTCACCGGTCCGCCAAAGAACGCAGAGGAGTTCCGGAATATGTCCGCTCTCTTCGCTGCCGTCCCGGCCAGTGAGAATAATCTCAGTTCCTTGGGAACCTTTGCTAGCCAGTGGCAGTCCGCGGACCCGGAGGCCGGTTGGCAATGGGTCACCTCGCTGCCGGATGCCGCCATGCGCCGCAGCGCACTGGAGTCCATCGCCACCCAAGCCACTCCGGAACAATTGAGCGCCATCTCGAAGGTTTCGTTGAATAGCCTCTCGGACAAGTTCTTCGAGTCTGCCTTGGGACAAATCCCGGATGACCGGGAGGAAGCATGGATCTCCGCCTTGCCCGCTTCCCATGCGGCATGGGCGCGGGCGGTGAAGAACAAAAAGGGCTCCAATTGATGGGCCGCGGCTATCTGGGCCGGATGAACCAGTAGAGCACCAGCGTCCCCAGCATACAGAGCGCGGCCATCTTGCCGCTCATCTTCCGGTACTCGCTCATGGTGCCACAGTCTTGGCAGCGCACGCTGCGCTTTAAGAACGCATGCGCGAATGGCCCCAAGAATATCCGCTCGAAAAAACTCGGCTTTCTTCTCACAAGCATGTCCGGCAGCAAGTTGCGACCGCCGCATTCCGGGCAGGGCTGGCCCTCGCGATACGAGCCGCTCGATTTCGGCGCGGGTTTGCTGCGGGGACTTTCGTAAGGGTTCATCGGTGCGAGGTAGCATTCAAGCCGGGCTGCTCGGACTTCTCGCCGCGAGTTTGGCTAGAGCCCATTCGTGTCCCCTTCGAGAAATGAAGTCGAGGCTCAGCCCCATCAGAATCCCGGCTATCCCGCCTGCCAGTCCGCCCCCGATGAGGATCATCAGGTCATCGCCGGCAGCGAGATAGAGGCGATGGAACAATAACCCGCACACCGCCCCTGAAGGCACTCCGGCCAGCACCCCGCACAGCAGGAAAAAGAACCGGATACCATCCGCCGGTCGGCCATTGCGGATCCCCACGATCACCGACGCGGAGATCACCCCGGTCGCAATCAGCAGCGCCGCGATCGCGCAAGCCACCAACCCCATCGCGATCCCCACGCCGATGAGAACGAGGATCACCATTCCTAGGATGAGCGAGACGATTCCCACGCCGCGAAAATCTCCGGAGCCGGTGAGCGGACAAAGCGCTTTCGCGGAAGAAACGGTGAAATCGAATGCCGTTTCGACGCACCCCTTTCAAACGCTACGGTACGCTAGCGGCGGAGCTACAAACTGTTACAAAGATTCGTTTGCTGAGTGGAACGGGTTTATGTATCCGTTCCCCGCCCAAGAACCCATGCTCACCTCGCCCCTTTTCAGGGCAGGAACCCACCTGCTCGGGGCCGCCCTCACCCCTGCGGCCCTGTCTCTCGTACTCGCGTCGTCCCTTCACGCCCAGCCCGGGCTCGATGGGCCCGAAGCGATAGGCCCCTTCCTCAACGGGAATTTCCCCGCCGTGGAGTCGAACTCCGCAGGCGAGTGGTTGGTGCAGGAAACCTACACCGCCATCAATATCAACCTCCCCATGCACCTCGCGCCCTATCCGGGTACGAACAAGCTGCTCTGCGTGGC
Organism: Luteolibacter luteus; assembly: GCF_012913485.1. Taxonomy (GTDB): domain Bacteria; phylum Verrucomicrobiota; class Verrucomicrobiia; order Verrucomicrobiales; family Akkermansiaceae; genus Haloferula; species Haloferula lutea. Next base: position 2,961,317 of record NZ_CP051774.1, on the reverse strand, counting down.
GAAGGAGGGACGCATCTTTCTTTTCGAGGACAGCCCGGCTGCGAACGCCACCGAGACCTTCCTCGATCTCCGCTCGCAAACCTTCACCTCCAGCGATTGCGGGATGACCTGGCTGGTCTTCCACCCGGAGTTCGGTCAGCCCGGCTCTCCGAATCGCGGCTACGTCTACATCACCTACAAGTGGAAACCCTCCGGGGGAAATGGCAGCGAGGCCTATTGGCGCCTGTCGCGATTCACCGTGCCGGATGGTACTCAGGCCGCGGATCCCGGCAGCGAGCAGATCCTGATCCAGCAGTACGACCGCCAGCAGTTCCACGATAGCGGCTGCATGATGTTCGGCCCGGACGGCTTCCTCTACGTCGCCGTCGGCGATGAAGGGGGCGCGAATGACCAGTACGATGACGGCCAGAAGATCGACGAGCGCCTCTTCTCGGGCATCCTGCGCATCGACGTCGATCAGAACCTCTCGCGCAGCCATGCCATCCGCCGCCAGCCGACGCAGCTGACCATGCCCGCGGGCTGGCCGGATAGCTTCACCGCGCACTACACCATCCCGAACGACAATCCCTTCCTGGATCCCGCAGCAGGGAATCTGGAGGAGTTCTATGCCATCGGCTTCCGCCAGCCGTATCGCTTCGCCTATGATGCGGAAACGCAGCGCACCTGGATTGGCGAGAGCGGCCAGGACACCGAAGAGGAACTCTGCCTCCTTGAGAAGGGAGCGAACTATGGCTGGCCTTTCCGCGAAGGAAAGGTAGCCGGGCCGAAGGCGCCACCAGCGGTGATCCACGGCGCCTTGAAGGAGCCGGTCTGGAGCGTGGCACACGCCGCCGGTCCGGATGGATGCGTCGTCGGAGGCTTCGTCTATCGCGGTGCCGCACATCCCACGCTCACGGGGAAGTTCCTCACCGTGGATAATGTCAGCGGCCGCATCCGTGCCTTCGATTACGACACTGGCACGGGCCTGGCCTCGGACACGATCCTCGCGGACATGCCCAGTGGCAGCGTTTATAGCGGCACCTCCACCGTCGGAAAGGACCACGCGGGCGAGCCGGTCTTCATCAAGATCAATGGCACCGAGACCCGCGGCCGCTTCATGAAGCTCGCGGTCACGCCACCCGCTTCGACGAATCCCGTCTGGTACCGCTTCGAGGACCAGGCCGCTGGCAATACGTCCGGCTATGTCTCTGATAACCCGGACAACGAAACCGTCGATAGCATCCATGATGGCTTGCGGCTCCAGGTCTTCGACGACGAAGCGAATAACAGCTCGAACACCCGCTACGTCGCCTCGAATGGGTTAAACCCCGCCGGGGTTGCGTCGAACCACGCCGGCGTGCGGATCACGTCACCCGGCGATGGTGACGGTCATCCCGGCAATGCGAATGGCGAGCTCTATACCACGCAGAAATTTGGAAGGCTCGACGACTTCACTGTCGAACTGAGCTTCAGGCCCGAGGCCGATTCCTTGGGCGGCGGCTACCAGTGCTTCATGGGCCTGGATGGCATGACGGGTACCGCTGCGATCGATCTTGAGAACGGTCCCGCACTCCAGCCCTTCCGTCTCATGCGCTGGGGACGTTCCACCCCGCAGGGGAACTCGCTCGTCTCACTTCAGAATGGCGATCTCTTCCTGAATGTCCGCACTCAGGATCCCGCCACCGGTGAGTGGATCTCCGTGCCCATCGAAGTGCTGGACCGCGATGATTTCACGACCGGCCAGTGGTATCACCTCGCCATCGTTGGCGAGGTTTCCACCGGCACGATCACGGTCTACCGCTTCCAGAACGGCAGCTATACCCAGGTAGGGCAAGGCAGCGGCTACGTTGGCAATCTGCAGTCCGGCGTCTGGTCGGTCGGGCGCGGCATGCACAATGGCAACCCGGTCGACTACGTGGCGGATGCCACCTTCGACGAAGTGCGTATCGCGAATACGGCGCTCACGCCCTCGCAGTTCCTCTATGCGGCACAAGCTTGGCAACCGGTGGTGGTGATCACCGAGCCGCCCGCCTTGCTTTCCGAAACCGGAGCCTTCTCCGATCTCGCCACCCTCACGCCGTCACAAGGTGTCTTCCCTTATGATGTGAATGCACCGCTGTGGTCGGATGCCGCGGCGAAGCAACGCTGGATCGCGCTGCCGAATGATGGCACGCATGACTCTGCATCGGAGAAGATCGGCTTCTCACCGGATGGGAACTGGTCCTTCCCCGTCGGCACGGTCTTTATCAAGCACTTCGAGCTGCCGGTGGATGAAGCGAACCCTCCGATTCACAAGCGGCTCGAGACGCGCTTCATCATCATGCCGACAACGGGTGAGCCCTATGGCCTGACCTACAAGTGGCGTGAGGATGGCAGCGATGCCGAGTTGCTCCCGGATGGCCTGCACGAGGACATCACCATCACCGAAGCTGATGGCGGCACCCACACGCAGCGCTGGGACTATCCCAGCCGCACCGATTGCCGCGTCTGCCACAATGGCAATGCCGGCCACATTCTAGGCCCGAAGACTCACCAGTTGAATGGCGATCTCACCTACGATCGCACCGGACGCACCGCGAACCAGCTTGAGACGCTGGCAGCCCTCGGTTGGTTTGATTCCGCATATCGTCCCGATCTCCTGAAGTGGTACCTGAAGAGCAAGAAGATCACCGATACCACCGCGAGCCTTGAGGAACGGGTGCGTTCCTACATCGACTCGAATTGCTCGCAGTGTCACCGCCCCGGTGGCGTGCGCGCCTTGTTTGATGCTCGCTTTACCACTCCCTTGGCCCAGCAGGGCCTGATCCGTGGCAGCCTGGTGGAGCCCACCGAGCACGAACGGATCATCGTTCCCGGCGATCTCGCGAACTCGATCATGCGTGTCCGCCACGCTAGCACCGGAGTGATCAAGATGCCGCCCCTCGCGAAAAATGTCGTGGATGCCCAGGCCTCTCAGGTCATCAGCGATTGGATTCTCTCCCTGCCATCCGCTCCCGGAGTGGTCCTCACGGTACCCACCGGTGCAGGAGGCCCCTTTCAGGTTGATGTCGGGTTCTCGGAGCCGGTCACCGGCTTGATCAGCAGCGATTTCGAGGTCAGCGGCGCCAGTGTCACCAGCCTAGCAGGGAGCGGGTCGGCGTACACCCTCACGCTCACCCCGGATGACTTCGGTAGGGTCACGGTCAGCCTTCCTGCCGGCCGGGTCCAAGGAGCAGGCGGTGAGGGTAACTTCGCCTCCGCGGAGAAGAGCGTCCTGGTCACGGATTCCACCCTTCTCGCATGGCTTCCGCTCGATGAAGGCAGCGGCACCTCGGCAAACGACCAGTCTCCGCACGAAACGCACGGCACCTTGCTCGGGATGGAGGCGACGGACTGGATCCCCGGGAAATATGGCTCCGCCCTTTCCTTCGATGGCTCGGGTGAGCTGGTCAGCATGCAGAACGTTGTCACGGGGGATTTCACCATCTCCTTCTGGATGCGCACCACGCAGGAGTTTCAGGTCACGAACGCTCCACCTTCCGGTCGCGCCATTGTCACTGCGGATGCCCCCGGACCTTCGAATGACTTCATGATCGCCGGCACCCAGGCGAATGGCATCAACCGGATCTCCTTCCAGACCGGTCATGCCGGAGGTGCCACGCCGAATAGCATCATCCACGGCACCAGCGCGGTGAATACCGGGCAGTGGGTTCACGTCGCCGTGACTCGAGTCCAGGCGAGTGGTGAGATGAAGCTTTATGTGAACGGAGTGTTGGAGGCCTCGGGTATCGGCAGCACTTCCACTTTGAATGCAAACCAGGTGCTCGCCTTCGGCGGGAATCCCGCGGGTGCCGCCACCAGCTATCAGGGTGATCTCGATCAGTTCCGCATCCATGGCCGCGCCTTGTCGGCTGTCGAGGTGGAAGAACTCAGCCATGAGAGCAGTGGTCTCGCACCCTATGCGCAGTGGCTCGCCGCACACCTGCCCGGCTTGGGCTACCTCCAGGGCGTCGATCTCGATCCGGACGGCGATGGCATCACGAACTTCGCCGAGTTCGCCTTCGGCGGGGATCCCTTGGCCGCGGATGTTTTCCCGGTGCCGATGGACCGTGCCCCGGATGGCAGCGTCACCCTGAGCTACGTTGCCCGCAAGGCACCGGCCGGAGCGATCTATCATGTCCAGGTTGGCGACGACCTCAGCATTTGGAACATTGCCGATCCGGATCTCACCGAACTTTCCCGCGTGGACCTGCCCGGTGGCGAATACGAACGCATCACGGTGAAGTACGTCCCGCCCGTTGGAGCCACCCAGCTCTTCTTCCGCATCCAAGCCTCACCCCGATAGTCCGCGTTTCGCGGCGAGCTTGGGACCGCGAGGCGCTCGCCTCGCATCCATGCAGGATGAGGCCGCTCATAGGGCCGCTGGAATGCGCCGGTGGCAGTAGAAAGCCTCCGTCAGGATGTGCGAGCTTGGCGCAGGCATGTTTCCGATCCTCAAACTGAACGCTCCGCAAGCCTCGTCGGCACATGGATCGGCACAGGAACTTTCAACTGCCAACCTCGGGTGGTTCGACGGCTCGCCTGTTATTTTTCCTGTTATAACAGGCGGAACAGGGCGGGTAAATCAGAGGTCCCCTGCCATCCAGCTCTCCTTGCCCATGCCTCATCGGGCCTCCGGGAATCCGGAACCCGTCATTCCTCCCGGCTTCGCGGACTCAATACCCCTTCCAGAACAGGAAGGCACAAGCCAGCACCGCTACCCCATAGCCCAGGCCTGCGAAGCAAAGCATCTGCCAGCGCTTCTGATTCGCCGTCGCCCAAGTCACCGCGTCGCGGAACAGGTAAGGCATGCCCACCCAGTAGAGCGACTTGATCACCACCACGAAGGCGAAGATCGGGATCAGCAAGCGGGTTCCCGGATCCTTCAGGAAAGCTGCCTCAAGCAAGGGTGCCGCCACCAGGAGACCCAGCAGGCCCAGTGCGCGCACCGCCAGGAATTCCTTGATCGCCATGCCCACCGCCACGATCGAAATCGGCACCAGGTAGCGAAGATACTTCTTCAGGCCGTTAAACTCGCCGAGGTCCATCGACAGCGAGTGAAGGATGCCCTTACCCGGAGGAGCCACCAGCAGCCAGAACCAGATCAAGCCCAAGGCCAGAAGGATCTGCCCGAGCTGTTGGTTGCGCGGGAAACGCTTGAGAAAGCCCTGCGTCTCCACCGGCTTTGCCAGCAGGAGCGCGTGCAACGCGATCAGCCACACGCCCAAGACGATTCCGGTACCGAAAAGCGGCAGGCGTTCATAGAGGTGCATTGCATCCATGTGCGCACGGGGATTACGGGAGCCGGGGCACGGGGACAAGGCGGAAACACCGGAACCCTCGTTCCTTCACTAGAACTTGACGCTCAGTTCCCTCGGGGCGGACGTATTGGGGAAACGCAGGTAAAGCAGCCCCTCCTCCGGCAGATAAGAGACATTTTCCAGCGCCTTTCCGTCCAAAATTACCGATTCCGGCGCCTTTGTGGTGGCAATCAGCACGATTGCCGGGGTCTCGGCCACCCCTTCGACAGTCCATGCGAGGCTCCCTTCGGGTGCTTTGGCGGGAAGCGCCTTGCAGGCGGAAGCCAGCAATTGCGGGCCATTGCTTTTCCGTGCCTCCAGATCCAGAAGGAAAGCCCTCGTTCCTGCCGAAAGAGTCACCTCCCGCTTCACCTTCAACCCGGGGTCGAAGAGATTGACGAAGCGTCCCTTCAGCGTCTTCGCCGGTGCTTCCACCGATTCATCCAAGCCCGCGGCCACGAAGTACGGCCCGCGTCGTAGTTGCAGGTAGTTCGTTTCTTTCCACTCACCGCCTGTTTGAACGACCCCGTCTTTCAAGGCTTGGGAGAATTCCTGTTCCGCTTCCTTGCTCAGCGCGAATTGTGTCGGGCTCCGCCGCAGCCAGATCACCGTCCCTTTTCCGACCGTAAGCTGAGGAGCCTCTTCAGCGCGGAAGTCGCTATCCTTCAGGCCGAGAGTCTGGAACAAGTGCTGCCGCGGGATCGCATCGGTCTTGCCGTCCTCGTTCCACCACTCCTTGACCTTGTTGTAAGGATCCTTGTCCTCATCAGCCATCAAGAGCACTCCGCCCTTCTTGACCCATTCCGCCAGCGCCACATGTACCTCCGGCGACATTGGCTTCTGGCCCTCGTAGCTCAGCATCAGCATCCGCTGGTTATCGAGGAAGCCGGGGATCGCGACGTTCTCCAACTGCACTGGTGTCACCGGCATGCCCCGCTTCAGGGCCGGCAAGGCAAGTCCGTAGAAGTGCGACATGTGCGGATCGCTCGGCGTCGGTTGCTCGCGCTGGAACATCAGCGAATCGCTGATCAGCACGCCGATGCCCCGCGTGCCGCATTCCCAGGTATGGTCCGGCTGCTTCATGTCGTTCAGCGCGTTCATCACCACCTGCAGCTCGGTCGCGTACTCCGGTGGAATGCCTTTCTGATCCTCCGGTTTCCCGTTGCGCGGGTACTTCCCGCCGAAGATCCGCTCCGGCCATGGTGCCACCTCGTATTGCCAGACGTCCGGCTGAAGAAGCGAGGCTACTAGCGTCGATTCCCAGTTGGTCCGGTAGTCCGTCCAGTCGTGGCGCGGGTTGTCTTCGATCGGATCGTTCAGGTACCACACCGTGCGGCCCGTCGCTCGCACCAGGTTCTGCATCGCGCCGTATTCGAGGAAGGCGGTCTCGAAGGTCCGTTCCTTCTGCACACCGCGGAAGTTGTTCGGCGTCCGCGCCGTGCCGGTCCATACCTGCGCGATGTAGCCATTGCAGCCATCCAGCTTCGCGAGGCTCGATTGCGGGCTCACGATGCACCAGTGCGCGTAGTTCAGCAGGCTGTGCGTCGGCACGTAGCATCGCACTTTCTTGCCGGTCTTGCGGTTGAACTCCTGCACGTGGTCGAAGACCTGCTGCAGCGCCCTACGGTAGAGATAGTACTTCAGCTTGGAAGCCCTCCATTGCGCGTCCACGCTGGAGTGCGGCGCCTGCCATTCCTCCTGATAGTAGCTCTGCCACTCCCGCTTGAAGCCTTCCGAATAGCCAGCCCGCGCCCAGAATTCCGGCTCTTCGAGATGGATCGCCTCCGCCCCGGCATCCAGGGCCCGCTGCACACCCACGCAGAGGTACTTCCCGAAGTTCTCCGCCGGGCACATGTAATAGACATCGCCCCCGTGGCTGATCTTCTTGCCATTGCGGTCCGTCTGCGCGTTGTCCTCGTGGTTCACCCCGTCGAAGCGGCCGTAGAGATAGTCCTGATACTGGCCCCAGGAGACCCCGGTCATCACATGGATCCTGTAACCGCGTTGGCGCCAGGTATCGATCCGTTGCGGCAGGTCCTCGCCGATTCCATAGACCAGGGCCACGTCTGACCGCAGGTTGCCATTCGGGTTCCAAGCCTTCGAAGTTTGGAAGCATGTCCGCTCCTCGCCTTGCGCCGGGTCCGGAGGAAAGGCTGGCGGCAATTGAGCCTGGGCCGCGCTGGCAAGCGCAAGCGTGAGGAGTGCGGAGATCCGTCGCATGAGGCGTATACGGCGAATAAGCTCCATCCCGTCGCAAAAAACAACGCACCCGTGACATCATCACGAGTGCGCGTTTTCGGGGTCGGGGACAATTGTCAGGAATCAATCCTCATCCAAGCCGGCAAAGCCATCGAGCGACTTCGGCACCATCACCTTGTCGATCGAGTGAACGACGCCGTTGCTCAGCACCAGATCCGCCTTGGCGATCTTTGAATCCTCCACCTCCACGGTGTTGGTCTTGATATCGATCTCCACCTTCTCGCCGTTCGCGGTCTTGATTTCGCCGTTCTTCAGCTCGGAGGAAGTGAAGATGCCCGGCACCACGTGGTAGAGCACCAGCGAGCGCAGCTTTTCCTTGTTCTCCGGCAGGAAGAGCTTGTCCAAGGTGCCTTCCTTCAGCTTGCCGAAGGCCTCATCGGTTGGGGCGAAAACGGTGAACGCACCCTTGGTTCCCAATTGCAGGTCGACCTCGGACGCGCGTAGTGCCTTGGTAAAGATCGAGAACGTGGCGGCATCCCGGAGGCCCGCGGCAATGGTGCCCGGCTCTGGAATTTCCTTCACCTCAACCACGGCGGTATCGCCCTTCTCTTTGGTGATCTTGGTCTCCGTGGTGGTTTTCGTTTCAGTTTCCGTCTGCGCGATCGCCACCGGCGTTAGCCCGCTGAGCGCTAGCAGCAGCGCCATGCGTGTGATGTTTTTCGTCTTCATGATTTCGATGGATAGTAGGTTCCCGCGCTGGAGAAGCGCGGTCCTCAAGAGGCCGCGCCACTCCGGCGTGGACAGGTTCACCTTTCTATTCGCAAACCCCATGCCACGGGCGCTCTCCCTTCCCCCCGCGATTCGCACGAATCCTTTTCCCACAGGGAATTGCGCGACATCTCCGCAAGCGAATTCGACCACTTCACGCCGCGACCGGCGGTGCAGAATCAAGACCTCTCGGTGCAGCTTGCACCTGCCCTCCTCAGGATTTTCCACTCCGCTCTTTTCCGGAAATCGCCCACTTCAGGGCATCAAGGATCCCTGCATACGGGCGATGTCGTCCTGCATAGTGTTGAAGCACATGGAAAAGGAAAAAGTAGAACCGGCAGAAAGCCCACACCGCGATCCCCAGCAAGGCCAGCCGTTGCCAGCTGAAGTCCTCCATCAGCAGCAAGGCCGATGCTCCGAGCCCGAGCAGAAGGAAAAGGAAGCCCTTCGCCCGCAGCAGCGCCGGGCTCGTGATATCGCCGCGGAGATCCATTTCCGCCAAGATGCTGTGAACCGCTCTGGTGAAAACAAAAAAGGCCGGATGCATGAAGCATCCGGCCTCTGGAAAGTCAGCTTGGGATCAATCGCGGCTCATGAAGAGGCGCAACACATACCAGAACAGCAGGGCCACGCTCGAGAAGAGCGAGAGCGAAGCCGCCACGTGCTGGCCGGGCGCGTAGTGATACATGATGGAGCTCGTGTTGTAGAGGATCGAAGCCGAAGCGAAGAGCACCATGGCACCGCAGAACCAGATCCCGAGGGAGAATCCCATCAGTATGGAAGCAACGATCAGGCCGAGGACGATGAAGCTGCCGATCTTCAGCGCTCCACCCAAGAAGGTGAAGTCCTTCTTGGTAGTGAAGGCAATTGCCGTAAGGCCGAGAACCATAGCTCCTGTCACCACAGCAGCCTGTCCAATAACCGCGGGGCCGACCTTGACCATCGCCACCGAAATAATCGGAAGGAAGAGCACCGCCCACGCAACCGTGTAGATGCCCAATCCCAGATACTGGGTCGTCTTCGAGGCACCGCTGAGGGCCATCTTGTTGGCGATGGAGGAGATGATCATGAAGCCTGCCATGACCGCTAGCCACGAATAGCTGCTAGCATCGAGCATCCGCAAGGTGGCGAGTCCAAACCCCGCTTTGATGAGGAAGGTCTCGATCACCGCGAAGACGCCGATCGCACCTGCAAGGTGCGTGTAGGTCTTCCGCACGAAATCGGTGCGCGTCTCCAAGGGGGCTTCCGCCACCGGCCGGACGGCGTAGGGATTGAATGAAGTACTCATTTTAGTCTCGGAAGTTATGTTATCGGAATCCCCACGGGGCAAGGAGATTTGCCCTTCCGTGGAATCGCCGGACCTTCTTCCACCCGCCTACAACGCGTAGGCATCCCGGTAGCGCAGTACCGGATCGCCCGGAGCGGTGGGATTGCAGAGCCGCGTGATCAGGTCGTCCCAAGCATCATGACCCTTCAGGATCTCCACTTCGATCCGCAGGAAGTAGACCGGCACGGTGATCTCCTTGGGCCGTGGAAAACGGACCGCGTCTTTCTCCGTGGTCACCACCAGTTCCATGTCACGCTCGATGCAGCGCTGCATGAATTTATCGATCTCCTTGCGAGAGAAGCGGTGGTGATCGGAAAAGCGACGGCGGATCTCGACCCGTGCGCCCAGCTTTTCGATGCTGTTTTCGAAACCTTCCGGCACGGCAATGCCGCTGATGGCCGCCGTCCACTTGTCCTTCAGGAACTCCAGCGGCTGGCGCTCCCGGGTGAAGACATTCTCCAGATAGCGCGGACCGTGGGTGCACTCGATGATCGGTGCCACCCGGTTATGACGGCGCAGGCGCTCGATCAGGGCGTCGTTGGGGGTGCCGTCGCATTTGGTGATCAGGATGTAGCTGGCACGGCAGAGATTCCGCGGTGGCTCGCGCAGGGTCCCACGCGGCAGGATCGCACCCGTGCCAAAGGGGGCGCTGCGGTCGACTAGCACGATGTCGATGCCGTGCGCCAGATGCAGATACTGCAGCCCGTCATCCAGCACCAGGGTATCCGCCCCCAGCTCGCCCACGGCGAAGCGGCCGCCCTTGACGCGGTCCTTGTCCACCACCACCGCCACCCCATCGAGGTTCCGGGCCAGCATGAAGGGCTCATCCCCGGCGAACTTGGAGTCCAGTAAGAGCGCGCGCCCGGTTGAGACGAGCTTGGGCATCTTTTCCGGGGCGATTCTCTCGCCATTCTTGCCCTTCCAGTTTTGTGATTCCTTGAGCTTCCGGCTTTTGTAGCCGCGGCTGAGGATGGCCACCCGGCGACCGCGATCGCGCAGCGTCTTGGCCAACAGCTCAACCACGGGTGTCTTCCCGGTCCCGCCTACGGTGAGGTTCCCGATGCTGACGACCAGCGTGCCCAGATGATGCTGCTGCCGCCAGCGCTTCCGGTAGATCATCAGGCGCGTCTGCACCGCCAGCCGGTAGACGCCGGAAAGGGCGCTCATCGCCAGTCGCATCATGCTGGCCCTGAAGCCTTTCGCGCGACCGAAGATCACGTCGGAGCCCCAGCGCTCCAGTTCGGCCAGCGTTTCCTTCATCCTCGCCCCCAGCGGAACCCGGATGGAAGGTCATTCCAAGCCTGAAAAGGCGGTCGGCGGAAAGCCGCGAAGGTCTGGTCACTTGCCATTCGCCCCGGGCTTCCCTTGACTCCTCCCCATGTCTTCCCGTCACGACGGCCGCACGCCCGACCAGCTTCGCAAGATTTCCTTCATCCCCCACGTGGCACCCCACGCCGCGGGCAGCGTGCTCGTTTCCTTTGGTGAGACCCGGGTGATCTGCTGCGCGACCATCGAGGAAGACGTGCCCCGCTGGATGAAAATGCAGCGTGTGGAAGGCGGCTGGCTGAGCGCGGAATACAGCATGCTCCCCTACTCCACCCTCGAGCGAAAGCAGCGGGACATCACCCGCGGCAAGCTGGATGGACGCTCTTCCGAGATCCAGCGCCTGATCGGCCGGGCCCTTCGCGCCGTGACCGATCTTTCCAAGCTGGGACAGCGCACGATCTGGATCGATTGCGACGTGCTCCAGGCAGACGGCGGCACCCGCACCGCATCGATCACCGGGGGCTGCGTGGCTCTTGCCATCGCCCTCAACGGCTTGATGGCCAAGGGCAAGCTCAAGGCCTTCCCCCTTACCAAGCTTGTCTCCGCGATCTCCGCGGGGGTGGTCGATGGCCAGCCGGTGTTGGACCTCGACTACGTAGAGGACAAGGATGCCTCCGTAGACTTCAACGTGGTCATGACCGAAAGCGGGGACTTTGTGGAGGTCCAAGGCAGCGGCGAAGAGGCCGTCTTCTCCGGTGAGGAGATGACTGCCATGTTGGAACTCGCGAAAAAGGGTGCCCAGGAACTAACCGTCCTGCAGCGCCAAGCCATCCTCGCGGCGGACAAGCCGAGCGGCGATTCGCTCGCCGCCCTGGCAGCTGCCTTCGCCCGCTGAATCGTCCCGGCAAGCCTTCCGAGCGTACCTTGTAATCACCTGATTCCGCAGGCTTTCTTTCTCCTTGCACCCGCAGGCCGCAGATTTAGCCTCTCCTGATCCTCCGGTGTTTTCGAACACTTGGGGTCATATAAAAACGGGTCCTTAGCGGCCCATCCATAGACCCAAAACAAAACCAAAACATGAAAGCCAAATATCAACGCCGACCCGGCGGTTTCACCTTGGTGGAGCTCCTCGTGGTTATCGTGATCATCGCGGCCCTTGCGGGCCTCTCGGCTCCCGTCATCCTGAAGCAGCGCAAGGCTGCCGACCGGACGGAAGCACTGAACAACGTGCGCCAGATCGGCATCTCGCTCTTCGAGTTCGATGCTGAATACGGCAGCTTCCCGGACAACAACACCTCGGAAGACGTTAAGGAAGCCACTGGTACCGCCCTCACCTTCGGCGGCAACTTCTCCAACGACTACTTCCGTCAGCTCATCGCTTACGGTCTGAAGTCCGAGAAGCCATTCTGGTGCAAGACCAGCTTCTCCCCGAAGAAGCCGGACGATATCTACAATCAGCCGACCAAGGCTCTCGAAGCCGGCGAAGTGGGCTTCAGCTACATCATGCTGACCCAGACCGAAGGCCAGAGCAGCTCCGGTGACCCGGGCCGCCCGGTCGTCGTCGCTCCGTCCTACAAGGCCCAGACCGACTGGACCTTTGACCCGGAGTTCTACGGTGACAAGGCCATCGTCCTTCGCTTGGACAACAGCGCTACCCCGATGCAGATCCGCACGGACAACAAGTACGTGACCACCGGTGGTGGCCGCTACCTCCAGTCCGTGGGTGATAACACCCCATGGGGCACCGACGTGAATCCGATCCTCCGCGCCCCACAACCGCGCGGCCAGAACTGATCCACGGTTGATCTGATACTGAATTCCCTAACCGGGAAGTCCTCACGGGCTTCCCGGTTTTCTTTTGTCTGCGGGAGTATTCTCAGGCTCCCACGGAAACCGGACTGTCCGCTTACTCTGCCGCCACCGGCGTCGGCACCAGCTCCATCCCGAGCAGGCACACATCGTCGTCGAAATGGTGTCCGTCCGAGTATTGGAGCACCCGGGTCAGCACGATATCCAGCATCTCCTCCAAGGTTTCCCCGCGGCAATCGGCTGCCGTTTCCATCAGCCGCTTTTCCAGGAAGGGCTCACCCTCTTCGTTCTCGGCTTCGAGAATCCCGTCCGTGAAGAGGAGGATGCGGGACACTTCCGCGAGCCGCAGCTCTCCGGCAGGATACTCCGCTTTCGCGATGAGGCCGAGGCCGGGGCCCTTCTCCTTTCGCGTGGCCGCCAGCTGTTGGACGCCGCCGGGGCCGGTAGCGATTGCACCTGGATGGCCCGCGCAGGCATAGCGGAGCACGCCGGTGCCGAGATCGGCCACGGCGTAGAATGCGGTGGCGAACATGGTCGCACCGGCCCGATCGAGAATCGCCGCGAGCCCGGAATTCAAGCCGCTCAGGAAAGCCGAGGGATCCGAGGCACTGCGGCGCTGCTTCTCAAGAAGCCCCCGCAGCATCGCCACTACCAGCGCGGAGCGCACTCCGTGGCCCATCACGTCGCAGATCAATACACCCGCCTTGTCGTCGGAAATGCGGAGCACCTCGAAGAAATCCCCCGCCATTCCGGAGATAGGTAGATAGCGGGCTCCGAAGCGGAGCTTGGAAATTCCGTCTCCGACTTCCGGGAAATTCGAACCGGCGAGGGTCTGCTGGATTTCACGAGCCAGCTGGAGTTCTTCCTCGTAGGCTTGGTTCTTCACTCGCAGCTCGGCAGCCAGCTCGGTCGCCTCCTGCTTCGCGCGGACCAGTTCGGTCACATCGCTGGAGACCCCGAAGGTGCCCTTCACCTCGCCCCCGCGGTCCACCCACGGGAACTTCGAAGTCAGCACCCAGGTGTCTTCCCCGTCATTGTCTCCCCGCCAGGTCTCGCGCTCCACCTTGCCATTGACCGGCTGGAGGGATTCCATGATCCGCCGCTCATCTTTCGCCGCCTGTTCCCAGTGCTCCTCGGCGAAGAAATCAGAGTCATGCTTTCCGGTGAGCTCCCGTGGCTCCTTCAGACCCATCCACTCCGCCATTTGCTTGTTCGCCAGCACGAAGCGGGACTCGCGATCCTTGAAATAGACCTGCAGCGGCACATGGTCGATCAGCATGCGGAGCAGGTGCCGCTCCTCCTCGATCTGGGCCTCGGCTTCCTTGCGCAGGGAAATATCGATCATCGATCCCGCGATCCGTTGGGCCTGTCCTTCGCGGGTGCGGACCACCGTGCCGCGGATGCGCAGCCAGCGCCAATGGTTGCCCCCGGTTTTCAAGCGGCAATCGATTGCGAACAATTCGGGTCCGGAAGGGCTTAGCGCGTTTTTGAGCGACTGGGAAAAGCGCGGACGATCCTCCTCATGGATCATCTCGTGCGGCTCCAGAAAGATGTTGGGAGCCGTGGAAGGGCTGCACTCGAAGAACTCAAGAATGCGGCGGGAGTAGTAAATGTCCTGATTCCCCGTCCACCAGTCCCAGATCCCTTCATTTGACGCGCGAAGCGCCAGAACCAGGCGTCCCGCATCTTCCGAATTCGATCCGCTGGTGCCGCCGGGGTGAATCATCAGCATGAACTCAAGCATCGGAGGGCCGGAGCGGCAATCCGATTTCGCTCCATCCGGCGGCTTGAATTCCGCCCGACGGGGTCCACCTTCGGGTCGCTTTGAAGCCGATCCTTAGCCTCGCCCTGCTGGTCCTGCCCCTCGCCGCCGCGGAAACGGAGCCGCCCGTGGTGGCTGTGCCCCCTTGTTGCGCCGTTACCAGCCGCGCCGCCGCGATGGATCAGGATCTCTTCGCCGATCCCACACGCTGGTCCTTCGGCGATAAGAATGCGTGGAAGTGGGAAGGAGAGAAAACCGGCCGCACGCTGCAACTCATCGCGCAGAACACGGGAAAGCCGAAGTATCGTAGTCCTTTCAATCTGGCTTGGTTCGAAGGCCGCGAGTGGAAGGATTTCACGCTCACCGTGGAATGCCGCCTGACGAAGTTCGATGCCGGGAACAACGACCTCTGCATCGCCTTCGGCCGCGCCGCGGAGAACCGTTTCTACTACGCACACCTCGGCGAGAAAGCCGATGAGCCGCATCATCAGATCCACATCGTGGACGATGCCGATCGCAAACCCATCACCCGCTTCCGCACCGATGGCACCCCGTGGAAAGAAGAGCAATGGCACCGCGTGAAGATTGTCCGGAATACCGCCACCGGCGACATCGGCGTCTATTTCGACGACATGGAAAAGCCCGTGCTCACCGCACAGGACAAAACCCTCGAATGGGGACAGATCGGCTTGGGCTCTTTCGATGACCTGGGCGAGTTCCGGAACGTAAGGATCAAAGGAACATCCCGGGACAAGCCATCGGGAAAGTGATTCCTCGCGCGGGAGGTGGATCCCTCACCTCCGGTTCTTCTCCCTCGGCAGCAGCGGCAGCAGCTTCTTGAAGTACGTTTTGTCTTCAATATCGGTGTGCACCTTTCCGCCGGGTCCGAAGTACTTCCACTCGTGGCATCCGTAGCAAATCTGTAGCACCCGCTGCTGCCCTCCCTTGCTCCACACCAGCGCGTAGTCAGGATGGAAGCCATCGCAGGTTGTCTTTACCGCCTGCGCCTCGTGGGACGCCGAGAGCTTGTAAAGATCCAGCACCTTGTCCGCGGTGCCGGCCGGTAGTTCGGCGGGCTCCTTGTGGAATTTGAAGCCCTCGAATTCTACCCAGTCGCCTTGCTTCACCTGCTTCTCGTACCTCGATTTGTCGCCAACCGGATGCGCCAGGCCGCGGTAGATCTTCACATGGTTCGCGGACTTGTTGATATCCACCTCCGCGCCCCACTGCGCATGCGTCTCCGTCTCGCGCATCGGAATGCCACCCTTCCAACAGGTCTGGGTGGAGCAGGATACGAGCAAGAGCCCGGCGGCACATGAGGCGAGGACTTTCATGAATGTCACCCTAGCAGAGCCTTACGGCCTGTCACGTGCCGGGATTCCCGTCCAAGGACGCTTGAAGCCCGCTCAATGCGGCGAGGGCCTTGGGATGAACTCCCGCGAGCCGGTGCCAACCGTCCCGTAGCTCCACCGCACGGACCATTTGCATGACGATCAGAAGCTGCAAGGAAACGAGCCACAGGAGCATGAGTGATTGGCCGAAGCCGATCTTCAACAATTGGTCGGCAGCGATCCAAGTGAGGAGACGATCAAGCATCACCAAGGCTGCGGAGATGAGCCCGTAGAAGGCCAGGACCGCTACCGCGATGCGCATCGCCACCCGCCAGCCCCTGGATCGCTCGATGACAATCCGGCGCCTCTTCCAATTTTTCCGGAAGACCAGGCCCTGGATTGCGGCGATCACGAGCACCGCTACGAAGACGGCCTGCATCATGCCTCCCAGGCCCGGGCGATTGAACCATGAGTATCCGAGCAAAGCCATGCTGCCTAACAAGGCCAAGACGAGGCTAAAGATGAGCGAAGATCGGGGAGCCCACTGGATCCTGATCACGTCACGCTTTGACGAGCTGGAAGAGCCGTAGAGGCAGATCTTGGGGAGCACTGCTTCGTTCTTCACCCACAAGCTTCCCTCTTCGATCTTCCATGTGGAGTTCGAGGCAGACGGGCCGGGTTCGGGATGGCTTGCCGGCGGCGTGTAGGGATCAAGCTCTTCATTCATCGCTTCGTATGGTCGCGGGTGTTATCCGGCGGGATCTTCGTTTGCCCTTGGATCTGCTCCAGCCGGGCGATGGCTTTCGCGTGAACGCCTCTCAGCTCATACCAGCCGTCTTTATAGTGAACTGCCCGGAAGCGGTGAGTCGGAAAGTTCCACATAAGGCAGCACCCCATGAGAATCGCTGAAGATTCCGAGAACGGTCCGCTGAATACGGATTCGCTGAACCAGAAGGCAAAGCCTGCCGATCCCAAGGCCCCTATCCAGTAGAGCATCAGATGCCTCCTGAACCTCCGGGTGCTCTCGAAGATCATCACCCGGATCTTCTTGCCGAAATTTGAGACGAGGTGGCCCACTGCGATGACAGCCAGCAACTGGATTCCACTTTTAGCAAGCAGTGCGAGGCTGAACACGAGAAGGACCAGAAGCACCCACCAACGCGAGGTGTGTATGGGAACTGATCTCTGCTTACCGGGCTCCCCGGGAGGAGATCCGGAAATGCACACGTCCGGCAGGATGGCCCGGTCACGCACGAAGAGATCCCCGTCGAATACAATCCACAGGCTGCCATTCAGCACCTCCATCCTTACTTCGGATGGATCGGTGGAAGGTGGAGAATAGGGATTCCCGTCAGTCATCGCTTCATACGCTCGCGGATCGTATCCTGTGGGATCTTGATCTGCCCTTGGATCTGCTCCAGCCGGGCAATACTCGAGGCCGCAATACCCCGGATCTCATACCAAGCGCTCTGCTTGGGGATCGCGCGCAGGCGATGCCAATATCCCATTCCGTAGAGAGACCAGAAACCGCTCCAGCTCAAGATGCCTGAACGGAGTAACTCCCCAAGAAGGATGGAATCATCTGCAATATGAATGATGGCGATAAGGCCCAGAACGACGCCGCCCATTGCCAGCCGCCGCCGCAACAAGGAGGAGCGCCCTTCGAAAACCATGACCCGGACTTGTATGGCAGTGAGGCCGATGAGCGTCGCCGCGCCAAGCAACCAGAGCATTCCAAAGCGGTCCGGAAAAAGCACCACCCGGACAAAGGTGAGGATGAGCAAGATCAGAGCAATCCATGTCCGTGGAACTTGGATCTTCACCGACCTCCGCTTGCCTGGCTCCTCTGGAGGCGATCCGTAGATGCAGACATCCGGCAGGCTAGCATGATCCCTCACAAGCAGCCTGCCATCCTCCACTCGCCAGAGGCTGCCATCCGGTACTCCTATCCTTGCGGAAGATGGCTCAGTCGACGGCGGCGCATAGGGGTTGGACTGGCTCATGGACGCCTCGCTCCTGCTTTCGTCACCTATCAGCCGCCGATTCGATGGAATCGCATTCGCGCCTTAGGGGACTATCGTCTCCGCCCGCGGAATCGATTTCGTGGATCTTCCTCCGGTGTCTCCTTGTCGCGGTAGCGGAGGATGCCCTGCTGTTTGAGATTCCGGATGAAGGTCTTCGCGTCGTCCGACACCTCGCGATCGTAAGCGAGCGTTCCCAACAGACCTTCGCCGCTCTCCACTCGGTCGAGCGCGGCACCGGCCTTGTCTGCCGCGCGTGAAATTGAGGAGACGGCCTTCGGTACTTCCTTTAGCGCCGGCTCCAGCTCATCGATCCGCTTCCCCGCGCGCGCCATGGTATCATCCGCAGACGCGGCGGCCTTCTCGATCGATTGGATCGCCTTGCGCGCATCGCCGATGGTCGGATCAAGCGAGGCGCTTGCCTTTGCCCAGTCGGCACTCGCGTTGTCGAGGTTCGCAAGGATGCTATCGACGTGTTGGAGATTCTTCTCGGAGAGGATGGACTCGTTCACCTTCTCCAGCGTGTCTGCCATGCGGCCGGTGACGATGCGGATGTCATCCACCGCAGAGTCGAGCTTCAGGAAAGTGGACTCCGCCTCTTGCATCAGGCGTCGCGCATCGCGGCTTACGGCCTCGGCGTTGTTCTGGATCGCATCCAAGCCTGAAGGGCCGCCGCCGCGCAGAACCGCACCCGGCTGAATGAAGCGGCCGGTGGTGCTGCCACCTTCCGGCGGGGTGATGACCACCATCTTGTCCCCCAGCAGGGTTGCGGAGGCGATCTGGATCATCGAGTTCTCCGGGATCCGGATGGGATCATCGATGCTCAGGGTGACCTGTACCTTTACCTCGGAATTCAGCTCCGGCTGGTCCGCCACCTTGCCGATGCGGGCACCGCCCATCCGGATTTCCGAGCCCTTGATCACACCGGAGGCATCGTCGAAAACGACGACCAGCTGGTATTTCCCGCGCATCCGGTCGCCGAAGCGGCCGAACTGCACGATCAGCCCGCCTAGGAGCGCCAGGCCGATGAATACGAACACCCCCACCCAGAGCTCCGTCCTTTTGGTGGATTCACCCATGCGGCGGGAGCATCGCCATTCCGCCCCGCCCGTGCAAGGGCGATCAATTCCAGGCTTCTCCGGAGTCTCCCTCGATGAAGGGCTTCAAAACCGGGTCCGTGGTGGTCCGCAGTTCCTCCGGTCCGCCGGTCCAGTAGACCCGGCCCTCCTGGAGGAAGACGATGCGGTCCGCGATGTGGAAAACGCTGCGCATCTCGTGGGTGATGACCACGTTCGTGATCCCCTGTTCTTTCTGCAGGTCCTTGATCAGGTGATCGATCGAGTCCGCGGTGATGGGGTCCAGCCCGGCGTGCGGCTCGTCGTAGAGCACGCAGTCCGGCCTTCCGACGACCGCCCGGGCCAGGGCCACGCGCTTCCGCATGCCGCCGGAGAGCTCGGACGGCATCTTCTTCTCTTGGCCGGGCAGACGGACAATCTCCAGCGCCTCTGAGATGCGGCTGGCGATTTCCTTACGGTCCTTCACGCCGGCTTCGCGGAGCGGGAAGGCGATGTTTTCGCCCACGGTCATCGAGTCGAAAAGTGCACCGTTTTGGAACATGATCCCGACTTTCTTCCGGTAGGGTGCCAGCTGCCGCTCGTCCAAGCCGGAGATATCCTCGCCATCGATCTCCACGGTACCCTTCCAAGGGCGGAGCAGTCCGGGGAAATGTTTCACCAGCACCGACTTTCCCCCGCCGGAGCCTCCCAAGAGCACCAGCGTTTCACCGCGGCGCACCTCTAGGTCCACGCCGCGCAGGACGTGCTGCGAGCCGAACTTCTGCTCGAGCCCGCGGACGCGGATGAAAGGAGCCTCCTCTGCCACACCGGGGTTTTCGTGGCGGCACCGTCTTTCGTCAAGGCCGCGCCGCCCGGGCACTCGGCCAGTGGCGGTCAATCAACCCGAGCGCTTCCTGAAGCCGCTCCTCGCGACCACCGTGTAGCAGGAACCAAGGCACCGGCTGTCCGGCCAGCGCTTCCTCGAACCAAGCGTGCATGCCGTGCCGCAGGTGCTCTCCGTCGCGCAGGCCATCCCGCACGAAGGGAATCTCATCCCCGGTGAGCAGGTAGAGATCGGCCCTCCCCAACGCTGAATATTCGCGCAGCGCTTCGTCGTTGTGGCCCATGTAGCGGCGATGCCACAGCACGGTCGCGAAGGCATTGGTATCGCAAACCAGGATCCGGTTTGCGGATCGAGCCGCCTCATCTTCGCGGCGCGTTTGTTCCTTCGCGATCTCGAGAAACTCGGAAGTGATCCACACGGAGTCTCCAGCTGCTTGCTTCGCTGCGCTGTATTCCCGCCCGTATTCCGCCACCCATTCCGTCTCCAGTGCCGCGGCGAGATCCATGGCGAGGGTCGTCGTCCCCGTGGATTCCGCGCCGACAATCACTACCCGCTTGGCAAACCACGAGCGCACCGGCGGATCGATGTAATCCCACATCGCCAGCGCATCGCCGCGCACCGCCGTGCCGCTGCACGGGATCGCCACCCGTGCGCGGTCCACTTGCACATGTGCGCAGCCCATGTAGGAGGCATATCGATCGCCATAGTCCTCGGAGGTGAAGACCGCGTCCGGCGCGCGACCAAGCCAGCCGATGGTATTCTGCGCCCACACCCGGGAATCGTTCTCGTCGTAGCGGTCATCGATCAGCCTGACCTCTGCCGCAGCGACGATTTCCCGGAGCCATTCCGTGCGGAGTTCCGGTGGGATCGGATCCACCGGTTTGCCACAGACAATGACGATCACCCGCTCGCAGCGGGAAAGTGCGGTCTCGATCAGAAAGCGGTGGCCCCGGTGTGGCGGCAGGAATTTCCCGATCACCACGCCCAGGCCGAAGCGACTTACGGCGTCTCTCGTAGTTCCTCCGTCCATCGCTTCAGGCCGAGAATGCACAGGATGATGAAGCCTGCATAGAGCAGGGCGGTGAGGGGCAGGTTCTTCGAGGAGTACAACGGCACGTAGATCACATCCGCCGCGATCCAGAGGAACCAATTTTCATAGCGCTTGCGGCAAAGGAGGTATTGCGCCGCCAGGCAAAGGGTGGTTGTGAGCGAATCCAAAAAAGGCGCGGAGCCATTCACCGCGATCAGGATCTCCCGCAGACCCCAGGTCCCGAGCACGAGGAAGGCGGCGATCGCCATCCACTCTACCCGCGTGGTGCGGGACACCTTCAGCTTGGACCGCTGCTCGCCACCGTGGAGCCATTGCCACCATCCCCAGATGCCGAGCACGAAGTACACGCCTTGCAGGCCGAAGTCCGCGAAGAGGCGCGCCTCCCAGAACAAGATCGCGAAGAAAATGTTGTTCGCCAGTCCGATGGGCCAGTTCCAGATATTGCCCTTCGTGACCAGCCAGACACAGACGGCACCGGTCGCGAAGCCCCACGCTTCCGTGTGATCGATCGGTAGCCACTTCAGCCAGGAGCTGAGCAGCAGCAGCACGGAAAGCACTGGCACCGCAATGGTATCCGGTGCGATCCCGCTGCGGCGTTCGAGGACTGCTTCGCTCATGCGGCGATGATGACTCCTTTCGCGCGCATCTCGTCGATCGCGGCATCGACATCTCCGGGTGCCAGATTGACGCCGCGGCTGGCGGGAAGCTGCAGCGTCACCTCGAAGCCCTCCGCCAAGGCGTCAAGCGCGGTGAACTTTACACAGTAGTCCGTGGCCAGGCCGCACACGGTCACACGCTTCACCCCCTGCTCGCGAAGCCATTCCGCGAGGCCGGTCGATTGCCGGTGGCCGTTGTCGTAAAGACCGCTGTAACTATCGATTTCCGCGTTCGTTCCTTTCTGGAATACTCGGGTAATACGCTTCGTCTCCAGCTCTGGAGCGAAGTTCGCGCCCGGAGTTCCCCGCACGCAGTGGATGGGCCAAAGCGTTTGCGGCAGGCCGTTCAGATCGATTTGTTGGAAGAGTTCTTTCCCCGGATGATTTGCGGCGAAGCTGCCATGATCCGCTGGATGCCAGTCCTGAGTGGCCACGACGATTTCGAAGTCATCCATCAATCGGTTGGCGATCGGGATCACTTCATCGCCCCCCGGTACGCCTAGAGCGCCGCCGGGCAGGAAGTCGTTCTGGAGATCGACGAGGATGAGGGTTTGGTTGTTCATGGTTCTCCGACGAGTTCAGTCTGGCAGACTGCGAGATCCTTCGCTGAAAAGCAGCAGAAGATGACTTCTAGCGGATGGGGATGTGCTTCCACGAAAGCCTTCGCTGTCTTTACGGCGATAGCCGTCGCCTGCTCGACAGGGAAACGATAGACACCCGTGCTGATGGAGGGAAAGGCGATGCTTTGGAGACCGTGTCTCACCGCGAGTTCCAGTGAACGTTGGTAGCAACTCGCAAGCTTTTCCGGCTCACCGCTCTTCCCGCCATTCCAAATCGGGCCCACAGTGTGGATCACGTGTTTGGCAGGCAGGCGATACCCCTTGGTGATCTTCGCATCGCCGGTCTTGCAGCCATTGAGTGCGCGACACTCTTCTAACAATTCCGGACCGGCGGCGCGATGGATTGCTCCATCGACCCCACCTCCGCCGAGAAGACGGCTGTTCGCGGCGTTGACGATGGCGTCGACCTGCAAGGTCGTGATGTCGGCCTGGATCGCTCTCATGAAATCTCAATAAGGTGGGAAGAAGCGGCGGAAGATGTGACCCACCACCACCGCGAAGAAAAAGGAGTTCCGGAACAATGAGCCGGGCCAATTCGGATAGCGTAGGGTTTCGGTCCTTTGCAGCGCTTGCGCGTTAAGAGGATAGTCCCGGAGCCCCTCGACCCAATCCAGCGGCATGCCTTCCACGCCGCAGTCAACCCCTGCAAGCGAGCCCGCGATAAAGGCGACGGTGTCAGTATCTCCCCCACAGCGTACCACCGCTTCGACGGTCGCGCGGAAGTCCTGGCGGTGCCTCAACCATGCGCAGAGTGCCACAGCCGCGGAGTCCGGAGCAAAGCCGCTGACAAACCCCTCTTTCCGGCCGATGCGATCTGCGAACACTCTCACAGCTTCACCTGCGGCGAGCGAGGCGTGAAGAACGGCGAAGCGCTCTTTCATCTCGCTGCTTTCCAGTTTCGCCCCGAGCGTTCTCAAGATCGTTTCCTCACTCTGCTCACCTCCTGCCGCAAGCGCGGCTGCCTCGGCAATCAAACGTGCTGCCTCCGCAGCGCGGGGATCGCTATGCGTGATGCGGGTCGAGGCATTGGTGAAGCTCTCTCGTCGCTCCGGATCTTGGCCGTATTCCACGCCAATTACTGCTGCACGCATCATCGGACCGTTGCCTGCCGACCACACGCCGCTCCTTGCAGGGTTCGCACCGAACCAGAGCTTTGCGATCGATCTTGCCGTCGCGGAACCGATGCCTGCAGGCAGGCCCGCCAGCCACCAACGCAGGCGGCGTGCGAGAGCTTTCGTGAAGCGATCAATCTCTCCTCCGCTCTCCCGAATGGAAAGCAGCGTCATCACCGCATGCTCGGTATCATCACTCACCATCCCCCGCTTCCCGAAGAAGCGATGCCGCAAAGGTTCCTGCCAGCGCCGGTCAATGCGGCTGGCACTCATGTTCTCGGCGGGCAACCCCAGCGAATCGCCGAGGGCGCCGCCGAGAAGACAAGAAACAAGTGCGTCCCGATTCATGGGTTGGTTCGATCAGAAGAAACAGGGCGGTAGAGCGTGATGGTCATAGGGGCGTGGAATTGGGAAACTCGATAAACTCCGGCGGCACGGCATCGGCGAGCCAGACGCCATTCGCGGATTGATAAAAGGGATAACCGGCAGCGGACATGTCTAACGCCCGAATGGTGAGGATGACCGGTTGGCCGCGGCGTTCGCCGACCTTGGTCGCGGTGACAAGCTGTGGGCTGAGGTGAACGTGGTGACGCTCACCCTTCTGCAGGCCGTGTTTCTGGATCGCATCTACGAACTTGGCCACCGTGCCATGGTAGAGGCGTTCGGGGGGATCTTGCGCGTTGAGCGCAAGATCCACTGTCACCGAGTGACCTTGGTTCGCGCGGATGCGCTTGCCATCTTCACTGAGGGCGAAGCGTTGCTTGTCATTCTCGCGAACTGCCCGGAGCAGGGTCGCGTGATCGAAGCGCTTGCCGTGACGGTTCGCGGCTTCGATGAGGTCCTGACAATCGGTCCAGCCATTTTCGTCGAGCGTGATGCCGATTTTTTCCGGCTCATGGCGCAGGACGAGACTGAGAAACTTGCTGATACCTTGGAGATCCATAAGGGGCTTGTTGTGCGGCGGCCCGGGCCGGGCCCGCCTATCGGTATTGGGCGAGCACTTGCTCGCGATGTTGATGAAGTCCCGCCTCGAGCCCGGCGGGGTAGGCGTGCGGGTTCTTTAGTCGAAGAATCCCCGGGTGCAGGCTCGCCAGGGTCTGCTGGCACCGTTCGCGTGCGGTATCGAGATTCTCGGTAATCAGGCGCCTGCCTCCCTGCATCGCTGGTTGGAGCACATCGGTGAAGTCGGTCGCGGCGGGAATCGTCTTCTGGCGGATCGGATCCGCAGGGTCGACGATGGTGACGGTTTCCGGGATGCTACGATCAATATCGTAGATCGCATCGCCAATCAGCTGGCCATCCTGAATGAAGCGACGGACTTGCAGGCGTCCCGGGATCGAGCTCTTTGCAGTCTGCTCGCTGAGCTTGATGCGAGGTTGCCAGGTTCCGTCGTCCTTGCGTAGCGCGGCCAGCTTGTAAACTCCACCCAGGGCAGGTTGATCGGCTGCGGTGACGAGGTTCGTGCCCACACCCCAGATATCGATCTTCGCATTCTGGTGACGCAGGCTTTCGATCAGGTGCTCGTCCAGGTCATTGCTGGCCACGATCTTCACTTCCGGGAAACCAGCGGCATCCAGCTTCACGCGTGCCTGTTGGCTGAGCCAAGCCAAGTCGCCCGAATCCAGACGGATGCCGCTGAGTTCATGCCCTTGGGCCCTGAGCTTTTTCGCCGTCGCGATCGCATGATCCACTCCCTTCAAGGTGTCATAGGTATCCACCAGCAAGGTGGAGTTGTCCGGCATGGCTTCCACGTAGCGGTCGAAGGCCTCCGCCTCGTCCTCGAACGACATCACCCACGAATGGGCGTGAGTGCCCAGGATCGGAACTCCATAGAGCTGGCCGGCAAGGACATTCGAAGTCCCTCGGCAACCGCCGATCACCGCCGCACGGCTTGCCGAAAGCGCGCCATCCTGACCTTGTGCCCGGCGGTATCCGAACTCGATGACCGGTGCTCCCGCCGCGGCGGTGCAGGTGCGTGCCGCCTTGGTGGCGATAAGCGTTTGGAAATTGATGATGTTCAGCAGTGCGGTTTCCACCAGTTGTGCGTGGAGGATCGGACCCTGCACCCGAAGTAATGGCTCGTGTGCGAATGCCGCGGCACCTTCCGGAATTGCATCGATGTCGAGCTTCAGCCGCAGATCGCCGAGGTGGCTGAGAAATTTCTCTTGGAACAAGGCGCGCCCTGCCTTCGTCCGTAGCGAGGCGAGATAGTCCAGGTCGGCGGTGCTGAAGCGAAAGGCTTCCAGCCAATCGAGCGCGGGATTGAGACCCGCGGCGATCGCATAGCCGCCATGGAAAGGCAGGCGACGGAAGAAGAGGTGGAAGACACTTTCCTGCTCCGCCTTTCCAGCCTGCCAATAGGCAGCCGCCATGGTGAGCTGATAGAGGTCGGTCTGAAGCGGGCTCATGGGCGTCGTGTTAGATCTCGAAATGAAAGCCTTTTCGAACGAGCGCATCGTATTTTCGGCGGTCGAAGCGATGGAGGCGTGCGGGCCGGTGGGAACCTTCGGAAAATTCGTCGAGCGGGATCAGGAAATCGAAGGCGAGAAGCTTCTTGCGGAAATTCCGTTTGTCCAAGGGACGCCCGAGGATGGCCTCGTAGAGCGCTTGGAATTGAGAAAGAGTGAAGCGCTTCGGCAGCAACTCGAAGCCGACCGGCTGATAGCGGATCTTCCCGCGTAGTCGGTCTAGTGCCGCCTCCAGGATTTCGCGGTGATCGAAGGCCAGTGGCGGGAGTGCCGTGGCGGAAAACCAAGCCGCCTCGCTCGCATCCGTATCGCCTTTTGCCGGGTGCTGCTCGGGTCGCACCAGCGCGTAGAAAGCCACGCTCACCACCCGTCCGCGCGGATCGCGGCCCGGCGTGCCGAAGGTACGGAGCTGCTCGAGGAAGACGTCGCTCAAGCTGGTTTCCTCCCTTAGTTCCCGACGTGCAGCATCTTCCAAATCCTCCTCCATGTGGACGAAGCCGCCGGGCAGCGCCCAAGTGCCGAGGAAGGGCTCGACCCCGCGGCGGATCAGCAGGACCTGCAGTCCTTCGCCGTCGAAGCCGAAGACCACGCAGTCGACGGTCAGTGCCGGACGGGGATATTCGTAGGTATGAGCCATCGCGGGAAATCCTTGGCCGGATGAAAGTGTAAATTTTACACTAAGTCAATCGGAGTTTTTCCCAGCCACCGTTACACAAAACGCGCCCGATTCCAATATTCGCCCCGCCCGGGTCTGCTATGGTGCCCTCGTTTCCAACCAAAGACATGACCATCGAATCGACCAACCTTGCACGTGAAGCGCGACCCCTCGTGGCCGCCGGCCCCGACAACGGGATCGCGGCTCTGCTGGAGATTTTGCCGGGTATTTTTCTCCAGACTTTCGGTATCGGCCATATTTACGCGGGCAATGTCGTCCGCGGCCTGATCCTCATGTTCGGCTACTGGATCCTGACGGGAATCAACTTCCTGCTCTGCTACGTCCTCGTAGGGTTCGTGACCTGGCCGCTGACGTTCCTGGCCTTCGCCATTTTCAGCACCATCGGCGCGAGCAATGCCGCGAAACGGAACCGCTTGTTGCGATAAGCTTTGGAAGGGGGGCGGTTTCGTCCCCCTTCTTCGTTTCAGTCGAAGCGACTTAAGCTCCATGGCAGCGTGCTTTCGTCATGTCTTCCGCTGGCCGCCATGTCCGCTGCCAGTTTCCCGAGAAGGATGGTGAATTTGAACCCGTGACCGCTGCACCCCGAGCAGATGATTATGCGCTTTGATCCGGGCGCACGATCTAGGATGAAATGTTCATCGGGTGTGATCGTGTAGAGGCATGATTGCGATGCGATGACTTCGCCGGACAGATCGGAGAAGCGGGTCGCGATGTGCTGCATGGCCCGCTCAACATGTCCTGCCATCACCGGGCGGTCTTTCCGATCCGGATCAAAGTCCATGCCTGCGTCGTGTGAGGCGAATTTGATGCCGGCCATTTCGCCGTCGGCGGGAAAGCCGTAGTACTCGCTAGGTTCTTCGATCCACACCGGGAGTTTGTCCGGTTGGAAAAGTTCCTCGTTCCTTGTGACTCCCGCGTAGATCACCTGCCGCAAGGCCGTGCGCAGCGGCAGTTTCAACGGTGCCAGCAGCTTTCCCATCCAAGGGCCTGCCGTGACGATCACCGCATCGAATCGTTCGGTTTGCGAGGCTGTGGAAACGAGAACAGCTCCGCCCTGCTCTTCCAGATGCAAGACCGGACTTTCCTCGTGAAGCCTCGCTCCTTGCGCTGTTGCCAGCCGGGCCTGAGCTAGCACACAGCGGGTTGCCCGGAGAAAGCCGGACTCCGCTTGGTAAATGGCCTCCGAGCCTAGACCGATATCGATCGCAGGAAAGCGAGTGGCGCTCTCTTCGCGGGAAAGTCGCTCGTAGGGCAACCCCGCTTCCTCAAGCGATCGCCGCGTGGCCTCAAGCTTTGGATCCCCTGCGGGTCCGAAGGTGATGCCGCCGCAGCGGACGAAAAGACTCTCCTCCGCTTCCCGCTCCAGATCGTCCCAGAGCTCGTAGGCTCCGGCCATCATCCGGGTGTGAAAAGGATCCGGATAGGTCTTCCGGATCATGCGGCTATGGCCGTGCGAGCTGCCGCGGTCATGCCCGGGCCGGAATTGCTCGAAGCCTACCGCTTCGTGGCCTGCCTTGGCCGGGAAGCGCAATGCCGCGGAACCGCTGCCACCGATCCCGATCACCGCGACCTTCATGGCTGAAGCATCGGAGCGATGAGGGTCACGGAATTGGGAAAGGATGGCAGGGGCCGAAAATTTGCCTGCTTACTTCTTCGGACGACCGAAGCCCGCCTTCGGACGGCCATTGGCATCGATCTTGTCCGTGGCCCAGAGCACGCCCTTCGCCACCATGTCGAGGTAGCGGGCATCTTCCACGGTGGCATTGTTGTGGCCGATCGTGGTGGCAAAGACCCGGGTCTTCTTCTTGCCGTAGAGGTTCGTCCAAACCACCACGGAATCCTTTTCCCCATCCTGCTTGCCCGTAGCCAGCGTGTGGGAGCTGTCGAAGACTTGGATGTTGTTGTAGAGTTCCTCATTCACAGTGGTCCAATCCACCGCTCCCTTGGTGACCGGGTGGTTCTTGTCCTCGAACTTGATCTCGATTGGCTTTTGCGCGCCGTGGCGGCTCGATTGGAGACCCAGGAATTCGAACCACAGGGCATCCTTGCTGTTTTTCTTCACCTTGTTGCCGAAATCGCCCACGCGGTAGCTGTGCATCGCGCAGTGGAGCGCCACGCCCGGGATGCCATCCTCATGCGGCTTCAGCACGCCTTTCACCACCTCCTCGTCCTTGATGTCGGCGGCGCATTCATCGTGGATCACCACGTCGTAGCCTTCCGCATAGTCCGGGTTCCCGTAGATCGGCAGTTTTGGCGCGGTGCTGCCATCGTCCACGTGGATCTGGGTCACTTCCACGTTGATGCGGGATTCCAGCCCTTTCTTCAGGATCTCGGTCTGCGCCTTGTAGTCGTGGCAGCAGCCGCCGGTGATCAGCATCACCTTCAGGGGCTTTGCTTCCTGCGCGAAGGCGGCGGCGGAAAACAGGGCAAGAACGACCGGGAGGCCGGAGAGGATTTTCATATCGGACAGATGCTATGAGGTGCTTGGAGGCTGGCAAGGAGTCTCGCTACCGCGATCGGGTGAGGTCGAATTCCGGCCAGCAGCGGCTCCATACAGCAGAAAATTCCGGATTTGTTCATACAAACCGCCGTCTTTCCCGTTCTTGCACCCTCGCCCTCGCTGTGCCAGCATGACAGGTGAGAAAGGAGTGTTTATCGCTATGAAGGAACTGTTCGATGCGTGGCAGTCCGTCGACCGCAACAAGATCGCGGCGCTGCTGAGCGTGATTCCCGGCCTCGGCCACCTCTACAAGCATCACTATCTGGCAGGCGCAGGCATCCTGATCGTGGGCAATACGCTCATGATCTTCATCGCCGCCTGGTTGGCCATTGCCACCGTGGGCCTGTCGCTGATCGTCGTGCCCGCGATGTGGGTCGCCTCGATCGCTTATTCCGCCTACTGCGCGCCCGACCAGCACGGGGCTCATCCGTGGCTCCACGTCTGGGAGCACCGCTGGGCGAATGCCTTCCGCCGGGGTAAACCTTAGGTGTAAGGCCGCGCTGGCTGCTTGCGGCGGGGAAACGTGCCGGTCTATTTGAACGGCATGGCTCTCGAACTTGTGCCTGCTACCGAGGATCAGGTCCCCCGGCTCTCCCAGATTTGCCATGAGGCATTTTCCTCGCTTCATGATCGCTTCAGCATCGAGCGGGACATTCCGAATGCCGAGGTCGGTGAAATGATCATCGCCCAGACGGTAAAGCGGCCGGATTACACCGGTGTCATGGCGGTGCTGGATGGCCAGGTGGTCGGCTCGAATTTCCTCCTCCATTCCGATGAGGTGGCCGGGGTGGGTCCGATCACCGTCGATCCGAAGGTCCAGTCGAAGGGCATCGGCAAGGCCCTCATGCAGTGGGTCATCGATGAAGCGCGACGCCGGGAAATCCGCCAGACCCGTCTTTTCCAAGAAGGGCTGAATACCACTTCGCTCTCGCTCTATACGGCGCTTGGCTTCGACTGGAGGGATTCCGCCGTCCTGATGCAATCCCTGCCTGCCAGCGAGGAAGATCCCAGCATCCGCCCGCTCGTCGCGGAGGATCTTGATGCAGTGGCCGCCCTTTCGAAGCACACCTATGGCTTTTCCCGTGCCAAGGACGCGGCCCAGTTGCTGGAATGGCAGACGCCGGGATTTGTCCGCGAGCGTGATGGCAAGGTGACGGGTTACCTTCTCGCGACTCTCTTCGGCCACGCGGGAGCGGAGTCCGACGAGGACCTGCTTGTCCTCATTTCCCAAGCTGCCCGGCATCTGCCGCCGCCGCTGGCACGCTTTATCTGCCCGATGGCTAGGCCGGCCTTTTACCGGCAGGCGCTGGCCGAGGGGCATCGTACGATGAAGATGCTCTCCTACATGTCCCTCGGTGACTTTGTTCCGCCGCAGGGGGCCTTCTTGCCGTCGATCCAAGCGTAGAGGCTCGGGAGCTTGCCTTGGGGTTCCCGCGACCGGTGGGGACCACTGAAATTTCCAGCCTGTTCCGCCTGTTATAACAGGGAAATTAACAGGCGGCACGCTGGACCACAGCGAAGGGGACGTTGACAAGTTCCTGGCGAGCGGGTGGTGGAGGAATTCGCCAAAGCTTTGGATGGAGATAGGCATGCCATCCGGGAAATTCGCAGATGTTGCGGATCGGTTCTACTGCCAAGGTGGGATGAAGGAACTTAGGAGCCTCCCCGCACCCATCCAGGGTGCCCTACTCTTATCTTGAAGACCCAGGGTTGCGCGCGGCGCGCTTACCCTGGGCTTTCTCCCGGTGGCCGCGTCGGGGCTCTCGAAGAGGTGGGCTTCACCTTGCTTGGGCTGTCCGTTGGTTGTCCCTTGGGCGCTTTGGAGTGCTGGAGGCGCTTCGTCGTTCCTCAGCGCGCTGAGCCGAGATGTGCCTTGAAGAAATCCACGCGCCTGCGCTGGGCGTAGCGTTCCTCGCCGCTTCCGTGGTTTCGCCCGGTCATGGGCAGGAATTCGAAGTCCTTGTCCGCGGCAATCAGCGCATTGATGACCTGGTAAGTTGAGGAGGGATCCACGTTGGTATCCACCTCACCGACGGTCAGGAGCAGGGCTCCTTGCAGGTTCCTTGCATGCGTCACGTTCGAGTTGTCCGCATACTCCGGGCCCACCGGCCAATCCATCCATTGTTCGTTCCACCAGATCTTGTCCATGCGGTTGTCGTGGCATCCGCAATCCGCCACCGCCGCCTTGTAGAAGTCTCCATGGAAGAGCATCGCGCCCAGTGCGTTCTGGCCGCCTGCCGAGCCGCCGAAGATCCCCACGCGTTCCAGATCCAACTGCGGGTACTTTGCTGCCGCTGCCTTCAGCCAGGCGATGCGATCCGGAAAACCCGCGTCTTTCAGGTTCTTATAGCAGAAGTGGTGGAACTCCTTGCTGCGGTTTGCCGTCCCCTTGCCATCGATCTGCACGACGATGAAGCCGTGGACCGCGATCTCATGCTTCGGCATCATCCAAGGGTTCCATGCCTTCGGCACGAAGGAATCCTGGGGACCTGCATAGATGTTCTCGATCACCGGATACTTCTTTGCCGGGTCGAAATCGGGCGGGCGGCAGATGATGCCGTGAATATCGAACTTCCCGTCGCGATCCTTTGCCACGAAGGGCTCCGGCAGCGGCCAGCCGGTCGCCCGAAGCTTCGAGTCATCTGCCTTCGCCAGAGTTGCCACCAGCGAACCATCCTCCCATTTCCGCAACTCCGTCACCGGAGCGCTGTCCACGCGTGACCAACGGCAAACGTAGTACTTGCCGCCGGGTGCCCGCTCGAATCGGTCGTGCGTGCCATCCGCTTCGGTCAGCGGTACCAGCTTCCCGGTGTCGATCGAAACCCGGGCGTAGTGGATGTAATAGGGGTCCTGCCCCTTGTAGCAACCGGAGATCTTCAGCAGCACCTCGCGGTTCTGTTCATCCACATCCACCACTTCGCGCACGATCCATTCGCCCTTGGTAAGCTGCCGTTTGGTCGAGCCATCGCTGCCATTCAGCAGGTAAAGGTGCTTCCAGCCGTCGCGCTCGGACATCCACAGGATCTCGTCGCCGTCGTTCAAGTCACGGCGGAAGCTATTGCCATACACGAAGACGAAGGTGTCGCTCTCCTCGCGCACCAGGACGCGCTGCTTCCGTGCCGCGCTGTCGATCTCGATGATGTTATGCTTGCCGAAGCCGCGTTCAACGAATTCGAAGGTCAGCCGCTTCGAGTCCTTCCGCCATTCCAGTTGGCGGCATTCGAAGGGATTTGCGATCAGTGATTCATCCGCCGCGATCGCTTCTTCATTTCCAGTGAAGAAAACCCAAGGCGCGCGAGTGTCGATCTCATCACCCGGCTTCGGATACTCGCGGGTGAAATGCTTCGGTTGCAGCTGATCCTTCGGTGAGGATTCGATGTAGTGGACGATGCGCTCTTCCACATCCTTCTCCTTCCACATCGCGAAGCGCGAGGAATCCGGTGCCCAGACCGGCTCGCTGCGGAACTCCCCTGCATCATCCTTTCTCGCGAGCTCGCGCTCCTTGCCGTCCTTCGTGTCCTTCAGCTTCACCGCACCCTCTTGCAGCGATACTTCCCAGCGGCCATCGGGAGACTTCCATGCCACGTGCTGACGATTGCCGCCGCGCTGCTCCCCATCGTCCCGGCGCGGCCTGCGCCTTTCATCCCGGCGTGGCGGACCTTGTGGCGGCTCGGCTTCGCTCAAGCGGTTTCCTTCGGCCTTCCGCCAACCTTCCGCGGTCTCGAGAAACACCCCGCCCTTCTCGCCGGCGCGGAAGTCCTTGAACTCCGGTGAGCCTTCCACCGCGGGTTCCGATCGTCCCGTCGCCGGATCGATCTTCATCAGCCGCTTTCCCTCAGCGGTCTGCAGCACATAGAGCAGCACCGAGCCATCGGGTGCCCAAGAGACATCGACCGACTCGTTCAGCACTGTCGTCTTCGCCACCCCGTACCAACGGCCGGTCAGCTCGTTGAAGGAGGCGAGGTTCCCATGATCCGCCCGGGCGGTCATCAGGGGCATGGACAGGCAGGCGAGGAGAACTGCTGGACGGAGTTTCATGCGTCTTCTAGGTCTATGGAACGATGAGAATGAATGTCTCCGTTCACCCCCTCCAGCGATTGTCGGGTCAATGGCTGAATCTCCAGCCAAGGATCGCGAAATGGCCGATTCGTGTGGCCACGATTTTCACCGCCGCGCTCCTTGCCGCCTCCTGTGTTCCGCCTGCTCCGGGCCCCGGTCCTATCCAAGGCCCTGGTCCGGGTCATGGCCCCGGCTGGAGCGGCTCGGAATCCTCCGCATACCGCGCCGGTCATTCCGATGGCAGCCGCGACAAGCGCCAAGGCAGGAAATACAATCCTTACTACGGGCGCGACCGCTTCCCACCTGCCTCCCGTGACAGCTACGTCCAAGGTTACAATGCGGGTTACCGCAACGCGAACGACAACCCGTGGAGCCAGCGCCGCGCCTACGAGCTGGGTCAGGATCGGGGACGCAGCGATCGCCAAGCCGGACGACCGATGAATCCGGACCGTCACTCCGGTGAGGTCCCGCGGGCGGTGCGGAATGATTTCAACCGTGGTTATCGGGACGGCTGGAATTCCGTGCGCCCCGGGCCGGGGAGACCTCCAATCTCGCCGAGGCCGACGCCGTATTGAACGGTGCATGGGGATCGGCAACCAGAGATGCCCTGCGTGCCTCTCGTCCCAACGGGCGAGGGGCGAAGCTTCGCCCAATGCGATAGCCTGTGGAGGGACGGCGTTCCTGCTGGCCGGGAGAATGGATCGAGAGGCGGACAAGAGTGTCCGCGCTCCATTCTCTCGAGTGGACCTACCGAAATTTTCAGTAGGTCGGCAGGTTTTCGCCGCTGCCGCCGCCGGAATCGTACTGTTGGCCTCCGTCCCAGGTCTTGCCCTGGATCTTGTTACCGATACCGGTTCCCAAGAGCTTCAGGTCGCGCCCGAAGCCGATGGTGGTATTGCAGGAGGACGTCAGCGATGCAGCCGCACCGAGCACCAGTAGAGCGATGAGTTTCTTCATGGGTCGGAATCAGGGATGTTGCCGGTCTTAGTAGGTCGGCAGGCTATCCTGCTGCTGATTGCCGTTCCATTCACGGCCATGCGCCTTGTTTTCCATTCCGGTTCCAAGCAAGCGAAGGTCCCGGCCAAATCCAATGGCCGTATTGCAGGATGAAAGCGAAATAGCGGCGCCCAGCGCCAACAAAGCCAGCAGCTTCTTCATGTGACGGAGTGGTAATCTGGATTCGAAGCGATGCAATTGCTTAATTTTCCTTAAGTTCTTTTCGAAGGTTCACGATTTCCTCGCGGATCTCAAAAATTGAATCCTTCAGCGCTTCCAAGGCCCGGCTGTGGTCATTGTCGTCGGCCGCGGCGATCAATTCCGAGCAAGCCGCCAGCGCATCATTCTGCCAGCCGAGGCAGCGCTTGAGCATGGCCAGCACGTAGCCGGTCTCCCGTTCGTAGTCCCCATTCAGGGCACCCGCCAGTTTTCCGGCCACCTGCATGAGCGCGGCGTTCAAGGTCGGGCCGGCGGGGTGTTCGCCACCCGCGCGGGTCAAATCGATTCCGCGGATCACCAGATCCTGCGCCCGGGCTTGGAGCGGGTGCTGCCGCATGTCGGCCTCCTCATCCCAATCCTCCCGCTCGCTGTCTTCCGGCTTCCAAGTGGGGGCCTCCACCGGCTCCGGTGATTCGTTTTCCTCCGCGAGTGCTTCAAGCAGGCCGTCCCAACCCATCGCAAAGGCCTCTTTCCGTTCTGCATCCGGATCATCCAAGTACTTCTCCAGCACTTCCTGATACGCGTCGGCCAGCCGGTCCGACTCCTTCAGGCGCTCTTCCCACTGGAATTCATCCTCCTCGTCGCCGTCATCGCCCGGCCGATCCGTCGGTTCGATCCGCCGCACCAGCACGTTCATGAAATCGCGCATGGCCTGCATGTTCGCCAGCTTCTGGGCCTCCTCCGCATCGTCATCCATTTCCCAGACGTGCTCGGAGAGCTCGAGGGCGAAGTCGCAGGTTTCGATCACCACGCGGCCGTTCTCCTCGCTAAACCACTCCAAGTACAGGGTGTTCTTCCAGCAAAAGGGGATCTGCTGGCGAGCGGCATACATCGCCGCGAATTCCTCATTGGAAACCAGCGGCACCTTATTTTTCCGGGAGGCGGTCATGTCTCCCACCACCCCCTTTTGCGGGGACGCGAGGTCCGTATTCGGCTGCGGTTTCGGCTCCGGATTCCGGAAGTTCAGCCGGGTTCCGGCCAGATCGCGCCAGCAATCGCCGGTGAGGTCCAACTCCACAGGTTGTTCGCGGCCAAGCAGCCACAACCAGCCGGTGGTTTTCCCCTCGACCGTGTTGTCGATCTCGCCGCGCACCACGGCTTCGTCGATTCGCCACGCCACGGCGCGGAGCTTCTGAATTTCCCCCCCGGCCCGTCAATAGCTGTTGGGTTCCAGCGGGGTTTAACTTCTTGAAGCATTTAAGGTCGCGGCTACGCTATGCCTGCAATCCCCATGTCGGACCCCGTCAATCCTTTCCAGATCGCGATGCTCATCTTCGTGGTGCTCGTGATCTTCAATCTGATTATCTTCGTCCATGAACTTGGCCACTACTGGGCGGCCAAATGGCGTGGCCTGAAGATCGACCGCTTTCAAATCTGGTTCGGGAAGCCGATCTGGAGCAAGACGATCAATGGAGTGCAGTGGGGTCTCGGCTGGATTCCTGCCGGTGGCTTCGTGGCCCTGCCGCAGATGGCCCCGATGGAAGCGATCGAGGGTGGCAATCTCGACCGCGAGCCGCTGCCACCGATCAAGCCGCTGGACAAGATCATCGTGGCCTTCGCCGGCCCCCTCTTCTCCTTCCTGCTGGCCCTGACCGCCGCCGTGGGTGTTTCCATCTTCGGAAAGCCTGCCGACATCGTGCCGACGACCACGATCGGCTGGGTCGAACCCGGTAGCCCGGCTTCCAAGGCCGGCCTCCAGCGCGATGACAAGATCCTGGCGGTCAACAACACCCCGGTCAGCAGCTGGGAAGGCACGCTCGACAGCGTCCAGCTGAACATTGTCACCAGCCGTGGCTCCCACATCGAGTTCACCGTGGACCGCCCCGGCCAAGGCGTCGTGAAGCTGCACTCCGAGTTTGAGATTCCGGAGACGCCCAAGTGGTGGCAGCGCCGCGCCGTGCGAAATGTCGGCATCCAGCCGATCGGCGTCGGACCGGTCACCATCGGCATCGCACCGGAAGAATTCGTCAAAAACCCGCCCGCGGGCAAAGCCGGTCTGAAGGATGGTGACACGCTGCTCAGCATCAATGACACGCCGATCCTTTCCGATGACCAGGCGCTCTACCTCCTGAAGGAAAATGGCGCGAAGCCGGTCAGCATCGGCTACGAGCGCGAGGGTAACAAGGCGACCGCCACCGTGACCCCGGTGGTGCCGATTTCCCCGAAGGACGACACCGCCCGGCCGATGATCGGCGTCGGCCTGTCACAAGAACTCGTGGTGAATCGCGAGATCATCAAGCCGGGCGCCTTCAAGCAGATCGGCGACACGGTGAAGATGATGTGGATCACCATCACCAGCGTCATCGCTCCGGATTCCAGCATCGGCGTCCAGCACCTCAGCGGTCCCATCGGCATCGGCAAGCTGCAGTACTTCATGCTGCAGATGGACTATCCTGCGCTGCGCATCCTCGGCTTCCTGGTGCTGCTCAATATCAACCTGGCAATTCTCAACATGCTGCCCTTCCCGGTGCTGGATGGCGGTCACATCGTCTTGGCCACCATGGAGTGGATCGCGAAGCGGCCGGTGCGGGTGAAGCTGCTGGAATACATCCAGCTCTGCTTCGTCTTCCTGCTCTTCGGGGTGATGCTCTACGTCAGTTCGAAGGACGCGATGGATGACTTCGGCCGCGGTAGCGGTCGCAACGAGCCTCTTGTCTTCCCGGCGAACTGAGCTTGGATTTCCAGCGCTTTAACCGGAGGCGGATCCTTTTGGGTCCGCCTTTTTTTATGGGTTGCTCGGGATCTGCGGGCCCTCCGTCGCATTTCTCCCCGGAACAAATCTCCCTTTGACCGGTTCCTAATGACGCGTTTCGTCACCACACCCGTGCGTCTCGCGACACTCTTCCTCATGCCGCTTCGTTTCCTGATCCTTTCCACTCTTGCGCTTGCCCCGCTTATTGCGGAGGAGGCCGCCCCTGCCCCGCCCGGCGCGAAAGAAGCGCTCCCCAGCCTCCGCGAGCCGATGCCTCGTGCGGAGATCGAAGCGGGGTTAGCCCGTCATGACCGCGCACTCTTCATCAAGGGCGGATGGATCCGGGATCCCTACATTGTCCTCGGGCCCGATGACTTCTATTACCTCACCGGCACGACTCCGAATCCGGGTGATCCGCGCGAGCAATCGGACCCTTACAACATCGGCCTCGGACCGGATTCCATCGTCGGTGGGACGGTGCAAGTGTGGCGAAGCAAGGACCTCATCGACTGGGAATCGCTCGGGACGCCCTTCACACTCAAGGACAGCTTTCGCCCGAAGCCCGGACATCTGGTCTGGGCCCCGGAGCTCCACTGGATGGGCGACCGCTGGGCGCTGGTTCATTGTCCCGCGGAGAAGGCGAGCTTTGCCCTGAGTGAGGGCCCCGATCTCAAGGGACCATGGACCCATCCGATGAAGGGGAAGCTTGGCCGCAAGCATGATCCCTCGCTCTTCAAGGATGGCGATACCTGGTACATGCTCTGGGAAAACACCTCGATCGCCCCGCTGAGCAAGGACCTCAGCCAATTCACCGCCGAGCCCGTGCGCATCGATCCCGCGGGTAGCCGCCCCGGGCCGGAGGGCAAGCCGATCAGCCGCATCGGACATGAGGGAGCCACGATGATCAAGGTGGGCGACCAATACGTGCACCTCGGCACCGCGTGGTCGACAGACCGGGGAAGAAAGGGCTCCTATAACCTCTACTACTGCACCTCTAACAAGATCACCGGCCCCTATGGCGCGCGGAAGTTCGCCGGCCGTTTCCTGGGCCATGGCACGCCTTTCCAGACCCGCGATGGCAAATGGTGGTGCACCGCTTTCTTCAACGCGAATGTCCCGCCGCTGCCACGTGAAGGCATCGAGAGCCGCGATCTCAAGGAGGACGCTCAAACCATCAATCCGCGCGGCACGACGATCGTCCCGCTGGAAGTCACGATGAAGGATGGCGAAGTAATCATCCGCGCCAAAGATCCCGCCTACGCCACGCCGGGCCCCGACGAAGTCCAGAAGTTCCAATGAAAGCTCTTGTCCTGTTCGCCTGCCTGCTGGCCTCCGTGGCCGGTTCATCGCAGGCCGAAGAAAAGCCCTCCCGTCCGAACATCCTCGTCA
The DNA here is from genome assembly GCF_012913485.1 of Luteolibacter luteus. GTDB lineage: Bacteria > Verrucomicrobiota > Verrucomicrobiia > Verrucomicrobiales > Akkermansiaceae > Haloferula > Haloferula lutea. The sequence continues at coordinate 2,923,200 of NZ_CP051774.1, read as the reverse complement.
TCCTCGCCGACGATTGCACCCACAGCGATCTCTCCTTCCACGGCGGTGAGAATGCGAAGACGCCGAACCTCGATGCCTTCGCCAAGCAAGGCACCGTCTTCGAGCGCGCCTATGTCAGCATGGCGATGTGCGCGCCCTGCCGATCCGAATTCTACAGCGGCCGCCTGCCGATCCGGAATGGCTGTGCATGGAACCAAGCGGCCTCCCGGCCCGGCACCCGCAGCATGCCGCACTATCTGGGCGAGCTCGGCTATCGCGTCGGTCTTGCGGGAAAGACGCATATCAAGCCCGCCACGGTGTATCCCTTCGAAGAGGTTTCCGGCTTCGATGAGAACTGCGTGCGCGAGCCCACGCTGCCCCACTCGCTGGATGGGGTGAAGAGATTCATCAGCCGCGATGCCGCGCAGCCCTTTTGCCTGGTGGTCGCTCTAACAGAGCCGCACGTGCCTTGGGTGATGGGCGATGCCGGTGCTTACCCTCCGCGCTCGATCAAGTTGCCGCCGAATCTCGCGGACACCCCGCGCACGCGGCAGGACTTCGGGCGCTATCTTGCGGAGATCACCTACATGGACGGCCAGGTGGGCGAGATTCTCAAGGCGCTTGAAGACGCCAAGCTGGACTCGAATACCCTTGTCGTTTTCTCGAGCGAGCAAGGAGCCCAATTCCCCGGGAACAAGTGGACGAACTACGACACCGGCCTGCACACCTCGATCGTCGCCCGCTGGCCCGGCGTGGTGCCTGCCGGCCGCCGCACGCCCGCGCTGGTCCAGTATGCGGATGTGCTTCCGACCTTCATCGAGCTCGCCGGTGGCAAGCCCGACGCCGCGGTCTTCGATGGCAGCAGCTTTGCTTCGGTTTTGCGTGGAGCCAGCGACAAGCACCGCGAGTTCACCTACGGGATGCACAACAATTATCCGGAAGGCCCTCCTTATCCCATCCGCTCGATCAGCGATGGCGAGTGGCGCTACATCCGGAACCTCACGCCGGAGCGCACCTATATCGAGAAGCATCTGATGGGCCGCACCGAGCACAATCCCTACTGGGGAAGCTGGGTCTTCACCGCCACCGAGAACCCGCGCCACCTCCATCTCGTGGAGCGCTTTCTCCACCGCCCTTCGGAAGAGCTCTATCACACCTCTGAAGATCGCTTCGAAATGAAGAACCTCGCCGCTGATCCCGCTCATGCGGAAATCAAGGCGCGCCTCGCGAAGGAGCTCGACCGCCACCTCGCCGATCAACTCGACCCGGGCGTGCCTCTGGATACCCCGGCAGCCAGTGAGGCGGCGAACAAGCTGAGCCCGCTGTATCCGGGCAAGCCTTGAGTGATTTCCGTCGCCCTACCTCCGGGTAGGGCGACGCGGCCCGGCCTTCGTGTAATCACTCCTTCGACCTGAGGCGGAAGAACCCGGCCCCTGCGCCTTCCGGAAGAATCCTCACCTTCAGGATCCCCTCTTCCGCATATGCCGCGCTGACCTTCGTCATCTTCGCGAGCACTGCGCCGCTCGCATCTGCGACGGGTTCCCAGTGCATCAAATCCGGCGACCACTCGATGACCACTGCTGCCGGATCCGATGGCACTCCACCGAGATCGACCTTGGCTTCGATGCCCTGTGCCGGATCCTGCGTGAAAGACCATACGGGTGCCGGTGCTCCTTCTGCCGGCCATACCCCTGTGCTTGTGCCTCCGGCAGCAGACCTTGCGATGTTGGCCTGTCCTTCCGCCGCACCTGGCTGCGGGAAGGCGTAGTATTCCACGCTACCCGCGGTCTCGGAGTTGGCTGCGACGACCGCGCAATCATCCAGCAGGGCGATCGCATAGCCGCTGTCGTGGGCGGTGCTGTTGATGAAGGAGGAGACCAGGCGGACCGGGGTTGAGGTGGGGGAATTCCAGAGCGTGACCCGGCGGTGGCCGCCTGGATCGGGGATGGGGCCGTGTCCGACCTGACCGTCGATCAGTCCATCGCCGACAAGGATGCGCCCGTTGCGTGTGGCCACTTGGCAGCCGAATCCATCTCTTCCTTGGTTCGCTCCGGATTCGAGACGCTTGATGAGAGTCGTGCCGTCTGCCGAGAACACCCAGACCGCTCCCGGATTGAAATGGGATGCTTCGCCAATCACGAGATAAGGGCCATGGGCCGAGACCGAATAGCCGAAGAACGCACGATCGATCGGCGCGGGGCTGGTGACCGTGATCTGGCGTGTGAAGGTCGTCAGATCATAGCCCTCCACCTTACCCTCATGGGGAGAGGAGATCCAGAGCATGCTCTCGGAGATCGCCAGCGAGAAGCCGAAGAGTCCGTGGGTCGGTGACTGGAGCGTTGCGAGGAGCTTGTTGGTCTTTATTTCGTTAACTTCCACCCGGCGCGGTCCGGATTCGCCGATACTGCCGTAGGAGGTCGCCAGAAGATTCGTGGACGCCACTTGTGCGGTCGGCCAGAAGCTTGTGACCATGTGCTTCCCTTTCGGTTTGCCGGTATTGGCGCCGCTCACGAGCGTGAAGCCCTTTCCGGTTCCCTTTGCCGCTGCGGCGAAGACGTTCTCGCCGTTTGTCGCGATGGCCAGGTTCTCATTGAAGCCATCCATGAACATGTCCGGCCGGAGCTTGGTACCGGCAGGCAGGGTGAGCTTCGGGCCCGGGCTCAGTTTTCCGCCGGTGAAGGCGAAGGATTCCAGAACCCTTCCATCTTTCTGCCCCGTCCACACGCGGTTACCGCTCGCGGCCAGCGTCTCGCCATGGAAGGACAGGCCGGGCACGAAGGTCATGACGGCTGCGGCGCTGTTTTCCGTGATCACCACCGGTGTCAGCATGGTGCGGCCCGCGGGCCGGGAGGGGCCGCTGATGGTGGCTTTCAGGTTTGCCGTGAAGTCATAAACCTGAGGCTGCTGTTCCCCTCCCGAGATGCGCAGCACGATATCGCCGGACGGGGTTTGCCCGAGGGAGGGCGTGCCGACGGTGGAGAGCGGGTCTTCCCACGCAGCGGTGAGATCCAGTGCCTCGCGGGTGCGCTCGTTATGGACCACAATTTCCTTCAGGGCCGGTCCCTCCGGGATGACGATGCCCGGGTGTGAAAGCAACGGAAGGCCGTCGAAGAATTCATAACGAACGTAGCCGTCCCGTATCCCGAATGTCAGCTCTCCTGCTTGGGCCTTGAAGGGCGCATGGGGAAAAACCTCGAGCAGCTCGCCGCTCGTGCCGTCGAATTGGCAGAACATCATGGTGCCACTGTCCATGGGGAGAGCCCGGGCATAGCGGAAGCCATCGCCGGCATCCGTGACGGGCCAGAAGGCTTTGAAGCCGAGCTGTCGTGCTTCGACCGTTGCCGCGCCGATGGAGAATTGCAGCACCGCCCCGGTGGTGCTGGTTGTGGTGTCCAAGGTGCCGACCACGAGGCCGCCGTTGTCCTTTTCCACTGCTTCCACCAGGCGTGCCCCGGAGCCGCGGATGCGTCCCAAGGTGACCGGATTATCGCAAAGCGCGCCTTGGAGCGCCGTGATGCGCAGTTTCAGGGATTCCGGGCGCTCGATCGTATAGTCTTCGATCAAGGGTACATCGATGTGCACCTCGCTTTGTCCCGCCGCGATGGTCGCGGACCCGGAGATCGAGGTGAAGTCCACCCCGGAGATGGCGCTTCCACCGGCCGTTTCATAGCTGAAGGTCACCGGCTGGGCTGCGGCTTGTTCTAACTTGGCCGTGAAGCGGAGCACCTCGTCCCGTTCTTCCGCGACGGGCCAATCGAGCGTTAACTGCCTGTCTTCGGAGAAGGCGATCCGGTGGACCCAGTCGCCGCCCGAGGTGCCGTTGAAAAAGATGCTCTCCGGTCCCGTGCTGATGGGCCAGCTGCCGTGGAGGCCCGGGGGCATTCCCACCGGCTTCAGGGTGTAGCCCGCCTTGCCGAATTCGAGCGTCGAAAGTTTGCCTTCGTCGAAGCTCCAGCGGGCGAGCTTTCCTCCGCATTCGATCCACCCGTCAGAGGTGCTCTCCTGCAGGGGATAGATGGCGGGTTTCCCGTTTCTCGCCGGATCGGAATAGCGGACGATGGAGTGTTTTGTTCCGGTGCTCGTTACGGCAAAATCCTTGCCGAAGAACGTGATCCAGCCGTGGGCCCCCGGCAGGGTGGTGATCTTCATCTTCAAGACATCGCTGCGGCTGAAGTCCGGATAAGCCATGCGGTGGATGTGGAACTTTCCGTTGCCATCGCGGGAGGTGAAGACGATGTCATTCTCCCTTTGGACAAGCTCCTGGACGCGAAGCGTGGTGGCGACCCGCCCGACCTGTTGGAAGGTATTGCGGTTGAAGAAGAGGATTCCGTCCCAAGCCTGGGCGACCACAATCCTTTGTACCGCGAAACGATCGCCCACCGAGCAAAGGGTGTCCTAGTTGTAGTTCAAGCGCTTGATCTGGACCGCGGGATTGCGGTTCACCATGTGGAAGCTGCCCCCATCGGGCAGGAAGATGTCATTCCCATGCGCAATGCACTTCGTCCACGTGTTCGCGCCGAGCCCCGGAGGGATGATTCGCTCGTTGTAGTTACTGCCATCCCTGTTCCAGAACTTCACCTTGCGCCATTCATAACGTGTTTTACCGGGCCATTCCTCGATGGCTACGGTCTCGGCGCTTACGATCATCGTCTCCGTTTCGAGAATCGGCTCGTAGGAAGCCGGATGTGCCTTGAAGGTGTTGGTAATCCGGCCTTGGGGAGCCTGTGCCCGCAGCACCGCGGAGGGCAGGAAAAGGGCCGCAAGGAGGCAGACGAAAGGGATGTGGCCGCGGAGGAGAGGGCAGATCATCGCGCGCGAACAACCGGATCGTGATATGTCATGTCAAGGATGACACGACGAAGAATTGGGGAAGAAGTCGCCCGGTTTTCCCGGCAGGCGTGAGACAGGAGCCGCGAAGTTGGCTTCCTTTATCCATTTCCCGCTTGGAACTTTCGCGGCGGGATTTCAGGTTCCCGCGATGTTTCAGATCGTTTTCAACGAAATCAGCGCCGCCGAGATCTCCCGTCTCGACACGCTGGAGCAGCTTGAACTTCTCGATGAGTTCAAGGTGACCGAACAGGATCTGGAAAACCTCGGGGACGAGCGTTTCGGCAAGATCGAGCGGGATGGCCGGGTGCTCTACCGTTTCCGCGCCAAGGACTGGCGTTTCTATTTCGAGGTGAAGGACGGCCTGGTGATCGTCCACCGGGTGCTTCACAAGGGCACTTTCACCGATTTCGCCTTCCGCTCGAAGATTCCGATCGGCGAGGACGAGGAGCTGGCGAAGTCGAAGCACTTCTGGAAATTGATCGACGAAGGCCGCGCCGCCCGCCGCCTGTGAGGCGCGGGCCAGTGGGAATCAAGGCCTGCCGTGGATTTTGTGCTTTCCGCCGGGCGAGGCCGAGGGATTAGTTTCCCCCATCTATGAAGTGGGGTCTGTATGTCGTGATGGCGCTCTGCGTGATCTTCGCCTGGTCGAAGTTCAACAAGGCCGAAGAGGAAATCCAGAAGGATGAAGTCCGCCTGGTGGAGCTGAAGAACAGCGGCGATGACGAACAGGCCGCCGCAGACCTCGAGACCGCCATTGAGAGCCGGAAGAACGAGAAGACCTTCAGCGGCATCCTGCTCGCCTTCCTGACCGCAGGTCTGGTCGGCATCGTTTTCGTCATCCACGTGCTGCCGGCCATTGCCCAGCGCTTTACCCACGCCGTCTACGACAGTGCGGAGATGGTCGAGAAGGACCCGATGCACGACGCCCGTGCCAAGGTCGCCCAAGGCGATTGGGAAGGTGCCATCGAGTGCTTCAAGCTCGCGGCCGAGGCAGAGCCGCTCAACCGCCTGCCGTGGGTGGAAATCGCGAAGATCCAGCTCGAGCAGCTGGAAGATCCCGCCGCCTCGGTGGAGACCCTGCGCACCGCGATCCAAGGCCAGGAGTGGGAAGAGAACGACGCCGCGTATCTCATGTTCCGTCTCGCGGAAATCTACAACGAGCACATGAGCGACAAGCCTTCTGCCGTTTCCGTCATGCAGCAGGTCATCGAGCAGTTCCCGGAAAGCCGCCACTCGGCCAACGCCCGCCACAAGCTCCGCGAGTGGGGCATGATCTAAGGCCATGCGCGCCAAGCTCCGCCGCACGGTGGAGCGCCATCCCCTCCTCTGGATAGCCGCCGCAGCGGCTGCGGCGGTGATGGTGGCGGACGGCTGTTTCGTGACAGGAGCGGTCACCTTTTTTGCGGTGATCGCCCTGCTGCTGGCCGCCGGCCTGCGGTGGGTGGTGATATCCGCCCTCGCCTTGGCCTTGGCGGCCGGTTCGCTCCATAGTGCCCGCGTCGCCCCGCAAAAGGCCGCCCGCGCCGCGATATCCGGGACGAAGGTCCGCACTGTCGAGGCCACCGGGCGGGTGGCTACCGCACCGAAGGTTTCCGGGGGTGGTTGGACCGCCCTCGTCGATGTGGTGGGCCCGGATCCGAAAGGCAAAGTTTGGTGGTGGGGTCGCGGCCTGCCCCCTTTGCGAGGGGAGACCATCCGCGCCACCGGCGATTTCCTGCCTATTCCGGAACGACGGAATCCAGGGACTTTCGATGTCGCCAACTGGCTTCACCGTGAGGGTGTGTGGGGCGTCTTTGATGAGCGCGGCCAGCGCAGCAGCGTGAGCCCTGCTCCTTGGCTGGACCAGAAAGGTGAGGCGCTCCGCGAGGATTTCCGGCTCGCCGTCACCTCCGGCCTTGATGAAGCCAGCCGCGAGGCCGCAGTCATCCGGGCCATGGTTTTGGGCGACAGCCCTACGGACGATGAGGCCTTGGTCGAGGCCTACCGGGCCAGCGGCACCCTCCATGTCTTTTCCGTCAGCGGCATGCACGTGGCCATGATCGGGGTGATCGGCTGGTTCGCGCTGAAGTGGCTGCGGGTGCCGCGCCGGGCGGCCATCGTCGTCATCATTCTGGGGATGTTCGCCTACGCGTGGATCACCGGCATGAAGCCGCCGGCAGTCCGCTCCGTGACCATGGGAGCGGTCCTTCTCGGAGCTTTCTTCATCCGCCGTCGCCCCGACCTGCTGAATACCCTCGGATTCGCGCTGATGTTGGCGGTGCTCGCGAATGGCCACCTGATCTTCCAAGCCGGGGTTCAGCTTTCCTTCGGCGTGGTCTTCGTCATGGGCATCGCCACAACTTGGGCGACGCGCCCCTTCGCCTGGATCTCATGGCGGGAGCCCTACCTGCCGCTCCAACTTTATACGAAGTGGCAGGACCGTTGGCTGCGGATCCGCCAGCAGATTGCCACCGCCTTCGGGGCCTCGACCGCTGCCAGTGTCGGCTCGGTTCCCCTGACGCTCTGGCACTTCGGCTTCCTTTCCCCGATTTCGATCCTGGCGAGCACCCTGATCGGAATCTTCGTGCTGGCTCTCATGGCCTTGGCGCTGCTGGCCCTTTTCCTCTCCCCCATCGCGCCTTCTGCCCAGCGGTGGGTAAACAAGGGGAACGGCTATGTTGCCGCGGGTTGCACGGGAATCGCTCGATTCTTTGCTTCGGTTCCGGGTGGCAATCACACCTTCGCCCGCGACCGGCCGGGCGAGAACTTCCTGGTGGTCTATGATCCCGGGTACGGCAACGGCGCGGCCCTGCTCCATGAGGGTGGATCGACGGTGCTTTTCGATACCGGCAGCGCGAATGGCTTCGAGCACATGCTCCTGCCCTCGCTCCGGCATTTTTCGGTGAAGCCGCAGCACTTGGTCCTCAGCCACCCTGATGGCGGCCATATCGGTGGCGCCGCGGGAGCCATCGATGCCTTCCCGATCCGCCAGATTCTGGCACCCGTGACCAAGGCGCGGAGCAAGCTGTATCGCGATCTGATCGGGAAAGCGGAGCAGCGCGGCATCCCCGTGGTGCTCGGAGATCCCCAAGGGCACTACAAGGTCTCGGAAGCCACGTGGCTGGAGGTGATCCATGAGCCCGACGCCGCCAGCCAGAACATGATGGCGGACGAGCGAGTCATGGTCTGCCGCCTGCATTGGCGCGGCTGGCGCATCCTCTTCATGGGCGATGCCGGCTGGAGCATCGAACGCGCGATGCTGGAAAGCGGCCGCGACCTCTCCGCCGATGTCATCGTGGCTGGCCGCCATCGCAATGATTCCAGCATGGGCGATGCCTTCCTCGAGGCGGTGAAACCGCGTGCCATCATCGCGAGCCACGCCGATTTCCCTTACGCCGAGCGCATTCCTCCGGGATTCGTCTCCGACTGCGAGAGCCGTGGGATCCGGCTTTTCCACCAAGGCCAGACAGGTGCTGTCACTGGCGTCCCAAGAGAGGACGGCAGCTTGGAGCTTCGTGGATTTCTCGACGGCTCAAGCCTCCGCCTGAGCCGCTGACTTCTTCAATCTCAAGCCCTGCAGGCTCTTTCCCTCACTCTCCCAGAGGAGCTGGAAATCGGTCTTCGGATAGAAAAAGGCGTCCTCCGGCCACTCAAGCCGCTCGAATTTCCCGAAGGCCTCCACCTTCTCCATGGCCCACTCGAAATACTCGGGATGGTCTGTTTTGAAGAGAAACTCTCCGCCCGGTTCCAAAGTGTCCCACACGGCCTGCAGGAATTCCTGCTGGATTAGCCGACGGCGGTGATGCCGGAATTTCGGCCACGGATCCGGGCAGAGCAGGTGCAGACGGGAGACCGACTCCTTCGGTAGCAGCCACTCCGCGGTATAGCGGCTTTCCAGCCGGAGCACCCGGGCATTCGCCAGCCCCAGCTTGCCGATCTTCTTGCAGACCTTTCGCACGCGCCCCAGCAGGCGCTCCACTCCCAAAAAATCGCGCTCCGGATAGTGCTCGGCCATTCCGAGCAGGAAGCGGCCGTCCCCGCAGCCTAGGTCGATTTCCAGCGGACGGCCCTCGCGCACGAGCTCGTGCTTCTCCAAGCGCCGGAAGTAATCTTCGGGCACGAATTCCTGGGCTTCCGGCACGCGGGCTAGGCGGGTGACTTCCATCGCCCCGCTTTGCAGCCCGTCCCCCTGCCGGGTGGCAAGCAAAACCCGCGCGGACTTCTGCCCTTTTCCGGTGGCCGGGAGGCGACCCGCGCAGGCCCACCGTGCCAGAGGGAGCCCTCCTTTCATCCAAATGAGCGATGATTGACCTTAAAGCTTCGATGGTTCACCACCGGGTTCCCGCTTGACGCTCTTTCGCAGCGGTCCCTACTTTTCGCATCCCGTCGCGCCGCTACCGCGACCGCTGCAGCTTCCCACCACACACCTTTCCCTACATCGTGGACCTCAAGGAAATCCGCAAGATCGTCGAGCTCATGAACGAGCATGGCCTTACCGTCTTCGACATGTCGAAGGAGGGCTTCCACCTGAAGCTCCGCAAAGGCCCCGATGTGGATGCCTTGCGCGGCCTGATTGGCTCCTTCCCGGCGGCTCCTGCCTACGCCCCGGCTGCCGCGCCCGCGGCGGCTCCTGCTGCCGCAGCTGCGCCTGCCGCCCCTGCCCAGGAAGGTGAAGCGATCACCTCCCCGATGGTCGGCACCTTCTACCGCAAGCCTTCTCCGGATTCGCCTTCTTTCGTGAACGTCGGTGACGCCGTCAGCGAAGGCCAGACCCTCTGCATCATCGAGGCGATGAAGGTCATGAACGAGATCAAGGCCGAGAAGTCCGGCGTGATCACGGCGGTGCTTGCCGATGACGGCAATCCGGTCCAGTTCGGCGACGTCCTTTTCCGCATCAAGTGATCCTGCCTGCCGCCTGCTAGAGAGTAGAGGGCGGCCCGCTTGCAATCGAAAGCCATTGTCCATGTTCAAACGCGTCCTTGTCGCCAACCGCGGTGAAATCGCCCTGCGCATCATCCGCGCCTGTCGCGAACTCGGCGTGGAATCCGTCGCCGTCTATTCCGAGGCCGACGTTGATTCGATGCACGTCCATCTGGCCGATGAGGCCGTTTGCATCGGGCCCGCATCCAGCAAGGAGAGCTACCTGAAGCCGGACCGGATCATCGCTGCCGCGGAGATCACCGAGGCGGATGCGATTCACCCGGGCTACGGCTTCCTTTCGGAGAACGCGCGCTTCGCCGAGATCTGTGAAAGCTGCAACATCCAGTTCATCGGACCTTCCGCGAAGGTGATCTCGATGATGGGCGACAAGGCCACCGCCCGCGCCACCGCTGTGGCGAACGGTGTGCCCACGACACCTGGCTCCGAGATCCTCGCCGACGCCAAGGAAGGTCTCTCCGAGGCCAAGCGCATCGGCTTCCCGGTGATGATCAAGGCGACCGCCGGTGGCGGTGGCCGCGGGATGCGTCCCTGCTTCAAGGAGGAAGACTTTGAATCGCTCTTCAAGGCAGCGTCGAACGAAGCCCTCGCGGCCTTCGGCAATGGCGAGTGCTATCTGGAAAAACTGGTGCTGAATCCGCACCACGTGGAGTTCCAGGTCATCGCGGACCGCCATGGCAATTTCATCCAGCTCGGCGAGCGTGATTGCTCGATGCAGCGCCGGAACCAGAAGATCATCGAGGAGTGCCCCTCGCCCCTGCTCGGTCCCGAGCTGCGTGGCCGCATGGCGGAAGCTTCGGTGAACCTGATCAAGGCGATCGGCTACGAGAACGCCGGCACCATCGAGTACCTCGTGGATGACCAAGGGAAGGATTTCTACTTCATGGAGATGAACACCCGCATCCAGGTGGAGCATCCCGTGACGGAGGAAGTGATGGGCTGCGAGCTCATCAAGGAGCAGATCCGCATCGCTGCCGGCGAGCCGCTCTCCGGCCACGTGCTGAATGCGACGCCGCGCGGTCACTCGATCGAGTGCCGCATCAATGCGGAAGACCCCTTCAACAACTTCTGCCCCAGCCCGGGCAAGATCGACATGTGGTACGCTCCCGGTGGCAAGGGCGTGCGCGTGGATACCCACGTCTACTCCGGCTACTCGGTGCCGCCGAACTACGACTCGATGATCGCGAAGCTGATCGTCACCGGTGCCAACCGCGAGATCGCAATCGCCCGCATGAAGCGTGCGCTCGGCGAATTCATGATCCGCGGCATCAAGACGACAATCCCCTTCCAACAGGAGATCATCGCGCATCCGGACTTCGCCGCTGGCAACTACGACATCGGTTGGGTCGCCCGTTATCTCGAAGAGCGCAAGGGTTAATGCCCGGCTCCTTCATGAAGCTCACCGGGCAGCTCTACGCGATCGTTGATCTCGGCTACGTGAAGCCGGAGAGCGCCGTGGCAGCTGCCACGGCCTTGCTTGCCGGTGGCGCGGATATTCTGCAACTGCGTGCCAAAGGTCATGCGGAGCGGGAGATCGAGGAACTGGCCAAGCGGATCCTGCCGCTGTGCCGTGAGGCCGGTGTGCCCTTCGTGGTGAACGACTATCCGGAGATCGCCGCTCAAGTCGGCTCCGATGGGGTGCATATCGGCCAAGACGATGGCTCGCTTGCCGCAGTCCGCGCGATCGTGGGCGAGCAGATGATCGTAGGCCGGTCCACGCATTCTCCTGAGCAAGCCAAGGCTGCCTTGGAAGAAGGCTTCGATTACATTGGCTTCGGTCCTCTCTTTCCCACTCCGACCAAGCTTGGCCGCCCTGGCATCGGCATGGAGAACATCCCATCCGTCCAAACCGAGGTCGGCAGCAAGATCCCTGTCTTCTGCATCGGGGGGATCAAGCGCGCGAACCTTCCCGAGGTCCTCGCCGCGGGAGCGAGCAATGTTGTGATTGTTTCCGATCTGCTTTGCGCCTCCGAGATCGCAGTGGCTGCGAACGAGGCAAAGCACCGGTTGCTGGCAATCGAGGCGGCCCGGCCTCCGGCAGATCTCTAGTCAGGCGGAGCGATAGCGAGGGAGCGTTCCCCTTGTGTCACGGTGTCATACTTGCGGTGCGAGGTGGCTGGTGATAGGCTGGAAAACTTTGGAGATATTCTCCGTTCTGTCTCTCCTCCATCTTGAAATGACCCTTTCTCCCGTGAATGACCTCTCCATGAAATCTCCGGCCGGTGGTGATGGATTTCGTTGGCGCCCCCGGAGAGGGATTCCTGCCATGCTTCTGTTTTCCTTGGTTTTCATCACCGCAAGCGTGTTCGGGGTGGAGGTAGAAAAGCGATCGGAGAGGGTTTTGCGGGCGGCCAAGGTTCTCGACCAGCAGACCCGGCAGCTTGAGGAAGGCGCGCCCTTCATGGAGCTGCCGGAGGCCCAGGACCTGATTCACCAGGTAAGGGAAGATGTCCGGTCAAACAGGGGGCGCGGAACCATCGCGCTTCTGCGGCAGTGGAATCCTTCGGACCCTGCGTGGGGCACTACCGTTCATACCCTGCTCATGAGGATGGAGGGCTGGCCCGATGAACCGGTGGGTAAGGAAGAGATGGGCACCATGGTGGATCTCTTCAAGGCGACGGTGAAGGAGGAGGATAGCACGGAGAACTATAAGGCGACGCCCTCCAATCGCATGGCGAATCCTTATAGCTTTCGCGCTCTATATTCGAAGAAGCTGGCCCATGCGGCAGACCCCGAGAGTGTTTCCAAAGTCGACACGACAGCCGTGAGGGATGCTCCCTTGATGTGGATTCAAGATGAGATCCTATCGAAAACCGGCGAACTGCCTTCGGTACTTGCCGAGACTGAGGACGAGATTGCACGCAGCGCTTCGACTCGTGAACGGCCAAGCAAGCGAGGGATGACCACCCCCCAGGCCGATCCTGTAGCGGGCGCCGGAGATGGCACGGATCGCCGATGGTGGGTTGCGGCGGGCGGTGTTCTTGTCGCCGTGGCCGCAGGCGTTTTCGTTTGGAAGAGGCAGGCAGGCCGTTAAGTGCTCCATGAGACCGGTGGCGAGTCACGGTCATCTTGGGCGGCTGTGTTTTTGCTGGTCTCCCGTGGTTTCCTTTCATTTCTACCGCCATGCCTGAGCCGCTGCCCATTGTCGTCGGAGGAACCATTGCCATCGATAACGTCAAAACCCCCTTCGCGGACGAGACGGAACTTCTCGGTGGCTCGGCAGCCTACGCGGCCTTGGCAGCATCCTTCTATCATAGCCCGGTGCATCTCGTCGGCATCGTCGGAAAGGACTTCCCGCCGCAGCATCTTGCCATGCTCGAATCCCGCGGCATTTCGCTGGAGAATGTAGAGCGCTCCGAAGGCGACTCCTTCACGTGGTCCGGGGAGTACTTCAATAACATGAACGAGCGCACGACGCACCGCGTCGGCCTTAACGTGCTTGAGAACTGGTCGGTGAAAGTGAATGGCGCAGCCGCACGGTCCGCCTTCGTCGTGCTGGCAAACATGTCTCCGGACAACCAGCTCCAGATGCTGGAGCAGTGCAGTGCTGCCGATCGCTTCGTGATTGCGGATACCATGGACCTTTGGATTGAGATCGCGAACGAGCGTCTCCACGAGGTGCTGAAAAAGATCGATCTCTTCGTCATCAACGATAGCGAGGCCCGCGAATTTGCCTCCACCCCCAACCTTCTTCAGGCCGGCCGCACGCTTCTCGCCAAGGGGCCACGGCACGTCGTCATCAAGCTCGGCGAATTCGGAGCCATGCTTTTCTCTGCCGGCGAGAAGCCGGAGTTCTTCCGCAGCCACGCCTATCCACTCGAAGAAGTCGTCGATCCCACCGGTGCCGGCGATAGCTTCCTGGGTGCCTTGGCCGGCTATCTGGCGGCCAAGGGCACGACCCGCCCGGACTTCCAGGCCCTGCGGAATGCCGTGGTCCATGGCTCCGTGCTCGCCTCCTTCACCTGCGAGGCCTTTTCGACCCGCAAGCTGGAGTCGCTGGATGACGCCGGACTTGAGGAGCGCATGAACCATTTCCGCGAGCTTACCGCTTGGTGAGCTGCGTGGGGGGCCTCGGTGGTCTCCCCGTCCGCATGAGGCAGATTCATTTGAGCCGCGATGATCTTCGCGGCTCAGGGTGGCTGATTTTGCGACATCAGGGAGGGAGGACAGATCCGGAAGTGATTTGTAATTCGGATTTCTTAATCATCAAAAAGCCCCAAAGATACTTTTCGATCTTTTCTCCGGCGTTGCAAAAATCCCTCTTCTTCTGCGCTATTCTCAAATTTGAAAACTACTTTTGCGCAGAAATGAGGGGTTCACTGCGGTGAATCGGGCTGATAGAGTGAATGCAAAATGGCGCTTCCGTCCTCCGGGTCACGCGTTCTTAAAATTTTTCTCGCCGCTTGGGTGTCACAAGAAAGTGGGACAGCTCCGGCTCTCTTTTTGGGGTATTACCTGTCACTTGCAAAGGCGGCAATGAGCGAGCAATCCATTGAATAAGTGGGATTTAAGTGCCTTCTGAAAAAGATCTTGCGAAGCACCCGGGAATCAGCGTCAATGACGATTGTGAAGAGAGAAAGTTCGCGAGGGCCGACGTGGCGTGACGGAAGCGTCACCCCGCCCCGTGCTTTTTCCTCGACGAAATCAGAATCCGAACCTAAACCCAGTCTCGTCATGAAACCAATCATCCCCTTCGCGCTTCTCGGAGCGTTGCTTGTCGGCGCGGCGCAAGCTGCTTCCACCACTCCGGTGGGCTATCTGACCGTGGATATCGCAGCCAACGGCGACACCTACATCTCGCCCTCCTTGGTTGAAGCCACCGTTTTCGCCAGCGCCTCCTCCGCCAGCCCATCCGGCGGCAGCACCATTACTTTCAGCGGTTCGGTTCCGACCGGTCTGGACACCACCTACGTTCTTGAGATCACCTCGGGCACTTCCGAAGGCTGGTGGTCCACCGTGACGTCCTCCACCGCTACCTCGATCACCGTCAACGACGCTTTCCCGGCCGGACTTCCTGCCAACACTCAAGTCAGTGTCCGCAAGCACAGCACCCTGAAGACCTTCTTGGGTCTCAATGCCCCGGGTCTGATCCCCTTCACCGGTACCGGCAACGCTGACCAAGTGCAGGTTCTTAACCCTGTCACGCAGTCGGTCACCATCTACTCGTGGGTTACCGCTGAAGACTGGGGTGCGGCTGAAGGTGTGTGGATGAAGACCTCGGATTCCTCCGATGGCAGCAACACGATCATCGAGCCGGGAAGCGCAGTGAAGATCAAGCGCTTCGGCGGTGCTCTTTCCTTCGTTGCCACGGGCACTGTGAAGGTGACCAAGACTCAGGTTGATATTTTCCCGAATTTCAACTGGGTAGGCACTCCTGCTGCCGCTGGTAGCACCTTGAACGGATTGCAGTTCAACACTCAGCTGACGGAGTATACGGGTGAGAGCGCGAACTACGACGAATTGCAGATCCTTCGCCCGGCCCAGAACGTGGACACTTACGTGGCTGCTGATTTCGCTCCGCTGACCATGATGAAGTTCTCGGATTCTTCGAATGCGGGTACCGAGCCTTTCAAGGAAGGCACCGGTGCCGTGGTCAGACGCCTCGGTGCAACGCCGGCCAGCACGATTACGTATCCGGCTACGGTTGTTGGTCAATAATTCCCAACTATAATAAAACGACGACATGAAATTGCTTAACCTGTTTGCCGCTCTCGGTCTGCTGTGCACCGGGGCTTCCCAAGCTGCTACAATTGACGTGGGCGCGGGCTTGCCGGCGACCCAAGGCTTCACCCCGACGACCATCGTCGGCGGCGTTGCTCAACCCCTTGCCAGCTTCAGCTGGGCGGTGGGTACCTGGGATGCAGCTACGCAAGTCTTCTCTACCTTCGGATCTTCGGTTCTGGATACTGGAGAAGTGAATGGCTCCGTTACCGCAACGGGTCCTGCCACCTTCAATGGTCAGGTTATCGCTCTCTTCATCGGCACCGGCTCCAGCATCGCTGAGTCCGGCCAGAATTGGGTGGTGCTCGCTTCCACGAACGCTAGCACTCTCTTCCCTGCCGACGTGTCGCAAGCCACCGCTGTGGGCTTCAACGCCACCACACCGGGATCCGTGACCTTCCTTGCCAAGGGCAACGAAGCTCACAACTTCGGTCCGCTTGTGCAAGGCCAAGGCTACAACCTGAACTTCGTTCCCGAGCCGTCGACCGCTCTGCTTGGCGCACTTGGAATGGTTGGATTCCTTCGCCGTCGTCGCCGCTAATTCCGCGGTAGCGATATAGTTTATCGATTCAAAGAGCGGGTGAAGCTTCGGCTTCATCCGCTTCTTTGTTTTCCTGCCCCCTCTCTATTTAAGGTAAAGGGCGATGGCAGCCAGTGTAGCTCCGGAAATCTGCGGCTGCATTACCCCTAAAGCCAAAGAAGCCAGAAACATGAAGATTCCCTCCCTCTTTGCCCTGGTTGGTCTCCTGACCCTTGGATCAGCTGATGCTGCCACGGTCACAGTCTCTGCGGGCTTGCCCAATCAGGGATTCAGGCCGACGAACCCCTTTGACGGTTTGCCTCTTGCCAATTTTACCTTGGCGGTAGGCACTTGGGACAGTGCTACCCAAGTGTTCAATTCCTTTGGTTCCTTGGTGGACACCGGGGAAGCAAATGGGGAGATCACCGCTAGCGGACCGAGTTCCTTCAATAGTCAGGAGATCGCCGTTTTCATTGGAAGCGGCACAAGTATCCAGGAATCGGGCCCGGCATGGGTTGTCTTCACGGCCCCTAGCCCGGTTTTTTTCCCGCCGGACGTATCCCTTGCCACGGGTGTAATTTTCAATCTTACCATCCCCTCGGAGGTGGAGATTGTCGGAACGGGACATGTCGGGAACATTTTAAGTGCCCAGACTGGTAATGGTTACGCTCTGAGCCTGATTCCCGAACCTTCCGGCTTCCTCTTGGGGGCCCTCGGAATGGCAGGGTTTTTCCGGCGCCGCCGCTAGAAGACCGGACCGCAAGATGTCACGGGCGCGGGCGTAGCGGATATCGCGACGAGGCTGGCTAAGCTCCCGCTTTATGCCTAGCCTGCGCCCGCATGACCCGCCGGAGATGCTTTGAGATTCTTCTGATCCTTCTCCCGGGCCTGCTTTCAGGCCAAGAGGCAAGTTGGGAGTATCGCTTGGCGAATAGCTTGTCCGCGAGACCGGGGAAGATCGAAAAAGAACTGCAGGCCATTGAGGCGGAGCTCCCGGGCCTGCCGAATTTACCGGTTGGCGACCAAGGAGGCACCGGCGGCTTGGCCATCCGGTATGGGGGGCCACTCCTGAAGCAGGAGGGGGAACTTTCGATTACCGTTCGTTTCAAAGCACCGGGGATGGCCGACCTGATCGCGCTGGTCCCTGCGCGCCGTTATGGAGTCTACGGCCCGAATCCCGATTTCGGAACTCCGGAGGCCTTCTCGGTCTACTTGATCGGCGAGACGGGGCAGACCGTGGCGAAAATCGCCGAGGTCAACGGCGCTGGAACGAATCCCGTGCGATCGGGCCATCCCTACGTCTTCCCGGTTTCCCCTCCGGTTCAAGCATGGGGAATGAAAATCATCGCGGAAAAGCTGCCGCTGGATTCGGACGACTCCGACCATCACGTACACGCGTGGGCAGAGGCCCTTGCCTTCCAAGGAGATCACAACTTGGCCCGAGGTGCGGAGGTGGATAATTCCGGAGGAAGCCCGCCCCCCGCGCCTTGGCAGTGGAGCAATGACTATCTCGTTGACGGGCAAACGCCGCTGGGTCTTCCGGAGATCCCCGGCGAGCTTCATGCAAATGTGGGGTGGATGTCGGATGCCCGTGATTCCGCAAGAGACCCAGTATGGTTTGAGCTCGATTTGGGGGGCGTCCGGGAGTTCGACTCGATCCGTCTGTTTCCGGCCAAACGTCCCACCTCGGACCTGCCGAGTGGATTCGGATTTCCGAAGAATTTCGTGATCAGTGTCTGGGACGGCCAGCCCAAGGAGCGCGGGCGAATGCCCTTGGTCGAAAAGCGGATCGAAACCGCGAATCCCGGCCACAATCCCTTTCTGGTGTCCATGGGACCTTGCAAGGGGAGCCACGTCCGGATCGAGATCACTGAGCTCTGGAAGGTCTACGAGAAGTTCCCGGCATTCGCGGCTCTGAGTGAAGTGGAGATCCTCAAGGGAGAGACGAATGTAGGGCTTGGATCGCTCGTCAGGACCTCCGGCATGGCTGGCACCATCATCAGCTCGGGATCGCAGTATTGGAGTCTCGCCAGCCTGACTGACGGATATGGGCCGGAGGGGAAGTTGGTTTCCGATCGCAGTTGGTTGTTGTCCTTGAATCACCGTCTGGAACTGGAGACCAGCCGCTACCACTTGCAGAAGGAGCGGGATGAAATTGTGGGGATGTGGCGGCGAAGCCTGCTGGCTACAGTGGTCATCCTCGGTGCCGTCGGTGCCGTGGTCCTGGTGGCGCTCCCGCTCCGTTACCGGCTCCGCAGCAAGCGCCAGCTTGAGGAAGTCAGGGATCGCATCGCCGGCGACCTGCACGACGAGGTGGGGAGTAATCTAGGGAGCATCCAGATGTTCGCGGATCTCGCGGAGCGCCGTACCGGAGGCTCCGGGGAGTTGAAGAATATCCAGCGCATCGCCGCGGAGACAGTCAGCGCGGTCCGGGATATCGTCTGGCTTTTGCGCCCCGGGGGTGACCATCGGATCGCTACCGTCGAGCACCTCCGGGAAACCTGCTCGATCATGCTCGAGACCCATGACTGGAAGTTTACGGCCAACGAGCCGGCCTGGGCCTGCGAGATGTCGGATGACGCGAACCGCAACCTCTTCCTCTACGTCCGGGAGGCGCTTCATAACATCCTCCGGCATGCGGAGGCTGCGAAAGTTCAGGTGCAGGTGGAGGTCGCCCGCGGACAGTTCCATCTGGTAATCGCCGATGACGGCCGCGGCATTGATGCGGAGCGCCTGGCCCGGCCTGCGACTTTCCGGGCTCTTCGGAAAAGGGCGGAAGCGCTCCAAGCTTCCTTCACGCCGAAGAGCGAGCCGGGGCAAGGGACGGAGCTGACCTTGGTGATCCCGCTCGATCCCAAGCACGCCCTTCACGGCAAATGATCCCCCGATAGGCTCCGCAATTGCGAAGCTTCCCATGCCGGGCTATCAATACGCCGTTGACCGAGAAAACCACCACGCGAACGCCGGCCGAGAATGCGAACATCCGCCTTGTCTTGGTGGAGGACCATGCTGACTTCCGGGAATCGGTTTCGATGGTCCTAGCAGACCGTGGCTACCAGTGTGTGGGCGAATTCTCTACCATGGAGGACGCCATCGAGGCGTTCCGTGGCGGGCTGGAAGCCGATCTGGTTCTTTCCGATCTCGGACTGCCGGGAATGAGCGGTGTCGATGGCATCCGCCAGATTCGCGAGCTTGCCCCGCTGATGCAGGTTTTGGTTCTCACGGCATTCACGGACAAGGCGAAGGTTTTCGCTGCTTTGGAGGCTGGCGCTCACGGCTATCTGGTCAAAGCTGGCAGCGCGACCCGGCTGATTGCCACCTTGGAGGAAGTCTTGGCGGGGGGCACGCCCCTCGATCCCAAGATCGCCGGGATGATCCTGCAGACCTTCCGGAAATTGAGTCCTATACCGGGAGCGGAGGCACTTTCCGCGCGGGAGTGCGATGTCCTTCAGCTCTCCGCCAAGGGTCTCACCCGGCAGGAAGTCGCTGATCATCTGGGTATTAGCCAGCATTCCGTCACCGAGTATATCAAGCGCTGCTTCGACAAGCTCCACGTGCGGAACCTCCCGGCGGCGGTGAGCGAAGCGATCCGGAGAGGGTTCCTGGACCTGTCCTGACCCCGCGGCGTGTCCCAAATCTTAGGGACAAGACAAAGTGGCGGATTTCTGCGAGAACTCTCCTGTCGGTGAGCTGGTTACTTGCTGACGATTGAATTTCATGACGAAATTTATAGGGGCTGCGCGAGTGCGCGGCCCCTTTTCGTTTCCGGGGTAGGGGACCGGGCCCGAAGGAGCCTCAGAGCGGCGTGTCCCAAATCTTAGGGACAAGACAAAGTGGCGGATTTCTGCAACAACTCCTCTGTCGGTGAGCTGGTTACTTGCTGACGATTGAATTTCATGACGAAATTTATGGGGGCTGCGCGAGTGCGCGGCCCCTTTTCGTTTTAAGGGGATTGCCAGCGGGATCAGCTTGGCGCGGGAAACAAACAAGCGGCTCGCGGATTGACCGTTCCCGGCACCCGCGGGAGAATTCCGGCGTGTTCCTGCCACCCAAACGATCCTCATTCATCGTCCACGGCACTCCGACCCGTACGAGCGCGAAAACCGAGTTTGTAAAATCGGATGACGATTCGGTTTTCGAGGACCTCGATAAGCCCGTGCAGGAAGCCGGTGCCGATCCAAGCGCCGGGCAACAGGAGCCGGCCGAAGCATCCGAATTGACGGTGGCGGATATTGCCGCGGAGTTGTCCGAGCTGTTAGGCCCCGGAAAGGTTTCCATCCGCGAGGCGGATCTTGAAGTTCACGCTGCTGACAAGTGGTATGCGAAGTCCCTTCCGGACCTCGTTGTTTTCGCCGAGTCCACCAAGGATGTCTCCAAGACCCTCGGCTACGCCAGCGAGCATGGCATCCCGGTGACCACCCGCGGCGCCGGGATCGGCTACGTCGGTGGCTGCGTCCCGGTGGAGGGGGGCATTGTCCTCTCGTTGGCGCGGATGAAGAGGATCATCGAGATCAATCCGGCTGACGGCGTGGCCGTTGTGGAACCGGGCGTGATCACGGTGGAGCTCCAGAAGGCCGCCCGGGCTCTTGGCTGGGACTATCCGCCGGACCCTGCATCCCTGAAGGAATGTTCGATCGGTGGGAACATCGCCACCAATGCCGGCGGCCCCCGCTGTCTGAAGTACGGCGTGACCCGTAGCTACGTCCTCGGCCTTGAGGTCGTCCTCGCCGATGGCCGCGTGATGCGTTGCGGCGGCCGTGTCCACAAGAACAAGACCGGCTTCGATCTCTGCGGCCTTTTCACGGGTTCGGAAGGGATGCTCGGCATCGTCACGGAGATCACCCTGCGGCTCATCCCGAAGCCCCCTGCCCGCGCGATGCTTGCGGCAGTGTTCCCGGACTTTCCGGCGGCGGCAGCCGCCGTGCAGGCCATCCTGAATCGTGGCCACCTCCCCTCCGCCTTGGAGATCACGGATAGCTTTACCCTGGCCGCCGCCCGCAAGCGCTTGGGCGAACAAAAGCTTCCGCCGGGTGAAGCACACCTGATCGTGGAGATCGACGGGCGGCCTGCGGCCGTGACAAGCGAGATCGAGGAGATCCGCGCCCTTCTGGAAGAGCTTGGTGCCCTTCGCGCCGACCTCGCGGCCGATGAAGCGGCTTGCGAGGAAATCTGGCAGATGCGCCGCGAGTTTTCCTACTCACTCCGTGATACCGGCCTGACCAAGCTGAACGAGGACATCGTGGTGCCTCGTTCGAAGCTGGTGGAGCTCGTCGAATTTGCCCGGCGAATGGAGGAGGATACCGGCATTCCGGTGGCCTGCTTCGGCCATGCCGGGGATGGGAATATCCACACCAATCTCATGGTCGCGGGATTCGAGGATCCGGTCACCCGGGAAAAGGCGGAGCATGCCTTGGACCAGCTCTTCGCGTGGGTGCTCGATCACGGTGGAGCCATCACCGGCGAGCACGGTGTTGGACTCGCGAAAAAGCCGTGGATCCGCCAAGCCCTCGGCGAGGTTTCCTTCGACGTCCACCGCTCCCTGAAGGATGCGCTCGATCCGCAGGGGATCTTGAATCCGGGGAAGTTCCTCGATTGAAGTCGGTCCTTCCAGTCTAACAAAAAGTTCCCGTCCTTGAACAGCCCCTGTCGTTCAGAGGCGGATCATGTCCGGGGGCATCCTCATTCCTGCCACTCTTTCGGCATCCGCATGGGCCGTCCTTCCGGCATCTGCACCAATGCCAAGGCCTGGCGGCAGGTGATGAGCAAGGCATCGTCGCTTTCCCTGCGGATCTCAAAGGCGCACCAGAATCTCGCCCGCTGCATCTCATCCAGCCGACCGCGGATCAGCAGTGCGTCACCCAGGGTTGCCGGACGCTTGTAGTCGATTTCCGTGCGCACGACGACGGGGAAGACCTTCGTCTCAGCCATCGACTTCAGATCCATTCCCATCTTTCCCGCCAGCTTGGTCCGGCACGTTTCGATCATCCGCAAGTAGGCCAGGTTGTGGACCACGCCACCGATATCGGTATCGAAGAACATCACTTCCTCTCGGGTGGTCAGATGGAGATCGGCAGGCAGTGGCACGGGCCAAGGAAAGCGATGGATTGCCGATCTTCCAATCCTCAATCGGCCCGGAAATTCCCGCTCGCGAAATGACGTATCGGGGCCATAGGATGAAGCGGATGAGATGGCTTGCTTTCGCCTTCCTGGCGTTCGTGGCGGTGGTGCATGCGGAGTTCGTCCCCCCGGCCGAAGGACCGGTGCCCTTCCGGCGAGATCGTCTGCCGGTGGATGTGGACACCATCTCGACCCTCTCCCGCCAAGTCACGGTGTTGGCCGGTGCCAATCTCCCGGAGAATGAAACGGGCCTGCGCGCCGTCGCCCAGATGACCGGGCTGGCGCTCGCGCTGGATCCCGCCAATCGCGAAGCCCGCGACCTCATCGGAAAACTGCGTGAAGGCGGGCAGCCGGACGAAGCTGATGAAAAGGAGCTGGAGCGTAGCTGCAGCCGTGTCTGGCAGATCCTCGGATGGCTGGAGATGCCTGAAGCCGGAGCCGATGGCCAAGCTTTGGCGGCATGTCTCGGCGATGTGATGGTGTTTGCGGACCCGGATCATCCGAAGGCGAAGCTTCGCCGCGAGAAGGGCGAGCAGGGAGCATGGGACGGTTGGATTGCCCCGGCAGATTCCTTTAAGAAAAAAGAAGCGGAGCCAGAGGAGCCTGAGCCAGAGCCGATGGTGAAGAAGCCGATCCTGCCTGCCGTCGAGCTGGCGGATCCCTCTGTCCCCGTACCTCTGTGGGGTGTGAATAGGGAGACCAAAGCCCCGCGCTTCGGCATCGTGAACGTCAACGCGAAGGTGATCGCCGGCTCGGAGAGCGGGAAGCTGGAGATCAAATGGGGATTGGAGCACCCCGGTGATGCACTCCAGGCATCGACCCGCGGCTTGGCGTATGTGATCTCGAAACGCTTTGCCGGCTTGCAGGGAGGAGTAGAGGCTTCCTTCAAATGGGATGAGATGAGTTCCTATGCCCCTGACCGAAATGGTGGCGTCTTGTCGGGTACCGGTGCCGTTCTTCTCGACGCCGCCATGACGGGGAAGCAACCCGCCGCCATGGCCTTCGCGGTTGTGGGAGAGGATGGCACGCTCCATCTCCCCCCGGGTTTCTGGGCAAGCCTCCGCGAGCTTTCCGCCCTGAAGGGAACCGAGCGTCTCGTGCTTCCCGCGAAGGCGGAGGACTTTCTCTCGGCGCTGCTGGTGATGGATGATGCGGCCTTCTTCATGGATCATGAGGTCCTGCTCGCCAGTACGGTGGAGGAACTCTGCGATCTCGCCTCCGCTTCTCCGAAGCCCGGCGTCGCCGAGACCCTTGCAGGCTTCGGCGAGATCCAGAAAGTCGGCCGCGGGAAATCGGTGGGTGCTTTCGTGGCTCACCCTTCCACGCAGGTGCGCCTGAACCGCCTTGCCGCCTCGATGCCTCAGCATGCTTCGGCCCGTTTTCTGGCGCTGCAGGGTGCGGGGAACCGTCCGCGTTTCCTCCAGCGCGCAATCCTTGCCCGCGAGATCCGCGATGCGATCCAACCGATCGCCAAGCTCAATGAGCCCTCAACTGAAAAGCTGCTCAGCAAGGAGCTCGACGAGGTCCACGAAACCTCGCGCAAGAAGCTCGACCAACTTTTCAGCCTCATCGAGATCCGCGACCGCGATCTCCACAGGGCTGCAGTAAGTGTGGCCGATAACGTGCGGACCTTGGCGCGCACCCTCGACAAGCAGGACCGGGATTACCCCTATGAGCTCCGGATGAAGCAGGTGGAGATGCACCACGCTGTCTGGGCGGAATACCTCAAGGTCCTGCGCCTGCTGACGGACACGGCGGGGGATGGTAGCGAGTTCCAGATTCCCAAGCCGCTCGCGGGGAGTTAAAATTGTCCGACAAACCTGCCCGCTGGCGGATTTCCTTGCCATATTACCCTTCCCGCGCCCTGTTTCAGGCGCTCCCAACCCCCTTGCAATTCCACCCATGCAACAAGACATCCGACGCTTGTTGGCACTAGCGGCTGTCTTCGCGGTCGCTTTCGCCTCCGTTTACGTGGTGCGCAACGGCTCGAAAGGCATCGTCGAGCTCTTTTCAGGTGCAGGCTCTTCGTCAGGCCAAACCTATCGTCCCGAAAAATACACCCTGCCGGACCGTCCGCCGCTTGATCTTGGCGATGTCGAGCTCCTCGCGCGTCTCGATGCCGAATACTCGAAGCTTACCGAAGCGGTGGTGCCCTCCGTGGTCAGCATCGATACCGCCGGCGTGCGCAGCGAACTTTTCCCCGACCGCTTCGGTCGCCAGCGCATCCGTTCGGTCCCGACACTGGGACAGGGCTCCGGAGTGATCGTGAGCAAGGAAGGCCACGTGGTGACAAACCAGCACGTGATTTCCCAGCAGCGCCAGATCCAGATCACCCTCTACGATGGCAAGGTTTATCCCGCCTCGCTCATCGGCCAGGACCAACAGCTCGACATCGCGGTGCTTAAGATCGAGGCCGATGGCGTGGAATTCCGCCCGCTGAAGTTCGGGGATTCTTCCCAGGTGCGGCGCGGCCAGATTGTCTTTGCGATCGGCAATCCCTTCGGCCTCGGTGAAACGATTACCCAAGGCATCATCTCCGCCGTCGAGCGATCACTCTCCGATACCCAGCGGGATCTCTTCCAGACGGATGCTGCGATCAACCCTGGTAACTCCGGCGGTCCCTTGGTCAGCCTGCAGGGCGAGATCATCGGCATCAACTCCGCCATCTACAGTTCGGACCGCTTGAATCCCGGTTTCCAAGGCGTGGGCTTCTCGATCCCTTCGAACGACGTGAAGGATACCTTCTCCGCGATTCTTGAGCGCGGTCGGCCGGTCCGCGGCTACTTGGGACTGCGCATGGCAGAGACGCGGAATGGCGTGGTTGTCGGCTACCTCGCTCCCGGCGGCCCTGCGGAGGCGGCAGGTCTCAAGGAGGGTGACTTTGTGCTCTCTTACGATGGCAAGGCGATCACCAGCGTCAGCCAGTTGATCACCATGGTGCAGCGCACCCGCGTCGGCCAGAAGGTCCCCTTGATCATCCGCCGTGGTGGCGGGGAAATGACCTTGGAGGCCACGATTGCCGAGAGCCAACCGGAGGTCGAAGCACCTGCCGCACAGAGCAAGACCCGTGAGGCGAATGAGGTGCTTCTGGCCATCGGCATTGAAGCCCGTGATCTCACCACGGAAGAGCGCTACCGCGGCCTCACCGGCGTGGTGGTGGGGAACGTTCGCCCGGGGACCTTGGCAGAAGGTCGGGTCCGGCCGGGCGACCTGATCATCGGCGTGAACCAGAACCGCGTCTCGAACACGCCGGAGTTTTACCTCTACCTCGGCTCCATGGCCGCGGTGCAGACCACCGTGCTGCAGTTTTTCCGGGACGGTGTTTTCATGCGGGCGGATCTGCCCATGCTTCCGCGCAAGGACGAGGAGAAGAAAGACGACAAGTGAGCCCGGGGGCTTTACCGGATTTTGGAATCTCACCTGCTTTCGGGATAAAGCGGTTGCCCCTGTGACGTTGAAAGGGCATCCGTTCTTCTGACCGGCCCCCTCTGCCTGCCCAGGGGTTGTGCATCCTTCCTTCCCGTCATGTCCGATTCCCGCTTTCCCATCGCCTTCCTTTTCGGTGCCGTCGCCTTGGCCGCGGGAGTGGCTGTCCTCTACGTGAACCGCAGCACGCCGGAGGCTCCACCGGCCCCACCGGCGCAGGTGGAGAGCAAGCCGGAGCCCGAAACCGAGCCGAAGTCGGAACCCATCCCGGCCACGCAAAAGGAATCGATGGTCGATAGCCCGAAGGATCCCGAGGCTGCTCTCGCCAATGCCGGCGTCGGCGTCGCCGAAGTAAATCCCGCCGACTTGCTCTCGAAGATCGGGACCGCCCTGGAAGCCGGGGACTTCGACACTCTCGGAAAGCTGATCGGTCGGGATGCCCTTGATGATGCGACCCGCAAGCGTCTCGCCCAGATGGCCACCGGGGAGCAGATCAAGCTTCGCAAGCCGGATACCGTCCAGGAAGTCGGCGAGCTCGAGCTGAACAATCGCGCGCGCTGGGCACTGTGGCTCGATGGCGCGGAGACCGGGCGTGATCGCATTTTCTTCGACCTGAAGCAGAGCGCCGGGAAATGGTCGGTGCAGTCTCTCACGCTGCCCCCTGCGCCCGGCGATCCGATTCCGAAGGCAGTGCTCGTCGATTCGCTCGGCATTGCGGATGCCTTCCTCCAAGCCACGCTCCGCCAAGAGTTCGAGATGGCGAAGGAGTTCGCGGAGACCAGCACCGTTTCGGACGCGAAGATTGCGGGGCTTTGCATCCTTTTCGAAGAGGGCAATTACCGCCTGCGCCCGGAAAAGCCGCTGCGAGCCATGTTCCAGCGGCCCGATACCGCGGGCTATCTCGCCCGGGTGGTGAATGCGGATGGCAGTGACGCCGCGGAGTTCTCGATGGTCCTCCGCCAGCCTGGGAATGGCGGCCATTGGCGTGTCTCCGACGTCAATCTCGACCAGCTTCTGGCCGACTACGCGCGCCGTGTGGCGGGGGGCGATGTCTACTACTCGCCGCTGGTGAAGAACCCGAAGGGTGGAGATACGCTCGTCCTCTACTTCGGCTTCGATGAGGATGTCCTCGCCCCGCGCACCGAGCGCCAGATGGAGATCGTGGCGCAGATCCTGAAGACCGACCGCGACAAACAGCTCACCATTTCCGGCCACACCGATGCCCTCGGCACGGAGCAATACAACGAGCAACTATCCGCCCGCCGCGCCGGCATTGTGAAGGATTTCCTGGTGAAGACCGGAGTGCGGGAAGACCAGATCATTACCCTAGCCCGGGGCCAGTCGCAGCCGCGTCGCCCGAACTTCACCGAATCCGGCGGGGACAATCCCGAGGGGCGCCGCGCCAACCGCCGCACCGAGATCTACCTCGACTTCGATTGAGGGCAAAAAAAGTGCTGCCAGGGAACCGCGGCAAGCACGGACAAACTACCGTTGCTCCGATCAAGGCCTGGCGGGTTTCGCTTGCCGAACCTCCACGGCCCCTGACAGCAGGCGGAGGAAACAGCCCGCCGCCCTCCGTGGCAAGCGGTTATCTCGGAATTGCAGGAACGCGGCAGGGCAGGGAGGTGCCGCGGGGGAAAAGAAAAACCCGCTAGCGCCGTTTGGGGGAACGAAGGCAGCGGGTTTTCCCTTTGGGGGGATGATCGTCGTGGGGGGAGACGAGGTTTCGGGGGGATTTTGTAGGCTCGACCGTTGGGGGCGACGGCGTTGCTTACGGAATCACAATGTCCGATTTTACCCCCTAATCCAATTACGTAATCACGTGGCGGGAAATCCCGTAGGTGCGGCTGGAAATCGGCTTTTCGATTCCCATGGCGGCGGGAGGGAAGAGGTCTCAGTGTGGAAGCTCGTGATCGGTGACTGGCTAAGCATGAAGCCCTTGATCGCGGTGCTCGCGCCGCTCTGTGTCTGCATGCTGCTCGTCTCCATTCACGAGCTCGAAGACCATCTTCGGCCGGACCAGCCCGCGACTTGGACGAGGGCGGCATTCGTTTGCATGATCATTCCCACGCTGGTGCTGGTCTGGTGGGGTATCCGCTGAGTCGCTCAGACCAGCAGCATACAGTCACCGTAGCTGTAGAAGCGATAACGCTCACGCACCGCTTCGCGATACGCCTCCATGACCAGCTCCCGCCCGGCGAAGGCGCTTACCAGCATGATCAGGGTGCTTTCCGGCAGGTGGAAATTCGTGAGCAGCCCGCCGATCACGCGGAACTCATAGGGGGGGTAGATGAAGATATCCGTCTCTCCTTGCTGGCTCGTTTCCTCCAGGCGCTTGCCGCCTCCGGGCATCTGCTTTCCGAGGTGCTCCAGCACCCGCGTGACGGTGGTGCCTACTGCCACCACGCGCCCGGCCTTATTGATGCGTTGTGCCGTAGCCTCCTTTAGCAAGTAGCGCTCGGAATGCATCACGTGCTCTTCCGGTGTATCTACCTGTACGGGGCGGAAGGTGCCCACGCCCACGTGCAGGGTGAGGAAATCATGAGGTAGCGCTGCCAGCATTTCCGGCGTGAAATGCAGGCCGGCGGTGGGTGCGGCGATGGCACCTTCTTCCTTTGCGAAGACGGTCTGGTAGCGCTCGCGATCAGACAGCTCGTCCTCCCGTTTCATGTAGTGAGGGAGCGCGAGATGACCGTGCTGATTCAGATCGACGGGAGAGTCCCAACGGATCAGGCGATCGCCGTTCTCGAAGACATCTACGACGGTTCCCGTAGTTCCGCCGACACTCACGGTCTTGCCGGGCCGCATCTTCTTGCCCGGCCGCACTAGGCTGCGCCATTCGGTCGGGGAAAGCCGGTCCAGGCAGAGCAGCTCGATCTTCCCGTCATCGGAGAAAACCCGCGCCGGGATCACCCGGGTATCATTCAGCATGAGCAGATCGTCCGGATGTAGATAGCCGGGGAAGTCCCGGAACATCCGGTGCTCGATCTTTCCCGTGTCACGGTGGACCACCATCATCCGGGAGGCTGCACGCTCCTCCAGAGGCCGGGAGGCGATCAGCTCCTCCGGCAGCTCGTAGTGGAAGTCGCTCGTGCGCAAACCCATGCCCCCGCAGTAGCGGCCATTTCCGGAGGCGGCAAGAGTTTGGGGAGGGATTCGAAAGGCGAACGGATGCGGATGGGGCCACCTGCTGCCTTTCATCCGATCCATCTCATCCATCCCGGCCCGCAGGATTAAATGGAGCCCCGATCTTTACCCCGGTGCGGGTTTCAGGATGATGAAGAGGTGCTCCGTTCCCTCGATATCCGCGGCTATCGCTCGCTCCGGGAATTCCGCCTGAGGCCCGGTCGCGTCACCGTGATCACCGGGCAGAATGGTGTGGGGAAATCGAATTTCTACCGGGCCCTCGCGCTCCTGCAGCGGATGGCAGACGGCCGCCTCGCGGAGGCCATCGCGCTGGAGGGAGGTATGCCGAGCCTGATGTGGGCTGGGCGGCGACGGAAGGACGAGCCGCATCGGGTGCGCTGGGAACTGGAGCATGAGGACTTCACCTTCGAGATGGAGTGCGGGCTTCCTGCGATAGCGCCGGGTGCCCCGCCGCAGTTCATGACGAAGTTCCGGACGGACCCCGATATCAAGATGGAGACGCTCCGCTTTGGCGGCGAAAAAGGCCGTCTCATGGCGAAACGGAAAGGCCCGGCGGTCGAGCTGCGTACCCCGGATGGGAAAATGGAGCATTCTCCGCTGCCCTTTCACGCCCCGGAGTCGATGCTCTCCGAAGTCCGGGATGGCCTGCGCTTTCCGGCACTCACGGCCACGCGGGAGATCCTTCTCGGCTGGCGCTTTTATCATCAATTTCGCACCGATCCCGATTCGTCGATGCGCAGGCCGCGCGTCGGCGCATGGTCGTCCGTGTTGGCTCACGACGGCTCGAACCTTGCCGCTAATCTCCAGAGCATCCGCGAGGCAGGCTATGCCGAGATCATCGATAAGACAGTAGAGGAGGCTTTTCCGGGGGCCGACTGGCGCTGCGTCGATGACAACGGCGGCTTCCAGCTCCAGCTTCGCCGTCCGGATCTCAAGCGCTGGCTCGATGCCGCGGAGCTTTCGGATGGCACCCTGCGTTTCTTCTGCCTTGCTGCGGCGCTGCGCACGCCCAAGCCGCCGCCGCTGCTGGTCCTGAATGAGCCGGAGACCAGCCTTCACCCCGGCCTGCTGTCGCCCTTGGCGGACCTGATCGCGAAGGTGCCGAAGGAAACCCAGATCATCATCGTCACCCACTCCCAAGCGCTCGCCGACGCGATTTCCGAGAAATGCGACGCAAAGGTGATCGAACTCATCCACCACGAAGACGAAACGCGGCGGGCAGAGGAGGGCGGCGCGAAACGGGCTTGGACCTTCGAAGGCTAAGTCATTCGCTTTACAATAGAGTTCTGGTGTCCGGGGTATGGATTGGTTAGACCGGCGCTGCGTGAAACACCCATTGCGCTACCTGCTGTTGCTGGCATTCACCCTGCCGGCCTCCTCCCTGGAAATCCGATCGTACAATCCTGCGCTCCACGACCGCTTCCTGAATTTCAACACCGGTAACGACGCGGGGAATCCGACCTTTCTTTATGATTGGACGAAGTTCACCGGCCTCGGCTGGTTTGCCACCAGCGCTCACCGCCAGCCGGGCCTCGTTTCGCCGCGACATGCGGTATGGGCCACCCATCATGTGTCGCCGGTGGTACTTGGCGCTTCGGTGAAGTTCTTGGCTTCGAATGGGGCGATCATCCAGCGGACCGTGACTTCGATGACGCCGATCGCCAGCGACATCAGCGGGGATTCGGATCTCTCGATCCTGACCTTTAGCGCCGCGCTGCCTTCCACCGTGAAGCCGTTCCGTTACCTGAACCTCGCGAATGACGCCGCTTATATCGGCACGCCGCTGATGGTTTTCGGTTTCCAAGCGAAGGCCGGACAGGGAGCGATCGCAGGATTTCTCGTTGGGGATCTCGATGGAGGAGGGCCTCAGGGCGACACCAAGTTCTGTCGCTTCGACTATAATGGACTCACGGGAACCCCTGACGATGCCTATTTGATCGTGGGGGACTCCGGCACTCCATCCTTTGCTTCGGGACCGGGAGGAGAACCGGCGATCGTGGGCACCCACAGCACCTTCATGGAGGCGGGGTCCATCATTCAGAACTACGATACTTTCGTTCCGAACTACGCGACGAAGTTGGATGCCCAGATGGCTGCGCTGGGCTACCGGATGAGGCCTGCCAATTTCACGGCTACGACCCTCGGCCTGAGCTCGGTCACGGATCCTGCCGAGCTCCGCCAGGCGTATCCGGGCAGCATCGAGTTCACCTTCGCGAACACGGGGGGCCAACTCACCGGAAATGCCGAGCTGATCCTCGACTTCGCGGCGGGACAGGCGCCTGTTTCCGTGACTGCCAGCGGCTGGGTCGTCGAGCAAGTGGATGCTGATACCTGGTCGGTTCGGAAAGCGACCGTGGCAGCGGCGGAAAGCGTCGTGGTGGAAGCCGCATGGAGCTCCATGCCGGCTCTTGCGACCCTGACCGTGAGTGCCACGATCCAATCGGACACGGCTTCAACCACGCTCACGAATCCTGGCTTCGCCCTGAAGCCCACCTATGCAGCGTGGTCTGCCGGGCTGCCGCAGATCGGTCAAGATGACGACCCCGATCAAGACGGGATGATTAATCTCCTGGAGTATGCCCTGGGCGGGGAAGGGAACTCGGGCTCCATGCTGCTCTCTTCTGGCGACTCCATTCTTCCGCGGCTGGCCGAGGAGGCGGGAAATATCATCCTCAGCTATCCGGAGCGGAGTGATGCGGCGGTACGAGGACTCTCGTACCAAGTGGAGACATCCACGGATCTTTTGGCGCTTGCCGGAGCCACGACCTTGCCTCCGGGCGCCGTGTCATCCACCCAGGCCTTTGTCCCGGCGGTCCCCGGCTTTGTGAAGCGGACGATCATCTGGCCCGCGGACAGCACGCTACGCTTCGCCCGCGTGAAAGTGGAACTTTCCGAATAAAGGGGGGACCGGGCTGCGCACCTCCTGGATCACAAAAAAACCCGGCTCCCTCAGGGGGAAGCCGGGTGCTTGAAAAAATTGAGAACCGGGCTCAGTTCACGGCCACCGCGGACGAACCGGTCTCGCCGGTGCGGATGCGGATGGCTTCTTCCACGGTGGAGATGAAGACCTTGCCGTCACCAATCTTGCCGGTGTTGGCGCTCTTCACGATGGCCTCCGCCACGGAGCCAGCCTGAGCGTCGTCCACGACAATTTCGATCTTCACCTTGGGCAGGAAATCAACGGTGTATTCGGAGCCGCGATAGATCTCCGTGTGGCCTTTCTGACGGCCGAAACCTTTCACTTCCGTTACGGTCATACCCTGCACACCGACTTCGGCGAGGGCTTCCTTCACTTCCTCCAACTTGAACGGTTTGATAATCGCTTCGATTTTCTTCATGGTGCGGCGGATTGGTCAGAGACAGTTGAGCAAGCCCCATGCCAAATGCGGCAGGGAAATTTTTAAAACTGCCTAAAGCTAGTCATAAAACGGTTAGTTGGCGAGCGCAAAACCCGTCACCTTGAAGACTTTCCGGGATTTCCACTGTGGGAAAGACTGCGTTTGAAAAATCGCTGTTTGCCGGGGAAATGCGTTCTTCCACGATATCTCCGAAGCGGCTAACAGCAACTCGGGACGGATAGGCATGACGTCCTTGGGATCTACAAATGGCGACGGCTTCAAGCGTCGCAGGAGGACTCAATTCGGGCTCTTGAGAATGCTCGTCGGGGCAAATGAAGGACCGGCATTACAAGCCTGCGGATCGCCTGATCCCGTGCCGCGATTCGCTTGGGCGCGTCACCAGTGGTCCTTCTGAGAATCGGCTCGCGGATGCGGATCGCTTGGGCGCTTTTGCAGCATCGCCGGGGTCCTTTGGGGCGGTTAAAACCAAACACGTTCAGGGGCCAATTGGAAAATCTCGCGAGGATTGCAGGTTGATCCGTGGTGAAAGATCCCTCACTTTCCGGCCGTTCCAAGTCACCGAGCGTATGAAGAAATTGATTTTGACCCTCGCCGCCGCCTGTCTCGTCTCCCCGGCTATCGCCCAGGAGAAGAAGATTGAGATCACGGGCAATGACCAGATGCAGTACAGCACCAAGGCCATCGAAGTCACCGCGGGTGAGAAGGTCTCCCTGACTTTCAAGCACATCGGCCAGCTGCCGAAGACCGCCATGGGTCACAACGTCGTGATCCTCAAGCCGGTGGACGCTGCCAAGCCGGAAACCGCGCTGCCTGCCTTCGCCACGAAGGCCATGCAGGCTGCCAAGAGCGAGTACATCCCGGAAGATGCGGACACCAAGGCCCGCATCGTCGCGCACACCAAGCTCATCGGCGGTGGCGAGACCGACACCATCACCTTCACCGCTCCGACCGAGCCGGGCGCTTATCCTTACCTCTGCACCTTCCCCGGTCACTTCGCCATCATGCAGGGCGTGATGACCGTGAAGGCCAAGTAAGCTCTCCGATTTAGCCATTCACTTTTAGCCCCGTTCGCTACCTGCGGACGGGGCTTTTTTGTGCGTATATCGGATCAGGGAGAACCCTCGGAGGGGAGGATGACTCACTCCTTCTCGCATTCACACTTCGGGGGAGCGGCTGCCGCGCCTGCTTCTTTTTCCGAAGCCTCGCCCGTCACTCCCGGCTCGATCGTCGCGAACTTGGCACCGTCCTTCGTGAAGCCCGTGGAGGAAATGAGCACGCCTGGCAGGCTCGCCTTGTTCTTCGGTCCATAGGGCGAGCGCTCGGCCGTGATCTCATACCCGCCATCGGTTTTCACCACGCGTTGTGGCGGATCGGAGGAAATCTGTCCGTCGGAGGAGAAGAAATAGAGCTCGCCCGGATCTGCTGCGTTTCCAGTGGCCGGAGTCACGCGGAAGCGGATTTCTTCGGCATCAGGAGCGGAAAGCAGTTCGGTGCTCCAGCCCTGCAGCGGCCGGGGCAGCTCTTGGCGGGCCTTTTGGAAAGAGCTCGCCAGTGTTTCATCGGTCTTCGGCTCCTCGGCCACCGGGATCTCACAGGAAAGCAGCTTTCTCCCCGGGTAGCAGCCATCTGCACAAGCCATCCACGATGCCGTGGCCTTCAGTGCCACACGGGGGGAGGGGAGTTCTGCGGGGGGCGTGATTTCCACCAGCAGCATGACGTCCCGCTCGAAGCCATGCACCGGATGAACCGCCATCAGCGTTTTCTCCGGGTAGGGCCACTGAATCGGCCCCGCGGAAAATCCCTCGGGTAGCTCCCACTGCAGCTTCACCGGGATCCCGGCGATCCCCGGGTTCTGCCAGTAGGTGTGGAAGCCTTCGTGGTGATGGATTTTCACCCCCACGGTGAACGGCTGACCCTTCGCGATCGCCGCGTTTTCGGAGACCAGATCGATGTCGATCCCCTTCAACGGCTTCTCGTCCGCGGCCATCAGGGCGAGGGGGAAGAAGGCGAGGGCGAGGGCAAGCAGCGGCTTCATGGCGTGCCTCAACGTCACGGACCCGCCCGGACTGTCAAGGAACTCCCGATTGCCGTAGGTCCCCCCATGCAACAAAGGCGTTTTGACGAGCCTGCATCGGCTTGGTATTTGCCCGCGAACTTCGAAACCCGCCCCGTCTCCTTCCATGCGCTCATTCCTCGCTGCCGCCGCCCTCCTTTCCGCCCCCGCATTTGCCCAGGATGTGGTGAAGCTCGAACTCAGCGCGGATGACCGCATGGTTTACAGCAAGACCTCCTTCGAGGTCACCAGCGGTCAGAAAGTTTCCCTGACCTTCAAGAATACCAGCGACAAGGGTGAAAAGGCGATGAAGCACAACGTCGTGCTCCTCAAGCCGGGGAATACGATCATTTCCTTTGCGCCGAAGTGCCTTGCTGCCGCCGCCAGCGGCTACATTCCCTCCGACAAGGAATCGAAGGACATGATGGTCGGCCACATCAAGCTGCTCGCCGGTGGCCAGAGCGGAAAACTGAATTTCGTCGCCGGAGAGCCGGGAGAGTATCCCTTCTTTTGTTCGTCTCCGGGTCACTTCGACAAGATGCACGGAAAGATCACCGTGAAGGCGAAGTGAGGTAGCACGGATGCATCCGTGCCAGGTGAGATCCAGAACCGTACGTCCTTCTAACAGATCGAGCGGCTGGTTCCTGCCGATTGGTCCGCATCGCGTGATTTCAAAGACACTTCACGGGTCTCCGGGGAGAATCCTCATTGCGTGGTGTTAGAAGTGCTGCTTTGATGCGAGGCGAACTTTCCCTCAAATCGCATGATCAAAGAATTCAGAGACTTCATTCTCAAGGGCAACATGCTGGATCTTGCCGTCGGTGTCATCATCGGTGCGTCCTTCGGCAAGGTGATCACCGAGTTCACCGGAGTGATTTTGAAGACGATCACTTCCTTCACTCCCAGTACCGAGGTCGGTGCGGTCATGATCGGGAAAGTGGACATAGGTCCGCTCATCAATGCGTTGATCAGCCTTCTGATCGTCGGCTTTGCCCTCTTCCTCGTGGTGAAGGCCTACACCACCGCGAAGAAGCGCTTCGAGGCCCCCGTGGTTTCCGGTCCGCCGGAGATTGCTGCGGACGTGAAGCTACTCGCGGAGATCCGCGACCTGTTGAAAGAGCAACAAGGAAAGGCTTGATCCTTTCACCGTGCCCGTTGGAGTTCCCGGCGTGGCACCGGACCGCGAACCTTTCGACCTGCGTTCGGCCCTTCCTTTCCTCGAAGGAGAGGGCTGGCGCGGGAAGCTACGGCGGGCCTTGGATGAAATCCTCGGCCTGCGCCGGGTCCGCACCTGCTTCGATGAGGCTACCCGTCTGGAGACCGAGCCTTTCGCAGCGGCGGTCCAAGCCTTTGGCCTTTCGGTGGAGGCGCAGGACTTCGATCTGATCCCTGCCGCCGGTCCGGTGGTGGTCATGGCGAATCATCCCTTCGGCGGTGCCGATGCGCTGACGCTTGGTGCCCTGTGCATGGCACGTCGGCCGGACACCCTGCTAATGGCGAATGAAATGGCGGCTGCGCTCCCCGTGCTGGGCGAGTCGATGTTGCCGCTTTCTATCCTCGGCGATGAAGGTTCTGCGCGGAAGAACGCACCTTCCCTGCGGCGCTCCCTGGAGCATTTGCGAAAGGGGGGCCTGCTCGCCGTCTTTCCTTCCGGAGAAGTGGCGAACTGGAAAGGCAGTGCCGTCGAGGAAGGCTCATGGTCGCCCCACATCGCGGCGCTTGCCGCCAAGTGCGGTGCGCAGGTGGTGCTCGTTCGCTATTTCGGGAAAGCCCCGGCGTGGTTTCATCTGGCCGGTGGAATTCATCCGATGGTGCGCACCGCCTTGCTCCCCCGTGTCCTTCTTGCCATGCGCGGCAGTACGGTGGAGTGCAGGGCTCGCCGCGCGCTTCTCGATGGCTTGGATCCCCAGGAAGCCGCCGCCTCTCTTCGCGGGCAAGCCCTTGCGATCGAGGACTAGCCGAGGGGGGGGAGCGCGTCCCGCGCGTGGCTTTGCCTGCATCGGAATCGGATCGGGATGGCAGTAGAAACCGGTCGGCAGAATGGGAGAAGGTCATGGAAACATGCGTGGCGAATCTCAACCGAAGTTCTCGGGATTTCTTTGGCCGGATCGGGATTTTCCCTTTGTCAGCCGGTGTTCCCCGGCGCGCCTTCGCCTGTTAATTTCCCTGATTTAACAGGCATAACAGGCGGGGTGCGGGAGTGTCCCTACCTTCATTCTGTGACAACAACGTCGGCGTGGCGAATTGGACCCGCTTCCCTCTCCGCGGCATTTTCCACCGATACCGGCACGTGCCAGCGGGAGGCCGCCTCCATCGGTACCATCGATGAATCAGCGGATTTCTTCGATGCGACAGGAGAGCGCTTCCCTAGCCATGCTCGGGGCGAATTTGTTCGGAAATGAATGCACCCTTCCAACCCATCGCCGATTCCGCGGACCACGCGGAACTGCTCGGTGAAATCGCCCATTTGAACCGTCGCGGCCCGCTTGCCTCGCAGGGCAAGCTGGACGTCTTCCTCGCTGCGGCTTGGGAGATCCCTTCCGTCCTTCACGAGATCGGCCGGCTCCGTGAGATCTCTTTCCGCGCCGTTGGCGAAGGCACCGGTAAACCGCTCGACCTCGATCACTTCGATGCCAGCTACCTGCATCTGTTTCTCTGGGACCGCGAGGCTGGAAAAGTCGCGGGGGGGTATCGTCTCGGCTGCACTGACGTGTTGCTTGCCGCGGGTGGCCCCACCGCGCTCTACACCTCGACGCTCTTCCGCTTCGAGCAGCCCTTCCTTGATTTCCTGAAGCCCGGTCTTGAGCTGGGCCGTTCCTTCGTGGCCCCGGAATACCAAAAATCGATCCACCCGCTCGCCCTGCTGTGGCGCGGCATCGGTCGTTTCGTGGCGGAGCGCCCCCGCTATGCCCGCCTATTCGGCCCGGTTAGCATATCGAGCGATTACTCCGCGGCTTCGCAGGATCTCATCGTGCGCTTCCTTCGGGATCGCCGGCAGGACCAGGCGATGGCCCGCTGGGTGCATCCTTACCACCCGTACGGAGGCCTGCCCGAGGAAAGCGGGATCAGCTCCCGCCTCCAGTCGATCGAAGAAGTATCCGCCGCGGTCTCGGCCACGGAGCCGGACAAGAAGGGGGTGCCGGTTCTCCTCCGCCAGTATCTCAAGCTAAACGCCACCTTGCTGGAGTTTAACGTCGATCCCGACTTCTCAGATGTGCTCGATGCCCTCGTGTTGGTGGATCTCCGGCAAGCTCCGGCCGCGGTACTGACACGTTACATGGGGGAGGATGGATATCGTGCCTTCTGTGGCGCGACCATGCCAAAGGTCGCCTGAGCATCGCAGCAATCAGGGTTTTTCCCAAAGTTGTGCTACAGATTGAGGCTTATGTCGGATGACCCGTGTGTCATCACGTCGTAGAAACGCGCAGCATTTGTAAAGGCTGTCCCCGCACTAGGGTATTGCGGAAGTTTGAAATATGGCGATTTTGCCACGTTTCCAAGCTGCTCGCCCCCTCTTTCCAAACCCAATGCGCGCCCGCTCTCTACTCTGTACCCTCGTGCTCATGCCGCTCGCCCCGGTCATGGCGAACCCCGTGATCACGGAGTTCATGGCGAGCAACCAGGCGACCATCGCTGATGAAGACGGCGACTTCTCGGATTGGATCGAAATCCACAACCCGACCTCGGCCCCGATCTCTCTGAACAACTGGAAGCTTACCGATTCCGCGGACAATCTCGCGAAATGGACCTTCCCCAATGTCACGCTGGCACCTGGCGAGTTTCGCATCGTCTGGGCCTCCGGTGAGAACCGCCGGGTGGCGAGCGCGCCGCTCCACACGAATTTCTCCCTTTCCGCGGGCGGCGAGTACCTTGGCTTGGTCAATCCGCAGGGTCAGGTGGTGCAGGACTTCGGAGACGAATATCCGGCGCAGGATGGAGATGAATCCTTCGGCGTGCAGTTTGATCGCACGGTCCTGCTTTCCCAAGGGGCGTTTACCCGCTTCACCGTGCCGACCAGCGCCAGTGTTCCAGGCCCGACATGGAACCAGCCTGGCTTCGCCGACTCTGCGTGGACGGGCGGGATCAGCGGCTTGGG
Organism: Luteolibacter luteus; assembly: GCF_012913485.1. Taxonomy (GTDB): domain Bacteria; phylum Verrucomicrobiota; class Verrucomicrobiia; order Verrucomicrobiales; family Akkermansiaceae; genus Haloferula; species Haloferula lutea. The sequence goes on along the minus strand of NZ_CP051774.1, from coordinate 2,885,035 downwards.
GCATGGCCTCACGATGCCCGGCATTACCGTGCGCCATGTGTTCAAGAACGGCGGAGGCGTGAACTCCCTGGCGGAAGCGGACGCCTTGCTGGCCTTGGCACCGGGAAATCCCGGCATCCTTTCCGAGGCCACCGTCATCGCCAGCAGCGTGAACTATCTCGGGGAAGGTGACGATGGCCACTTCGGCTTGAACTCATCGCCCCCTGCCGGCACCGGCGATCAATATGCCATCAAGCTAACCGGCTGGGTCGATATCGCCACCGCCGGCATTTATACCTTCGGCACGAATTCCGATGACGGTGTGCGGGTGAAGATCGATGGCGTGGCAATCATCACCGATGATACTTCCCACGGTCCCCTCGATAACATCAGGACCCGCAATCTCACGGTTGGGCTTCACTCTTTCGAAGTCGTGATGTTCCAAGGTGCCGGAGGGGACTGCTTGGAATTCTTTGCGGCCGAAGGCTCCTATTCATCGTGGGATGCGAATGCCTTCAAGCTTGTCGGCGACACTGCCAATGGCGGCCTTCCCGCAATGACGCAGCAGGAAGGAGCGGGCGGTATCATCGGCACGAATACCCAGCCTTACCTCTCGGCCCCGGCCAAGGGTGCCTTTTTCCGTTCGGGCTTCAGTTCGTCCGGCCCCGGTACCGCCACCTCGCTTTCGCTTGTGACGCGGCACAAGGATGGCTTCGCGGCATGGCTGAACGGCACCAAGGTTGCTTCGCACAATGTCGCGGCCAATCCGGCTTGGGATGGCACTGCCAACTCGACGCGATCGAATTCCGACAGCCTGCGGCCGATGGGTTTCAACCTGACGCAGTATCTGCCGAGCCTCGCGAACGGTTCGAACGTGCTGGCCATCCACGCGATGAAAAACACGGCGAATACGCCCGGTTTCCTCATCCTGCCGGAGCTTATCGCGGGCTCGATCAATCCGACCGCGGACCCGGCTTTTTATGGTGGGGGCAAGGCCACGCCCGGCTGGATCAATGGTGATCCGAGCTCGCTCGGAAAAGTAGCGGACACTTCCTTCAGCGTGGACCGCGGTTTCTTCAGCGCGCCCTTCCAACTGGAAATCCTCACCGCCACGCCGGGTGCGACGATCAAGTACACGACGAACGGATCCACGCCATCCGCGACGAATGGCTCGACCTACACCGGGCCGCTGAACATCTCCGCTACCACCACCTTGCGGGCCTGCGCGGTGAAGCCCGGCTGGGAGTCCACCGATGTGGATACCCAGACCTATCTTTTCCTGAACGACATCATCACCCAATCGTCTTCACCGGCCGGGTGGCCTGCTACCACCGGCACCTCCCAAGTGCTTGATTACGGGATGGATCCGGACATTGTGAATCATTCGAATCCGGATCTCGGGGGTTCGGCTTCCACCAAGGCGGCCCTCGCCTCGCTACCAGCGGTGTGTATCACGACGGACCTGCCGAACCTTTTCAACATCGGTGGTTCCCAAGGCATCTACTCGAATCCAAATGGCCGCGGCTTCGCATGGGAAAAGCCCGCCTCGCTGGAATGGATCAATCCACCGAATGCCCAGCATCCGAATGGCACGAGCGAATTCCAAGTGAACGCCGGGCTGCGCTTGCGCGGTGGTTACTCGCGCTCGACGGACAATCCGAAGCACTCCTTCCGCTTCTTCTTCCGGGAGGAGTACGGCGCATCCAAGCTGGAGTATCCGCTCTTCGGCCATCGAGGTGCACAGGAGTTCGACAAGATCGACTTTCGTACCGCGCAGAACTACTCGTGGTCCTTCGGTGGTGATGAACGGAACACCTTCCTGCGTGAGGAATCCACCCGCCAGGCATTGATCGATATGGGTCGCCCGGGATCAAAGGTCCGCTACTTCCATCTCTATTTGAACGGCCAATACTGGGGCCTCTACAACCTCGACGAACGCACCGAATCCGCCTTCGCCGAAAGTTACATCGGCGGTGACAAGGATGACTACGATGTCGTGAAGGCCGAGCAGGAAGCCGGTTACACCATCGGTGCCACCGACGGCACCTTGGTGGCCTGGCAGGACCTTTGGAACAAGGGGAAGGCTCATCGTGCTTCTCCCACCAACGCGAATTACTTCAAGATGATGGGCAAGGCGGCGGACGGCGTCACCTCGACGGCGGATCCCGTCCTGCTCGATCCCGGCAACCTTGTCGACTACATGCTGCTCACCTTCTGGAGCGGGAATCTCGATGGTTGCACTTCCGCTTTCCTCGGCAACGACAAGGCGAACAACTGGTCGGGAGCCCGGCGCCGCGAGAACAATCCGGGGCAGGGTTTCCAGTTTTTCGTCCACGATTTCGAGCACTCGCTCTTTAACGTGAACGAGGACCGCACCGGTCCCTTCGTTTATCCGAATGAGTCGAATTTCGCTTATTCGAATCCAGCCTTCCTCCATCAGGACCTCACGGCGAATGCGGAGTACCGCATGCTCTGGGCGGACCGGATCCAGAAGCACATGTTCAATGGAGGTGCCTTGAACCCCACCGCGTGGAGCAATCGGGTCAACAAATTCGCGACCATCGTGGATCAAGCGATCATTGCGGAAAGCGCCCGATGGGGCGACGCCTTCTCGTCAGTGCCGAAGAACCGCCAGAACTGGATCAACGCCCAGAACGAGCTGCTCAATTACTTCAACCCGCGGGTCCCGGTCGTGCTCGCGCAGCTGCGGGCAGACGGGCTCTATCCCGCGATTGATGCCCCTTCGATCAGTCCCTTCGGCGGTTATCAGTCCAGTGGCGTTGAAGCGGTGATCAGCGGGCCGCCGAGCTCGACCTTGTATTACATGGCGGATGGTTCCGATCCCCGGGCTGTCGGCGGGAACCTGAAGGCAGCTGCCCAGACCTACACTTCTTCCAGTACGCAGGAGGCCTTCATCCCATGGTCCGCGAGTGGCTGGAAGTATCTCTACAACGGCACGAACCAAGGCACCGCATGGCGGGATCCCGGCTTTGCCGATACGGCTTGGCCCACGGGCACCGCGGAACTGGGCTACGGCGATGGTGACGAGGCAACAGTCATCCCGATTGTCCAGACCGCGCCGGGCGTGAAGGCTGCGACCGCTTATTTCCGGAAGAGCTTCAATGTGAGCAATCTTTCCGGACTCTCGAACCTGACGCTCACCGTCGAGTATGACGATGCTTATGCCGTGTATCTGAATGGCACCCGCGTGGCAGGAAACCTGACCGTGGATCCGGCTTTCGACCATTACGCGGGGAATCCGATCGAGGACCAGATGCAGGTCACCACGGTCAGCCCGTCGCTGTTGGTGGCGGGGAACAATGTGATTGCAGTGGAGATCCACCAGTCCGATGGCGGCAGCTCGGACATCAGCATGAACTTGTCCCTGACCGGCACGCGCTCCGCGACGCCGACACCTCTCTTCCTGACCGGCGCGGGAGAAAAGACCCTGCGCGTCCGCGCGCGGAATGGTACCACTTGGAGCGCCATCACCGAAGCGAGCTTCCTGCTCGATACGGAAGCGGCTTCGCCATCGAATCTCGCGATTTCGGAGATCCTCTATCACCCGGCGGAACCATCCGGTCCGGAAGTGACTGCCGGTTTCGACGATGCCAACGACTTCGAATTCGTGGAGCTGTTGAACACGGGATCGAAGCATGTGGATCTCCAGGGCGTCTATATTTTCGGGGCGATCACCTTTGATTTCACGAGTGCTGCCACCGGCCGCACCTTGGCCCCCGGCGCGCGCATTCTGATCGTATCGAATCTGGAGGCCTTCCAGATGCGCTATGGCACTGGCAAGCCGGTGGCAGGCCAGTATTCCGGCCAGCTCAACAATGCGGGGGAAACCGTGGTGCTCTTCACGCCGGGCGACGACGTGATCCGCTCGATCACCTATGACGATGCCCCCCCATGGCCGGTCGCGGCGGATGGCGAAGGATACTCGCTGGTTCGCCGGCATCCGAATGATCCTGCCGGTGACTCGGATGAAGAAGGTTGGGCCCTCAGCGGTAGCATCGGCGGCTCCCCGGGCACGGCGGATACACCGGGTGCCAATACCTTTGATGCTTGGGCGACGACTGTTTTCGATCCCGCGCAACAGGCCTCTGCCGCGATCTCGGGTGTTTCGGCGGATCCCGATGGCGACGGCCGCCTCAATTTCGAGGAGTTCGCCTTCGCCACCCAGCCGCTTGTGGTCGATCAGCCGGATGCTGCCTTCACATGGATGGGCAGCGGCGAAACCCGCCAAGCGGCGCTTCGGCTCCGCAGGCCGGAGATTGCCCATCACATCCTCTATGAGCTGATGGCCACGGATGATGTGACCGGCACATGGACCCCGGTGGCTACGGCCCCGGTGGCAAACGCGTCCTTGGGAGGCGGGCTGGAATACGCCACCTTCAGTGATTCGTTGCCGGCCAGCGGCAGCCGCAAGTTCCTGCGGATGCGGGCGACTTGGGCTCCCTAAGTTATTCTCGGGAGAGCGGAGGAGGACGTTCCGGTCCTCCTCCTTTGGCACTTGCGGTGGGAAAATTATGTGACCATTTTGTCACACACCCCCGCATTTGCTGTCAGCATGTGTCGCTTTCCCCTTCTTTTCGCGCTATTTCTGTGCCCCCTTCGTGGGCTCCATGGCGATGTTTTGATCTCCGAGTTCCTTGCGGCCAACGCCAGCGGAATCGAAGACGAAAACGGTGACCGGGAGGACTGGATCGAACTCTTCAATACCGGCACCAGCGCGGTCAGCCTGGACGGCTGGTGGCTGACGGATGATGCAGCCGTGAAGAAGCAGTGGCGCTTCCCCGCGGTAAGCATCCCCGCGAATGGCACCCTCCTTGTATGGGCATCGGGGAAGAACCGGGCCAACCCCGCGGCTCCCCTTCACACGAATTTCAGCCTCTCGAAGAGCGGGGAATTCCTTGGTCTCTACAAGCCAGGTGCCACGGGCCAAGCCCAGCTGGTTGATTCGTATGGAGCTTCGTATCCGGCTCAGGCTCCGGACATCTCTTACGGCATTTCGATCACGCAGACGACTACCGCTCTGGTGGCTTCCGGGGCGGGACAGAACGGGCGCTACCGGGTGCTCGCGAATAACGCGACCGGTCAAGCGAACTACTCCGGCAGCAACTACGCCGGAGGCGATGTGGGCACCAATGTCGCCGGCGGATGGAATCGCAGTCCTTCCTTCGCCGATAGCTCTTGGACGCTGGCGGCTCCCGGTCTCGGCTATGACAACGGCGGCGGGCTGAGCGCGTGGATCACGACGAATTGCCAGAGCGCCCTCCAGAACATCAACACTTCGATTCTCTTCCGGCGCACCTTTAGCCTCACGAATCCTTCCGCCTATGCTTCCTACAAGCTGCGGATGAAATACGAGGACGGCTTCGTGGCGTGGATCAACGGCACGGAAGTAGGCCGTGCGAACTTCAACGGGACTCCCGCGTACAATTCCACCTCGGCCACGGCCTTGGACGAGACGATCGTGAACTCGTGGACGGAATTCACGATTCCGGCTTCCGCGCTTGTCTCGGGAAACAATGTGCTCGCGATCCAAGGGTTGAACTCGAGCATGGGCAGTTCGGACTTTCTCTTGCTGCCGGAGATTCAGGCGAGCTCGGATTATACGGCGGGTGGCGCCGTTTATCTGAATCCCCCGACTCCTGGTGCGCTCAACGGTGCCGGTTCGGCAGGGCCCGTAATTTATGAGGTGACCCCGGTTGATCCACTCGTGCCGCGTCCGCTGGGCAGCGCCGCGAGCCCGCCGATGACCGTCACTGCCCGGGTTATCAAGACGAAGAACAATATCTCCGCCGTGCGCGTGTATCACCGTGCGATGTGGAATGCCGAGTCCGCGCCGATCACGATGAATGATACCGGGACGGGCGTGGATGTGGTGGCGGGGGATGGCATCTATTCGGCGAGCTTACCCACTACCAGTGTAGGTGCGGGGCAGATGTTGCGCTGGCGCTTCGAAGCCCAGGATGGCCAGGGAAATGTCACGAAGTTCCCATCGTATGCGGATCCCACCGACTCCCCGCAGTACTTCGGCACGGTGGCGGTGAACTCGGCGACATCGACGAGCCTGCTTCCGATCCTCGAGTGGTTCGTCGAAGGTGCGCCTGCGACCGGACCCACCGCGGGTGATTTTCGCGGTAGCTGTTATTACCTGAACCGCTTCTACGACAACATCGGCCACGAGATCCATGGCCAGTCCACCTCCGGCTTCGGGAAGAAAAGCTACGACTTTGATTCGAACGATAACTTCCGCTTCGTTTGGAAGGAAGGCGAACGCCCGGTGAAGGATCTGAACCTGCTCTCCAACTACGCGGATAAGACGAAGACACGGAACACGCTTTCCCATGAAGTCGGCAAGCTGGCCGGCACGCCTTATCACTTCGCGTTTCCGGTGAGGGTCCAGCTGAACGGAGGTTTCCATGGGGTTCTGGACATGGTGGAAGATGGCGATGACCGGATGCTGGAGCGCAATGGCCTCGATGGTGAAGGCGCACTCTACAAGATCTACGCGGAGAACCTGACCGGCAGCGCCGAGAAGAAGACGCGAAAGAACGAGAGCAATGCCGATCTGAATGCCATGGCGGCTGCGCTGGATTCCTCGGTCGCGCTTACCACCCGTCGTACCTACGCCTATGACAATATCAACGTGGCCGCCGCGGTGAACTACCTGGTGGTGCGGCAGTTCAACAGCGACAGCGACCATGGCCACAAGAACTTCTACCTCTATCGCGATACGAACCGCACCGGCCAGTGGCGGCCGATCGTGTGGGATGTGGATCTTTCCCACGGTCACAACTGGATCGGAACCTACGGCTATTTCGACGACACGCTGGTTTCGAACAATCCGCTCAATGCGCATTCCAACTCGGACCGTTTTTACAACATCATCCTGGAGTCTCCGGAGATGCGGCAGATGTGGGTGCGTCGGATGCGGACGCTGATGGATCAATACCTGCAGCCTCCGGGAACCGCGAATGGCTTTCTGGAAACCCGTATGCGCGAGATTGCGGCGAGTGTGGATCCGGCACCGGCGGCCTCATCGTGGACGGACGGGGATCTGGATGCCTCGAAGTGGGGGATCCATTCGAACTACATCCAAAACCGCCCGCGCGAGGAAGTGGAACGCGTGGTCACCGGCTACTTCAATCCGCGCCGGACTTTCCTCTTCAACACGGGGTCGGGCCGTCCCCTGCTATACTCACCGGACCGCTCCGCGAGCACGCCGATCCCGAACACCGCTCAGGTGAACGTTGCGGGCATGGTGAGCATCGACTCGGTCGATTACCTTCCCGCCGGAAATAGCCAGGCGGGAGAGTACATCATGCTGAAGAACACTAGCGCGCAAGCGGTGGACATCTCCGGTTGGACCTTGGATGGCGCGATCGACTACACCTTTGAAGGAGGCACGGTCATCAATGCGGGTGCCGGCACTGCGGCTTCGGAGTATCAAGGCCTGCTCCATCTGGTGAAGGACGTGAATGCCTTCCGCTCGCGGACCAGCGGTCCGAAGGGTGGCGAGAAGCGTCTGATCCAAGGGAACTACTCCGGCCAGCTTTCCGCGCGCGGCGAGACCCTGAACCTACGGGATGCCTCGGGGCTTTTGGTGGCCACCTTTACCTGGCCGGGTACGCCATCGCTGCTGCAGCAGTACCTGCGGATCTCCGAGATCCAGTATCATCCAGCTGATCCGACCGCGGCGGAGGAACTGGCGATGCCGGAGCTGACGGAGGATGACTTCGAGTACCTGGAACTGGCCAATATCGGGCCTTCCCCGCTGGCGCTGGTGGGTGCGAAGTTCACGCAGGGGATCGATTTCACCTTCGGTGCGACCTCGCTTCCAGCGGGGCAGCGCTTGATCCTGGCGAAGAACCCTGCGGCCTTCGCGCTGCGCTATCCGGGTACGGGAGGCATCGTAATTGGTCCCTACGATGGCGAACTGGCGAATGGCGGCGAGGTGCTGGAGCTCACCGATGCGGTGGGGGAGAACATCCTCGATTTCGAATACAAGGATGGCTGGTATCCTGCGACTGATGGTGATGGGCGCTCGCTGGTAAATCGTGATCCCGCACAGGTCGCGTTCAACCAGTTCGGGAATCCCGTTTCCTGGGCAATCAGTGGCGCAGCGCTTGGGAGCCCGGGAAATCCCGATGCTTCCTTTGCCCAAGCTTACCACGGCTGGGATAACTTCCATTTTACCTCGGCGGAGCGGGATGACCTGCTGATCTCCGGACCGGATGCCGATCCGGATGGGGATGGGCGGAGCAATGCGGACGAATACGCACTGGCCAGCGATCCCCGGGTGCCGGACGTGCCAGAGCTATCCTTCGTCTGGTCGATGGACGGCGTCGTGCGACGCCCGGCTTTGAAGTTCCGCCGCCCGGCAAATGCGCTGGATCTCAGCTATGAGCTGCAAGGCTCCGGCGACCTCGGCACTTGGCCGGTGATCACCAGCACCGCGGTGTCCACGGCTCCTATGGCGGGCGATACCGAGGAAGTGATCTTCCGCGATAACGTCAGCGATGCAGCTAGCTCGCGTTTCCTGCGGGTGGGGTATGCATACCAGCAGTGATCATTCCTCCAGCCCGCGAGACCCTCGTTGAGGTTCTAATTTTGTTAGATCCCTGCCCAAGCGAGGCACTCCTTCGTCACGCCACCTTCGGGTGATATGCGGGAACGGTGTGATCGAGGGATTACTTCTCCGGTGCCGCAGGGATCACGAGGGTGGGAACGACGGCCTTGCGTACCATGCCTTCGGCGACGCTGCCCAGCAGCAGGGCTGCCATGGCACCGTGGCCATGGGCACCGACGACCACGAGGTCTGCATTCGCCTTCTTCACGTAGTCCAACACCGCATGAAGCGGGCTACCTTCGGCGAGATGAACGGTGGCATTCGTCACGCTGCTGGAAACCTGGCCGAGCAGCTGGTCCAGCTTCGCGGTGGCTCGCTTGCGGGCCTCTTCCTGGAAGAGGTGGATCGCGGGGAATTCATCGGGCGTGAAGCCGTAGGCTGTATAGCTCGGCTCCGGCTCCACCACGTGGAGGACATGCAACGCTGCCCCGAAGGCCTTGGCCATTTCCGTGGCGGATTCCAGCACTCCGGGCGTGGCATTCGAAAAGTCGACGGCGGCTACGATGTTTTTCATGACATCTCACCCTTATCACGGCTGTCCGCGAAATCCAGACCCGGATGATTGCCGCAGCGACTTTGCAAATCCATGCGGGTTGAGATCCGCGGATGACAGCGCGGCCCTTCCGGCTCATGGTCGCCGGGTCATGATCAAATTTCTCCACACCCGTATCCGCGTCGCCGACATGGATCGCTCGATCGCCTTCTATCAGAAGCTCGGGTACCTTGAGGCGCGCCGCCAAGATTCGCCACAAGGAAACAAGCTCGCCTTCCTCGAGCTTCCGGGCAACGACGTTTTCCTGGAGCTTTGCTATTCCCCGGACTACACTGACAAGTGCCCGGGGGACCTGATGCACACCTGCCTCGGCGTGCCGGACATCATCGAGTACTGCGATGGTGTCGAAAAAGCCGGAATTGAGATCTGGCCCGGTGGCTGGCGGGAGAAGTTTTCTTCCGGAGAACGGAAGATGGCCTTCGTGACCGATCCGGATGGCTACGAGGTCGAGATCCTCGAACGCAAGTGAGCGGCCATCGGGATTCCCGATGATGGCCCACACCGGATCGATTTCCCCGCGCGCGCCGATCGCTTAGGATTCCCAGCAATGAAAGAAGATGAACACGTGCGCCTGCCGGATGGCCGGGCGCTGGGCTATGCGGAGTATGGCGATCCGCAGGGTGATCCTGTCTTCTTCTTTCACGGCTGGCCGAGCAGCCGCTATCAGGGGAAGCTGATGCACGAGTTCGCCGGGGAGCGCGGCCTGCGCTGGATCACGGTGGACCGCCCGGGAATCGGCCTGTCCGATCCACTCTCCGGTCGCAGCTTCGGGGCTTGGCCCTTGGACGTCGCCGGCTTGGCGGACGCTCTTGGTTTCGAGCGTTTTCGGATCTGCGGTGTTTCGGGCGGCGGGCCCTACACCTTGGCCACGGCGGCAGCACTGCCGGAGCGGGTGATCGCAGCCGCGGTGATTTGCGGTGCCCCTCCTTTCGGGAATGTTGAGGATCAGGCCCACATGCACTGGGCCTACCGCACGCTCGCCGGGCTCAAGCGCCTGCGCCGAGCCGTCACGCCGACGGTGATCGGCGCCAGTCGGTGGATGATCGCCCGCGGGGCCGACCGGGCCCCGATGTCATGGATGATGAAATCGATCCCGCCCAGCGACCGCGCGGCGATCGCCGACTACGGCTGCTGGGAAAGCGTCACCCGCAGCTATCTAGAGGGGGTGCGGAATGGCACTCCCGCCGTGCTAGCGGATGGCGAACTCTACCTTGAGCCTTGGGATTTCAAGCCGGAGGAGATCCGGGTCCCGGTTGCCTTCTGGCACGGGAAGGAGGACAAGAACCTGCCGGTAGACGTTGCCCAGCGTCTCGCGGCCCGGATTCCCGGTTCGACCGGCCATTGGATCGAGGGCGAGGGCCACTACTCCCTGCCGCTGCGCTATCGCGGGCCGGTGATGGATTGGCTGAAGGCGGCCCATTGACTGCTTTGTTTGAAGATCAGGCTTGAGCCGGAAGCCGTTAGGACGGACGGTGCCCGGCCTTCATCCCCATGGACTGGATTCACACGATTCTCGGACCCGACCCGGCAGCCGGCCTGATGGTCGTTTTCATTCTCATCCTCATCGAGGGGGTGCTCTCCGTCGACAATGCCGCGGTGCTGGCCACCATGGTGATGAAGCTCCCCGAGGAGCAGCGCGGCAAGGCGCTGAAATACGGGATCATCGGTGCCTACGCTTTCCGCGGGGTCTGCCTGGTGCTGGCGGCGTGGCTCATTACCATCTGGTGGCTGGAGCCGATCGGCGGCCTTTACTTGCTGTGGTTGGCTTACAAGCACTTCACCCGCCATGAATCGGTGGAAGCCGAGGCGGAAGCAGCAGTCGCCGTGGAGGGGAATTTCCTCTACCGGCACACCCTTGGTCGCCTGGGGCCTTTCTGGGCCACGGTCGTGGCGGTGGAGGTCATGGATCTCGCCTTCTCCATTGATAACGTGCTGGCGGCAGTGGCTTACGTGAAGAACTTCCCGATGCCCTCGAAGCTGATCCTCGTCTGCATCGGCGTCTTCCTCGGGATTCTCGCGATGCGCTTTGCGGCTCAAGGCTTCGTGAAGCTGATGCACCACTATCCCTTCCTGGAGACCTGCGCCTTCATCGTCATCGCGATCCTCGGCGTGAAGCTCGTGCTGAGCGTCCCGCGGCACTTCCTGCCGGAGGGAAATCCGGTGCATGACGTGCTGGCCAGCAAGTATTTCGACCTCGGCACCTCGGTGCTGACGCTGCTGATTTTCATCGTTCCGGTGCTCGTTCACAAGATGAAGGGAAAATCCGCGGAAGCCTGAGGCCTCCGCGGATTGGTGCTTGATGCCGCCTGTGGCTCTCTGGCCATGTTCCAGCGTGCCGGACGGGTTCGATGTCGCAGCTTTCCTCGGCGAGTTCACGGAGCTCGCTGAAAAGAAGGGCTTCACCCGCCGGGTCCTTTGCGAAACCGCCGCAGGGCCAGTGATCGCGTGGGAGCGTCTGGAGAAAGAGCCGCCTGCCTACGTGTCTGCGGGCATGCATGGCGATGAACCGGCAGGGCCGCTGGCGGCACTGGAGTTGCTCCGCGCCGGGGTGCTTGACGAGGGCTCCTGGCTGATCTGTCCGGCGCTGAATCCCACCGGCCTCACCGCTGGAACCCGGGAGAGCGCGGAGGGGATCGACCTGAACCGCGACTACTTGGTCCGTAGTAGCATCGAGGTGCGAACCCATGTCGCGTGGATGGAGGGCCTGCCCTGCCCTAGGCTCTTCGTTTCCCTGCACGAGGACTGGGAAAGCACCGGCTTCTATTTTTACGAAATCAACCTTGGGGAGGATCGTCCCGATCGAGCCGCGTCGATTCTTAAAGCAGTGGAGCCATGGCTGCCGGTGGAGCCCGCCACGGTGATCGACGAGCATGACATCCGGTCGGCCGGCTGGATCTATCACGTCCCGGAGGCCGACGCGCCGAAGGACTGGCCGGAGGCGATCTTCCTAGCGAAGCGCGGCTGCCCGATTTCCTTCACTTTTGAAACCCCCAGCGCGAATTGCATGGACCTCCGTGCCGCGGCCCACGTCGCCGCGGTGAAGGCGGCCCTCGATTTCCGGTAAAAATCCTCAGGATTGATCACGCCTGTGCGGACGCTAGCGTTCGCGACATGAAATGCCTGATTGTAGCGCTCGGCCTGACAGGATGTGCCTTCGCAGCCCCGGTGGATGACTTCATCGCGGCGGCGAAGGCGAAGCACGGGGCGGAGGGTGAAAAGGCGGCGCGCTTCGTGGCGGACCACATGCCGGCGAAGGATCGGGAGACGCTTTCGGCGGAGTTCCTCGGCGAGAACCTCGATCTGGCCTTCGGGGCGCGTGCCGAGTTTCCATGGGCGAAGCAGGTGCCGGAGGAGATCTTTCTCAATGACGTGGTGCCCTATGCGGTCTTTGACGAGACGCGCGAAGGTTGGCGGAAGGACTTCCTCGAGAAGGCCCGCCCGGTGGTGAAGGATGCGAAGACGGCCACGGAAGCGGTGCAGGCGCTGAACAAGGAGTTCTTCAACATCGTCAAGGTTCACTACAATACCGGCCGCAAGGCGCCGAACCAGAGTCCCTCGGAATCCGCGGCGCTGGGCAAAGCGACCTGCACGGGACTTTCCATCATCCTGGTCGATGCCTGCCGCGCGGTCGGCATCCCGGCCCGTGCGGTGGGGACGCCGATGTGGGCGAATGAGCGGGGCAATCACACCTGGGTCGAAGTCTGGGACGGCGGCTGGCATTTCACCGGTGCCGATGAGTACGACAAGGATGGGCTGAATCGCGGCTGGTTCACCAATGACGCGGCACAGGCGAAAGCGGATGTGCCGAAGTATTCCATCTATGCGACCTCATGGAAAAAGGACGGCCTGAGTTTCCCGATGGTGTGGGCGGAGAACAGCCAGGAGGTAGCGGCGGTGAATGTGACTGGCCGCTATGCGAAGGCGCCTGCGGCTGCCGCGCCGGTGACGAATCTCGGCGTGCGTCTCTTTGGCAAGGGCGAGAAAGAGAGAATCGTCGCGAAAGTCGAGGTGCTGGACGAGAGCGGCAAGCTTCTTGGCGAAGCGCAGACGAAGGCTGGCACGGCGGACCTGAATGACATGCCACGTTTTCCGGTGCAGCCGGGCACCAAGGTGAAGCTGCGGGTGTCCTTCGACGGCGTCACGAGGGAGAAAGACCTGGGTGCTGTCACCGCAGGAGAGCCGACGGTGGACCTGCGCTGGAGCGAATTGAAAGAGGTGCAGCCATCGGCGGGCCTTAGCAAGGAAGGAGCGCAAGAGCTTGTCGCGAAACTCTATCAGAAGGCCGTTCAGGAAAATGCTGCCGAGCGCAAGCAAGAGCTAGAGAAGAAGGCCATCGTGCTTGGCGACAAGACCCTGCGCTGGGAGGCGAAGGTCTTCGGCGAAGCTCCGGCGGAAGGCCACAGCCTGTGGATCTCGATGCATGGCGGCGGCGGTGCCCCGGCGGCATTGAATGACCAGCAGTGGAAAAACCAGATCGGCCTCTATCAGCCAGCAGAGGGCATCTACGTCGCACCACGGGCACCGACGAACAACTGGAACCTCTGGCACGAAGCTCACATCGATCCGATGTTCGAGCGCTTGATCGAGGACTACGTAGCGCTGGAGGGCGTGAATCCGGACAAGGTTTACCTAATGGGTTATTCGGCTGGCGGCGATGGCGTATGGCAGCTCGCGCCGCGCATGGCGGATCGCTTCGCCGCTGCCTCGATGATGGCAGGACATCCGAACGAGGTGTCCTTGTTAGGCCTGCGGAATCTCCCCTTCGCGATCTTCATGGGTGCCAATGATGGAGCCTACAGCCGCAATACCATCGCCAAGGTAAAGGCGGAGCTGCTTGATGGCCTGGAGCAACAGGATCCCGGTGGCTATGTCCACATCTCCCGCATCTACGAAGGGCTCGGCCACTGGATGGAGCGGAAGGACGCGGAGGCCTTGCCTTGGATGGCGAAGTTCACCCGGAATGCATGGCCGAAGAAGGTCGTCTGGGTGCAGGATGATGTGACCCACGACCGCTTCTACTGGATCAAGATCCCGGACAAGGCGGCCGCCAAGGAAGGCCAAAAGATCGTCGCGACCGTAGAGGGGCAAACGATCCGTTTGGAGGGAGATGTACTAGGAAAGACCGTTTTGCGTCTTTCCGATCAGCTCTTGGATCTGGATCAGCCGGTGAACGTGATTGTGAACGGCAGGCAAGTTTGGTCGGGCGAAGTCCTCCGGAGTCCGGAGGCAATCGCACAGGGCCTGCTGGAGCGGCTTGATTTGCGGGCCGCCGCCACCGCAGTGGTCGAACTTCCGTAAGAGGGACCGTCTCCGCGAGCGGAGACGGTGCACTTCGGCGGTTCTTTTGCCTCAGTTCTTGGCTTCGGGGTTCAGGTCCACCGGCCAGTGGGCCGCTTCCCAGATCGCCGCACAGACTGCGGTGATCAGCTGTTCCAGCTTCTCGTCCCGGATCTTCTTGTCCTCGGCGTAGCCGGCCAGCATCCCGGCGGCTGCGGAAGCGACTTTCGGTTGCACGGTTTTCTCGAAGAGGGTCTCCATATATTCCGCCATCTTCTCGTCGGCGGGTCCGGTCGCGATCTCCTCCTGATACCAAGCGGTCATGCGATAAGGATCCGGATCGTATTCCCGCGGCACCACCGGATGCATGGCTCCCAGCGCGATGATGGCGACGGTGAAGAGCGATTGCAGCTCATCGTCATTGAGCGAGTCATCGAAGTCCGCCATTTCTTCGAGCAGGTCGCCAAGGCGGATCTCAAGGCGGTTCCAGAGCGCCGGGCTGCCGACTACCGCGTCGATGCGCGTCTTCAGGAGATCGCCTTCCAGCACAGGCTGGGCTGGCGGGGGATCGAGCGTGATCTCATCGTTGTCATCTTCGTCTTCGGCTTCCATGGCTGGAGTGTGAGGACGGCAGGGCGGCAATGCAATCACGGCGGGATAACGCGCGCTCCGGAATCTCGCGCTACTTCGCCTCGACTCCCCGCGCCGCTTCGTCATCCTCGGCGGCCCTTTGGAAACGAAGCCGGACATTCATGAATTCTTCGACGACGAGCGCTGGCGCGAGCGGTTCGAAGAGGAGTGCTTGCTGATCGGCCAAAAGCTCCGGCCAAAAGTGCGGGATCTCAAAGGGGACTGGCCGGATGAGGAGAACTTCATCCTCAGCGCGAACATCGCCGGTGAGGAAAGCGAAATCAACCTGTGGATCTCCGGAGATGACTGGGATTTCGAAACGGGCTGCACTTGCGAAGTCCGCACTTTTTGCCCGCACGCCGCGGCCTTGCTCGAGGAGGCGGGCAAGCCGAAGAATCTTTCCCGGGTGTTGGAAGGCCGGCCCGCTCGCATTACTGCGTCGCCACAAGCCCTGAGCATGCCGGTGGCAGCCGAGGACACTCCGCATCTCGAGCTTACGCCAAGCTTCCGCTTGGAAATCCTGCGCGAGGAGACGGAGACCAAAGTCGTCCGGCTTCTTCTCCAGGCATTGAAGATTCCCGACAGCGGCGATTGGGTCGTCGCACGCCCGCTGGCGATCTACGGCGAGCATCGTATTCCTCTCGGCGGGATTCCCGGGCCGCGGGAATACCATGTCGAAACCGCGCAGGGTCCGTTGGTGATCCGCCGCGATATCGCCGCGGAGATGAACGCGATTCTTTTGCTCCAGCAGGCCGGGCTTGCCAGTCTTGCCGGTCATTCGCAGTTCCGTTTCCTCCTTGGCCTCGCGGGCAAGCGCAAGGCAGGCACGCTCTCCGAGGCCGGCCTGTGGTTTCCCAATCCGGGTCACGGCACCTTGGGTGAATATTGGCCGTGGCTCCGTGCCGCGGGTGCCGCCACCTTGGAAGCGAACGGCTGGACCGTCTTTTTCGATCACGCTGTCGGTCATGAAGTGATTGATCTCGATCCCGAGGGCTTCATCTACACGCTGGAAGACGACGGCAGCGGTTGGTTTCACCTCTCTGTCGGGTTCGATGTCGCGGGCAAGCAACTCGACCTTCTGCCGATCCTCGCGCAGCTGCTCGACCGCGGGGCCTTGGAGACCACGCTGGAGTTCCCCGCGGATGGCCATTTCCTCCATCATCTGGAAGACGGTCGCGCCCTGCGCCTTCCCGCCGCACGGATCCGCCGGATCTTGAAGCAATTCGCCGCGCTCATCGATCCCCGGCGCTTCAAGGGTGGAAAGCTGAAGCTGCATCCGCTGGATGCTGCCGCCATTGTGACTTCGGAGGAACTCGGCATCCAAGCGCCCGAAAAGCTCGCCGAGCTTGCCACCAAGCTTACCTCCTTCTCGGGAATCGAGAAGATCCCGCAGCCCGGTGGCATCAAGGCGGAGCTGCGCGAGTACCAGCTGGAAGGCTTCCACTGGATGCAGTTCATCGCGCGTCACGAGCTTCACGGCATCCTGGCTGATGACATGGGTCTCGGCAAAACCCTGCAGACCATCACCCACATCCTCGCGGAAAAGGATAGCGGGCGCTCTCAAGGGAAGCCGGCCTTGGTCATTGCTCCCACCAGCGTCGTTCCGAATTGGCGCGCAGAGGCGCAGAAGTTCGCGCCGTCCTTGCGCATCCTCATGCTCGATGGCCCGCAGCGGAAGAAGTACTTCCGCTCCATTCCCTATGCGGACTTGGTACTGACATCCTACGCGCTCGTTCAGCGGGATATCGACAAGCTGAAGGAGCACGGCTTCCATCTCGTCGTTCTGGATGAGGCCCAGTACGTGAAGAACCCCGGCTCGAAGATGGCGCAGGCCGTTTGCCAGCTCGAGGCACGCCATCGCCTCTGTCTGTCCGGCACCCCGGTGGAGAATCATCTCGGCGAGCTCTGGAGCCTCATGCGCTTCCTGATGCCCGGGTTCCTCGGCGGTCAAGAGGACTTCAACCGCCGCTTCCGTACTCCGATCGAACGGGATGGCGACGAAGACCGCCGCCTTGCGTTGAAGACTCGCGTTGCTCCGCTGATCTTGCGCCGCACCAAGGACCAGGTGGCGAAGGAGCTCCCGCCGAAGACGATCCTCATCCACCCGGTCGAGCTGAATACGGGACAAAAGGATCTCTATGAGACCGTCCGTGCCACGATGGACAAGCGGGTGCGGCAATCGATCGCGATCAAGGGCTTGGAAGGCTCACGCATGCTCTTCCTCGAGGCCTTGCTCAAGCTTCGCCAGATCTGCTGCGAGCCGAAGCTCCTGAAGTTCGAGGGCGAGTCGAAACTGGAAGCTGAAGCCGCCGGATCCGCGAAGCTGGAATATCTTGCGGATCTTCTCGATACCTTGATCGAGGAAGGTCGCCGCATTCTGCTCTTCTCGCAGTTTACCTCGATGCTTGAGATCATCGAAGGGCTGCTGCAATCGCGCCAGGTCCGCTATCTCAAGCTCACCGGCGAATCGAAGAACCGAGGTGAGTTGGTGGAGAAGTTCCAGACAGGCAGCTATCCCGTCTTCCTCATCTCCCTGAAGGCTGGCGGTACCGGGCTCAATCTCACGGCGGCGGATACGGTGATCCATTACGATCCTTGGTGGAATCCCGCAGCCGAAGCCCAAGCCACGGACCGAGCCTATCGCATCGGCCAGACGCAGCCGGTCTTCGTGCACAAGCTGATCTGCCAAGGGACGGTAGAGGAGCGCATCCACCAGCTTCAGGCGAAGAAGAGCCAGCTCGCGGACTCTCTCCTCTCGGATGCCGCCCGTGCCGCTGCGCCGGATGAAGTCACGCTATCGGCGCTCTTGGCTCCTCTCGGATGAGGTGACACGGTAGTCTCCTCGCTATCGCAGGCAGTCAAGCTCAGGCTGATCTCCCCCAATCCGGACCAAGGTCAGTTTTCCGACGCCGTCTCCCCGCTCGGTGGCCAGCAGCAAGCGGCTTCCGTTCTTCTCCACATCCCAGAGCTCGCTGGCACCGCAGGGCTTCCAACCCTGTTTAAGGAGCATCTGGAGAAACTCATCTCGCGTCTTGCCTTCTTGGGACCAGATCGAGATCTCCTTGCACGGCAGGAGGGGAGAATGCCCATTGTGTGCGACCGCAGCAGTGCTCCACCGGCCACAGCGATACCAAGAGCGGAGACGAGGTTGCAGCCATGAGAGCAGCGCCAGTTGAGCACGCTCGAGCGGTTTGTCGAAATCGGGATCAAGCGGCCTGAGCGGTTGCATGCGGTCCACCACGCCTTGGTAGCCCGCCTGGCCCATGGGTCCGTGGTAGATGATGGATCCCTCCACTGCTCTCACGGGCCCGCCTGAATAAACGAAGCCGTCCCACTTCGCATCGCCGCTCGAGGTGAAGCGTGCGGGGTGCTTGGCGATAAGCAGCGCCTCGGCCTTGCCGTAGCCGATCTGTTGCTTGAGGTATCCGCGAAGGGATGGCCGGCGATGATGCCAGACAAAGGCTGTGGGCGAAAAACCGAGGCGATAACCCTTATCGCGCAGTCGCCAGCAGAAGTCGACGTCGTCGCCAGCGGTCCTGAACTGCGGATCAAAGCCGCCGATGTCGAAGTACGCCGCGCGTCGTACTGCGATATTACACCCCGGCAGGTGCTCCGCTTCCTCATCATCGAGCATCACATGGCTCGGGGCACCCGGAGCGGCGGCCACGACCGCTTCTGCCCCGTTTTGCGGAGGAGGCGGTAGATTCGGCCCCCCGGCTGCATCCCAGCCTTTGGCGAATGTCTGCGAGAGTCCGGCCAGCCAGTCCTGATCCGCCTCGCAATCATCATCGGTGAATGCGACGATGCTGCCGGTGGCTGCCTCAGCACCCGCATTTCGCGCGGCACTTAGGCCGGATGGCTCGAGTTGCAGCAAGATGACATCAGGGAAACTCTTTTCTACGAGATCTGCCGTACCATCCGTCGAGCCATCGTCGACCACGATGATCTCATGCGCTGTCAGGGTCTGGCGTTCGAGAGCTTTGAGGCAGGCACCGATCCGCGAGCTTCCATTCCGTGTGCAAACGATGACCGAAATCGTTTCCGCTGCTCCGGCATCGGATTCAATCCGCAAGGCCGCCGTCACTCCATCGAGGGCTGGCTTGGCCTGGTTCTCGCGATCGATCAATCCGAAGTCCCAATCGATGACTTCCATTTCCGCATTCCACCAGCGGTCGGTCCAGGCATAGACCGTCATGCCTGCGATCCCTTCCTCCCGCGCGGCGCGGATGGCCCATGAGAGTGCCTCGGCCTGTTTCGCCGTTCCATTTCGCCGTGAATCCAGGCCGAACTCCGAAATCATCACCGGGCGATCACCCGCGATGTGGTGAAGCCGTCGCAGGTACTTCCGGAAGGCTCCCTCGTTCTCCAGATAGACGTTGAAAGCCGTGAAGTCCGCATTCTCCGGCTCCAGATACTCCGTGCTCGGATAGTTGCCGTAGCACCACAGGATGTCCGGCCGGATCTCCTTTCCGAGCGAGATCAGTTCTTCGATGGTCTTCCGCACCTTCACCGGGCCCATCCAGCGGACCAGATCGGCAGGTACCTCGTTGGCCACGAAGACCCCTGCCAACGCCGCATGTCCCTCCACCTCTCGCAGGTGTTCAGCCAAGGCCACATGGGTGGAGGCCAGAATGCGCCCGTCCTTCAGGAAATCCATTGCTTGCGGCCATCTCAGCCCGGCAAAGACACGGAGCCCGCGGGACTGTGCCGCGTCCAGCAGGCGACGGACGGGCATCTCATAGAGACGGATCGCATTGAAGCCGGCAGCGGCAATCCGGTCGAAGTCTTCCGAAAAATCACCAGGCCAGCCGCCCGGCAATGGCCCGTAGGTCACCATGCGCACGTCGACGCGCCTTCCCCCGGACCGGAAGAATTTGCCATCGATGCTCAGTTGCTCCATCGCGGCCAGACCCTAGGTGCCGTGCTGGAACTTCCAAGCTTCAAGCGCATCGAACGGCGTTGAAAAAGGATTCGTTGGCTTCCCCGATTCCGCGGTTAGAAATGCTACATGCGCGACGATCTCCTGAGAAATCCCGTCTTTGCCATGGCTGCGACGCAGTTTGACCTCGTGGCTGATTTCCTGGGACTCACTGAGGAACTGAGGCAGAGGACCAAGTGGCCCAAGCGCCTGATCACCGTCACCGTGCCGATCCGCCTCGATGATGGATCGACGAAGGTCTTTTTCGGCCACCGGGTGCAGCACCATCTCACCCGCGGTCCGGTCAAAGGGGGGCTCCGCTACCATCCGAATGTCGACCTTGGGGAAGTCGCCGCCTTGGCCATGTGGATGAATTGGAAGTGTGCCTTGATGGACCTGCCATTCGGCGGCGGAAAAGGCGGGATCACCTGTGATCCGCGGACCATGAGCATGGGGGAGTTGGAGCGCCTGACGCGCCGCTACACCATGGAGATGATCCCTTTTATCGGCGAGGACATCGACATCATGGCCCCTGACATGGGTACGAACGAGCAGACCATGGCTTGGATGACGGATACCTATTCCACGCACGCCGGTCGCCTGATCCCGGGAATCGTCACCGGCAAGCCCCTGGCCCTTCAAGGCTCCGCGGGTCGTACCCAAGCGACCGGTCATGGCGTCGCTTTCCTCGCGTGCCGCGCTTTAAATAAACTCGGGATCAAGCTCACGGATGCCACCGCGATCGTTCAAGGCTTCGGCAATGTCGGCTCGCACACGGTCTATGGTCTTGCGAACTCAGGGGTGAAGGTTACGGGCGTCTCTGACGTCAGCGGTGCGATTTGGAATCCCCGCGGCATTGATACCCGGGAGCTTCGCGATCATGTGGCAGCCCGCGGTTCGATTGCCGGCTTTACCGAAGCGGATCCCATTGATCCCGCGGAGTTGCTTACCCAGCCTTGTGACATCCTCGCTCCTGCCGCCACCGACATGGTGATCCACAAGGACAATGCCGGACAACTCCAGTGCAAGATCTTGGCCGAAGGCGCGAACGGACCGACCACGCCGGAGGCCGACGAGATCATCAATGCGCGCGGTGACATCTTCGTGATCCCGGACATCCTCTGCAATGCGGGCGGAGTCACGGTCTCGTACTTCGAATGGGTCCAGAACCTCCAGCGCTTTCAATGGACGGAGCGCGAGGTCCTGACGAAGCTCGAGACAATGCTGGAGAATGCCTTCTCCCGTGTCCTGGCATTCGCGGAGCGGAACAAGCTATCTCATCGCATGGCAGCCCAGTCGCTCGCCGTGAAGACGGTCGCTGAGGTCAAGGCGCAGCGCGGGCTTTTCCCATAAGACTTGTTGCGCCCGGCTGGAGCAGCTCTTCATTTCACCCAGCAATGCAAGCGATCCGCTTTCTCGAATTTGGCAAGCCGGAGCAAGTCCTCCGGCTTCAGCCACTGGACCTTACACCCCTTGCCGAAGGCGAGGTGCGTCTCCGGATGCTGGCAGCTCCGGTCAATCCTGCGGACCTGAATCTCATCGAAGGCACCTATGGCGTGAAGCCTCCGCTTCCCGCCATTCCCGGCATCGAAGGCTGTGGAGAAGTTGTGGAAAGCCGCTCGCCGGAATTTCAAACCGGCGACCGCGCCATTGTCCTCCGGCGCGCCGGAAGCTGGGCAACCCACATCCAGGTTTCGGAGGATCACCTCTTCAAGCTGCCGGCCGGCATCGATCCGCTCCAGGGGGCAATGCTCAAGGTAAATCCGGCCACCGCATGGAGATTGCTCACCGGCTTCGTGCAGCCGTCACCGGGCTCGTGGATCGTCCAGAATGCCGCGAACTCCGCGGTGGGGCGTTGCGTAATCGTTTTGGCGAAGCGTCTGGGACTTCGTACGATGAATCTCGTACGTCGCGGGGAATTGCGGGAGGAGCTTCTTGGCCTGGGCGCGGACGAAGTGCTTCTGGACGATGACTCGGCGGTCGAATCGCTCAAGGCGTCCGGTCGGGAACGTCCGATGCTGGCGTTCAACTGTGTTGGTGGGGAGAGCGCGCTCCGCCTCATGAATCTTCTCGGGCCCGGCGGCATCCACGTCACCTATGGTGCCATGGCCCGGCGCCCCCTGACCGTTCCGAATGGGCTTTTGATTTTCAAGGATCTCCAGTTTCGAGGCCTCTGGATCACCCAGTGGATCGAGAATGCACCCCGGGAGGAGATCCGGAAAGTCTATGGCGAACTGGCGGAAGCCCTCGTGTCGGGAGAGTTGAGCATGCCGGTGGACCAGGTATTCCCCTTGGAGGGCTTCCAATCCGCCATCGCACGCGTGCAGGAGCCCGGCCGGAATGGCAAGGTATTGCTGGCCGTTTGAGTCAGCGCTTCCGCTTGCCGCGGGTTCCGGTCCATTCCCAGAGTTCGGTGAGGAGCAGCCTTTCGCAGGATGCGACAACCGCGGCTGCCGTGGTGCGGCATTTGGCTTCTAACAATTCAGTGCGCTTTCTGGCGAGCTGGCCGGCCATATGGCGGTAGACCTTTGCGCGTCGCTTGTATTCGAAAAGCGGGATCATCGCGAGACACCACGCCGCTACCGCGGGGAGAATGGTGGGAAGGAACATTAGCCAGATCCGGTTCGTCCTCTCGCCCACTTGCCATCCCGAGACCCCGGCGAAGATCGCAATCGCACCAAGAACCATGGCTCCGCTCGAAGCGATCCGGAATATGGTCCAGAATGTCTTCAGCCGTCGTGCGGCAAGATCGCCCTTCGTCTCCAGATAGTGGATCTGGCCGTCCAAGCGCTCCGCCAGATAGCTGCTTCGTTCCGCGCTCCAATCCTTCCGCCTTGGAATCAGACGCCACGCCGCGCTGCGGAGGAAAGATGCATCGTCTTCGAATAGTTCAGCCGCAAAGGGACGCAGCGGAGGGGCAAAAGAATGAGACGCAAGCAGCGAACGCAAGAGTTCGGCGTGAAGGCGATCTTCCATCCACGAATCATTGATCCGGAACCTCGCCCCGATCCATGGCAAGAAGGCCGCGACCGTGACGATCAGGAATTTCACCACCGGGGCTGCGTTCTCACCGAGCTTGAAAGCGATCAACACACCCGAGATCACCGTGGCGACCTGATTCAAAGAGATCGATCCTGCCGCAAACCAGCGCGACCGTGGGGCTCCGTGCAGAGCCCTGCGATCCAGCTCTTCAAAGAGAAGCGACACCGATGCGAAGCCGGGGAGTCTGCTGAAAAATTCATCCTTCTGAGAAATGCCATCCTCCCTTTCGAGGGGAGCGATCGCAAGGTTGCCGGCATCAATGATGCGGACCGGCATCCCTCGCTCCCGTGCTTCGGTCACGCTCTCCGCCGTGCCACCGATGCCGCGCGCCGGCTGCTGGTCCCAGAGAAAAAGCAGGGCATCGCTTACATCGAGAATCTCGCGGGCGGCGAGGTGATAGGCCTCCGGAGCGACTTCGTTGCCCGGTGCGAGTTCGATGCTCGAGGCGGACTTCATCAGATCGACCGCTCTCTGCCATTCGGCCGCGTCGTCGAAGTCCTCGCGGAACCTCTCTTCGGGAAAGGGCAGGACCACGCTGTAGGCCATGCCCAACTCGCGGCAGGCCTCGAGGAAAATGAGGTCAGCGCCTGCTGCGGCACTGGAGCGGCCCACCCACTCACCATCCGCACTCGCCTTGAATTCTCTCAGGCAATCCATGACCGCAGCCTTCGCTGCAGTGCGGTCAGGCACCCGGCGATGTCCCGCGAATCCCAGTACCCAGACACGATTGACGGGTTTCTCACTCATCGTCGAAATGCTGCAGCTTTACCACTTTCTCTGCATACTCCGCGCCCATCTCGCCGAGGAAGTCCATCAGCTCGAGATTGTCCAAGGTGAAGCCTTTCTTGCTGACCTTCAGGGCCGCTTCCATCTCCGCTTCGCCCACATTGCGATCGTAGCGGGCATACAGGAATGCCGCGCGGGGATTTCCCCTCACCAAGTCTCCCAACTCGCTGTCCAAGGCTTCTCCGTAGCGACACTCGCCGTGTTGCCTGCAAGCGAGATCCTGCATCCACTGCGCGGAGCCAATCAGGGCTGTCGGAAGAGACTTGGCCTGGCCTAACAGATTCTCGCCGAGCTTCGCGCCGCGTCCGGTCTTTACGCGGCCCGTGCCGATCGAAACCAGGCTCATGCGCTCCTTCCCATCCGGCCATGCGAGCCGGTATTCCGGGAGCGTTGCCATCGTGTAGAGGAGGTAGGCGGGATTATTAAAGGGCGTTACCCCGCCGTCTTCGAATGCGAAAACATGCTTCTTCGTCTCGCCGCTGCTCTGGTCCGCGATCTCGATAACCTCCGGGGGGAAAAAGGTGGGAGCCGCCGTGCTGGCCCGGACGATCTGCCAGAGCGGGAGGTCGAGGTTACAGCCCGGCTTGCCGCGGTCGTTGTAGAGTGCATGGGGATTGTTCGACATCGGCCACGGTGATCCGGTCGAGGCATTCCGCGTGACCACCAGGAGCAGGGTCTTCAGCTTCTTCGTTCCGAGCGTTGCCAGGGAGCCGTCGCTTTCCACGAAGAAGTCCTTCAGGAAATTCGAGATCGGTTCTCCTGCGAAGCGATGGCTCAGGAGATTTCCGATGCCCGCCTTGGTGAACATCACCTTCGCGTTCTCGCGATACATCCGGACGACCTCGTCCACCGGCAGACCCCATGAGAGGAAGGTGGCTATGATCGCTCCGGTGCTTGTTCCGCCGAGGTAGTGAAAATGGTCCGCCAGCACCAGATCCGGCTTCCCGTGCTTTTCGCGTAGCAGCGCTTCGATCCTGCGGGCGATCTCAAGCGAGAAAAGCCCGCGGATGCCGCCGCCATCGAAGGCGAGCAAGCGGGCGCGGCCAGGAGGGGGAGCCGTGATGTCCATCGCCCGTCTTCTAACGATTCCGCTGTCCCACTGCCAGCAGCGATTGTGTGAGTGCCTCCGGCCATCCGAGGCTCTTGATGGCTTCATCTGAACCCCAGTCCTTCGCCAGGGTAAGCAGCTCCTTGAATGCCTGATCGGCACGATCCGTCCGCTGTGTCTGCTCGGCGGCGCAGACCAGCATGGCGGTCGCCACCTGTTTCTGCTCCTCGGTGAAGGGAATCGTGAGGCCATGCTCGAGCAGCATGCCCGCTTCTTCGGGATGACTCGTTGTCAAAAGCAGCCAAGCCGCGTCAAAGGCATACACGGGGTCTTTCGGATACTTCTCCTTGCCCCGCATGATCAGCTGAATGGCGGCGGCATCCTGCATGTCTTCGATCACGCAGCGTGCGGCTTCCAGATAGTCGGACGATGCGATCTGGGCATCGTCTGAATCGATCAGGGCGATCCAGCGGGCATAAGCATGAGTAAATTGGCCCTCGGCCATCAGCGAGCGTGCCTCGATGCGCAGGCAGTCGAGATGAGATGCGCCTGCCAAGCGGGCACGGTCCACGAGCTTCGTCACGAGTGCTGCCGAGCCCGAGTCGTTTGCGAGCGTGAGTCCGGTGCGCACCATCGCATCGCGCACGCGCTTGATGCCATAAGTAGCCGTCGTCGAGGGATCCAGCAGGTATGTCGCCACGGCCTGCAGCTGTTCCACCGTGGCTTCTTCGGGGGCTTCCAGCCTCTTGAGTTCCTCGGAGAGTTCGTCGGTGAAAGCATTGGTCGCCTCCCAGGGCAGAGCTTCCTCCCAGCCTCCCCAGTCGCCCGAGCTGATGATCTCTTGGAAATCAGGGATCTGTTCCGGCCAGAGGGAAAAGGCTTCTGCCTTCTTGCCCTGCAGCCACATCGCCCGTGCGGTGGAATACTCGCGCAGTAGCAGAGGAAGCTCCTTGGCTTGCTCCAAGGCGGTGGCGATTGCCTCTGCGTCTCCGCTGGAGAAGGCTGTTCCGAGCGACGCCACTGCGGCTGGTCCCTGGCCATTTACCGCGGTCATCACGCGCGTGATTCGATCCTTGAGGGAGCCCTCAGGAACATCGAGCCAAGCCTTCCATAACCAAGGCGATTGCAAGGTATCCAAGGCTTTCTGGACGCTTGGTCCGCACGTCGAATTCAGGCGCGAAGCAATGAGGAAAGAAGCCTGGGGTAAATCGAGCACCGCATCCTCAGTGACCTTTCCGCCGAGAAAGGTTTCCGCTTCATCCCGCTTGCCGCGGAGCGCCAAGGCCTCGGCATGAGCGATGGCATTGGACACCGAGGCGTCCTTCTCAAAGTTAGTAAGCGTGACCGCGACTTGGGCGTCCAGCTTCTCCAAGGCAGCTTCACGATTCGGCAGCTCGTCAATGGCCACCCGCCTCCAATCGCGCATGTCCCCGTCATTGAGGCCGCTGCGCATCACCTTCAGCGCTTCCGGATCCAGCTTCTCCACGGCTTTCAGATCAAGCCCCTCGAACTCATCCGGATCGGTGCCCTCGACCAATTGTTTGCCCAGGAAGGCGGGGTCGGTGCGCAGGGCTAGCCAGGCTGCTTGCTTGAGTTCGCGAGTGTTCTCGGAATCGCCGGCGAGCCTGTGGAAAGAGGAAACGTTGTCGTCGTGAGGAAGCGGGTTCGAGTTATCGCGCTCGTTTTCATCCAGAGGGTTTTCTCCCCGCTGCCAGGAGTAAAGATGAGCATCCGAGCTCCCGATCAGGCCCCGGATATAGGCGCGGTACCATGGATCGTCGACGCCAAGACCAGAGGCCCAGCGGGCGATGGACGGGCCTTCCTCGCGGCCGGCAGCAAGACGTTGCCAGACTGGAACCCAGGCCTTGGGCTCCGACTTCCGCGGCGGAAGCAGGGCGATCCGATCGAGCAGAGCGCCAGTGCCGGGCAAGAGCGCTTCAAGCGTGGCACGATCCACCTTGGCGGCACGCTCGCGCCTAACCTCCGGTGCATAGTTCGCCATGGCTCGGGATTCCCCCGCGAAGCCCATTCCCGAAAGGCTCTCGGAGAGTTCCTTCAGTGCGGCAAGCTTGGTCTGATCAACGCCCCCGGTTCTTGCCAGCGTGATCGATGCATTCGGCGAGAATCTCAGTGTGACCGCCCCGTCCTTTTCAACGAACTCCATACCCTCGCGGGATGGCGGAACGCTAAGCCCTGAAACCAGCGCGCGGTTGTTGCGTAGCGACCACAGATCGAGCCGGCCATCGCGGCGATAGGCGAGCCAGCCTTGCTGCGGATCGTCCGCCCAATCATGGACGCCATTTTCCCAGCCGCTCCAGCTTTCCTGCACCGCTACCGGGAGGCTCGCGATACGGGAAAAATCCTTCGCATCGAAGAGCTGCACTTCATTCGCTGTCGCCACTGCAAGCCAGTTCTGCGACGCAATGTGGTGGATGGAAACGGCATCGACCACCGGTAGGGATGCCACGCGCTGGAAGCCATCCTTGTCCGCATCTGCCACGATCACCTCGGTGGAAGCCATCGCCGCGACCCGGTGGCTTTCCCCCAGGAAAATCAGCCCGCGCATTTCATCCACCGGTTCCAGATCACTGCGAAGGGCACCCGTGCTGGAATCGCACACCACCATTCCGGCCGAAGAGTAGCCTCCGGAGCCTGCACTGTAGCCGCCCATCACCACGAAGCTGCCATCCGCAGGACGCGCTGCATACATGGGGTACATCCAGTTGGGATGAGCTTGGAGAGAGACGATCTTGTCGTCCTTGCCACGTAGCCGCCAGTCATGGCCGCGATGCTGAAGATCGGAGTCCGCCCGCTTCTCCACGCTGCGCCATCCTTCCTCGCCCTGCTCCTCTTCCTTCGTCTCCGCTTCTTCAGGAAGATCCGGAAGGCCGTGGCCGATCCTTGGCAAAACCTCGTGGATCGCAAGCTGTCCGGAAGCGGTCCCGAGCGCGACCCGGCTTCCGAAGAAAGCAGCGCATTCAATTTGGGACTCCGCGTGGATCGGAGCACGCGGTGCATGATCCACCCCGTCGATATCCGTGACCTCCAAACGCGAGCCTTCGACTTTCAAAGGCAAGCTGTTCTCTCGCGCGTCCCCCGCCACCTTCTCCCAAAATGGCGACTCCCATCGGGCCCAGGGGAAGCGCTCCGTGATCGCCGCCGTGCCGGTCCAATCATCGTCCGCCGCAAATCCCACGCTCTCGATCGAAAGCTGGCCTTCTTCCGGCTTCGTAATCACCGCATAGGTTTCCGCGGCCTGGGGTTCATGATCATCACGCCGCGTCGACGTGAGAATCTTCGAGCCATCGGGACTAAAGATCGCGAAGTCGAAGGGGGTATCGAGCGTCTTGCCGGTCAAGACCGCTGCCGTGGGATTCACCGGATACTCGGTGACCGAGCCATCCGCGAAGACCACCCGCAAGCGCTCGCGGTTGAGAGTCGAGGCAAGCGGAGCCGCCGAGGCCGGTGCCAGCGGCTCTGTTTCCAGCAAGGTCTTGCCGCTCGTGGAATCGAGGATCCTCCAGACATAGGCTGACGCCGCAGGGCCATCCGCATCGGTCTTGGCCGGATACGCGAAGAGCAAGCCATCCGGTGACCATGCGAAACAGGTCGCCGGAATCTTGTGCGAACGCGAGACCGGAAGGCGCGTCAGCATTTTCATGCTCACTGCATCGACGAGGTCGGCATCTCCCAGGAACTTATAGTCTCGCTGAAGCACGAGGCGCTTCGCATTTGGGGCAACGGAGAGCGTCAGCGTGATCTCGCCCCAGCGCGGCGCGAGGATGGCCTCAATCGATGTTTTTTGGAGATCCCAGCGCAGCGTGCTGTTGAAGCCCTCGCCGCTCGAACTCGAATCCGTGGCTGCATAGAGCATGTCGCGATGCGAGCCAAAGGCGAGCATGCGCACCGGTAGCGGATGCTGGAGTTCAATCTCCGGGAAATTCCAAGCGGTATGACGCAGCGTCTCCAGCAGCATCACCTGCGCATCCAGATTTTTCGGATCTCCTTCCAGTGCGGATAGTAGATAAGGCAGCGCCTCATCCGGTGATCCTGCCGACACCCGTGCTGCGCCGGCATCAAAGTCAGCCGCAGCCAGCGAGCGGCGTGTCTCATCCGCGGATTCCTTCGCTTTTCCTTCCGCCACTTCGGCAGCTGCCTGCTTCTGCCGGGCGATCACGCCCAGCACTCCGGCTCCGATCGCGAGACCCGCGAAGATCACGGTGGCACCTTGGAAAAGCCGCAGCTTCCGCTTCGCCCGGGCACGGGAAAGCCGCACCAGTTCGATCTCATCCGCGCTGAGCCGGAGGACACCGCTGGCTTCCACGCGCTCCGCTTCTGCCAAACGACCTTCTGTTAGATAAAAGCGCGTCGAGCGGTTGCCATCCGCCCACAGCTTCGTCGCATCTTCCAAGCGGCGGCGGGCCAGCAGGAGTTCGCGGTGATCCTCGATCCACTGCTTCAGCACCGGCCAATGGGTGATCAGCGCTTCGTGCGCGAGAGTCACCGTGGCCACATCGTGCTCGCTCCCGGTCACCAGCAGCTTGGCATCGATGAAAGCCTCCAGGAAAGCCGGAGCGCCCGGATGCGCGCCTTCCAGCGTTTCGCGCTTTGCACGGCGTCGTGTCGCGGGTCCTTCGTTGCCCGCATCCACCGTGATCAGCTCGCCGAAAATCTGGCGCGCCCCTTCACGGCGTGTTTCCGAGGGCAAGGCATCGAAGGTCTCCTGTGCGCGGCGCGCGATGGCACCGGAAAGTCCGCCAAGTTCCTCGTAGGCTGCCCAGGTGAGAAGGTTCTCCTGACGGCGCTGATAGAGTTCCTCCAAGGTGAACTCCAGCAATGGCAGTGCATCGCTGGCGTCCGCGGCATCCTGATAGATCTGCTCGGAAAGATCCCGGCCACTTTCCGGATGGCGCTCGAATTGCAGGCCCGCGGCCAAGGCGGGATAGCGGATAATCTGGTGCAGCTCCGGCAGCTCCGGCGGGCTCAGGATGTAGCCGCCGCCATGGCGCACGAGCTGGAAGAGATCCCGGTGCTCCGGCACACGGGGGAAGAACTCGCTGCGCATCGTCGCCACCACCCACACCCGTCCGGTCATTGCGAGCGCGGCCAGCACGTGGAAATAGGCGTCACGTTGCTCCGGGGTGATCTCGCGTGCGGTGAAGATTTCCTCCAACTGATCGACCAGCACCAGCAACTGCGCCGGCTTGCCCGCGCTCATGCGATCCAGCGCGGCAATGATCGCTGCAATCGCGAAGGGCAGATCTTCCGGGCGTCCTAGCATGCGCGTCAGCCGCGCGGTGTCCCAGACCGGATC
Organism: Luteolibacter luteus; assembly: GCF_012913485.1. GTDB lineage: Bacteria > Verrucomicrobiota > Verrucomicrobiia > Verrucomicrobiales > Akkermansiaceae > Haloferula > Haloferula lutea. Next base: position 2,854,847 of record NZ_CP051774.1, on the reverse strand, counting down.
CGTGGCTTTGGACGGGAGAGCCGGGGTGCCCTTCTTTTTCTTCTTCGAAGAACCGGCCGGAGCAGTGGCAGGCGGCTGATCCTTGCCCGAGGTATCCCGCAGTTTCCCGAGATCGGGCACCGATTCCATGATGGCCCGGGCCAAGGTCTCGAGAGGCGGCGCGTCACCCTCCACCGGCAGCATGCTGCTGCCTGCCCAGGTTCCGACCTCCGGCAGATAGCCATCTGCCGTGAGGCGCGGGGCGAGACCCGCCTTCATTAGCGAGGACTTCCCATAGCCGGAGGCACCATAGATCAGCAGGAAGGCATGGCCCGCCTTGTGATTTTCTTTCAGCTTCGCCAGTGCCTCAGCGATCGGACGATTGCGACCGAAGAAAAGCGGCGCATCCTGAAATTCGAAGGTGCCGAGTCCCATGAAGGGTGATCCCTCCAAAGGCAGAGGGCGCACCGCATCCTCCGCCAAGCCGCGTTGCAGCTGGATGTGCTTCAGCAGCAGCTTTTCCAAGTGCTGCTCGAAGAGGGTGGAAAACTCATCCACCGATTCATACGGCGAGAAGGCCCGGCGGATCGTCTTGTCCTTGTTGAAAAAGAAGCGCTCGCAGAAGGCATCCAGCTTCTTCCGCTGTTCTTTCTTTGGCTCTGCTTGGGCCGGATCGCCCGGTGGCGGCTCGCTCATCCGGCGATACACCAGGATGTCTGGCTTCGCCTTGCCCTTCTCCTTGGCAGCGCGTTCCTCGAAGGCTTCCGTCGCCTCTTCCAGCTCCCATTCGGTCCCCGAGTCGAAGCGCGTGCCGTCCTTGCGGTTGAACTGGGAGGGCAGGGGAGAACCCAGCCGCGACCACAGGACACACACGAAGAGATCGCAATCGGAGGGGCGGATCAGCTCCTCGTTGAAATGTGCGGTCGCCCGCAGCGGCTCCTTTTCCCAAAGCACCGGCTCCAGCCGGATGAAGTTCCAGTAGCGTGCCTGCAGTCGCTCCACGATTCTCCCTACGGCCTGGCGTTCGTCGCGAACGTCGCCGGGTGAACTGACAAAGAGCGTGAGGGTCTGCATCCCGCACCGAGTAAAAACCGCCGGAGCCCGGATTTCTAACCGCGAAATCGGGGAATTTTCATTCCTTCATGCGGAAAGCCCCCTCATGTTCTCCCGGCATATGCCACCCGTGGTTACCCGGTTTCTCACTCCGCTTATGCTCCTGAGTGCCTTTTCCTCCTGTAAAGAGGTGCCAAAGGAGAACAACGCGGTCATTCCGGTGCCGAAGCTGGAAGAGGATTGTTACGACTGGTGGCAGCGCCATGAGGCAGTTTTGGCGGCCAAGGAGAAGATCGACCCGGAGATCGTGCTGATCGGGGACTCCATCACGCACTATTGGGGGGGCGAGCCGAAGTCTCCGGGTGCTCCGCGCCGCGGCTTGGGATCGTGGGCGTACGCTTTTGGCGACAAAAAGGTGCTCAACCTCGGTTTCGGCTGGGATCGTACCCAGAATGTTCTCTGGCGCCTGAACAACGGGGAGATCGATGGCCTCAAGCCCAAGTGGTTCGTTGTCAACATCGGGACCAATAACTCCACCGGTACCAAAAACGCCCGGGAAAACACCCCGGCTGAAACTGCCGCGGGCGTGGAGGCGATCCTCACCCTGCTGAAAGAGAAGTCTCCGGACTCCAAGGTAATCCTCATGGGGGTCTTTCCACGGGGGGCAAAGGCGAAAGACCCTGCGCGCGCCTATATTTCCAGCCTCAATGGCTTGCTCGCGAAGATCGCGGAATCCCGCCAGATCACATTCATCGACCTCCGCGACAAGTTCATCGACGCGGACGGGAAGCTCCGCTCGGAGCTGATGGCAGATGTCGTCCATCCGGATGAACGCGGCTATGCCATTTGGGCGGAAGCCCTGAAGGCGGAGATTAAATAGGACCGGCCGCGGGTCCGCCTGTCCGCGCGATTTCCCGGTTTGACACTCCGGCGCCTGCCGCTAGCGTCGCTCCGTCTATGAACAAGTTCCGCATCCCATCCGCAATTGCCGGCGTCGCCGGTAGCGGGGGCAATGCGTAACGGATCGGAATTGAGATCAATCATCGCTTGTCCCCGCCCGCTTGGCTCGTCCTGGCGGGCTTTTTGTTTTCCCGAATTTTCAGTTCCGCATCTCCATGAATTTTCCCGTTTCCCGTATTCTTGATGAAAGCCGTACCACCCTGCGGCTCGCCGCCCCTCTGATCATCGGCCAACTCGGCCAGATGCTCATCGGTCTTTCCGATACCATGATGCTCGGCTGGCTTGGCGTGACCGAACTCGCGGCCTCCTCTTTCGCGAACACGATCATCTACCTCCCGATGATGTTTGGTATCGGCATGTCGATGGCCGTTTCCATCCGCGTGTCCTTCGCCCGTGGCGCGAATGAGCCTGCCACCGCTCGTGCCGCGTTGAGACATGGCCTCTATATCACCTTGGCGCTCGGAGTCCTCACCGTCGCTCTCGCCTTCGCCCTGCTACCCTTCCTCGGGCTTTTCAAGCAGGACCCGAAGGTGATCGCGGTGGTGCCGAATTTCTTCGTGCTGATCGCCGTCTCGATGATCCCGGCCATGGCCTCCATGGCGGTGAAAAATCACGCCGACGCGATGAATCGGCCTTGGCCGGTCTTCTGGATCTCCATTGGCGCGGTGTTCCTGGATATCCTGCTGAACTGGATGTTCATTTTCGGCCACTGGGGCGCGCCGCGTCTGGGGCTGGAGGGAGCAGCGCTTTCCACGATCTTCTCCCGCACGCTTTCGCTCGGCTGCATGATCTGGTGGTGCGTCAGGGATCCCGGCATGAAGGAGTGGGTCCCGATCCGCTGGTTCCGCGCACCGGATTGGCCGGCTTTGAAGGACCTGCTGCGTACCGGCTTCCCAGCCAGCATGCAGCTCCTTGCGGAGGTTAGTGCCTTCGTGGCGGCCAGCCTGATCATCGGAAATATGGGCCAGGCGGCGATGGCATCCCACCAAGTGGCGATTACCTGCGCAGCCACCATTTTCATGGTCCCGCTGGGCGTTTCCATGGCCCTCACCGTCCGGATGGGCGAGGCACTGGGTGCGAAAACCTATGACACCATGCGCCCGATCGTACTCAGCGGCTGGGGGATGGGGATTATCTTCACGGTCCTGAGCGCGACTTCCTTCATCGTGTTCGATCGCGAGATCGCGCGCGCCTTCATCGAGGACCCCTCGGTGCTGGACGTGGCGGCGAAGCTCCTGATCGTGGCCGCGGCCTTCCAGTTCTGCGATGCGCTCCAGATCATCTCCGCCGGGGCGCTTCGCGGGCTCGATGATGTCCACACACCGGCTTGGATCGCGTTCTGGGCTTACTGGGTGGTTTCCATCCCGCTCGGCTGGGTTTTCGCCTATCCGCTGCAGATGGGCGTCACCGGCATGTGGTGGGGCATCACCGTGGGCCTGACGATGACCGCGGTGCTCCTCGGCCGGCGGATCTGGCAGAAGACAGCGGCGGGAGCAATCCATTGACGACGCCAGCCTTGTCGCTATTCTAGATGAGTCGTGAGTCGGGAAAAAAAAGCGCCATCGCCAGCGGTGAAGGTTTCAGCGGATCAGCCGATTCGCTTGAAGCCTTCCTCGAGCGATTACGCGACCGCTGTGCGCACGACTGCGGACGCGATGGGGCTGACCGGCCCTCCCGCATCCAAGGAGAAGCCGAGCAAGCGGTTGCTTTGGCTGACGAGCTTGGAATCCTGAGACGGCCGTCTTTCGACTGGATCGATTTCCGGCAGACCGAGCCCGACCTTTGGAGCGGGACAGAGCACGTCGTCGATTTCTCTCCGGAAGAGAAGCGCTACCATAAGATCACCAATCCTCCCGGCTTCGGCTTGGTTCCCGCGCTGCTGGCGATTCCGGCAGCCGATCTTCGGGGAGAGCCGGGGCCGGTGCGGACGCGAAGCTCCATTGAGTTCATCCATGGAATTCCCTTGGAGTATTTGGAGCGGTGGAGAGCATCGAACGAAGTATTTGGGGACGACGTTCGGCTGGTCTCGGTGATTCAATGGCCGGACGGGAAGGTTTCCTTTGGTATCACGCAGCCCCAATATCACGGGACCCCGGCGGACCCTCGGGATATTGAAGAGGCGTTCCTGCTGTCAGGCTGGACCCGCCTGAAGGATCCCTCCGGGCATACGATTTTCTTCAACTACGCCTTCGGTGTCATGGCGATCGATGCGGAGCGCCGAAATTGCTACCTCACGGACGGCCAACTCCAGCCTTTCGATGTCATCCTCTGCCGTCCGGACGAGGAAATGAGCGCCTTCCTCCGGGTTTTCGCGGATTCCTGAAGCCAACTGCTAGATTGACCGCTTTCCACCGCGCCCTACTCTGCGCTGCCATGAAAGCCCGCCTGATCTCCTATGCCGCTGCCGGCTTGGCGGCGCTTCTGCTCTCCTCCTGCAGCACCGCCCAAGGCGTGCAAAACATGGCCAACCGCATGGTTCAGGCGGTCGGTCGCACGGCAGGACTTGGGGGCAATTGACGCACCCGCCGTCCGCCCTCCGGCAGCACCTCAAAGTGCAGCCACCGGGCACCGGCAGGGATCAGATCCGGGAAAAGATCCGCCCATTCGGCGATCACCACGCCCGGCTCGTCGAAAAACTCGTCCCAGCCGATTCCGAGCAATTCTTCCTCATCCTTCAGGCGATAGAGATCGAAGTGGAAGACCGGCAGTCGCCCGCCCCGGTACTCATGAACGAGGGAAAAGGTCGGGCTCGTCACCTCCCCTTGGAAGCCTGCGCCCCTTGCCAACCCTTTGACAAAGCGGGTCTTGCCCGCTCCCAGCCCGCCTACCAGCGCCAGCACCGACCCCGGTTCCAGCCCGGTCGCGATGGTCTCGCCCAGCGCTTCCATTTCCGCCTCGTCACGGACGATCCGATCCATGCCCCGCAAAAACCCGATCTACCGGAGAACGTCGATTTCAAAAAATTCCCTTGCCGTCTTGGCGGACCCGTGGTGATCTCCCCGCCCGCCCGGCTCCCGGGTTGGATCCCGAATCCCTTTCTTCTACGGCCATGGCCTACGCAGTGATCAAAACCGGCGGTAAGCAATACCGCGTCCAGCAGGGCGACAAGATCGACGTCGAGAAGCTCGATGTCGAAGTCGATTCCGAACTTACCTTCGACGTTCTGATGGTCGGTGAAGGCGATAGCATCAAGCTTGGTGCCCCGCTTGTCTCCGGAGCCAGCGTGACGGCCAAGGTTGTCCAGCAGCATCGCGGACCGAAGGGCGTTGCCTTCAAGTTCAAGCGCCGCAAGGGTTTCCACAAGACCAAGGGCTTCCGCCGCCACCTCACCAAGCTGGAGATCACCTCCATCGCTGGTTGAGAACCAATCACTTCCTAATTTCCCACTCTCATGGCTCATAAGAAAGGTCAAGGCTCCGTCAAGAACGGTCGCGACTCCCGCTCCAAGCGCCTCGGCGTGAAGAAGTTCGGTGGCGAGGCTGTCATCCCGGGCAACATCATCATCCGCCAGCGCGGCACCAAGTGGCATCCAGGCCGCGGTGTTGGCATCGGTAAGGATCACACCATCTTCGCTGTGGTTGATGGCCGCGTGTTCTTCGACAAGGAAGGCCGCCGCGTCAACGTGAGCGCCGAAGCGACCGCTAACTAAGCGAACGCTCCGAAAGGATTTCAAATCAGCCGTCTCCCGCAAGGGTAGGCGGCTTTTTTGTGTCCGGGAAGGTGCTCTTCTGCCGGGAACGCGGAGGCTCCGGCCCGTAGAATGGTAACAAACGGTGCCTTCTTCTTGGCTGCCCCTCGTTACGTGAGAAGGGCGATTTCTAGCCTCGGAACAACGACAACCACCTAGGACCGCTCTGCGGGGCGGAGCCTCCGCGCTCCCGGGCCGAAGAGCAACAGGGTGATCGACACGGCAGTCGTCCGGGTGGGCGTGTCGGGAGGCGGACAGGAGTGTCCGCTCTTGGGCGAAAAATTGATTCGTTTTTCTTAAGCTTCGGCGGGGAGCGAGCTCATCGGCGTTTCCCGCCTGTCTTGATGGTCTTCAGCCCCCGGATCCAGAAGACGGCGCTGATCAGGAAGCCCATGAAGCAGGCGGTCAGCAAGAGCCAGCAGAGCTGCTCGCCGACGGTGACCTGTTCCCTGAAGCTTTCCATCGCCTTCAGGGCGGCCTCGCTCTTGTCGGAGCTGGCGAAGCGCTGCTTCAGCTGTTCCTGCCCCCACATCACCAAGGCCACGCGTCCGTAGAAGGCGGCCACTGCGGCCACGGAAAAGCCGATCATCCACTTGAAGCTCTTTGCCTGCTTCGGAGCCTCTGCCTTTAGGTCTGGTAACTTCACCGCCATGATTTCCCCGGCATCGTGGCGGGAGAGCAGGGCAGGCGTCGAATCCAATTCCCGCCGACTTGCTCTGGACTCTTACCCCTTGTCCCTGAACTCTCCCTCCCATGTCCGACACCGCCGCCGCGCTGAAAGCCATCCTTCTCGAAAAGTCCGTCCGCACCGGCACCTTCACCCTAGCCTCCGGGGCGCAGAGTGATCTCTACATCGATTGCCGCGTCACCGCGCTCGATCCCTTCGGAGCCAATCTCATCGGCAAGCTCGGCTGGGCTGCGGTCCGTGAAAAGATCAAGGCCGAGGGCCTCCAGATCGCGTCCATCGGTGGCATGACCCTCGGCGCGGATCCCATCTCCCTTGCGGTTGGCATGACCAGCGCGGTCGAGAACCCGGACGAGGCGCTCCAAGTTTTCGTCGTCCGCAAGGAGCCGAAGGGCCACGGCCGCGGCAAGCAGATTGAGGGGAATTTCGCCGAAGGCCAGACGGTGATCGTGGTCGATGACGTGATCACCACGGGCGGTTCCACCCTGAAGGCCATCGACGTGATCGAGCGTGAGGGCGGAAAGGTCGCCTTTGCCCTGGTCCTCGTGGATCGCGAGGAAGGTGGCCGCCAAGCGATCGAGGCACGCGGCATCCCGGTCGTCGCCCTCTACTCCCGCAGCACCCTGCTGGACTGAGGCGATCCGTCATGGATGCAGACGGGTTTCGCCCTTCCGTTGGGAGTGTGAAACCCTCAGGCTCGCCGATGCGTAAGAACCGATCCGATTGTTCCGCATTTAAATCCATGAAACTTCTCTCCGCGCTGCTCGCCTTCACCGCCACGCTTCACGCTGGCGAAACGAAACTCTTCAACGGCAAGGACCTCACTGGTTGGGAAGGGAACACCAAGCTCTGGTCGGTCGAGGACGGCGCGATCACCGGCAAGACCAGCGATAGCGGCGAAACGAAGATCGGCCACAATACCTTCCTGATTTGGAAGGGCGGCACGGTGGGTGACTTCGAGCTCACCTTCAAATACCGGATCGAGAAGGGTAACAGCGGCGTGCAGTATCGCTCGAAGGAACTGCCGAAGGGTGACTTCGGTCCGATCGTCGCTGGCTATCAAGCGGACTTCGAAGCGGGGAAGACCTACAGCGGGATTCTCTATGAAGAGCGCGGCCGCGGCATTCTCGCGCAGCGCGGACAGAAGACGTCCATCGATGCGGTGGAGAAGAATCCTGCCGATCCGAAGTCCCAGGACTTCAAGGTGAACGTCACCGGCGAGGTGGGGAAGTCGGACGACATCCAGGCCAGCATCAAGGACGAGCAGTGGAACGAGTACAAGATCGTGGCGAAGGGCAATCACGTGCAGCACTTCATCAATGGCAAGCAGACCATCGATGTGACCGATAACGATGCCGCGCACGCGCCGAAGGAAGGCATCCTCGCGCTGCAGATCCATGCCGGTCCGGCGATGGTGGTGCAGTTCAAGGATCTGGTTTTGAAGACGGATTGAGGGACTGAGAGGGCCGGTGCATTTCCGCTTCTGGCAGGGAGTGATCTGGAATAGCGTGGGATGGTATGGCGGGAAGTCATGCATCCCATGGCAAGGTTCTCTTCTTCGTGCTCGGCCTTCTGGCCGGGTGCGGCATTTCGTATTTGGTGGGTGGTCAGGCCCTCAGCCCGGTTTCGGGCACCGACGGGGCCGGGCGGAGCCGTGATTCGAAATCGGTCGATCAACGGCCTGTGGAGAAGTTGGACCGAGCTTCCAAGCCCGCCGAAAGAAGGGAGGATGACCCCATTCGGACGGAGAAGGTCCTCTTCGCGCTTAAAGGCGGTGAAGCGACGGCCTACCTGCGGCGCGAGCTTGGTCTCTCGGACGAGCATGTGATCGCTCTGAAGGAAGCACACCGGGCAGCAAAGGATGAGCTGGAGAAGAAGATGATCTCCATGATGCGCCGGGATCCGGTTTTCGATGATCCAAGAAGCCAGACCTTTGGGTACCGGATTGATTCCTTCGAACTCGAAGGCGAGAGGATCGCTTCCGCCTATTTGGAGGCACTCAAAGCGAGTGGCGTTCCGGAAGCGAAAATGATCGCAGAGTCGTTTGCCAACGATCCATCGCTCTTAGGTGCAGGCAAGGCGGATGTGGTTCTCCGGCTGACCCCTGACGTGGTCGAAGGTGAGCCTCCTCCAGAGATTCTGCCGAAGGATTCGTGGAGAGTTGCCTTCGAACTTCAGAATCCAGCGACTGGTCAGAGTTTTGCTTCCGGAACCCGATCGATGGCGGACTTCAACCGGCTGGGTTATCGGCTCTTCGATACGACTGGCTCGGCCAAGTGAGCTGGTGCGGATCACCGAGTGCTCTTCTGCCGGGAGCGCGGAGGCTCCGCCCCGCAGAGTGGTCCTTCATCGCGGTCTCATCGAGGAGGATAGGAGGAGCCGGAAGGTGCCACCTCAGCGCATCGGGAACGGCTTCTAACAAGGCGAAGGGCTTCTTGGAGGAACACGGATGAACGGTCTGCTTCAAGGGCTGCTTCTGCGGGGCGGAGCCTCCGCGCTCCCGGGGGAAGAGCACATGGTTGAATCCGCATCGAGCGTCGCTTCGTGCCCTTGGCCCTGTTAGAAGGGCTCCGCTTTACACTCCTACCGTTTGTCCGGCTTCTTCGTGGGCGCGGCGGACTTCCTCGCCGATGATCTGGATGCCGCGCTTCACGATGGTCTCGTCCATGGTGAAGGTCATGCGCAGGCATTCGTGGCGGTGACGCCAGGTCTCGTCGTCGTGGCCGAAGAAGAAGTAGTGGCCGGAGATGATCAGCACGCCGCGCTTCTTCAGGCGCTCGTAGAGCTCCCTGGAAGTGATGGGCAGGCCGGGGAACCAGAGCCAGAGGAAGAGGGCGCCCTCGCTACGATGGATGTAGTAATCGAAGTCCTCGCCGAAGCTCTCCGCCACGAAGTCCTGCGCCTGACGGGACTTCTCGATGTAGAAGGGCTTCACCGTCTCATTCGCGATGTTCAGGATCTCGCCGCTTTCCACCAGCGGCAGGGCGATCGCCTGGCCGATGTTCGGATTCGCGAGGCCGATGATCGAGCTCATGGAGGCCATGGCCGCGGCGATGCGCGGATGGGCCACCACGATGCCGGTGCGCGTCCCCGGCAGGCCGATCTTCGAAAGGCTCAGGGTGAGGATGATGTGTTCCTCCCACACCGGCTTCGCATCGGTGAAGATGATGTTCGGGAAGGGTGCGCCGTAGGCATTGTCGATGATCAGCGGGATGCCATGGCTCTTCGCCAGATCGGAAAGCCGCGCGATCTCCTCATCCGTCAGCACATTCCCGGTCGGATTCGTCGGGCGGGAAACGCAGATCGCGGCGATGTCATCGGTGACTTCCAGTGCATCGAAATCCACGCGGTATTTGAACTCATGCCGTCCGGTCTTCTCGATCTTCGGCGGCACGGCGCGGAAGAGATCTCCGCCCGCGCCCTGGTTCGCGTAGCCGATGTATTCCGGCACCAGCGGCAGCAGGATCTTCTTGCGGCGGCCGTCCGGCATCTCACCGGCCAGCAGGTTGAAGAGGAAGAAGAAGGCCGTCTGCCCGCCGGAGGTGATCGCCACATTCTCCGGGCCCAGCGGCCAGCCGAATTCCTTGCGGAAGAGATTTGCCAGCGCCGCGATGAAGCGCGGGTTGCCGCGCGGAGGGTCATAGTTCGCCACCACCTTTTCCAAGGCGCCCGGCTCGGCCAGGATCTCCTCCATCCGGCGGCGCCAGATCGCATTCACCTCCGGGATGTGGGCAGGTTGGCCGCCGCCGAGCATGCAGATGTCCGGTCCTCCGTGGGCGAGGGCGTTGCCGAGGTCTTCCATGAGTTCCTCGATGCCGCTGCCGCCGGCAAGCTGCCGGCCCATGTTGGAGAATTCGTGGTTCATGACTCGGGTGCCGTTGACCGGCGGAGGCCTGAACCTATAGTGGCCGCTCTTCCCTGAACAACCTTTCTATCCCCATGGCAATCCAAGTCGGCGACAAAGCCCCTGATTTCACTCTCGTCTCGAAAACCGCTGAAGGTCCGGTGCTGGTGAAGCTCTCCGAGATCACCGGCCAATCGAACATCGTCCTGCTCTTCGTGCCGATGGCATTCACCGGCGTCTGCACCCAGGAGCTCTGCGATATCTCCGGCGGCCTCGGCGAATACGAGGCTCTCGATGCCAAGGTCTTCGGCATCTCCGGTGACAATCCCTTCGCCCAGGAAGCATGGGCCGAGAAGTCCGGCATCACCCTGCCGCTGCTCAGCGACTACGAGCACGCGGTGGCGAAGGCCTATGGCGTGGCCTACGAGCAATTCCTCCCCGAGAAGAACCTGATCATGGGTGGCGTGGCCAAGCGCTCCGCCTTCGTGATCGATAAGGAAGGCATCGTCCGCTACGCCGAAGTGCAAGACCACCCGAAGGATCTGCCGGACTTCGCCGCGGTGAAGGCGACCCTCCAGTCGCTCGCCTGAAGAACGATTTCTATCGAAGAACGAAAAAGGCCGCGGAGGGTTTCTCCGCGGCCTTCTTGTTGTCGTTTGGAAAGGAAAGGATCGATCAGTTGCCCTCCACCGGCGTGTCGCTCGCCTCATTGCCTGGCGGCAGCGGGGTCGATTCAGGAGTCACCGGGACTTCTGTCGGAGCGGGAGTGATTTCGGGCACCACCACCGGCGCATCGGGATCGATCACGGTCGGAGCGGGCGGAGCATTCGGGTCGACCACCGGCGGGACACTGCCTGGCGGCGGCGGGTAGAGCTGGATTTCACTTCCCGAGGGCACCACCGGCGCGAGGCTGGAGGACTGGTCGGTCACTTGGACGGAAGGGACATAACCCACTTCGCCACTGTTCAGCTCCACTTTCACATAGCTGCCATCGTCGGAGATCACCTTCATCTCGGTGTTGCCGGCGAGGGTTTTCTCAGCACTCGCATCGCCCTTCGGCTTGTTTGCGAAGAATGCGACGTTGTCCATGTTCGTGCGGACAAAGGCGCCCGGCTTGTAGCCAGAGCGGGTGGAGACCGCGGTGCGGTTGGAACCCGGAGCCACCAAGGGATCGAATTCCCCTTGGGTCACGACTTCACCGGTTTCGCAGGAAGACAGGACAAGCGCACAGGAGCCAAAAAGGAGGAAATGCCACTTCATGAAGATGACCGGAAGTTTGCACGGCATCACAGGAGGGTCAACGGGATAACAGGCAGGCCTCGAGATGCTGTCGGACTGCCTCCCTCCAATCCCGTGGCGCTTTTCCCAGCACCGTCTCCAGCTTGTCCGTGGCCATGGCGGTGTGGCGCGGGCGCACTGCGCGAAATGCCGGCATCTCCGCCAGTGACAGTTTCCTCACCTCGGCTTGGGGTTGGCCCGTCCGCTTGTGGAGAAACTCCGTGATTTCCAAGGCGATCCCATGCCAGCTCGTTACCGGACCGCTATTGCAACCGTGGAAAATCCCGCCCGGCATGTCCGCTTTCAGCAAGCCTTCGGTCCACGCCGCGATATCCGGGGTGTAAGCCGGGAGTGAAAATTTGTCCGCGATCGCAGAAAGCTCCTCTCCTCTCAGGGCCTTCGCGAGAATCTGATCCGGAAAAGCAGGTTTTTCCGGCCCGAAGACCCAAGAAACCCGCATCACCGTGCCGCCTTCCGCGACCACAGCCCGTTCCCCCTGCTCCTTCGTCCGCCCATAGACGGAGAGCGGGGAGGGGGGATCTTCCTCGCGCCGGAGCCCCGGAGCCACGCCGTCGAACACATAGTCCGTGCTGAAGTGCAGCAGCTTCTTCCCGCGCTTCCGGCAGATCTTGGCCAGCTCACCGGGAGCGGTGGCATTCACCTGCTGCGCCAGACCTGGCTGGTCCTCGCATTGCTCGAGGCTGGTCAGCCCTGCGGGATTCAGCAGGACCTCGAAATCCAGATCTTCCAAAACTGCGGCACAACCCGGCTCCGCGAGATCACAGACGGAGCGGGGCAGCTCGATCACCTCATGCCCTGCGGCGGAGAAATGATCGGCCAAGGCCCTGCCCACGCGCCCTGTCGTGCCGGTGATGGCAATGCGCATGAGCAGGCTCGTGCGAAGGGATTCAGAGGACGCCTGCCTCGCCGAGCTGCTGGTCCACGTAATTGTGACCCGCGGCGGCATCCCGGATCTTCCGCAGACGGCGGCGTGCGCCGAACTTGCTTTCCGGACCGTTCACCAGATTCACCAGACCGCCGACCGTCAGCGGCAGAAGCGTCGCCACCCCGAGAGCGGCCACGGCGAGGGCCACGCCACGCCGTGCGTTCGAATGCATCATATCGCCCAGGATCAGGCCGGCAGCCGCACCCAGCAGCGCCGGAGCCGCGAGTGCCGTGGCTTCCGTCCAATCCCGTTCACCGTCATCATCGGGGTTCATGAAAAAAAGGCTAACATCCTTCCGGCGGCAGACAATCCCGGAAACCGGTTTCAAAACGCCACCGATTCGCCCTTTCCCCCGGCGCTCCAGGCGTTAGATTGCCGCCGAGATGCCCGTATCCTCTTCGACCTACGCTTTGATCCTTGCCGGAGGTTCCGGCACCCGCTTCTGGCCTCTCAGCCGGAATGCCCGCCCCAAGCAGCTTCTGAATCTTTTCGGTGACGAAACCCTGCTGGAGCAGACGATCAAGCGCTTGGAAGGCTTGGTGCCGCTGGAGAACATCCTGATCCTCACCAATGCCCAGCAGGAAGCTGCGGTGCGTGAGGTCGCTTCCATGCTCCCAAAGGAGAACATTTTCGCCGAGCCCGCCAAGCGCGACACCGCGCCCGCCGTGGCCCTCGGCATCGGCCTCGTTGCCGCCCGGGATCCGGATGCGGTCATGGTGGTGCTTCCCGCGGACCAGCTCATCGCGGATACCGCGGCTTTTCACTCGGTCATGCAGGACGCCATCGCCACCGCCGAGAAGTCGGATGGCCTTGTCACCATCGGCATCAAGCCGACCTGGCCCTGCCCTTCTTACGGCTACATCGAGCGCGGCCAGCGCGCCACCATCCCCGGCCTGCAGTGCGACCAGGCACCGGCGGAAGTGAAGCGTTTCCGCGAGAAGCCCAGCACCGAGCTGGCCGAGCAATTCCTCTCCCAAGGCGGCTTCTGCTGGAATGCCGGGATGTTCGTCTGGTCGATCCCGACTGTAATCCGCGAGCTCAGCACCCATCAGCCGGAGCTGGCCTCCTTCGTCTCCGAACTCCGCCGTTCTTCGAATGTCGCCGCCACCGTGGCCGCCCAGTTCCCGAAGCTCACGCCGATCTCGATCGACTACGGCCTCATGGAAAAGGCGAAGCGCGTCTTCAACATCGAGGCCACCTTCGATTGGGACGACGTCGGCTCCTGGCTCTCCGTCGCGAACTACCTGGAGAAGGTCGGCAGCGACAACCGCACGAACACCCCGGTGTCCGAGATCGATTCGGAGAACAACATCGTCTTCAATGCGAAGAAGGGCTCCCACATCGCCCTGCTCGGCGTGGATGATTTGATCATCGTGCAGACCGAGGACGCACTGCTGATCGCGAACAGGCACCAGGCGGACGCAATCAAGAAGCTCTCCGACAAGCTCCCGCCGGAGTTGTTGTAGTCGTCTTTTGACAGGGCTTCTCATTGGCAGAGAAGCTGAGATCTTCCGTCCGTCCGTCCGTCCGCAGCCCTAGGGGAAACGGACGGACGGACGGATGGAGGTGCGGGAAGGAGCGCTGAATGCGTGCCCCGACCGGGTGCTCTTCCGCCGGGAGCGCGGAGGCTCCGCCCCGCAGAAGCAGTCCTTGAGGCAGGCAATTCTCCCGTGCTCATTAGGGAAGGCCATCGCCTTTCCCGATGTCTTTGAAGATGGAGTAAGATGGCACGTTCTGGCTCGTCTTGTCCTCTTCGATGAGGCCGCGCGGAGGACCACTCTGCGAGCCGGGTGGCTCGCGGTCCCAGGGGAAGAGCAACCGGTAATTGGCATCTCTCTCTGAAGAGGCGATCATCCATCCGTCCATCCATCCACACGCCTAGGGGATATGGATGGATGGACGAATGGATGAAATGGAAAACCGGGGACCCTGTGATCCGATGGTTGGCCGTTGTTCATCCTCGTTGCCGTGATGAGTTGGATCTGATTGCCTCCCGCACTCATCCTACCTCTCCATGCACCTCAAATCCTTCCTCGCCGCCGCGGCCATGGCGCTCCTTTCCCTGACACCGGCACCGGCTGCGGAGATCGATGACAGGCGCTTTGGTTTCCGCGCGACGATTCCCGATGGCTTCGAGAAGGTGGAACTTCCACCGGAGGAGAAGGACACCGTCTATCAGTTCATGAAGGGGGAGCCCTCGCCGGCACATCCCGCCCTCGTGATCCAGATCCAGCGCCTGAGAGGTCTGATCCGCCTGGGCCAAAGCATCAAGGAAGCGGAGCTGCCCAAGCAGGAAGGCATCGAAATGAAGGTGGATCAGTTCGAGTGGCGCGGTCACCGCATGGACCTCCTGAAGACGACGGTGACGACGCCCGATGGCCCGGAAATCCGGAGCTACGTCTTCCAGTGCCCGCTTTCCGGAGAGGCCGTGCAATTGGTGGTCGGCGGTTCTCTGGATCAGGAGGCGGAGATCCGTGCTGCCTTCGATTCGGTCGCGAAGAGCCTGGTGAACACCCAGCCGCTGCATGGCGAGGGAGGGGGCACCGGAGTGACCACGCGTGAGCTCAGCAGCGACGAGCGCCAGAAGCTGCTCTGGACCGGCATCTTCAAGCTGAGCCTCTTTGCCTTGGTGCTGGCGATCCTGGTGCGAGGCGTGTTCCGGACGATCCGGGGCATGCGCGGGAAGAAGAAGGAGAATGAGAAGGCCTGAGGCCCTTTCCTCCTCGCGGCTCAGCACTTCACCGTTTACCGCTTTCCCGAACAATGAACTGCGACGAGGCACTGGAACGTTTCGGGCTTCCTGCCGGCCCCGGGCATCGGGAGGCGCTCCTTGTTCTCCTGGATGAGGAGCGGAACAAGGCGGCTCAGGACAAGGCGGATCATGATGGTGATCCCGACCTCCTGCGCTGCCTGTGTGCCCAGTTGGTATCCATCGGTGACGTTCGTGATTCGCTCCCGATCTGGCGGGCGAAGTCCGCGAGCTTCAATCTGATGAGCGGGCTGGACGTCCAGTTTCTCTGCGGTGCCGGGGTGGATGCTACCCGTGATTATCTGGGCTCGATCGGCACCGAAGAGTCCGGCAAGGCCTTAGAGTATCTCGATCAATGCGTGGCAGCGGGGGACTTCGACGCTTGGACTCCGGATCAATGCGTCTCCTCTTACCGCCGCTATTTCGGGTTATAGGGCAGGTGATCCGATGAAGCGTCCTCAGGGGGCGAATGGTTCCCGGCGGAAGAGCCGGAACTCGGCGGCATCACGAAGGACCCTTCCGGGCTCCGGGACAGGGGACATGATTTGTCCGTCCGTCCGTATCCCCTAGGGCTGCGGACGGACGGACGGATGGAGGAGCGGGAAGGAGCGCTGAAGGCGTGCCCCGACCGGGTGCTCTTCCGCCGGGAGCGCGGAGGCTCCGCCCCGCAGAAGCCGTTCTTGGAGCAGGCCGTTCATTCGTGATCATCGAGGAAGACCGTCGCCCTGCTGGATACCTTTGCGGGTGAACTGAAGTGGCACGTTCTGGCTTCTCCTGTCCTCATCAATGAGACCGCGATGAAGGACCACTCTGCGGGGCGGAGCCTCCGCGCTCCCGGCAGAAGAGCACCCGGAAACCGGCACGTCGAAGGTCATTCGACACGGAGAAACGTCGGGAATTTTGTGTCCATCCATCCATTTCCCTAGGGGGTATGGATGGATGGACGGAGAAAGCGGGACGCCCGGCTCCCGGGACGGTGGCCGCGTCGCCTACCGTTTCTTCTCGTACGCTCAGTACTTCACCGTCTTCCGCTTCTTCCCGATCACGCCCTTGTCCTGCATCTTCCGGATGTAGTCGGGGGAGGAGAAGACCTCGCAGCGATTGTTCCCCAGATCCGCCGATACGGGTCCGATCTCCTCGCCGGTCCGGATCGCCAGTTCGGTCAGGGGTGCCACGTAGCCGCCGAGGCAGATCACGAAGTTATTCATCGCGTAGCGCACGGCATCCGGTGCCTGGTGGATCTCCTTCTTCACGCGCTGTAGCAGCCGCCCCAGCTCCGCGAGGTCGAGGTCCGCATCCTCCCTCAGCGCCACCAGGCTGCTGAGCACGGACCAGCCTGCGGCCGCGGTGAGCGGCTTGGCGGAGTCGATCCACTCCAGCGCCAGCTCGTGGCCATGCGGGCTCCCGGCGGCCACCCATGCCACCGTGGCGCCGGGCAGGGAGGCGGCGTAGGCATGCTCCACCCAGAGGTTCAGGTCCGCCTTGCTCATCCTCGCATCGTCCGCGATCAGCCCGGCCAGATACATCGCGTCGTAGTTCCCGGTCGCGTAGAGATCCAGCGCCAGCTGGTAGTCCTTCTTGAGGCGCTTCTGGATCTTCTTCAGGTCGCCGATTTTCACGCCGAAGAAGGGCTCCTTCACGCCGTGGTTCTTCATCATCGTCCGCTTGTAGCTCTCGCTGCCGAGCGGCTGGAGTTCGGCGAGGATGTCTGCGGCGGTGCTGGGCATGGCTTTCTTTTCCGGAGATCTATTCCCATAAACGACTTCCCCCGAAAAGAGGAGGCGATTTCACGACTCCTTACCGAAACCTTTGCCATCTTCCCCGCGTTCCTTTCTCCGATGATCCGCCTCTCCTTCGCGCTCCTCATGTCCCTGCCCGGCCTGCTGCGTGCCGAGGAAGAAGCCGTCCAGCCGCCCCGGGACCCTGCCTACCAGCTGGTCTGGGCGGATGAATTCGAGGGCGATGGCCCGGTGGATGAAACGAAATGGCGCTTTGAGGAAGGCTTCGTCCGCAATCACGAGCTCCAGTGGTACCAGAAGGACAACGCCTCGCGGAAGAATGGCCTGCTCGTCATCGAGGGCCGGCGGGAGAAGGTGAAGAATCCACGCTTCGAGGAAGGCTCGCGCGATTGGAAAAAGCAGCGCTGGGAAGCGGATTACACCTCCTCCTCCATCACCACGATGGGCAAGCATGACTGGACCTTCGGCCGCTTCGAGGTGCGTGCCCGCTTCACCCCATTGTCCGGCCTTTGGCCTGCCATCTGGACCACAGGGCGCGGACGCTGGCCGCATGCCGGGGAGATCGATATCCTCGAGTACTACAGCGGTCGTATTTACGCGAATTTCTGCTGGGCCGGGAAGCACGGCCGGGACCTGTGGAACACCGGCTCGCACTCCATCGGGCGCTTCGTCACGGATGATTCGTGGAAGGACCGCTTCCACCTCTGGGTGCTGGAGTGGGATGAGGAGAAGATGACGGTCTGGCTGGATGGCGAGGTGCTGAACACCCAGCTCATGAAGCACGTGAAGAACCAGGACGGCCCCGCCATCAATCCCTTCCTGGGTCCTCAAGCCTTCCGTCTGAACATGGCCATCGGCGGCCCGCAGGGTGGCGATCCTTCCAAGACGGAATTCCCCCAGCGCTACGAGGTCGACTACGTCCGCATCTATCAAAAGGACGGGTGAGAGGGGGGGTGTTTCGGTCTGCTGTCCGTCCGTCCGCAGCCCTAGGGGAAACGGACGGACGGACGGATGGACCATCCCAAGATGCCGATTACCGGATGCTCTTTTCCCGGGAGCGCGGAGGCTCCGCCCCGCAGAAGCAACCCTTGAAGCAGTCCGTTCATCCGTGCTCATCCAGGAAGGCCGTCGTCTTGTTGGGGGCCTTCTTCGATGAGCTGAAGTGGCACGTTCTGGCTCCTCCTATCCTTCTCGATGAGATCGCCGCGAAGGACCACTCTGCGGGGCGGAGCCTCCGCGCTCCCGGGCAGAAGAGCAGCCGGTCGAATGCCGCTGTCGCCTTCATCTCCGTCCATCCATCCATATCCCCTAGGGAAATGGATGGATGGACGGATGGATGGAGTGGGAATTCCTTCCGGAGTCATTATCATCGGAGGACGACATGGAGTGCAGGATCTTTTCTTTCTTGGTAGCGCTGTTCCTTTGCGCCTGTTCCACCGTACCTGCGGGCAACAAGCCGGCAGAGCCCGCTTCGCAGGAGCTGTCGGCGGCGTTGGACCGCTTCTTCATCGCTGCCGGGAAACAGGATGTCCAAACCGTGCTGAAGCAGGGAGTGGACGATACGGCTCTGAAAACCACCGTGTCGCGGGATTACCGGGCCTCCCTCAGGGACTTCTCCCGTAGCTATGCCGAAGCACGTGGACGCTTTGCGGATGCCGATCTCGCAAGCCTCGGCAGGACGGTGACCGATGAAATCAACGTGGCAGCCATGCGGCCTTGGCCCTATCTCTACATTCCGCAAACCGTGGAGGTCACCGGCGTGACCAGGAAGGGAGAAGCCATCGTGGCTGAGATCCGTTTCAAGGAAACCCGATGGTATGATACCAGCATCGACCGGGCCTCCGTCACCCTGCTGAGGTCTGGCAATGCTTGGGTGCTCGATGACCTCTTGTGGCTCGACGATTCGGCAGGGAAGTCCAATCGCTTCAGGATCGCGGGATTGGCTGAAGCGCTGAGATCCAGCTCCGATCCGGCCTCCTTCGATGCGGCGGCGAAGCCCTACCGATAGCGGATCCCGCCCGCTGCCCCCCGCTCCATTTTTCCATTCCATCCACATCCCCCAGGGTTGTGGATGGAAGGGAAAATCTGCGGCGCGTCTCATCGCTGAAGACGCGAATTTTTTGGTTTGTGCCGAGCAGCTCCTGGAGAGCAGAACGGCGCAGCCCTATTGGACGATGATTCGAAATTGGATTCTGAGTGGCATCTCCTGTCTCATCGCGGCATCTTGTGCGCCGACGACCCATACAAAGATGGTGGATCTCTCACCGTCCCGGCAGAAGTGGAAGAAGCTCGTCTTGTCGGAGTCCCGCGGATCGGTCGGTCTTTCGTATACCAGTGATGCGGAAACCCGCCGTGAGCACCAGTTTCAGAAGAGACGCGGGATGCTGAGCAAATCCGGCATCCTTCGCAACTGGGGGCAGCCCGAGCGCATCTCGAAGACCGGCGGGGTGGTCACCATGGAGTTCCACACGAGCAAGTGGGAAATGAACCCGCCGCCTCCGGGCCCCGTGGTGCTGAAATTTTCCGGGGATCGTCTGACTTACGTGGAGGCTTGGTTTGAAGATAACGAGAGATACCGTTCCCCATCGTATATCATCCCGTAGCGCCGGCTCCTGCCCCCACGGATCGGTTCGAACCGTGGCTTGGCTTGCAGCGCACCATGCTTGGGCAGGCCGGGTACCTGTTAGGCCCGCTTGCCCGCCTCACGCGGCTTCCCGGGGGGCGCGCTCTCATTCATTTTCTTTGGCCGCGCAGGAGGGCCGTCAAAGATGATCTGGCTGAGAAGTGGCGCCTTGTATGGGTTTGTCCGGGACAATCTCGGGTAGCCCTCGGTGTGGATCTTCTTGGTGGCATCTTGGAAGACCGGAGCCGGCACCACCGTGGCGCCGAAGCCGAGGAAGCTGCCTAGGAGAGCGATAAGCTGCAAAGGAACAGTCGTACGCATGCACCACCGTAGCACTCAATGGCGATTGTCAAGGGCGCCACCTCAGGTGGTCGGCCCTGGGAATGACGGGGAACACCCCTCCATTTTTCCATTCCATCCACACCCCTTAGGCTTGTGGATGGAATGGAAAATTCACCGGGCCCTTGGCCCTGTCGGAAGGGATGCCAGCGATACACCGCTTCTTCCTCCCCCGCGCGATTCCCGGCTCAGGGCTGGAGACAAACAGATTGGCACTCGCTCCTTTCCGGGCCCTCCTTGAGCCACCGCGACACCGACTGCCTCATGAACGAAGCCAGCGCCTCCGAGGTCCGGAAGGAAATTGAGATGCTCTCCCTGGAGTTCGAGCGTCTGTGCGAGCTTGAGTTGCGTGCTCTTAGGGAAGGGGTGCTTCAGGGTGATCTGGCGCACATGGAAGATCTGTCGAAGCAGAGCCAGCAAGTTTGCGAGAAGCTCACTGTGGCTAAAAGAAAGCTGCTTTCCCTGCACGAGGACGACTGCGCGGATCTGAGTGCAGAAGTGACCCGTCAGATTGCTGAATCCTTTTCAGGACACGAAGTCGCTTCCGTGAGCCTGGAGCTATTGACGCTGCAGCGTTGGTTTCAGATCAATGGCTGGGAGAACTTCGAAGAGGTTGCCCTCAAGATCATCCGCACGACATCCGGCAATCTTCATGCCTTCTATCCATCTATCGCAATCGCCCATCGGGACTGGCGCGATATTCTGATCAGTGAACCAACCAAGGCGAGGTGCGACAGACGCTTGTCCTTCAATTCTCGGATGCGAATTCCCATCAAATTTACCCGGCTCGATCTCATCCCGTTCGTCACCATTCCGGCGAGCATTGCGATGCATCGTTACGCATTTCGCAGACCCACTTACGGGTTTGTGCCTCCGGATATAGGCTGGCTCTTTTTGGGAGGTGTCGTCATCGCAGCAGCCGGTGCTGCGATTGGGATCATGCGTGTGAGGACTTCGGGATTCGTGGGCCTTTTGGGCGTATTGGGAAATGGCTGGTTGCTCTATGTCGCACTCGTGCAGTAGGCCGATTGAGCCATTTCTGCCATCCGGATTGCTTCCGATGTTAGGATTCAAGAGGCGCCGGATCCAATCAAACGTGCGCTTGTGGGACGGGCCTTTGACCCTGTTAGGGCACACCCGGGCCCGCCCGAGCGCTCGTCTATGGAGGGACGACACTTTTGTCGTCCGGGTGGACGTGCTTGGAAGCGGAAAAGAATGCCCGCGTTCCACAAGGCGCCTCCGTATCCTGCCGCATTGGTGAGGTGATCGAGAAACACTCATCCGTCCATCCATCCATATCCCCTAGGGAAATGGATGGATGGACAGCCGGACGGACAGAAAATCCATCGCCGCCTCGCGCCTTCATCCCCCGCTTTCCCAGCCGGATCAACCAATCAAAGCTCCACCCGGACTTCCCGCACCACGCGCATCACGCCTTCCATGGTGCGCGCCGCGTTTGCCATCCACTCCTGGCCGAATTCGCCGAAGCCCAGCGGTCGTGCCGCCACGCAGAGCAGTGCGGCCAGCACCAGCTGGTTCGCCAGATAGATGATCACTAGCGAGAGGAAGGTGCCGTTCTCCTTCAGGTCCGGCTGATCCCGCGGGATCATCCACAGCGTCCACAAAAGGTGGAAGGCCCAGAAGAAGCCCACCCAGCCGAAGAGGATCTTGTCGGTCACCGGCGGCATCTCGATCGCAAGGCCGAACAGGGCATGCACCGCCACGCCGAGCGCCGCCCACAGCGGCACGAAGTACGGCGAGAGCGCGATGACGATGTTCGTCTTGTCCGTCGTCACATAGCCGCCATCCAGGCTCACGCCCCAATCGCTCACACGGCCGCGGAAGGCCCAGATGAAAAGGATGTGCGTCAGCTCATGGCCCAGCACGTAGAGATACAGGAAAACATGCCGCAGCAGCCCGCTGAAGAACCATCCGGTCATCAGCAGCACCCCGGTCGCGAAGTACCAGAAGGCGGACATCCGCCAGAAACCGTGATCCAGCGTCGCATCCGTGAACTGCGAGAAGAAGGTCCACGACGTGATCCAGCAGAAGGGCAGGATCGCCAGCCCGATCAGCCAGCGGAACATCCGCATCATCATCCCTGCCGGCGGCTCTTCGTAGCCGTAAGCAGCGGTCCCCGCGATCGCCGCGCGGATGTGCTTGTGATCGCGCTGGCCCAGCCGGCGGTTTACCCGCTCATGCGCCCGGGCATTGGCGCGGCGCAGCGCCTCACCCAAGGGCTGGCGGCGGCGACGGCGATTTCCTCCCGAGGTGGTCGAGCCCAGCTTGATTTGCTTCTTTCGGGTCCTCGCCATGCGCGGGGCCCTGAATACTTTGGAGTTCTTAAGGAATCAAGAAATGATTGGTGTTCAAACGATCTTGAGACGGGCGAGGTCTTGGGTATCAACGAGGCCCACCGCCCGGCCCTCGCCGTCCAGCACCACCACGTCGTCCACCCGGTGCGAGCCGATCGTCTGCACGGCCTCCACGGCCAGCGAATCCGCTTCCACGCTGATCGGCCTGCGGGTCATGAAATCCGCCACCGACTTGTCTCCCACGAAGGCATCCCGCTGGTAGCAGCGCGCGAAGTCGCCGTGCGTGAAAATCCCGGCCAGCCGTCCGTCCGTCTCCGTCACCACGCAGGCACCGGACCGCGCCTTGGACATCGCCTCCAGCGCGTCCCGCACCGTCGCGCCCAGTGACACCGCCGCGAGTTGCTCGCCCGCCCGCATGATATCGGACACCCGCGTTAGCAGCGCCCGTCCCAGCGCCCCGCCCGGGTGAAAGCGCGCGAATTGTTCCTCCGTGAAGCCGCGTGCCTCCAGCAGCACCATGGCCAGCGCATCGCCCATCACCAGCATCGCCGTGGAGGAAGAAGTCGGTGCCAGGTTCAGCGGACAGGCCTCGCGATCCACCGAGGTGTCCAGCACCACGTCGCTATGCTCGCCGAGGGTCGAGTTCGTCTTGCCCGTCAGCGCGATCAGGAAAACATCGAAGCGCTTCACATGCGGCAGCAGGTCCAGCAGCTCCGGCGTCTCGCCCGAGTAGGAAAGCAGCAGCACCGCATCGCCATCCGAGACCATGCCCAGATCGCCGTGCAGGGCATTCTGGGAATTCAGCACCACCGCCGTCGCCCCCGTGGAGTTCAGCGTCGCGGCGATCTTGTGGCCGATGTTTCCGGACTTTCCGATGCCCACCACCACGATCTTCCCGCGGCGATCGAGGGTTTCCCGCAGCATCTCCACCGCCCGCACGAAGGACCCGTCCAGCCGCGCCGCCATGCGCTCCAGCGCACCCGTCTCGATCTCGATCACTCGCCGCGCGTTCGCCAGGAAATCCATGCCCGGAGGATGGGCGAGGGAAGGGCGTTCGGGAAATGGAAATCTCGACCGGCTACAAGCGCGGATCCACCGGCTCGCTCTCCATCGCCAGCACGGCCAGCACGCACTCGTGCACCTCGCGCAGCGGGCGTCGTGCGACGAAGCGGGAAAGCCCCTCGATGCCGAGGGCGAACTCGCGGTCCGCCATCGAGCGCTTGTGGCTCAGGTTCCGTTGCTTCAGGCGGGGCAGGTGGTCGGGGTGATCGTACTCCGGCCCGTAGATGATCCGCAGGTACTCGCGGCCACGGCACTTCACCGCAGGCTGCACCAGCCCGCGCGTGCCTTTCTCGATGAAGCCGTGCGGCTTCACCACCATGCCCTCGCCACCGGCTGCGGTGAGTTCTTCCCACCAGCGGATGGCGGCGGCCACCGCTTCTTCATCGGCAAGCGAAACTTCGCGCCAGCGCGTTGCCTGGAAGAGCGCCGGGTCCGCTTCGTGGAGCCGCCCGGCCAGTGACATGTGCCAGGGATGATCGCGATCCGTGAAAAGACCGGCTTCACCCGCGAGGAAATGGAAGGGCGCGAGCTTGTAGTCATCCAGCGTGACCACATCCCAGCAGTATTGGCGATACGCGGCACGATAGCGGTCCAGCATTGTCCCGCGTGATTCATTGCGCTGCTGCAGGCCTTCCAGCATGGCACGCACTTCGGGCTCCAGATGATCTTCCGAAATCGCGATGCCCAGTGCCTCTGCCGCCGCGGCGGAATGCGCGATCCCCGCGGCACCCACGGCTGCGTACTGGGACTGTAGTAGTTCCATCGCCTTCGCCGACCACGGCATCAGCTCGCAGTCCAGGCACAGCCATTCGGTGGCGAGTTCCGTCCAGATGCCCGCGCGCTCAAGGGCCGATGCCAGGCGCTCCAGCAGCGCCTGCTCCAGTGCTTCCTCGGTGAAGAATGGCCGCCCGGTCCGCGTGTAGATTACCCCACTCCGCGCTTGCTTCAGGCCGAAGCGGCTGATCGCGATCTCCGGATCCCGGCAGACCACCGCCACCGCGCGCGAGCCCATGTGCTTCTCCTCACAGACCACGGACGTGATGCCCTGCTGCGTGAAATAGTGGAAAGCCTCCTCCGGCCGCTCCAGCCAGCCCTCCTGCGAGCTCGTGCCACAGGGTGACATCGTCGGCGGCAGATAGACCAGCCAGCGCGGATCCACGGCGAAGCGGCTCATCACTTCCAGCGCGGCCAGTACGTTCTCCTCCCGCACCGTGATCGCGGGACGCAGCGTCGTATCGATGTAGCGCTTGCCGCGCAGGTCATCCAGATCCAGCACGCGGTCATTCTGCAGCTGCGCATCGATCGTGGCTTGCGCGAGCAGCGGCTTCGCCGGTTCCGCATAGGTCCGCAGCGCGGGCACGGAAACGATCTCACGCTCCGGATAGCGCAGCGCGGTCAGCGCCCCGCCGAAGCAGCAGCCGGTATCGATATTCACCGTATGGTTCAGCCAGCGGGGCTCTGCGAAAGGCGTGTGGCCATAAACCACCAGTGCACGACCGCGATAGTCGCGTGCCCAGTCAAGCCGCTCCGGCAGGCCATACTCGTCGCGCTCTCCGGTTGTCTCGCCATAGAGGCAGAACTCCCGCACCTTACCCGAGCCGCGGCCTTGCATGTCCTCCTTCAGGCCCGCATGCGCCACCACCAGCTTGCCATCGTCGAAGACGAAGTGGCTCACCAGCCCGTCGAGGAAGGAAATGAGATCTCGCCGGTCCAGCGGATCCGCTTCGAGCTGCTCGATCGTCTCCGCGAGTCCGTGCGTCGGCTGGACCTTCTTGCCATTCAGCCAGCGCAGGAACTTCATGTCGTGATTGCCCGGCACGCAGATCGCCGTGCCTGCCTTCACCGAGGCCATCGCCAGCCGCAGCACGTTCGGGGAGTCCGGCCCGCGATCGATCAAGTCGCCCACGAACACCAGCCGCCGGCCTTCGGGATGCGTGGCCACATCATCCTCGATCGCATAGCCGAGCTTCCCGATCAGCGTGCGCAGCTCTTCATTGCAGCCATGGACATCACCGATGATGTCGAAGGGCCCGTGATCCTGCTTGCGATTGTTCCAAAGGGGATCCCGCTGGATGCCCTCCACCGCGTCCACCTCTTCCGGCGTGCGCAGGAAGTGGCTGTAGCGGAAGCCCTCGTTCTTCAGGCCGCGCAGCCCGCGCTTCATCCGGCTGATCTGGTTCTTGATCACCTGCGGTCCGAAGTCGCGGTCCGGCCGCGATTTGTTCCGCTCGTGGCAGAGACTCTCCGGCAACGTGAAGACGACCGCCGTGCACAGGAAATGATACTCGCGCGCGATCGCGATCAGCCTTGCCCGGTCCTCGGGATTCACGTTGGTCGCATCGATCACCGTCAGCCTCCCCAGTGCCAGCCGTTGCCGCACGATGAAATCCAGCACCGCGAAGGCCTGCGCCGTCACGCTCTGGTCATCCTCGTCATCCGACACCATCCCGCGGCACGCATCCGACGACACGATCTCCGTCGGCTTGAAATGCCTGCGCGCAAAGGTGGACTTCCCCGATCCCGAAGGACCGATGAGAAGCACCAGCGACAGCTCTGGAAGGCGGAGGGTCATCGTTATCCTTTCCGGGTGAAAATCGCCATCTGGCTCGGAGCGCCATGAGCGGCATCCTCTTCGCCGAGCCCTTCATAAGTCACCTCATAGCCGTGCGCACCCGCGACACGGTCCGCCCATTCGCGGAACTCCGCCCGCGTCCACTCGAAGCGATGGTCCGTGTGCCGCAGTGTGCCCGGCTTCATCCCCTCGAACAGCACGTTGTATTCGCGGTTCGGCGTGGTCACCATCACATGGCGCGGAGCCGCCGCGGCGAAGACCACTTCCTCCAGCGCATCCAAGCGATCGCCATCGAGGTGCTCGATCACTTCGACCAGCGTCGCCACATCGTGCCCGTGGATCCGGCTGTCCCGATACACCAGCGAGCCGAGGAAGATCTCTGCACGAAGGCGTTGGAAGGGCGGGATCCGCTCCAAATGGTCATGCGCGATTTCCAATACATGGCTGGAAACATCCATGCCCACAATCTTCGGGATCTTCGTCTGCTTCAGGAGCCGGCAGATCAGCTTCCCCGAGCCACAACCCAGATCGACGACCGATTGCGGATGCAGTGCGGCGACCAATTCAGCCACGCGGTCCAAGCGGACATCGTGCAGTGAGATCTTCTTCTCCACCGCCGGTTCGGCGCCGGAGTCCGCGGGCTCTTCGCCATCATCCTCCGCTTCCTCGGGTTCCGGAGCCAGCCGTTCGAGGGCTTCGCGTGCGAGCCTCGTCTGATACTTCAGGTAGCGCCGTACGATCCACTCCTTCTCCGGATGATCGGGAAGCCATCCTTCTCCCTTTGCGAGCAGCTTCTCGATCTCATCGCGCCCCACCCAATAGTGCTTCGCGCGATCCAGCGCACCGATCAGTACGAAGAGATGCTTCAGCACCACGTGCAGCGGCTGCACCGTGCGCAGCACTAGCTCATGGAAGCAGCTTTCGCCCCACGACTCGAAGGCCGGGTCCAGCGCCAGCCTGCGCGTCGTCACCTGATATCCCAGCGGCTCGAAAAGCTTGTGAAGGATCGCGCCATCACCCGCGGGCACCACCGGCAGCTTCAGCTCCAGATCCAGCGGCTGATCCACCAGCTCCGGCCGCTTCGTGCAGCGACCGTTCAGGGCCGTGCCAAAGGCCCGCGAGATCGCCACGGAGAGAAAGGAAGACGCCGCATAGGGCCGGTCATTCACATACTGCCCCAGCGCCCAGCCCGCCTGCTTCGCATTCGCCGAGCGCACCAGGTCGATCGGATCCACCTCTACCAGCAGGTGCGCGGTACATTCCTCCGCCGTGGCCATGCTGTAGAAGACAAGACCTTTCCCAAATGCCAACTCGACCTCATGACCCCGTGCCGGATGCTTGTGCAGCAAGTGGCCGAGGTCCGTCGCGTCTGGCGTACGGTTGGTGATGGAAAGCAACACGGTGTCTCCTTGTCTAGCAGGCCTCTCAGGGATGCGGGCAAGCCTGCGAATGTGAAATTCCGGAGAAAACGCTCCTTACTTCGCGCCCGAAGGCAGCGGCTGCGGCGATGACGTCGGCCCGTGGATCTGCAGGATGTCCGGACCACCCGCCGGATCCGGCACGAAGCGCACGCGATCGATCGAAAGCGCGCGCGGCTCGGTCTCCTTCAGCGTGTGATGGCGGTGGTAGACGATGAAAATCTCCTTTCCGTCGGGAGACTCGGTGAAGCAATGGTGGGCCGTCCCGTGGGCATACTCGGTCGACTTCATCACCGGGTTTGCCTCGTATTTCTTCCACGGTCCCAGCGGACTGTCGGAGGTGGCATAGCCCACCGCGTAGTTCGGGTTCTCGAAGTGGCTGCCGGAGTAGGTCAGATAGTAGGTGCCCTTGTGCTTCAGGATCTCCGCGCCCTCAGTCACCGGTGCCTGGTGGCGTTCCCATGCCTGATCCGGCTTCACCATCAGCTTCAGTGTGGAAGCATCCACGCTCACCATGTCCTCATTGAGCTTGCCGCCCCAGATCTCGTTCCCTGCGCCGAAGGTCACGTAGTAGAAGTAACGCTGGCCGTCATCGTCCTCGAAGACATGACCGTCGATCCGGATGCTCTCCGGCAGCATCGCGGCCTCCTTCTCCTGCTTGAAGGGACCCATCGGCGATTTGGCCGTAGCCACGCACATCCGCTCGTCCGCAGCGTAGTAGAGATAGAAGGTGCCATCCTTCTCCACGATGTCCGGTGCCCAGAAGCGCGAGTCACCCCAGCTATCCTGATTCTTCAGCACGAAGCCCTCGTCCTTCCAGTTGACCAGGTTGTTCGAGGTGTAGAGGCGGATCCCCCGCGGCATCGTCGGGAAGTCCGGGCTGTAAGTCGTATAGGCGTAGTACTTCCCGTCCTTCTTCAGCACTACCGGATCCGCGCAACCGTTTTGCACCGGATTCGTGTAGCTGCTTGCCAGCGCCTCCGGGCGATACGCCTTGATCTCGAGATTGCGGAAGGAAGCCGCGCCATCCAGGGCCCGCAGGGCGAAGCCGCCTTTCGCGAAGGCAGCGTCCACGCCATCGAAGATCGGCCAGCTGTTCTCCGTGATCGGCTCGTCATCGACGAAGATCTTCGCATTGTCCCCCGCCACTTGCAGCCGCAGGTGATACCACTGCCGGGCCTTCACTTCGACAGGACGGACCGCGATGCCCCGCCACTTCGGATCGGTGGCACCCCACATCACGAGGTTGTCGCCCGCCTTCACGCCCGCGTAGTAGCCTTGAAAGCCATCGATCCCGCCGGCAAAGTCATCCGCGCGGAAAACCACACCCGCTTGGGCACCCGCGGACTCGGGACGCAACTCGACATCCAATTGGAAATCGCCGCCCTGAAGCCCGTTGATCACGGCCTTCGGGCCGGTTCCGCCATTCACCTTCAGCTCACCGCCTTGTGCCGACCACTCGCCGTCAAAGGTCTTCCAATCGTTGGAAGGAAAGCGCGAGAAATCAGCCTTGTAAGGCAGCGTGGGCGCCGCCGCCAGGAAACCGGCAGCCGCGAAGAAGAGAGAAGAGACGCGCAGGAGCATGCCGGACCCTGCGCCACATCGGGACCTGCGGCAAGCCTCACCCCAGCGGCTCCAGCAAATGCGACAGCGTTGCCGCATCGATCGTCAGCTTCGAGGTATCATCGGATAGCAGCGCCTCCACCAGCGCCGCCTTGTGCTTCTGCAGTTCCAGGATGCGCTCCTCGATGGTTCCGCGGCACACCAGCTTGTGAACGAAGACCGGCTTCATCTGCCCGATCCGGTGAGCACGGTCGGTCGCTTGATTCTCTGCCGCAGGATTCCACCACGGATCATAATGAATCACCGTATCCGCTGCCGTGAGATTGAGCCCCGTGCCACCCGCTTTCAGTGAAATGAGGAAGACCGGCACCTCGCCGCTTTGGAACTCCTTCACCATCGCCGCGCGATCCTTGGTCTGTCCCGTCAGCTTGAGATGGCGGATCCCCTCGCGCTCCAGATGCTCCTGGATCAGCCCCAGCATCGAGGTGAACTGTGAGAAAATTAGAATCCGCCGCCCGTCTTCCAGCAAGGTCGGCAGCAGCTCGTCCTTCAGGTATTCCAGCTTCGCCGACTCTACCACGCGCCTTGCCGCCTCCACCTTCAAGAGCTGCGGATGACAGCAGATCTGCCGCAGCTTCAGCAGCGCATCGAGCACGATGATGTGGGACTTCGCCAAGCCTCTCTCCTCGATCGCCTCGCGCACCCGCTTGTCCATCGAAGCGCGCACCGTCTCATAGAGATCCGTCTGCCGCTTGCTGAGCTCGATCCCGTGAATGATCTCCGTCTTCTCCGGCAGTTCCTTCGCCACCTCGTCCTTCGTGCGGCGCAGGATCAGCGGTCCGACTCTCTTCTTCAGTGCCGCTTGCGCATCTTGTGATCTCTCGCGCTCGATCGCCTTGCGCACCCGCGTGTTGAAGCTCTTCTCATCGCCGAGGAAGCCCGGCATCAGGAAGCGCATCAGGCCCCACAGCTCGCCCAGGTGATTCTCCATCGGCGTGCCGGAGAGGCACAGTCGGTGCGCCGCCTTCAACTTGCACGCATTCACTGCCACCGCCGCCTTCGGGTTCTTGATGTGCTGCGCCTCGTCCAGCACCACCAGATGCCACTCCTGCTGCGAGAGCAGCGCGAAGTCCCGGCTCAGCAACGGATAGGATGTGAAGACCACTGCCGCTTCCGGGATGCGGTCGATCGCCTCATGCCGCTGCGGCCCGTGCAGCATCACCACCGGCATGTCCGGCACGAACTTCGCCGCCTCTGCCGCCCAGTTCGGCACCACCGATGTCGGCGCGATCACCAGCGATGGCTTGCCCGGCTGCTTCGCATGCTCCGCCGCCAGATGGGCGAGAGTCTGTAGCGTTTTCCCCAGACCCATGTCGTCTGCCAGGATTCCGTTCAGGCCGTGCTCCGTGAGGAATTGCAGCCAGCGGAAACCCTGCTGCTGATACGGCCGCAGCTCCGCCTGCACCGTATCCGGCACTGCCAGCTCCGGCAGCGCCGTGATCTCGCGCAGGTTCTTCCCCAGCCGCGATAGCACGCGTGAGGTATCGGACGAATCGATCTCCAATCCATCCGCCACCGCAGCAGCCTCCATCCGGTCCAGCCGGATTGGTCCGCTCCCGGTCCTCCCTTGGAAAAGATGCCGCACCTGCTCGACGATCTCCATCAGCTCCTTCGCAGGAAAGCGGATGAAGCCATCCGCCGGATCCTCGCAGCGGATCGTGATGAACCCGGAAGTCGCAGCCTCGGTGGTGAAGCCACTCGCGATCGCCTCCGCAATCACCGGGATCAAGCTGAAGCGCTTGCCATCCAGCTCATAGGAAACATCGAAACGGAACCAATCGATCCCATGATCCGCGTCCGCCTCGATCTGTGGCAGGAACTCCACCACCTGCCGCGATCTCACCCCGGCATTGGCATCGGTTTCGATCACCCAGCCTTCCTGCTTCAGCTCTTCCAAGTACGGATGTTGTAGTATCTCGACCCATGCCGCCTCGTGCGTGGGAAAAGGCCGCGCCGCAATCACCGAGTGACGGGTCCTTGCATCCACCAGCTTCTTAGGGATTGATCTCAGCACCGGCACCAAGCCCACCGATGCCAGCCGTCCCTCCGCCGAGCGTTCCGCCTGGAGATCCCGTGGCCAGACAATCCTCTGTCCGTTCACGACAGCTGCGTGCTGCTGCGGATCGCCCTGCTCCAGCGGGTGAAGCCGCGGGCTATCGCCATAGGTGAAGCTCAGTTCGCCGAGGATCACCTCCTTCCGCTGCCAGGCATCGGCAAACACATGCCGGTGCACCCGCAAATGAGGCCGCGGCGAGACCGCCGGACGCTCCACGGTTTCCAAGGCAAGTGGCAGGGGCAGTGCAAGCGCAGGCATCGAGCCCAGCCGCCCGATCACATCCTTGACCCGCTCCGATGGGATCACGGGCCCGCGCAGCCACGCCGCCAGCACCGGCCCGGGCACCGGGCTTCTCAGTAGTCCGGTTAGCCCCTGCTCCAGATCCAGATAGCGGGGAGGCATGGTCGCCAGCAGGGAAAGCTCCGGGCCCACGCCGCTCACCACCGGCTTCGCCCCGCCATCAGGCTGGGATTCCCATGCCACGCTCACTGGCAGCGCTTCACCCGCCTTCAAGGCCTGATAGGCGGACGAGCCCCGGTAAGCATCGCCCGGCGTTCCAAAAAAGAGGCGGCCGGTCTTCAGCGCTCCATCTAACAGCTCGCTCCAGCCCAGCCCTTCCAGCGGCACCTCGTTCCATGTGCGGTGCCGGTGATGCCGCTGCCGGTAAAGCGTCACCAGCATCAGGTCATCACGCGTCATGTAGCGTGCCGGCTTCGCGGGATCCGCGCTGGCTTGGCCACCCAGAATGCGGATGGTGCCATCCTTCAGGCGGTTTCCCACCCGCAGGATGAACTCGAACTCATGCGGCGCCGTCTCCGGTGCCCGCTCGATGCAGTAGGCGAGGAAGCGCGTCTCCGCCGACTTCACCGCATCATTGGCATCATCCGGTGTCGCTGCCGCCTCGAGCTCCTCCAGCCAGCTCGCCAGACCAGGCTCCAGCGCGGTCTTGGAAACAGGAGGCGCGGGTGATGGCGGCGGCTCGGCAATCTTCGTCCGCAGCAGCTGTAGCAGCGCCACCGCGTGCTTGCAGTACGAACCCACCGGACAAGTGCACTCGCTCTCCACGGTCCAGAGTCCTCGCGATTCACGCAGGACTACCGACGTCTCGTAAGGTTTCCGCCGCGTCCCTTGGACCGAAGCGGTGACAATCAGTTCGCCCGCGCCTTCGATGTCGATCCACTCGACATCCCGGATGCTGCGTTCGTTCGCGTAGTCATTCCCACGCAGCCTCGTGATCCGGTCGAAGCGGCTGCCCCAGCCCTCCGTCGCGATCCACTCGTGCAGAGCGGGCCGCGCGGAGATAGCGGCTAGGGCATCCTCCATATCCGTGTGGATCAGTTGGCCACGATGTTCACCAGACGGCCGGGCACCACGATCACCTTGCGCACCGTCTTGCCATCGATCTGCTCCTTCACCTTCGCGGTGTTGAGAGCGGTCGATTCCACGGTCGCCTGGTCGGCGTCCTTCGCCACCACGATCTTGTCGCGCAGCTTGCCGTTGACCTGCACCACCAGCTCGATTTCATCGGTCACCAGTGCGGCTTCGTCATGCTTCGGCCACTCGCTGTCGGCCAGCATGGCGCTGCCACCCAGGCGCGCATGGATCTCTTCCGTCAGGTGCGGCGCGAAGGGGTTCAGCACGTGCAGCAGCGCGCGGAATTCATTCAGCGGCACCACCTCGGCAGAGGTGAAGGCATTCGTGCACACCATCATCTGCGAGATCGCCGTGTTGAAGGACATCTTCGCGATGTCATCGGTCACCTTCTTGATCGTCTCGTGCACCACCTTCAGCAGCGCCTTGTCGCTGCAGGGGACATCCTGGATCTTGGAAGAGTTCACCCACTCGCCGGCTTGGTTTTCCTCGAAGGCCACGCGCCACACGCGGGCCAGGAAGCGGGAAACTCCCTCCACGCCCTTCATGCTCCATGGCTTCACCTGCTCCAGCGGGCCCATGAACATCTCATACAGGCGCAGGGAATCCGCACCGTACTCGCGCACCACGTCGTCCGGATTCACCACGTTGCCGCGGGACTTGGACATCTTCTGGCCGTCTTCACCCAGGATCAGGCCCTGGTTTACCAGCTTTTGGAAAGGCTCGGTCGTCCGCACGTGGCCCAGGTCGAAGAGCACCTTGTGCCAGAAGCGCGCATACAGCAGGTGAAGTACGGCATGCTCCGTACCACCCACGTAGAGATCCACCATGCCCGGCTTGTCGCCACCGCCCCAGTAGGACTCGGCTTCGTTCGAGATGAAGCGGCCGCTGTTCCGCGGGTCGCAGTAGCGCAGGTAGTACCAGCAGGACCCTGCCCACTGCGGCATCGTGTTCGTCTCGCGGATCGAGCCATCGGGCAGCTCCACCCACTCGCGTGCCTTCGTCAGCAGCGGTTCTGGAGAGCCGCTCGGCTTATAGTCTTCCAGAGGCGGAGCCAGCAGCGGCAGCTCCGCATCCGGCACCGCGTAGTGGTTGCCATCCTTCCAGGTCAGCGGGAAAGGCTCACCCCAGTAGCGCTGGCGGGAGAACAACCAGTCGCGCAGCTTGAATTGCACGCGGCGCTTGCCCTTCGATCCGGACTCCAGCCAATCGATGATCTTTGCCTTCGCTTCAGCAGTCGGCAGTCCATCCAGGAAACCGGAGTTCACCGCCGTGCCCGGGTCCGTGTAGCCCTGCCAGTCCTGATCGCCGTTCGGCTGGACCACCTGCACGATCGGTAGATCAAACTTCTTCGCAAACTCGAAGTCTCGCTCGTCGTGCGCAGGTACTGCCATGATCGCTCCCGTGCCGTAGCCCATCATCACATAGTCCGCGATCCACACCGGGATCTTCTCGCCGTTCACCGGGTTCGTCGCATAGGCCCCCGTGAAAACACCGGACTTGTCCTTGTTCAGGTCGCCGCGCTCCAGGTCCGACTTCGCCGCGCAGGCCGCGATGTAAGCATCCACCGCCGCCTTTTGCTCCGCTGTCGTGATCTCCGTCACGTAGGGATGCTCCGGTGCCAGCACCATGTAGGTCGCACCGAACAAGGTGTCCGGACGCGTCGTGAAAACGGTCACCGTGTGGCCGTCCAATGGGAAATCTACTTCGGCCCCTTCGCTGCGGCCGATCCAGTTCTTCTGCAGCAGCTTGATCCCTTCCGGCCAATCCAGCGGGTCCAGCTCATCGATCAAGCGCTGGGCATACTTCGTGATCCGCAGCATCCACTGGCGCAGCGGACGGCGTTCCACGATGTGGCCCTTGCTGCGCCACTCCTCGACCTCCTCGTTCGCGAGAACGGTGCCGAGGTCCGGAGACCAGTTCACCGGTGCCTCGTGCACGAAGGCCAGCCGCACCGCATCGATCTGCTCGCGCGTCCAACCCTTCGCTTCCAGTTCCGCGACCGGCTTGGCCTTGCCTTCCTCCTCGTTGAAGTACGACGAATACAGTTGCAGGAAGATCCACTGGGTCCAGCGCACGTATTCCGGATCGGTCGTCGCGATCTCGCGGTCCCAATCGTAGCCGAAGCCAAGCGACTTCAACTGCCGCTTGAAGGTCGCGATGTTTTGCGTCGTCGTGATCGCCGGATGCTGGCCGGTCTTGATTGCATACTGCTCCGCCGGCAGGCCGAAGGAATCCCAGCCCATCGGATGCAGCACGTTGAATCCCTGGCGGCGCTTCGCCCGTCCGATGATGTCCGTGGCGGTGTAGCCCTCCGGGTGGCCCACATGCAGGCCGGAACCGGAAGGGTAGGGGAACATGTCGAGCACGTAGAACTTCGGCTTCGAGGCATCGAAGTCCGCATCGCCGGGATTCGGCGTGCGGAAGGTTTTCTCCGCATCCCAGCGCGCCTGCCAGGCGGGCTCGAATTCATCGAAGGGGAACGGCTTGCGTTTGTCGGACATGATCGTGGGAAACGTGGGAAAAGCTTTCATCACCGGGCTTCCGGGCCCCGGCGGGCCGCGGAACTTGCCGGAAGAGCCTAAGTTTGAAAAGGAAAACCCCGCCGGGGAGGCCTTGTCAGAGTTCCTGCAGCCCGAGTTTCCTCCATTCCCCCTTTGCGAGGTCTAGCCGATATCTCTCGCCTTGTTTTTCAAGGGTTTGCTCGCCGTCGGAAGCAGTCGTCCAGACCTTGCCACCGGTGACGAGGATCGTCCCTGCTTCTTCGAGGATCGCCTCATGGGAATGGATCCAGCCCGGACACTCCCCGGAGGTCGGCACGGTTTCGATTTCGCCACTGTCCACATGGAGAGCGAATACCGGAGTGTGGCCGGATTTTCGTTCGTGGAGATAACCTAGGTTCCCGATGATATAGATCTTCTCCCCCACCAGCGTGGCGCTATGAAAGTCCGTCTGCGGGAAAACCTCCTTGGGATAACCCAGAATCTCGAAGGTCCCCCTGCCATCATGGATGAATACATCGTTGTAGATGCAGAAATCCGGGTCGTAGTGATCCTCGTGCTCCCCTGCAATCTGGACGAAGCGTCCGTCCGGCAGCGGAGTGGTCGACATGCCGAAGCGATTGTGGCTCCAGACCGGGTCCTCACGTTCGCAGGAGGAATCTTCAAAGGTCGCCGCACCTTGATAGCCGGACCACCCGCAGCGTACCATGGCCTTCCAGAATGGCTGGTCCATGCGCTCCGGATTCGCCGTTCCGAAGCGTGGGAAACGCCCTGCCATATACTCAGCTTTGCTTGCGACCAAGTGTTCCTCATTGCCGAGGCCGATGAAGTTGCGGATCGCCTCTTCGCTGAACTCGCTGAGGCTGGCACCACGCTCCAGTATCGCTCGCACGAGCGCCGGATCAGACACACAATCCAAGACGTCCTTCCGCTCATCCGCGGTCCGGCCCCAAGACTGGTCCGTCTCCAGGAGGAGGCGGAAACTCTCTCCAGCGCTGGCTTCAGCGGCTTCACGCAGCGGTGTGTGGCCGAATTGGTCCTTCGCACTGATGGTGAAGCCTTGATCGATGAGCCACCGGAGCATCGCCGCGTCGTTGCGAGAGGCGGCATAGTGCGCCGCCGTATGGGCACAACGTCCTGTGGCCTCTGACTTCGCGCCTTTCGAGAGGAGCAGGGCAGCTTTTCCACTGTCACCGGCCTGCACGGAGAGAAGAAACGGCGTTCTTTCCCAGCAGTCCTTCTCTTCGAGGTCCGCGCCTTCTTCGATGAGCCTTGCAAGCTCTCCTTGATCGCCAATCGCTGCTGCCTTCAGCAGCGGCGTCCACTGGAGCGGCTCGGGATCGACGCCCCGTTCGAGAAATTCCTTGATCTCGTCAAATCGTCCCCTTGAAGAGAAGACACTCAGGACCGATTCTCCATATGACGTTCTTCCGTCAATTTTGGTGCCGGTATCCAGAAGGTGCCGGATCAGATCCATCCGTCCTCCGCAGGCAGCGGTGATCGCCAAGGTGTAGCCTTGGGTTGAGCGCGCTGCCGGATCCATCCCCGCTTGGAGCATCAGGTCGAGCTTCTCCAAGCTGATTTCTTTTCCCACCGCCGCCGCCATGGGAGGAACATCCGGCGTATAGTTCGCGGAGAAGGACTTCGCCATCTCCAGCATCTCCTTCATCTCTGGATCGGCTTCCTCGTCGCTGAACAAATCATCCAGATCCGCGAGCTTGGGCGCTTCCTGGGCTTTCTTGGCCGCATTCACGATTGCCCCCTTCTCGATCAGAAAGCGCACGATCTCGGGACCCGCTTGCGGGCTGATGCATGCCGCCATCAGGGGAGTTTGCCCCGACGCTTCATCCAATGTTTCCACGGACAGCCCGCCATCGATCAAGCGGCAGACTTCATCGAGATTTCCGTTGCGGATCGCGTCGTGGAGCTGATTCACCACCAGCCCCTATCAGGACTCATGATTGGGCACAAGGGGATGCTCCTGGAGGTCCTTTTACTTCTGGGCCGTCTGAGACTTGGCTAGGAGCTCCTTGATCGTCTTCACGTAGACCTCCGGGCCACCCTTCAGATAGCCGATGTCCTCGCTCAGTTTCTTGCCCTCGGCATCCAGCAGCAGCACCGTCGGGTAGCCTTCATTCAGATAGGCCTTCTTCAGCTCTGCATTTTGCGCCTTCAGCTCCGGAGACAGTTCCGTTTTCTTCGGGAAATCCGCTTCCATCAGGATCAGGTTCGCCGCGGCGTAGTCCTTGAAGGCCTGCTCAGAGAAGACCTCCTTGTGCAGCTTGATGCACCAGCCACACCAATCGGAGCCGGTTAGGTTGATCAGGATTGGCTTGTTCTCGGCCTTCGACTTGGCCTTGGCCTCGGCCCAATTGGTCATCCACCCCTCCGTGCCTGCTAAGGCACAGGAAACGGTGGCCACGAGAATGGCAGTCAAGCGAAGGAGCGCTTTCATGGAGGTTATGAATGCAGGATCTCGCCGATATTCCAAAAGAAAAACCCCGCCCGGATCGACTCCGGGCGGGGCGGCTGCCATGAACAACGCAGCGCTTTTGTGAAATCAAATCGCTCAATCCAGCTCGGTCTTGGCGAGCGCCTCGTCCAGATGCTTCAGGAAGAGGTCCGTCTTCGGGTATTCGGAGGCGAAGAAGCGGTTGAACTCCTTACCCTCGGAATTGAGCAGGATAACGGTCGGGAATCCCTCGATCTTGTACTTTTCCGCGTAAGGTTCGTTTTTCTTCTTCAGCGCTTCGTCGGCCTTCGGGAAATCGAGCTCCACTAGGATGAACTTCTTGCTGGCGGCATCGACGAACTCCTTCTTGGAGAACACCGCCTTGCGCATCGCGATGCACGGCGGGCACCAATCGGAGCCGGTGAATTCCACCAGGATCGATTTCTTCTCCTTCTTCGCCTGCTCCAGGGCTTTCTCCAGATCCGTGGACCAGCCCTCCAGTTCCTTGGAGAAGGCAGAGCTCACCATGGCGGCAGCTCCGACGGTAAAGGCGGCGAGGTAGGTGATGGCTTTCATTACGTGGTTATAGGCGTAGCACATCGGGCGAATATTTCAAAATTCTTGGCCCGGAAGCTCCCTCCAGCTACCCCGGGACATGCCTTCCGAGCTTCCCGTTCTGGTCATCGCCACCCGCAACGCGCACAAGACCCAAGAGATCCGGGAAATGATCGGGGATCGCTACAAGGTGCTCGATGTGAACGATTTTCCTGCCCTTCCCGCGGTCGATGAAACCGGCACCACCTTCCTTGAAAACGCCACGCTTAAAGCGGTCGCGATCAGCGGCGAAGTGACAGGACTGGTACTTTCCGATGATTCTGGCCTGGAGGTGGACGCCCTCGGAGGCGCTCCCGGAGTCTGGTCGAGCAGCTATGGCGGCGAAGAGGGGAATCACCCGAAGAACAACGCCCGCCTGATGGTGGAAATGGCCGGGAAATCCGATCGCGCCGCCCGCTTCCGCTGCACCATGGTGCTGGCAAAGGGCGGTCAGGTCCTCGCCGACTTCAGCGGGACCGTCGAAGGCCGCATCCTCGAGCAACCCTACGGTGCCGGCGGCTTCGGCTATGACCCGCTCTTCGCCCCGGAAGGCCACGACCGCAGCTTCGCGGAACTCGGAGCGGAAGTGAAAAACGCCCTCAGCCACCGCGGCCGTGCCTTGGCGCAGCTCGTGGAGTGGCTCGAAAAGACATCCTGACTTTCCAGCAGCGCGCGGCCTCCTGATCTGCTAGACCGCTCGCGTGCCAACCGCGGGGAAGAGCAATTCGGGCGAAACCAAGGGCGGCTGCGGTCTCGTCGGCTTCGGCATCTTCTGGACGCTTTTCAGCTCTATCTTCGTCGTGGCCGGCCTGTGGATGGCGTGGAAAACCTTCTCGGTTCATGGCTGGCGGGAGACGCCTTGCACCATCGAGCGCTTCGAGATCGCCGCGGACCCCTCGAAGAATCCTCCGTTTCGCGCCGATCTGCTTTTCCACTATGAGGTGGATGGGACCCTCTTCAGCGGCACCAAGCTTTGGGCGAACAAGGAAGGCAGCGATGAATTCGAGGATCTCTCGGAGATCCGCGAGCGCCTCTGCCAAGGTCCGGAAGGAATGATGCCCACGCACGCCGGTAGTCGCTCCGAGTGTCGTGTGAATCCAGCGAACCCCGCGGAAGCCGCACTCCTCCCCGGAGGCCAGGGCGGGATCTGGGGCGGCCTCGCCTTCGCGCTCTTCGGCGGAGTCTTCGTCCTGATCGGCGTGGCCCTGATCTGGGGTGGCCTTGGAAAAGCCAACACTTCCGTCAGCTCCCGTTCCGGTTCGGGCAAGCGTCAGGCATCGCCTGCGATTGTCGGGATCCTCTTCCTGATCTTCGGTGGGGTCGGCCTTGGCCTGCTTTTCGGCCTCGTCGTTCCGAAAGCGAAGGAATGGTGGTCGATGCGGCAGTGGTCTCCGGTCCCCGCGCAGATCGTTTGGAGCCGGGTGGTTAGCAAGAATAGCGATGACGGCACCACCTACGCCGTCGACATGCTTTATCAGTATGGCTTCAAGGACCGCAGCTACCTGTCCAACCGCCGCGATCTGATGGGCGGCAGCTCCTCCGGGCATGCGAAAAAGCAGGCTTTCGTGGATGCCCATCCGCCAGGGACTGAGATCCAAGTCTTCGTCGATCCAGGGAAGCCATGGCGCGCTGTGATGAATCGTGAGGCCGGCTGGTGGGGGCTCCTCGGGCTCTTTCCCTTGCCCTTCATCCTGATCGGAATCTTCGGAGTCCGGGGGATCTTCAAAAAGCGGTCCGCGCCGGCGGGCCATCCTTCTCCCTCCGCACCTTCACCCCAGTCTGCCTCCCGACTCACCCGCACCGGCGCAGTCCCGGCGATGCCGAGCGGCTCCTGGGTCCGCATCGGCCACGTCCCCTTCGCCGGATTGGTCTTCCTGCTGATCTTCGCGGGCATTTGGAACTTCGTGGTCTGGGGACCCATGCGGAATTCCGGTATCGCGGATGGCTTCGGGTTCCTCTTCTTCCTGCCCTTCGCCTTGATCGGCCTCGCGGTGGCCGCCGCGGTGGTTTACTCGGTCCTCTCGCTCTTCGGGCCGAAGTTTGAGATCCAGATGGAAGACTCGCACTTGGCCCGTGGAGATTCGACCCCGGTTCGCTGGCGACGCAGCGGCACGGTGCACCCCAGTCAGTTTGCCCTCTATCTGGTGGGGAAGGAGGAAGCCTCCTATCGCAACGGCTCCAGCACCTCCACCGCGACCTCGCTCTTCTACGAGCAGCTCCTCTTCGAAACCACCGTCCCGATCGCCATGGACCAAGGGCACGTTGAACTCCGGATTCCTTCCGACGCCATGCCGACCTTCCATGGGAAGAGCAACCGCCTGCGCTGGTTCATCGTCCTACGCGCCGTCGTCTCCCGGCTACCCGACATCCGCGGCGAGCGCGAAATCACCGTCCGCGTCCCTGTGAAGGAGGAGCTGTCATGAATGCCATCACGCTCACGAAAAAGCAGTTGGCTCCCTACCAGGCCTTGGAGGGCAGCGTGAGCTGGCAGCTCGACAAGGAACCCGGGAACCTCGAACTCCGCCTTTTCTGGTTCACCCGCGGTCGCGGCGACGAGGAGTCGGACATCATCGAGACCCTTTCCTTGGGTAACCAGTCCACGGGTCAGCGGTCCTTTTCCTTCAATCTCCCCGGCTGGCCTTGGAGCGTTGATGGCGCCTTGGTCAGCATCGTCTGGGCCGTGGAATTGGTCGAGGGTCGCGGCGCCGGGCTCGCGCTTGAAGAATTCGTCATGGGACCCGGCGGAAACGGCACCCGTCTTCGCCCCATCGAAAACTCGAAGTCCGAAGGCAAGCTCGCGGGCAAACTCCGCCGCCTCAGCCAGAAACCGCGATGATCGCTCGCGAAAATCCCTTCGCTCCCGCCCGGCTCGAGAAGGTCCTCGCCTTCGATCCGGTCTTGATCGGCAGCACTTGGGAGCTTCTAGAAAGCCGCTGGGCGTCCCTCGGTTTCCGCGGCGCGATCTGCGGTCGCCACGGAGCGGGGAAGACCACCTTGCTCCGGGCATGGGCCAAGCGGCTGCAGGAAAGAGGACAGCCACCCCTCCGGATCTTCCTCAATGATGAGAAACGCCGCCTCTCTCCGGAAGACCTCCGGACCTTGGAGGAGTGCTGCGGACGCATTCTCCTGATCGATGGCGAGCAGCACCTCCCTTGGCGCGAACGCCTGCTCCTCCGGCGCGCTTCCCGCCATGCCGCCGGAAAAATCGCCGCCCGCTGGTCCCCGGGATCTTGGCCGCTCATCTGCCGTTTGGAGCCTGATCCTCAGCTCGCTGCAGCGCTTCTAACGCGCGCCGCTCCCGAGTGGGTCGCTCGTTTTAAGCCCGATTTGGATCGACGCCTCGCAAATTGCCGCGGCAACCTCCGCGAGCTTTTCCTCGGCTGCTACGACGATCTAGCAAGCCAAGGCTAAGCGAACGGCCTCAGCATCAAGGGGCAAAAACTTTTTGTAAAAATTTAAGAAATCCTTAAAGTCCACTCCGTGAAACGACTTTTCCTACTTCTGTCTCTGCTCTCCGTTGCCGTGGGGCTTAGCTCCTGCGGTGGCCAGGTGAAGGCGAAACAGCCTGTTTCCTATCGTTTTGAAAGCGGCCGCACCGCCATGCTGAAGAACGGCATCGCCTACGCGCCGAAGAAGGCCCCTCTCGAGGTAAAGCGCGCCATCGCCGCCGGCAATCGCCTCCAGAACAAGCCCTACAAGTGGGGCGGTGGCCACGCCCGCCAGAACGATAGCGGTTACGACTGCTCCGGCACCGTCTCCTACGTCCTCCGCGAGTCCGGCCTGATCAAGGGCTCCATGCCCAGCAAGGGCTACTTCAACTACGGCAAGAAAGGCGAGGGCGATTGGATCACCGTCTATGTCCGGAATGGCCACGTCTTCATGACTGTCGCCGGCCTCCGCCTCGATACCGGTGGCCCCGGCGGCCGCAGCGGTCCCCGCTGGAAGCCGGAGACCCGTGCTGGTAAGGGCCACGTGATGCGCCACCCTTCGGGACTCTAATCAAGCCGATTTCAGAGAGAGAGCCGCATCCCGGCTCTCTTTTGCTTTCGGCACCTCCATCACCCAAGGGGACGGCTCATAAAAGCCCGGAACGGAGGTCCGGGTAAAGCCGCGGCAAGTATCGCGTCCGGTAGGGACGCTTCATGCGGGATCTTTGTCCCTCAAACCTCGATCTCTTCGATCGAGGCGCACACCCGGTCCGCCAGCGAGAAATCTAGGCACGCCGTCGTCCGGTTAGGCACGGCCCACACGTTCAGCCCCGCCGCCTTCGAGGACTTCACGCCATTCAGCGAATCCTCGATTGCTAGGCACTCTCCGG
Source organism: Luteolibacter luteus (assembly GCF_012913485.1). Lineage (GTDB taxonomy): Bacteria > Verrucomicrobiota > Verrucomicrobiia > Verrucomicrobiales > Akkermansiaceae > Haloferula > Haloferula lutea. Next base: position 2,812,682 of record NZ_CP051774.1, on the reverse strand, counting down.
CCGGCAGCTCCAGTCTCCGGATCGCCTCCAGCCACAGGTCCGGTGCCGGCTTGATCCGCGGCGCGTCACCGCGACACACCACCGTCTTGAAATAAGACATCAGCCCCAGCTTCTCCAGCCAGCCATCCACCCACTGGTGTGAGGAACTGGAAACCACCGCTGCCGGGATGCCCGCCGCCTTCAGCTTTTCCAAGAGGTTCACCACCCCCGGCATCGGTCCAGCCTGCTCCAGATCACGCCGGATCTCCACCTGCCGCGCCTCGTCCAGCTGGTGCCAGTCGAAGCTCTTCCCCGTCAGCTCTTCGAGGTGAACCTTCGGCGACCAGGTATCGAAATCCGAGCCGATGCACTGCGTGTAAATCTCCAGTGGCAGAGGGTGACCGTTCGTGCGGAAGGTTCGGTACCAGGCCTCATAAATGGCCCACTCGGTGTCCACCAGGACGCCGTCGAAATCGAAGAGCACCGCGGAGAATTTCATACGCAGGGATGGACCGGCAGCCAGGCGAGGGCAAGGACAATGGCATCAATGGTAGGGCAGCGCGGGTTAGCGCGCCGCTCCCCTGCCAAGCTCCTGAACTCACATCACTTCATTCGCACTTCCAGATCCGGACCGATCAGCTGGATCGTCGAATCCGAAGCAGCCTCGATACGTTCCAGCGCCCGCGTCATCGTCTCGCGCAGCGGCTTCGGCAGCGTAGAAAGCTTCACATCGCCCAGCGTAGCCATCACCGCTTCCGCAGCGGGCGAGCGGTGTACGCCCATCCGAACGATCTCGCCTTCCGGCGGTTTCTCCGGCTTCGCGAAAAGTCCCTCGAGCGCGCTCTTTGGCTCGGGCACCAGCTTCGCGGAGTTCGCATCGATCTTCGCTTCCTTCGCGGCAAAGCTAATCGCCTCGCCCAGGCCGCCGATCTCATCCACCAGCCCCAGTTCGAGCGCCCGTGCGCCTGTGTAAACCCGGCCGCCGGCCATGCCTTCCAGCTCGCCCTTTAGGCGCGGACCGCGGCCGTTCTCGATCCGCTTCTTGAAAGTGCCATACACCTCCAGCATCGAGTCGCGCACCATCTTCGTCTCCTCTTCGCTGTAGGGTTTCATCATCGACATCGCCCCCGCACGCGCACCGCGCTGCGTCGCATGGGTCGTGATCCCCAGCTTGTCCAGCGCCCCGCCGATCACCATCTTCATCCCGACCACGCCGATCGAGCCGGTGATCGTTCCTTCCTCGGCAAAGATCCGGTCACCCCCTGCGGAAACATAGTAGCCACCACTCGCCGCCACGCCGCCCATCGAAACGATGAAGGGCCGCTTCGTCGCCTTCCACTCGTCCGTCGCTTCCCACAGCACCTCGCTGGAGAGTGCCGAGCCGCCGGGTGAATCCACGCGCAGCACCAGTGCCTTCGCGTGCGGATCCTTCATCAGCTTCAGGATCTCGTTGCGCACCGGAGCGATCGTTTCATCCGAAATATCGGAATCCAGCGCCACCACCGCCACATAGTCGACCTTGCCCGCCTTCGACCTCTCGTCTTGGAACATCAGCTTGAAGATGTCCATCAGCCCCGTGATCTCCGGGCCATCCAGATCAGGCAGCGAATACTCGCGGTCGAATTTCGCGCCCTCGTAGGCCGCCTTCACCGCCGCATTGAAGTCCGTGCGGTGCTTCAGCTCATCCACCAGTCCGGCATCCTTCGCCTCTTTCGTCGTGAAGGTACCCTTGTCGATCAGCCCCTTCACCGTCTCCGGTGAAATCTTCCGTCCTTCCGCCACCCGACCCACGATCTGGTCGTAGATCCCGCCAATGAGTTCTTCCTGCTGCTTCTGCGCGAACTCGCTCGGACCCGTCCGGTAGAACTCCTCGCCGAAGCTCTTGAAGTCGCCGATGTGGATCACATCCGCCACCACGCCCGCCTTGTCCAGCAGGCCCTTGAAGTACATCGACTCCGCATAAATCCCGCTGAAGGACACATCGCCCTCCGGCATCAGCGTGAAATGATTGGCCGCCGCACCCAGCAGCGCCGTCGCATTGCTCAGGCTATCGCTATACACCCACACATCCTTGCCCGCGGCGCGCACCTCCTTCAGGCGGCGGTGGATCTCCTCGATCTGGGAGAGGCTCAGCTTGGCATCGTCCGCATCCAGCACCACCGCCTTCACCTCCGGATCGCCGGCCGCCTTCGTGAGGCTTCGCGTGATGTCGAAAAGCGTCAGCGGACGGGTCGCCTCCATGTCCATCCCCAGCAGCGACGCCTTGGAGCGGCCGGATTCGGATAGCTCGTCCTCAAGGTCATAGATCGCCACGATCTTCTTTTCCTCCGCGGCGTGAAGGCTGCCGGCCAGCAGCAGCGGGAGCAGGGCTCGATACATGCCGCGATGCCTAGCATCGGAGTGCCTCGCTGGCAATGGGGGGAGAACCTTCTTTCCGAAGCCGGCCATGGAGGACGATAATGGCTAAAATGGTTCGCGTTTCTTAATTGTCCCCATAACTTCCGACGCATGTCCTCCCAACAAACGGGCGCATGGATCCGCCGCATTTTCATCCTCCTCCTGATCGGCGGTGCGGCCGCAGGCGGCTACTTTTTCGTGATGCCGGAGAATTTCGGCAGCACCTCCCTCGGCAGCACCACGATAAAGGTCACCAAGGAGAACATCAAAGAAGTCCAGGGGAAGCAGGGGGTGATCACCATCACGAATCTCCGCGTCTCCGGAAATGCAGAGTCCGGAAAGCTCGAGCAGGTCCTCGAAAAACTGAAAAAGGACAAGTACCATGAGAAAATCCAGCTCGCGGAACTTGATATCGAAGCCGAACAGGAACTCGCCACTGCCGCAGGCGTGGGACACGATCTGACAAAATTCGCCGGTCACCTCGATTTCCACGCGGAGGGCCGGAAGATCGGAGATCTTGTGGGTCAAACGGATCCGAAGATCGTCGAAGCCAAAATCGATGAAATGCTGACCGTCGGCGTGAAGCGCATGGACAAAAATTGGTTGCCGGAGGTTCCCGGAATGCAGCGGGATCGTGGCCAGCCGGTTCTCGACATGACGCCCGCCAAGAAGCCGGCGGCACCGGGCAATCCCTGAGCACCGGATTCCACCATGAGAGCATTCCTTGGCCTGAGTCTTGTCGCGGTCCTCACCGCCGCCTCATGTGAAAAGGCCAAGCAATTGATGGCGGCCACCGCCAGAAAGGACGCGTCCGCTGCCAGCTCCGCTCCGGTTCCCCTCACCGAGATCGACGCCGCTTCCTACGAGCCCTTCACCCAGACCCCGGGAAAGCTGGTGGTCGTGGTCTTCGTCGCGGACTGGTGCGGCGTTTCCAAGGAAATGGAGCCGGTCCTGGCCAAGACGGCAGGAGAATTTTCCTCCACCGCCGTGGTCGCAAAGATCGATTCCGAGCGCTCGAAGGCTTTTGCGGCGTCGGAGAATGTCTCCGACTTGCCGGAAATCCGCTTTTATCGGGACGGAAAGATGGTCCAGCGGGAGCTGGGCCAGATGGAGCATGAAGAGCTTCGGAAGGCCTTCCGGAGTCACTCGCAAGGCCTGGCTCCCTCCACACCCCCGGAGAATTCCGCCGCACCGGCCGCCCCCGCCACCCCGGCGATCAGTCCGATGAAGAAGGATTGGCGGCCTCCCGGCTTGGAAAGGCGTTAGGGGAGGGGACTGGAGGCCCGCTTGGAGCGGACGCTTTGGGATGGCTGACTAAAATCGAGCCAATCCAACCCTTTACATCCCCGGCTGACCCTGCGAAACACCCCGAAATTTAGCCTCCGCACGCCCGCCAGCTAGCTCCGTCCCGCCATGCCTAAAGATACCTCGATCCACAAGATTCTCGTCATCGGTTCCGGTCCCATCGTCATCGGCCAAGGATGCGAGTTCGACTATTCCGGGGTTCAGGCCTGCAAGGCCCTGCGCGAGGAGGGCTACGAGGTCGTCCTGGTGAACTCGAATCCGGCCACCATCATGACCGATCCGGAGTTCGCCCACCGGACCTACATCGAGCCGATCACGCCGGAAGTCGTCGAAAAAATCATCGCCCGCGAGAAGCCGGACGCCCTGCTGCCGACCCTCGGCGGCCAGACGGCGCTCAATACCTCGATGTCCCTCTTCAAGTCCGGCGTACTGGACAAGCACAACGTGAAGATGATCGGCGCGAATGCCGATGCCATCGACAAAGGCGAGGACCGCCAGCGTTTCAAGGATGCGATGCTGAAGATCGGTCTGGACGTGCCGCAGTCCGGCACCGCCCACACGATGGAGGAAGGCCGCGCCGTGGCCGAGCAAATCGCCGCCTACACCGGCAAGAATTTCCCGCTCATCATCCGCCCGGCCTTCACCCTCGGCGGCCAGGGCGGCGGCATCGCCTACAACCGCGAGGAGTTCGAGGAGATCGTTTTCCGCGGCCTCGATCTCTCCCCGGTCTCGGAAGTCCTCATCGAGGAATCCCTCCTCGGCTGGAAGGAATACGAGATGGAGGTCATGCGCGACCGCGCCGACAACTGCGTGGTCATCTGCTCGATCGAGAACATCGACCCCATGGGCGTGCACACCGGTGACTCGATCACCGTGGCCCCGATCCAGACCCTCACCGACCGCGAATACCAGATCATGCGGGATGCCTCCTTCGCCGTGATCCGTGAGATCGGCGTCGAGACCGGCGGCTCGAATATCCAGTTCGCCATCGATCCGGTCTCCGGCCGCATGATCGTCATCGAGATGAATCCGCGCGTCTCTCGCTCCTCGGCTCTGGCTTCAAAAGCCACCGGCTTCCCGATCGCGAAGATCGCGGCCAAGCTCGCCGTCGGCTACACCCTCGGCGAACTCCCGAACGATATCACCCGCGAAACCCCGGCCTCCTTCGAGCCGACCATCGACTACGTGGTCACCAAGGTCCCGCGCTTCACTTTCGAGAAATTCCCGACGGCGAACCAGGTGCTCACCACCTCCATGAAGTCCGTGGGCGAGGCCATGTCGATCGGCCGCACCTTCAAGGAGTCGATGCAGAAGGCACTCCGCTCGCTGGAAACCGGCCGCTGGGGCTTTGGCTTCGACAAGAAGGACATGCACGGCGCCTCTCGCGATGAGATCGAGCGCAAGCTCGCCGTGCCGAATGCCGAGCGCATCTTCTGGCTCCAGACCGCCTTTGTGAATGGCTGGACCATCGATGAAGTCTTCGAAGCGACCGCCATCGATCCTTGGTTCCTCCATCACCTCAAGGAGATCGCCGATGAGGGCAAGAACCTCGCGACCCTCGATCTCAAGGATGCCAAACGCCTCGGTTTCTCCGACCGCCAGATCGCCATGGCCCGCGCCCACGCGCCTGCCATCCATGATGCCTCCATCCACGGTGAGAAGGATCAGCCAGCCGGCGCACCGCCGCGTGCCGAGCCCGAAGGCGCCGTCGTGGATGTCCCGACGGAGGACACCATCCGCGCCGAGCGGAAGGCCCGCGGCATCATCCCGACCTACCGCCTCGTGGATACTTGCGCCGCGGAGTTCGAAGCTTACACGCCTTACTTCTACTCCACCTACGGTGACGAAAACGAAGCCCGTGAGTCGGACAAGAAGAAGATCATCATTCTCGGTGGTGGCCCGAACCGCATCGGCCAGGGCATCGAGTTCGACTACTGTTGCGTCCACGCCGCCTTCGCCCTGAAGGAACTCGGCTACGAGACCATCATGGTGAACTCGAACCCGGAAACGGTTTCGACCGACTACGACACCTCGGACAAGCTCTTCTTCGAGCCGCTGACCTTGGAAGACGTTCTCAATATCTGTGACCAGGAGAAGCCGGATGGCGTGATCGTGCAGTTCGGTGGCCAGACCCCGCTGAATCTCGCCGCGGACCTCAAGCGCCACGGCGTGCCGATCATCGGCACCTCTCCGGAAAGCATCGAGCTCGCCGAAGACCGCAAGCACTTCTCCGCGCTCCTTGATAAGATCGGCCTGAAGCAGGCGGAAGCCGGCACTGCCGTCTCCGAAGACGAGGCCGCTGCCATCGCCAATCGCATCGGCTATCCTGTGTTGGTCCGCCCGTCCTTCGTCCTCGGCGGTCGCGCGATGATGATCGTTTACGAAGAGCCCGAACTGCGCCGCTACATGCGCGAGGCCGTGGACGTTTCTCCGGATCGCCCGGTGCTCGTCGACCGCTTCCTCGAAGGCGCCACCGAAGTGGACGTCGATTGCATCTCGGATGGTACGATGGCCGTCGTAGGTGCCATCATGCAGCACATCGAGCAGGCCGGCATTCACTCCGGGGACTCCGCCTGTGTGATTCCCGCCTACTCGCTCTCCGATGCCATCAAGGCCGAGATCACCCGCGCCGCAAAGGAACTCGCCCGCGAGCTTCAGGTGAAGGGCCTGATGAACATCCAGTTCGCTGTGAAGGACGAACAGCTCTACGTGATCGAAGTGAACCCGCGGGCTTCCCGTACCGTGCCTTTCGTCTCGAAGGCCACCGGGGTGCCGCTCGCGAAGTACGCCGCGCAGATCATGGTCGGGAAGACCCTGCCGGAGCTCGGCTTCACCGAGACCGTCATCCCGCCGCACTTCTCCGTGAAGGAAGCCGTCTTCCCGTGGAACCGCTTCCCCGGCATCGACATCGTCCTCGGCCCGGAAATGCGCTCCACCGGTGAAGTCATGGGCATCGACCCGGATTGGGGCATGGCCTACGCGAAGAGCCAGACCAGCGCTTTCAACCCGCTGCCCACCTCCGGGAATGTCTTCCTCTCCGTCTCCGACCGCGACAAGCCGGAAGCCATGGGCATCGCCCGCGAGCTCGTCGACCTCGGCTTCCAGGTCTACGCCACCGGCGGCACCTGTGACCGCCTCCAGGCGGAGAACATCCCCTGCCACCGCCTCTACAAGCTCAACGAAGGCCGCCGCCCGCACGTCATCGACATGATGAAGAACCGGGAAATCAGCTTCATCATCAACACCCCGAGCGGCCACGCCGCCCGCGAGGATGAAGTGAAGATCCGCTCTGGTGCCGTCGCGAACAAGGTCAGCCACTGCACCAACCTCGCAGCCGCCGTCGCCTCCGTGAAAGCCATCCGCTCCCTCAAGGAGAAGGAGCTCACCGTGAAGTCGATCCAGGAGTACCACGCTTGATCCTTCCCTCGGCGACATAGATTCAAGGAAAGGGGCGCGAGCAGCGCCCTTTTTCTTTTCCAGGGTAGGAACAAGCGCCCCTTCACAGAACGGGTACAGGGTTAACACCTGTATGGGGACATCGTTTACACCTCCGGCTCCGAAATACCGGATGCTCCCTGGGACCGCGAGCCTCCCGGCTCGCTTGGATGGTAGGCAAGGGTGGTCTGCACACGCCCTCCTCCACCCAAACCCCAATGGGACGCTCCTTGGCAGTAGAACCCTACCTGCGCATGCGCCAAACTTCCCACCAGCATGCTTTCGACCCGCCTTCAACCTCCTCACTTCGACGTTCAATGTTGGAAGTTCGACGTTCGACGTTCCCCCTCCTCGCCTGTTAATTTCTTTGTTATAGCAGGCGGAACAGGCGCGGATTCAGCCCTCCTTTCCCCGCCCCAAAGGTTTTCCCCTTGGCGTCTGCCCGGAAGCCGATGAAGTTTTCGGGAAAGCGCCGATGCCACCCCAGCCGCCACCAGGAATCCGCCCACCGGTGAAAAAGACCGGCCCTTGGTCATTCCTCCAGCGCTTCCAGTACCGGACCTACTCACTCGGCACGGCCTTCAATTTCTTCCTGAAGCGTCGCATTCGTCCGACGGGTATCGGCGTTCTCCTCGTCATCGTCGTTTCCGCAGGGGCTGCCGCGGGAAATCCGGAAGCATCGGTCTATCAGTCCTTCGCCTTGGCTTGCTCGCTCTCGGTCGTTGCCCTGCTTTCCCTGCCTTTCCGGCGCGCGAAGCTGGAGGCTCTGCGGGATCTGCCCGCCCATGCGACCGCAGGTCAGGAGCTCACCTATCACATTTCCGTCCGCAATCTTCGCAAGCGATCGCTGCGGCGCTTCGAACTCATCGAGACCCCGCCGGACCCTCGCCCGTCCATGGCGGTTTATTTCGGCAGCCGTGAACCCGGTGAAGAGGAGCGGAACGTCTTCGATCGTCGCTTGGCTTGGTATCGGTGGAACTGGCTTGCGGAATCCCGCCTGCTCTTTGAAGGCGGGCGCGGTGTCCTCGTGCGGCGGCTGAAGCCGGGCGGCTTCACCAAGGTCGCGGTCACCCTGACCCCCCTTCGTCGCGGGGTCATCCGCATGAATGACCTGCGCGTCCTGCTCCCGGACCCTCTCGGACTCTTCCAGCGCTGCCAGAAGATTTCCGCCGCGGCTTCCAGCCTCGCCGTGCTGCCCCGGCGCTTTCCCTTGCCCCACTTCGAGCTTCCCGGCAGCGCGCGTTTCCAGCCCGGCGGCGAAGCCGTGGCCAAGCACGCGGGTGCCACGGGGGAGTTCACCGGCCTGCGCGATTACCAGCCCGGCGATCCTCTCCGCCTCATCCACTGGGCCACGTGGGCCCGCACCGGGAAGCCGGTGGTAAAGGAACTCGAGGACACCTTCTTCCCGCGCCACGGGCTGATCCTCGATACCTTCCCGGATCCCGTGGATGCAGACCTCTTCGAGGACGCAGTCTCGGTCGCCGCCTCCTTTGTCGTGGCGGTCGATGCCAAGGAATCGCTGATCGACCTGATGTTCATCGCCGGCCACGAGCGCGTCATCACCGCCGGCCAAGGCATCGCACGGGCGGAGACCCTGCTCGAGGTGCTCGCCGGCGTGGAGAGTTCTTCCGAGGAAGACTTCGAATCGTTGGCAAGGCTGGTGCTTCGTCATGGCGAGGACCTTGCCGGCTGCCTGTGTGTGTTTTCCGGTTGGTCGGAAAGCCGCGCAAAATTCCTGACCCGCCTCAACCGCGCCGGAATCGAAACCTCCGCCCTGATCATCGTCCGGGACAAGCATGCTGCCGCGCCGCGCTGCCATTTCCTCCGGCATGCGGAGCTGGAAAAGGATCTCATGCGCCTTCCCCGGCAGCTCTGAATTTGGCGACCCCCACGAACTGTGCGAAGCTCCAGCCATGAACCCCAGCCCGGCTCCCTACCTGACGTGACCCAGGGACCTCCACGCTATCTGCTTGGCTTGGCGATCTTGTTCTGGGCGGCCATCACGGAGCGGGTTGTTCCCGGCTTGATCTGCGCGCTCCTGATCGAAGGGGCGAATTGGACCCGCGTGCGCTGGGCCTTCGGGGAAAAGGCCGCGCTGGTTGCATGGCGGCTTGCCGTGCTCTTTCTGGTGATGGCCATGGTGCTGGTGCTCCTGCAGGGCGGCTCCCGGCTTACCGCCATGTCGCGCGTCTTCACCTGGCTGCCGGTGATCATGTTTCCGCTGCAGTTCGTGCAGTCCTACGGGACTTCTCGTACTTTGCCGCTTTCCACTTTCTCGATGATGGTGCGCCGCCGCCGCGCTCACGCCTTGGCGCATGGCCTTCCTTATCGGGAAGTCCGCTTCAGCTTCGGCTATGCCTACCTTTGCGGGATTTTGCTCGCCTGTAGCCTAGGCGAGAATGCAGGTGCTCCTTGGTTCTACCCCGGGCTGATCCTCATCGTCTTCTGGGCCTTCGTCTCCATGAATTGGAAGTCGGTGGGATTGGCGACGGTTGTTGTCCTTTTGCTCTGTGCTCTCGGGGGGATCGGTGGCCAAAGGGGCCTTACCGCGCTCTACATGTATGCCACTACGGGGAACTCTTCGCCGGACAGTGATCCGACCCTGAACAATGCCCGCGAAAGGAATACCTCCATCGGTGACATGGGAAAGCTCAAGCAGTCTCCCGAGGTTGTTTGGCGGCTCATTCAGGAAAAAGGTCCGCTTCCCCGTCTGCTACGGGTGGCATCGTACAACACCTATTCCGGGACGGTTTGGCAGGCCCAGATCCCGCGCGATCGGAATACCGATGCGAAGGACTTCGAAGCCCTCCCCGAACTGGGCAATCCCGCAAATCCCGACGACCCGGAGGACAGCTTCCAGATCTGCCCGCCCGGATTGCCGAATCAAAGCGTAGCGATCGATCCGCAGCTCAACCGTTTCAAGATCCGCGGCGTGGTCCCTGATCGCGGTGGCCTCTTCCCTCTGCCAGCGAATGCGGCCAGCCTCCACCAGTTTGCTTTCGAGGAATTGGAGCGGAACTCTTTCGGCACTTTTAAGATCAAACCGTCCCAACCGGTGAGCGATGCCAGGGTGCTCTGGGGGGACGAGTTCGCTACCGAGGCCCCGCCTTGGGAATCCATTGTTTCCGAGGGAAAGGCTTATTCCCGGATGGGATCGATCCGTGCCTTTGACACGAAGCCTTCAGGTAGGAATCGCGGCTGGAGCGTGATCCATCTTTCCGACGCCGAGCGGAACCTCCTCCGGGATGGGAAGTTCCAAGGTCGGCCTTGGCCGTGGCGATCGATGATTCCCTCGGGTCGGCCCAAGTGGAGATTGGTTCAACCCGACCTCTCGATTCCGCCCAAAGAGGCGAAGGTGCTCGCGGAGATCGTGGACGAGCTGGGTCTCCGCGATGGCAGTACCATTGAGCGGATCGAGCGCTTGCGGGAATACTTCCTATCGAACTTCCGTTATTCGAAATACAATTCGGTTCCCCGGGATTTGGAGGGTTTGCTGCGCCAGAACAAACGGTTGCGGTCCGTGCTGAGGGATGAAGACCGGACCCTGATCGCCACCTTCCTCCAGTACACCCGCGCCGGGCATTGCGAATTCTTCGCCACCTCAGCCGCCTTGTTGTTACGTGAGTCGGGCATTCCCACGCGCTACGTCTCGGGCTTTGCGGTCGTGGAGCGGAATCAAGAAACGGGAGAAACCGTGATCCGCGGCACCCACGCTCACGCCTGGTGCCGGGCTTGGGACGAAGCATCCCAACAGTGGTTCGATGTTGACCTGACGCCTCCCGATTGGACCGGCATGGAGACCCCGCGGATGTCCCGGTTCCAAGGCTTCCAGGACGCGATGCAGCGGCTGCGCGAGGATCTCTTGGTCTGGCGTGACCAGCCTGGCCACATGGCGATCATCACCTCGATCCTCCTCACCCCGGTGCTCATCGGCCTCGGCTTCCTTGGCCGGAATCTCTGGAAATCCCGCCAGCAGTTGGAAGCCACCAAGCGTAAGAAGCGCGGACCGGTGGTGCTCGCGGAGACCCCGCTCCTTTCCTTGGAAAAGGCCGCCCGGAAGGTGCTGGGTGAACGTCCACCCGGTCTGCCCTTGGGCTCTTGGCTTTTGCAATTGTCCCCCAGGATTTCGAGTCCGGAACTCTTGGCGGAAGCTGTCAGGATCCATCATGGCCTGCGCTTCGACCCGCAGCCCGGGGACCCTCAAGCAGGTTCGCGTCTCCAATCCTTGGTCCGGGAAATCAAGAATCAGCTCACAAAGCGGCCGTAGGATCCATGCGGCGATTTATTTAAGCGTCCGCCGTTCCCTTTGTGATCTGCTTTTGCTCCGCCAAACCGATTTTTTCTGGTCTGCAATCTGCTCATTGTTAGCGGATTGACCCGATCTGTCATTCAGCTTCGATAAGGCAGTTTAAGTCAGTTATTGATTTTTAAAGTGAGGATGCTCAGCGTGCTAGGTGTGCATTAGGTTCATAAGTCTCTTTTTTGAGCCGTAATGAATTGAAGTGCATGCCGCCATTGAGAAGCGCTGCCCGGGTGCCCCTACACCCGCCTGCACGGCTCGATTGCATGGCCCAAATCGCACCCCGGCGGTCACCTTCCTAGGCCGCCGGTCAAAGCAAAAGCCCCATGAGACCTCATCACGTATCCCGATTCGTACAGCGATATTCCGGGCAGGCGCTCATCGCCACGGCCCTCTCGGCTCTACTCCTCCCCTCGGCCCGTGCCGACTACCAGACGGAGGTCATGAGCGAAAACCCGATCGTCTACTACCGCTTCGATGACGGGGTAGCGACCGCCGACCTCCCGAGCCCTGCAATCAATGCAGGAAGTCTTGGTGCGGTGGCGGATGGTAGCTATCTCGGCACCTTTTCGCGCGGAGTAGCAGGAGCCATCGCCGGGGACACCGCCGTGGCTTTCCTGAACAATACGCCCGTTGATACCGTGGCTTATACCGGCTCGGTCAACATCCCGCTGAATGCGGCGCTTAATCCGTCGCAGTCCGGAACCAATCCCTTCACGGTGGAATGCTGGGTGCTGCCCAGCCGGAACACCTCGACCCTGCTTTCCCCGGTGAACTCCATGAGCTTCACCACCGGCCGCGCCGGCTATTTGATCTATCAGAACGGCGCGACATGGGAACTCCGGATGGGCAACAAGGCCGCCGCGAACAACGTCACCGCGATGACCGGTGGCACGGTCACCGCAGGGCAGTGGCAGCATCTCGCCTTCACCTACTCGGGTGGGACGAATGGTACCATGACGCTTTATGTGAACGGCGTGGCCGTGAACTCCGGAGCCGTCACCAATGGATATGAAGCGAATGACAACGCTCCCTTTGTGATCGGCGGCACTTCTTCGCCGAACCGGACCTTCGATGGCTCGGTGGATGAAGTGGCGTTTTTCCCAAGCTCGCTTCCGCCAGCCCGGATCCTCGCCCGCTTCAACGAGCGCACCAATAATCCCGCCGGCTACGCGGGCCATGTGGCCGCCGATTCCCCGGTCGGCTACTGGCGTCTCGGTGAAGCGGCTTATGTCCCGCGCACCCCCCCGGCTGCCGACAACCTCGGAACCTTGGGCAGCGCGGCAGACGGCGGCTACATTGCCGGCGCGAAGAATTCGGCCACCGGGCCTTCCTCGGGCTCTGGCTTCCTGGGCTTCGGCGCGAGCAACTCCGCGGTCGCCCTTCCGAATGCAGACGGCTTCGTGAGAAGCAGCCTCGGACTGCTCAACAACCGCACCTCTTTCACGGTGATGGGTTGGGTGAAGCGAGGTGCGGTCCATTCGACCCGCGGCGGCTACTTCGGCCAGAACGATCTGCTGGAGTTCGGCGATGCTGGCAACGGAACTCAGATCGAAGCCTGGAGTTCTGCTTCAGGGCAGGTCATCACTCCGGCTCCTTATCCCTTCGCGGATGATCAGTGGGGTTTCATCACCTACGTGGCGGATGGCACCAAGGTGCAGATGTACCTGAACGGGAATCTGGTCACCTCGATCGCCTCCGTGGTGTCGAACTACGGGAACTCGACGTACAATTTCAACATCGGCGGTGGCGGCATCTTCGGTCCCACCGGCGACTACTTCCGCGGGGAAATCGACGAGGTCGCCATCTTCGACCGCGCCGTGACCCCGGGCCGCGTGAAGCAGCTCTATGATGCTGCCTTGGGTAACACGCCGCCGGGTTTGGTGGAACTCTTCCCGACCGTGTCGCCCACCGGTGACATCGCGGAAGGTCAGCCCTACACGCTATCCATCGATCCCACGGGCACGCCGCCTTTCACCTACCAGTGGAAGCTGAACAACAATCCGATCCCGGGTGCCACCTCGCGCACCTACACCGTTCCCGCCGCAGCCGCGAACACTCCTCCGGAGGCAGCCTACGTCTACACCGTGACCGTCACCAATGCGGCGGGCGACGTAACCAGCGATCCTACCGAGGTCTTCGTCACGCCGACCTTGAAGTGGTCCTCCGCGACTTCTCCGGGGACATGGGACATCGGTACCACCAGCAACTGGAAAACCTACACCGCCGGTACCACCTCGACTTACTCGGATGACTTTGCGGTTTTCTTCGATGACTCCTCCGCAGGCACAGCCGTGGCGCTTGCTACCGACGTCGTGCCAAGGGCGGTGAACTTCAATAATGCGACAAAGGACTACACCTTTACGGGCCCCTGGCTCATCAGCGGCCTGCCTGGCGGAACGCTGACGAAGGATGGCGCGGCAGCGGTGACCTTCGCGAATGACATCGTGAACATGGACAATCTCGTGGTGAACGCGGGCACCTTGCGGGTTGGCGATGGCACCAATGGAAGCCTGACGCCGATCAGCCAGGTCAAGGTCCAGGGCGGCACCTTCGAGGTGAACCAGGCCGCGGGCACCACCTTTGACAGCCCGACGACCGTGACCAGCGGCTTGATGAAATTCACGGGCACCGGGAACATCGCAACCAGTGCCACGGCCGTCATCGGCGGACCGGGTAACCAGACCTTTGATCGCAATGGAACCGTCCTGCTGAATGGCCCGAATACCATCGGCGGAACGATCACGGTTGCGTCCGGCACGCTCGCCTTCGACGGCAGCCAGCAGGCAAACCGTCTGGCCGCTGGCAAGGTGGTTGGCGTGAGCCCCGGCGCCACGGTCGAAATCCGCGGTGTCAACGCGTTGCCGACGGGAGCGAACTCCGCTAATTTCAATCTGAACCAGGCCACCATGAACATCGTCTCGGGTGGCAGCGATGCCATTGGCGTCGGTGGCCAAAGCCACGCTCACCTGGGCACGCTCGGTTTGGATGGAAGCACGATCATGCTGGCCTACTCCGGACAAGGCAGTGCCTATGATACGGAGAGCTTCCAACTGAATGGTAATATCAACGTAACCGGCACCACAGCCTCGGCTATCACCATGGGCGTGGGAACCAATGCTGGAAACAGTGGTATCGCCATCCCGGGAGATACGGCAACTCACACCATCACCGTGGACAACGTCGCCTCCGGTGTTGATTTCACCATCGGCACCGAGCTTGAGAATGGTGCGACCAGCACCTTGGCGAAAGCCGGTGCCGGCACCTTGCGCCTGGCTGATAATATCGCCCATGGCTACTCCGGAACCCTCCGCGTGGATGAGGGGACGCTTGAAGCCACTGGTTCGGTCTCGGGTCCCCTGATCGTCAGCGCGGGTGCCACCATTGCTCCCGGTCCCTCGGTGGGCAGCTTCGGTGCGACCGCGACCACCTTGAGCGGAACCTATCTCTGCGAGATCGATGGCACTGCGGCGGACAAGCTCGTCGTGAATGGGAATCTGACCTTGAGTTCGGGATCGCAAATCAATCTTAGCGTCCTTGGCGGTGGAGTGACCGCCTCGTCCTATGAGCTGATCTCTTGCAGCGGTGCACTTACGGGAACCCTGCCGAACGTGACCGGTGTGCCCGCAGGCTACACGGTGACGATCGTCTCGAGCTCCGTGGTGATGGTGCAGGCTGGTTTCAATCCGCAGCCGACGATCGCTACCACCGCGCCACCGGTAAATGGGATCTCGGATTTCAACAGCAACAACGGAGGCTTCTCCGTGAGTGCGCCGGTGACTTCCGAGACGGACTGGGCGTTCTCACCGGGCTCCTGGCGGAGTTCCGGACAGGCCACGGGCTTCGGAGAGGACAATACCTCGTTCCTGATCAGCCCGATTTACAAGGTGAGCCAAGCCGGCCCGGTGTCCCTGAGCTTCACCCATCGTTATAGCTTCGAGGAAAACTTCGATGCTGGAAACGTGCAGGTCAGCATCAATGGTGCTGCCTTCACAAACATGCCGGACTCGGCCTTCACGCAGAACGGCTACAATAGCACCGTGCCGGGAGATGTGACGCATTCACTCAAGGGCTTGGATGCCTTCATGGGGAACTCCACGGGTCATCCTGCCTACCTCACCAGCGTATGCACCGTTGCTACGGCAGCCGTGGGAGACAGGGTGCAATTCCGCTTCGCCGCAGCCTATGACAACAACACCATCGGCAATCTCAATCCGCCGGGTTGGGAGATTGATTCGTTGCAAGTCACCGGCGGCGTTCCGAGCCTGATGACCCTGACCTGGCCGGTTGGCGTCATGCAATATTCGGATAACCTTCAGCCGCCGTGGACGGACATCCCGCTCGGTAGCCCGCTGGTCATTGATGCCAATGCTGCGCAGAAGCGCTTCTTCCGATTGAAGCCCTGAACGGCCGTCATTCTGCCAACCTGAAACGCAAGACGGACGGGCATTAGCCCGTCCGTTCTTGTTAAGCTTGGCGTATCCGCCACGCACTTCTTCTCCCGGCCTACTTCTTCAGCTGGATCGTCTCGCCGCTGACGCTCTTCACCTCGAGCTTGGAAGACTCGGGAGCCGCTGGCTTGGGAGGCTCTTCTTTTTTCGGCTCATCCTTCTTCGCCTCTTCCTTCTTGGGCTCCTCTTTTTTGACCTCGGCGGGCTTCGCTTCCGCCGGAGCGGCAGGAGATGGTGTAGCTGCGGCTGGTGGTGCCGCGGGAGATGGTGTGGCGGCGGCGGGTGGCGCGGCGGTAGTTGCCGCCACCGCGTTGGCCTCCGTCCGGATTGCTTGGAAAAGAAGGTTATAGTTGTGCCGCACCGCCGCCGGGAAATTCACCCGGCCGGGTTCGACCACTTTTTCCCGCAGCAGCTTCGAGGAAAGGTCCGCCGTCAGGTCAGCGCCAACCTTCACCGCTGCCCCGACTCCCGGAACTCCGCCACCGACGGTTCCCCCGGTGCGGATCACGTCGCTGGAAATCGTGCGCCCCTGGAGCGCCAGATTCGACTGGGCGCTGGCGATCGTCCCTTCCTTGGTGATGGTAACTTCCAGCACCGCGTGGTCATCACTGGCCAGCCAGCCACGGCGATGGTCGATCCGGATCGAAGCGAACACCCCGCCGTCGGGCGTGGGCGTCAGTTCCGGCTTGTAGGTGCGGTATTCCGACCCCGAAAGATCGTAGTCACAGGCGGACTTCGATTTGACGTTCCAGCCGCCGAGACTCTTCCCGAAGGCATCAATGTCGATACCGACGCCCGCATGGAGCGTGGTCACCAGCGGCAAAACAAGAGCGAGACGAAACATGGCGAAGCGGGTGCGCGGGAAGGAATACCACCAGTGTAACGTAAACCTTCAGTGAAAAATTCGTGCGTTGTCACCCATTGTGGCGACTGGATGAACGCGCGGAAACCAGCGAAAGATTCAGATCTGTCGGACACGTAAGCCTTGCAGATTTGACTCTTAGGCACTTTTTGGCTAATAAAATGCTTTTGCAAACCCGTTTTTAACCCATGAGCTTCTTCTCCCGATCTATTCCTCTTGGTTTGGCTAGCGTCAGCGTCGTTTGCGTAGGCACGGCGTACGCCGCGGAACCCTTGGTTCAATTGAAGAAGGGCGACAACATCGCCATCGTGGGAAGCGGCTTGGCTGACCGGCAACAGCACCATGCGTGGCTGGAAACCTTCATTCATCGCGCCTATCCCGACCTCAATCTCACCGTCCGCAATTTCGGTTTCGCGGCGGATGAAGTGAATGTTCGGCCTCGTTCGGCTGACGTTCCTCCCTTGGAATACTTTCTCTCGATGAAGAAGGGCGACTACGTCGTCCCCGGGAAGCCAAAGGTGATCTACAAGGCCGGCACCGATTTCGGCGCGAATGTGATTTTCGCCTATTGGGGCTTCAACGAATCCTTCCGTGGCCCGGAAGGCCTGGAGAAGTTCAAGGCCGACCTCGGCAGCTACCTCGATTCGCAAAAGGCTGCCAACTACAGCGGTCAAGGAGCCCCTCAGCTGGTGCTCTTCTCGCCCATCGCGCAGGAAGACCTGAAGAATCCGGATTTCTCCGATGGCGCGGACAACAACGCGAACTTGGAGCTCTACACCAAGGCCATGGCCGAGGTGGCTAAGGCAAAGGGTGTTCCGTTTGTGGATCTCTACACCCCCTCCAAGGACCTTTATTCGAAGGCAGGATCTCCTCTCACCATCAATGGCATCCACCTGACGGAAGAGGGTGATCGCCAACTGGCTCCGGTGCAGTTCCAGGCGCTCTTCGGAAAAGAAGCGCCTGCTCTTGATGACCCCCTCATAGGGAAGGTTCGCGAGGCCGTGCTCGATAAGAACAACGAGTGGCACCACCGGTATCGTACGGTCGACCAGTACAACATCTACGGGGATCGCTCGCGCATCGCCTATGAGGGTGTGACCAATGCCTCCACTCTCGGGGAAGAAATGGCGCAGCGCGATGTGAAGACCGCGAACCGGGACAAGCGCGTGTGGGCTATCGCAAAGGGCGGCGATCTCAAGGTTGCCGATGACAATCTGCCGAAGGTCAATCTGGTGCCGCCGAACCGGAAAGACGAGGTGCCGTACATGGATCCGGAGGAAGCGATCAAACATCTGAAGACCCCGCCAGGTCTCAAGATCGAGCTGATTGCTTCGGAAAAGACCGTGCCGGAGCTGATCAATCCGGTGCAGATGAACTTCGATACAAAGGGCCGCCTGTGGATCGCGGCATGGCCGGCCTATCCGGAGACTTCGCCCACAACGACGAATTTCGACAAGCTCCTGGTCCTCGACCTCGACCCGAAGACCGGCAAGGTGGCCAAGACCACGGTCTTCGCCGATGGCCTGAATTGCCCGACCGGTTTCCAATTCTACAAGGATGGCGTGCTGCTGATGCAATCGCCGGATTTGTGGTTCCTGCGCGATAGCGATGGTGACGGGAAGGCCGACCAGAAGGAGCGAGTGCTCCATGGCCTCGACGCTGCGGACTCCCACCATGAGACCAACTCCATGTGCCTCGAGCCGGGAGGCGCGGTCTATCTCAGCGATGGCATTTTCCATCGCAGCAACGTGGAGACCTTCAACGGCCCGATCCGCAACCAGGACGGTGCGATCTATCGCTACGAGCCCAATACCGGGAAGTTCATGCGTCACGCGCCCTATGGCTTTGCAAACCCGCACGGCCGCGTATTCGACTATTGGGGCAATGACCTGATCACGGACGCCACGGGCAACGACAACTATTTCGGTCCGGCGATGAGCGGTCATCTGGATTCCGGAGCGCACCCCGGCATGCAGCGCTTCTGGAATCGTCCTTCGCGTCCCTGCCCGGGAACCGCGATTCTGAGCAGCCGCCATTTCCCGGACGATTGGCAGGGCCTTTTCCTGAACACGAATGTGATCAGTATCCAAGGCATCTTCCGTGCGAAGCTGACAGAGGAAGGATCCGGCATCAAGGGCGAGACGCTCGAGCATCTGCTCGCGACGGACATTGAGAAGAACCCGAACTTCCGTCCCTCCGGCATCACCGTGGCACCGGACGGTTCGCTCTACTTCATGGACTGGTCGCAGATGTTGATCGGTCACTTGCAGCACCACCTGCGCGACCCGAATCGCGACCACCAGCACGGCCGCCTATATCGCATCACCTATGAGGGTCGTCCGCTGTTGACGCCGAAGAAGGTCTACGGCGAGCCGGTGGCTGCCCTGCTTGAGCTGCTCAAGGAGCCTGAGAACGATGTGCGGATGCGCGCGAAGATCGAGCTTGGCAACCGTGACTCGAAGGAAGTGATCCGCGGCGTGAAGGCATGGATCACCACGCTCGATTCGAAGGACCCCGCCTTCGAGCACCACATGCTGGAAGCCCTCTGGGTTCATCAGTGGCATAACGTGGTGGATCTCGATTTGCTGAACCGCGTGCTGAAGTCTCCGGATCCTCGTGCCCGAGCCCAGGGAGTTCGCGTGATGGGCTATTGGCGGGATCGCGTGCCGGAGGCCCTTGCGCTGCTGAAGGTCGCCGCCGATGACGAAGCTCCGCGCGTGCGCCTGGAGGCGATCCGGGTGGCCAGCTATTTCCGTCAATGGGAAGCAGCCGATGCCGCGCTCACCGCGCTGAAGCATCCGCAGGATTATTACATCACCTATTGTCTCAAGGAAACGATGCGCCAGCTCACACCGTGGTGGAAGCAGGCGATCTCCGATGGCAAAGCTCTTGCCGCCGATAATCCGGAAGGCATCGAGTATGTGATGGGCTCCGTGAGCAGCGCCGACCTGGCGAAGCTGCCGAAGTCGCCCGTCACGCTGACGGCGATGCTGACCCGTCCCGATGTGCCGGAGACGCAGCGTGCGGAAGCGCTGGTGGAGCTGGCCAAGCTGAAAGGCAGCTCCCAGATCGAAGCGCTGCTCGCGACGCTTGCTCCCTTGGCGAAGAACGGCGGTAGTGCCACTGCCGACTTGTGCCGCATGCTTTTGGCCCAGCCGGCAGCTGACCTGAAGAATTCGCGGTCGGCGTTGGAGAAGCTCGTTGATCGCCAGAATGTGGACAAGGTCCGCCAGGCTGCCTTGGCTGCCTTGATCGTTACCGATGGCGGCATTGATCCGGCTTGGAGTGCGGCTGTGAAGTCGCCGGGTGCGCTGACGGACTTCCTTAGTGCCTTGCCTCTTGTGAGCGATCAGGCCATCCGTGGCACCGCCTTCGACAAGGTGATGCCGCTGCTTTCCTCGCTGCCTCCGGAAATTGCGGCGGGTCTCGCAAAGCAGAAGACCGGAGATGCCCGTTATGTACGCATCGAGCTTCCGCGCACTGGAACGCTGACCCTGGCCGAAGTGCAGGTGATGGCCAATGGGGAGAACGTCGCGCTCAAGGGATCTGCAAGGCAATCCTCCACCGACCATGATGGCCGGGCACAGAACGCGATCGATGGCGGAACCGATCCCGAGTACAATTCCGGAACCCAGACCCACAGTGAGGAAGGCGAGGACCATCCGTGGTGGGAAGTCGATTTGAAGAGCGGCCAGGCGGTGTCCAGCGTGTCGGTCTTCAACCGTGCGGGCTACGAAGAACGTCTCGATGGCTTCACCCTCACGGTGCTCGATTCCGAGCGGAAAGAGCTGTTCACGAAGGCAGGCAATCCCGCCCCGAAGCTTTCCAGCAAGATCGACGTGCCTCCGAGCGATCCCGCGGGTGGCATCCGCCGCGCAACCATCCACGCCTTGGTGAGCCTGGGCAAGGAGCCGGAAAAGGTCTTTGCTGCCCTTGCTGAGCTGATCAGAAAGGACCAGCAAGTGGTTGCTGCTGCCTCGGCGATTTCCCAGCTCCCGCGTGCCTCGTGGTCGAAGGATTTGGCGGATGGTGCCGCCGGTGGCCTTGTGAATTGGGCGAAGAAGGTACCTGTCGAAGATCGCAACTCGCAGGACTACATCCAAGTGGTCCAAGTTGCGAACGATCTCACCTCACTGATGAATCCGGATCGTGCAAACATTGCGCGGAAGGTGCTGAAGGACCTGCGCGTGAATGTTTACGTGGTGAAAGCGGTGCGCGAACAACTGCGCTTCGACACCACGCGCATGGTGGTGGAGGCGGGCAAGCCCTTCCAGATCATCTTCGAGAATCCGGATAACATGCCGCACAACCTGGTGATCGTTCAGCCGGGATCCTATCAAGCCGTGGCCGAATCGGTGCAGGCCCAAGCGCCCGACAAGCTGGACAGCAAGGGCCGTGCTTACGTGCCGGACAAGGACTCGCGGGTCATTGCCGCCACCAAGCTGATTGAGGCCGGCCAGAAGGAAACGATCAGCATCACGGCCCCGCAAAAGGAAGGTGTCTATGAATTCGTCTGCACCTTCCCGGGTCACTGGGCCATCATGCATGGCAAACTGGTGGTGACCGCGGACGTGGACTCCTACCTGCAATCGAATCCGGAGGCCGCGAATAACTGAGGCTTCTAGCGAGTCGAATTTTTCAAGGCATGGCCGAAGTCCCGCATCGGGCCTTCGGCCTTGCCTGATCTCCGGGCGAAGTGATGCGTGATCGTGAGGCGCTCCTTGAAAGGGATCGCCTTTACCCCGCTTCCGGCGACGCGTTCCAAGGCGGAGGGCAAGATCGCGATCCCGGATCCTGCGGCCACCATCACGACTACCGCTTGCGCGCGATGGGATTCCAAAACGACGCGTGGTCGGAAGCCCACATCGCCGCATAGTCGCCTGACCAGATTCGAGAAGGAGGGCGCGGCTTCGTGTGCCACGGCCACGAATGGTTCGGCAGAGAGGTCCTTCAGGGAAATGCGGCTTCGTTGTGCAAGAGGGTGGTCGGACGGGACGAAGCACTGCAGCGGCTCGCGAAGCCAAGGCATGATCTCGATGCCTCCGAGTTCTCGCGGTTCCTCGATGCCCACGAAGCCTCCATCGAGCTTCCCTTCCATGATCGCGCGGATCTGCTCGTTCGGTGGCATGTCTTGCAGAAGAATCTGCACTCCGGGAGCCGATGCGCGGAAGCGCTTGAGCACGGAGAGCAGGCCATCGCTCATGACGGCACTGACGAAGCCGATCCGCAGGCGCGAAATTTCGCCCGCCGCGGTGCGCTTCGCGGCTTCTCCGGCCTGCGACAGCTTCCCGGGGATGGTCCGCGTTTCCTCGTAGAAGCGGTCGCCCGCCGCGGTGAGCGAAACGCCCCGTGGCTCGCGGATGAAGAGGCGCGCGCCGATTTTATCCTCCAAGGTCCGGATGTGGCGGGACAAGGGCGGCTGCGCGAGGTTCAGGCGTTTTGCCGCACGGGTGAACGACAACTCCTCGGCCACGGCGAGGAAGCACTCCAATTCCCGGAACGAACAATCCATACCGAAATAGTATCACATAGCGACCAAAGGAGTCATTCCAATATATCGGGATACTTGGATCCTCCCGTCATGGCAATCAGCGACATGATCAAGAAGGGTGCGATCCGCGCGCCGCATCGCAGCCTGCTGCGTGCGACCGGTGCGATCCGGTCCGAAGAGGATTGGGAGAAACCCTTCATCGCGGTGGCGAATTCCTTCGTCCAGATCATCCCCGGCCATGCCCATCTGGACGTGGTGGGCCGGAAAGTGCGCGAAGCCATCCGCGCTACGGGAGGTGTGCCCTTTGAGTTCAATTGCATCGGCGTGGACGATGGAATCGCGATGGGGCATGGAGGGATGCGCTACTCTCTGGCCTCGCGTGAAATTATTGCGGATAGCATTGAGACGATGTTGCGGGCCCATTGCTTCGACGGCGTGGTGTGCATCCCGAACTGCGACAAGATCGTGCCCGGCATGATGATGGGTGCCGCGCGGGTGAATATTCCCACCGTTTTCGTTTCGGGCGGGCCGATGCAGTCCGGCAGGAATCCGGTGACGGGTGAGTCGCTGGACCTTGCTTCGGTGTTCGAGGCGGTGGGCAAGCTTTCGGCGAATGCGATTACCGAGGAACAACTCGGTACGATTGAAAAGAATGCCTGCCCCACCTGCGGTTCCTGCTCCGGGATGTTCACGGCGAATTCGATGAACTGCCTTTGCGAAGCCCTGGGACTCGCGTTGCCTGGCAATGGCTCGATCCTCGCCACGGATCCGGCGCGCGATGCTTTGTTTGAGCGGGCCGGCAGAACCATCATCCGCCTGGTGCGCGATGGCGTGAAGCCCTCCGACCTGCTGACGCGGGAGGCCTTTCAGAATGCCATCGCCTTGGATATGGCGATGGGCGGATCCTCGAACACGATCCTGCACACGATTGCCGTGGCGCGTGAAGCCGGAGTCCCTCTTGGAATGGAGGATTTTAACGAGATGGCCGAGCGTGTGCCGCATCTGTGCAAGGTGGCGCCTTCGGGAAAGCATTATATGGAGGACATCGATCGGGCAGGGGGCATCTTTGCGATTCTGAAGACCCTCGCGGAAATTCCGGGAGTCCTTCACCTGGATGCTTTGACCGCAAGCGGCCTCACGATTGGAGAGACGCTTTCGGTGGCAGAGGTGAAGGACCGCGAAGTGATCCGGCCGGTGGAAAGAGCTTATTCCACAAGAGGCGGGCTCTCGGTTCTCCATGGGAACATCGCACCCGGTGGATGCGTGGTGAAATCCGCCGGGGTGAGTCCGGCGATGATGAAATTCACCGGGCCCGCGGTGGTGTTCGAGTCCGGCGAGGAAGCCACCACCGGCATCCTTACCGGCCAGGTGAAGGCCGGGGACGTGGTGGTGATCCGATACGAAGGCCCGAAAGGCGGTCCCGGCATGCCCGAGATGCTGGCCCCTACTTCAGCGATCGCCGGGCGCGGGCTTTCGGAATCCGTGGCCTTGATCACGGACGGACGTTTTTCCGGTGCCACCCGCGGCGGTGCGATCGGACACGTGTGCCCGGAGGCAGCAGCAGGCGGTCCTATCGCCCTGGTGGAACCCGGTGATCTCATCGCGATCGATATTCCACAACGCAGCATCCATCTTCTAGTGCCAGAAGAGGAGATTGCAGCGCGACGTGCGCGATGGACAGCACCTCAGCCGAAGGCGAGAAGCGGCTATCTTGGCCGCTATGCGGCGATGGTGGGCGGTGCCGATCAGGGGGCGGTGTTGTCGATTCCGTGACTACTCCGCTGCTCCGCCCGGCTTTGGATAGACTGAGGCAGACTTGGCCCACCCGGACCATTGCTTGGAGAGTTCGGCGACTTTATCCGGCATGTCCTTTGCGAGGTTGTTCAGTTCGGTGCGGTCCTCCTTGACGTTGTAAAGCTGCCAACGGTCCGGCTTCACGCCATCCGCTGGAGCCACGCCGCGTCCCACGAGCTTCCAATCGCCATCGCGCAGGAAGCCGTTGCCTTCGTGTTCCATAAAGAGCGGTTTGCCGCGGTTGATGTCGCCGCCCTTGAGAGCTGCAACCAAGGAGATCCCTTGCATGGGCGTGATGGCTTTCCCGTCACGCTCCCGGGGATACTTCGCGCCGCTTAGTTCCACGAGAGTCGGCATGATGTCGATGATCTGGCCGGGCTGCTGGAACCATCCTTCACGCTTCTTGATGCCTGCCGGCCAGCTCGCGAAGAAGGGTGTCGCGCTGCCGCCTTCGTGGGCGAAGTGTTTGTAGAGGCGGAAAGGGGTGCTGGAGGCATTCGCCCATGCGGTGCCGTAGGAAATATTCCACACGGAATTTCGTGCGGCCACGTCCTTCACGTCGAGGTTGCCGAGGATGCCGTTTTCCGCGCAGGCACCGTTGTCGGCGAGGAACATGATGAGCGTATTGTCGAAGAGCTGCTTCTCCTTGAGGAAGCTTACCAGCTTGCCGACGTTCTGATCGAGGCGATCCACCATGGCCGCATAGATGGCCATGCGCAGGTCCATCTCATCCTGCTTGGCGGGTTCGAGGCTATCCCATGCCGGCACGCGTTCATCGCGAGGGGAGAGCTTCCATTTCGGATCGATGAGGCCGAGGCGGATCTGTTTCTCGTAGCGGCTTTGGCGGAGCTTGTCCCAGCCGCCCTTGTACTTGCCGCGATACTTCGCGATGTCTTCTTCGTGCGCTTGGATCGGCCAGTGCGGTGCGGTGTAGGCGAGGTAGAGGAAGAAAGGCTTCTCCGGATCGGAAGTATTCTCTTGGCCGATGAAGCGGATCGCGTGATCGGTGAAGGCATCCGTGGTGTAGTAGGGGCGCTCGGTGGTGCTTTTCAGCTCCTTGTCCGGCTCGTTTCCCATGCTGATGCCGCGCGGATCCTTCGGGGTGAAATAGAGGGTCGCGCCGGAGTAACAGCCGTAGAATTTATCGAAGCCCCGCTGCAGCGGCAGGCGGTCGTGCTGGCTTTCGCCCAGGTGCCACTTTCCGGCCATCAGCGTGGCGTAGCCGGTGTCCTTCAGCACCTCCGCGATCGTCACGCTGCTGCGATTCAGATAGGCCTGATAGGCGGGCGGACGGTCCGTCGGGATCTTCTCTCCCGGCTCCTCCGTCATGTGTCCGATGCCGGTCTGGTGCGGATGCAGGCCGGTCATCAGGGAGGCGCGTGTCGGGCAGCAGCGGGCGGAATTGTAGAATTGCGAAAAGCGCATTCCGCCTGCGGCCAGCGCATCCAGGTTCGGCGTGTTGATCTCGCTGCCGTAGCAACCGAGATCGGAGAAGCCCATGTCATCGGCAAGGATGACGATGACATTCGGGCGTTCTGCTGCCGGAAGTGTGGGGAGCAGTGAGAGGAAAGCGAAAGCGGCGAAGCGGAGCATCTCCAATTGAACTCCGTCTACCTGCCAAACTCTCGGAAATGACACGCTCAGTGGCCCTTCAGGCCGAAGATCTTCTCGGTCTGGGCGGCGGCTTTCACCTTGTGAATGTCCTTCACATAGGTGGCCACGGTCGCGAGTGCAGTGACGAGCGCTGCCCAATCATCGCCGTAGCCTGCGCCCGGGATGATGTCCGGAACCATGTCCGCAGGGAGCACCAGATAGCCCAATGCGCCCATGATCACGCCCTTTGCCCAAGCAGGCGTGTCCTTGTCTTTCAGGCAGTGATAGAGCGTGATTGCGGTGAGGACGGTCTTGCGACCGGCGACCAGTGCGTAGCGTGAAATTTTCTCCCAGAGGCGGGGCGCGGAATACCACTGCTGGGCGCGGTAGCGCGAGGGAAGTTGCGGGTCCATGAAGTCGTAGGGTGCCGGTCTGAAATTACTGGCTGACCGGGCCCATGGTGCCCTGCTGTGGCGGGGTCTCGGAGTTGCCGGTGCCTTGCTTCGGCTCCAGCGCGATGCCTTCCGAGGCGGCGAAGTCGGCGAGCGCCATGTCGGCGAGGGCCTTTTGCTCGGCTTCCTTGATGACGGTGCCGCTCATGTCGACGCTGTCGCGGGCAACGCGAGCACGGCCGGCAGCCTTGCTGCGCTCCTCCTCCACCATTTCTTCGAGGCGGTTGAGGTTGTCGCCGGAACCGCCCAAGGAGCCTACCATGCCGGCGGCCATTTCATTGAGCTCGGCCATGGCTTTCTGCACCTTCATGTCATCGATGCCGCGGCGCAGGCTCTCGATCTTGTCGCGGGCGGCCTTGATGGCGACATCGCGGGCGCGGACGAGTTCCTTGTAGCGGGTTTCAGCGCTTTCGAGCTGGGCGGCGAGTTCAGCATGCTGCTGATCGGTGTTCTTGTAACGGAGAGCGGTTTCGGCCGCGGCTTCGCGCTGGCCGGCTTGGAGGAGAGCCTTGGTCTTGGCCTTCAGCTCATCCTCTTCCTTGTTGAGCTTCTTCACCTGGCCCATCAGGCGCTCCACCAGACCCGCGTGAGCGGCCAAGCCCTGGTTGAACTCGCTGATCTGCTTGCGCAGGTTTTCCTTCTCCACCTCGAGCAGGGCTTCCGGATTCTTCTTCTCGATGCCGCCGATGAAGAGGCCGACGAATCCTTTGATGAGGTTGGCGATGCGATTGAACATGGGTGAAGGCGATAGTCGCGCTCGCAACATGGGTCAAATGGGCGGGAGGGGGCAAGTACAAGCGGGGGGAGGAATCGGAATCGACGGTCGGGAGAGAGGCGCCTGTTCCGCCTGTTATAACAGGGAAAATAACAGGTGATCGGGGCGGATCCGGGCCGGTGCCGGGGCTGACGGGAGGGGGTTGGAAGGATGAAAAAACATGGCTGGAGTTTTAGGGGGGCGGCGGGTTTTCGGGAACTTTTCGCAATGGTCCCCGGACTGATCCCGGGTGTGCGTGGAAAGCGGCGTTGCACCTTCCCGATCCGCCCCCTAGCGTCGCCCTCGTGAGCCGACCGGTGGATGACCTGATCGATTTCCTGCGTGCCGAGGAGGCGCGCGGGGTCACGACGGTACACCTTGATGACGAGGCGAAAGCGCTGCTCCGGGAGCTGCACCGCCGCGGGAGAGCCGGAGGCGGCCCGAAGCCGGTGGCTGCAGCGGAGTCCGCGCCGCCCCAAGCTGCGGCTCCTGCCGCCATGGCCGAGCGGCCGCAAGCTCTTGTCTCCGAGGCCGCCGCCGAGCCTGCGAAGACGACTTTCGCTGCGCCGGTGATTGCCGCTCCCGTGGCTGGCAGCGCGGCGCAGAAGATCGCGGCCCTAGCCGCGCAGGCGGAGAATTGGGAGCCCGCCAAGCGGCTCGGCACCCTCCGCAGCACGATGGTGTTTTCCACCGGAAACCCGGAGGCCGATCTCATGCTGGTCGGCGAGGCTCCCGGTTATCAGGAGGAGCAGCAACGCCAGCCTTTCGTGGGCGCGGCAGGCCAGAAGCTCAACGAGATCCTGAAGGCGATGGGCCTGTCCCGCGAAGCCGCCTACATTTCGAACATCGTCAAATTCCGGCCCGCCATGCCGGGTCAGACGACGAACAACCGCAAGCCGAGCGTCGAGGAAATGGCATCCTGCATTTCCTTCATCCGCGCCGAGGTGGAGATCGTGAAGCCGAAGTGCATCATCGCGCTTGGCGGGACCGCGGCAGAAGGCTTGCTTGGCCTCACCGGCTCCGTCTCCGCGATGCGCGGATCTTGGCACGAGTTCGCGGGAATTCCGGTGCGCGTGACCTATCACCCGGCCTACCTGCTGCACAACAACTCCGGCAGCCAGGACAAGCGCCGGGTCTGGGAGGACATGCTGGAGGCCATGGAAAAGCTCGGCCTGCCGATCTCCGACAAGCAGCGCAGCTATTTCCTGCCGAAGTAGTGCTCCGGCGATTTCACCCTTTCCATGAGCGCTCCCGTTCTCGTCCTGACCACCGGCGGTACCATCGACAAGGTGTACTTCGATGCCTCGTCGGAATACGAGATTGGCGAGCCAACGGTGCCCCATGTGTTCCGCGAAGCAGGTGTCGCGTTAGAGTGGCGGCTGCATTCCTTGTTGCGGAAGGACAGCCTCGAAATGACGGATGAGGACCGGGCGCTGATCCGCCAGGCCTGCGAGGAAGCGCCAGAAGCCCGAATCCTCATCACGCACGGCACGGACACCATGAGCCTCACCGCGGAGGCCCTGCTTGGTATTCCGGGGAAGACCATCGTTCTGACCGGGGCGCTTGCTCCCGCGCGCTTCAAGGTAACCGATGCAATTTTCAATCTCGGCCTTGCGCTCGGGGCGGTGCAATCGATTCCTAGCGGTGTTTATCTGGCCATGAACGGCACGATTTTCGAGGCCGGGAAGGTTCGTAAGAACCGCGAGGCCGGGAAATTCGAGCGATTGTGACGGTTTTGCCGCCGTGGGTCACGGCGATGTGAGTGGATCTCTTCTTGCGGCAGGCCCCGATCCGGCCTTCTTTGAAAAATCCGCAAAAAGTTGTCCCGAAAGGACGGCTTCGTTCGTCGTTCTTCAAAGCACCGCACGAACCATGAGCACGCAGACCGCTGAACCCGAGACCCGGAGCCATCCTGTCGTATCCCGCGAAGAGTGGTTGAAAGCCCGCAAGGAACTCCTGCTGGAGGAGAAGAAATTCACGCATCACCGCGATGAGGTCAGCGCGAAGCGCCGGAAACTTCCGTGGGTGAAGATCGAGAAGGACTACGTTTTCGAAGGTCCGGATGGGAAGAAAAGCCTGGCTGATCTTTTCCAAGGCCGCAGCCAGCTCATTGTCCATCACCTCATGTTCAAACCGGGTGACAAGGAGGCCTGCCATGGCTGCTCCTTCCAAGCCGACCACATTGGCGGCCCGTTGATGCACTTGAAATACAAGGATGTGATGATCACCGCGGTATCTCGTGCACCGTGGTCGGACATCCAGCCCTTCAAGGAGCGCATGGAATGGAAATTTCCCTGGGTTTCCTCCTATGGCACGGATTTCAACTACGACTTTGGCGTCAGCTTCACGCAGGAGGAACTCGCCAGCGGCAAGATCGACTACAACTACGGGAGTTCGCCGTATGTTTTCGAGGAGTTGCCGGGCGTGAGTGTTTTCATCAAGGACGAGGAAGGGAACGTGTTTCACACCTATTCCACTTATGCGCGCGGTCTCGACGAGATCCTCGACGCCAACCATTACCTCGACCTCACGCCGAATGGCCGCGGCGACGAAGATCCCGAACAGTGGCCGAAATTCCACGACCGCTACGAGGGCGGCGACGGCAAGAGCTGCTGCGGCAACCATTGATCCCTTTCCCGATATTACCAACCAAACCCCAAGACACAGCTATGTCACATTACGTTGATGGATTCGTTCTGCCTCTTCCGAAGGACAAGGTGGAGAAGTACCGCGAGATTGCGGAGAAGGCCTCGAAAGTCTGGCTCGAATACGGAGCGCTGGAATACCGGGAGTGCGTCGGCGACGACCTGAATATCCAAGGCGTGGTCTCTTTCAACAAGATCGCCGATGCGGGCGAAGCGGATACCGTGATCTTCGCCTACATCGTTTACAATTCGAAGGAGCACCGCGATGAAGTGAACGCGAAGGTGATGGCGGATCCGCGGATGTCCGAAATGTGTTCCCCTGACGACATGCCCTTCGATTGTTCGAAGATGGCGATGGGGGGCTTCAAAACCATTGTTTATGGGAAGGCCTGATTTTCCGGCGAGGACGGGAAATCTCAGAAAAGGAGAATCCGATGTCCTGAGGCTTTCCCGCCGATCGTCGTGTTGATGAATCCCTTGCTGAAATCGAACGAACCAAAGAAAAAATGAGTGCTACACTTACCGCCACCAAGATCGAACCATACCTCCAATTCGGCGGCCGCTGTGAAGAGGCCTTGGAGTTTTACAGCAAGGCTCTCGACGGCAAGATCGAGATGCTGATGCGCTTCAAGGACAGCCCGGAGCCCTGCGAAGGTGCCCCCCAGATGGACCCGAACCAAGTCATGCACGGCGCGGTGAAGATCGGGGAGACGACGTTGATGGCTACCGACTTCGGCTGCTGCGAAGGCGGCGGAGCTCCCGGCTTCAATGGCTTTTCGCTCTCACTAGCGCCTTCGGACGAAGAGCAGGCAAACAAGTTCTTCAACGCGCTGGCCGAGGGAGGGAATGTCCAGATGCCCCTCGGCAAGACCTTCTTCTCGCCTTGCTTCGGCGTGGTGCAGGACAAGTACGGTGTGAACTGGATGGTCGTTGTTGCCGCCTGATCCACCGCTTTCTAGCAGAAAAACGAACCGCCCCTCCCAGTCATGTTAAAGAAGATCCTTATTGGTTTAGCAGTGGTCCTGCTGGTGCTGATCGTGGTGATTGCCATGCAGCCTTCGGACTTCCGCATCAGCCGTTCCGCGGCGATTCCGGCGCCACCGGCGACCGTGTTCGCGGAGGTGAATGAATTGAAGAATTGGGAGGGGTGGTCCCCTTGGGCGAAGATGGATCCGTCGATGAAGCAGACCTATGAAGGCCCTGCAGCAGGCACGGGTGCCATTTCCCACTGGGCTGGAAACAGCCAGGTTGGTGAAGGCCAGATGACCATCACCGAGAGCAAGCCGGACGAACTGGTGCGCATCAAGCTGGACTTCATCAAGCCGATGGCTGCGACGAATGACGTGCAGTTCGACTTCAAGCCACAAGGCACCGAGACGCTCGTGACCTGGACGATGTCCGGGAAGAGCAATTTCGTTGGAAAGGCCTTCGGTCTTTTCATGGACATGGAGAAAATGCTGGGCGGTCAGTTCGAACAAGGACTGGCCCAATTGAAAACCGCCGCGACCGCAAAGGCGGCCCAATGAAATTCTAACAGAACATCCAATGGCCAATCCCAATCTCAAAGCCCACCATCCCATCGGTTCCGAGCAGAATCCGAAGCGGGAGAAGTCCCAGTATATGTTCCTCTTCCGCCACGGGATGTGGGACAAGGACATGACGCCGGCGCAAATCACGCAGGTGATGGATGACGTCACCGCCTGGTTCGACGACCTCGCTAGCAAGGGGAAGATCCTTGGTGGCAGCCCGCTGGAAGAAGGCGGGAAGACCGTGCATGTCCGGAATGGAAATGTCTCCGTGGTCGATGGCCCCTTCGTGGAATCGAAAGAGGCAGTCGCAGGTTACATTTTGGTCGATGTCGACAGCATGGAGGAGGCGGTAGAGATCGCGAAGACTTCGCCGCTGATGAAATACGACACGGCGATGTGCACGGAGGTCCGGGAGGTTGCTCCTGAGTGTCCGATGTACAAGCGCTTCCGTGAGAAGGAAGCGGCGGCGCTTGTTTGAGCGCTTCAAGAGCCTGCCGGGAAATCCATTCAACGCCTTCTACGTGAAAGACGTGGAAGGCGTTTTTCCTTTGGGAGGGTTTACCCCCTCAGATGAGAAGGCATTCGTCGCTGGTGGCTACATGGAAGGAAGGCTTTCTTCCTTATGAGTCGCCAGCTGATAAGGCCTCCCAAGAACAGGATAAGAGCAGATGGTAGCCAGGCCCATACGAGGAACACCTTTTCGATTCGGGGACCGATCTCCGCCATGAAGGGTGCTTGGCCTCCCCGTTCGGCGAGTAATGAGGTGATCCGGTCAGATGTCCCTTCGGCGAGGTGTGGAGAAATGGACCCAACAAGCTCATGCTTGTCGAAATCGTAGGCGACGGAAAACGTGGTGCTTTCCGGGGATTTCCGGGTTGCCCTCGCGATCACCGAACCATCGGCACTCCAGCAGAACATCTGGAGAGGATCGGCGGTTTCGTCGGGCAAGGGTCCGAGGCTGATTGGCTTTGAAGACTTCGCTTTATCGGAGGCCAACAATTCCATGCCTCGCTCCCGGATTTCGACGAAGGCCTTGCTCTTAGGCCCTGCCGCGCCTTCAACCGGTGCTCTCCTAGCCACAAAGATCTCGCTCCCGATCATCGCAAAGAAGGATGCCATGATGAGTGTTGCTACCCCGACGACCATGCCAGTCAGGACGCGCAGGGGATCTCTGCGGGATTGAATCATGGGCGGCTGCGTCTGCCGCCGATCAGGCCCCAGGAGATGCTGGCTCCGGCGAGGAGGATTCCTCCGGGCAGGAGCCATGATCCGGTGGGGAGCGGTGCCTCTCCGGCGGCTTCGATTTTGCCGAGGAAGGGACCTTGGCCGCCGCGTTGAGAGAGCAGGGAGGCAATGAGCTCGTGGGACTGCTGGAGGTTCCGTGCATCTTCCGGTTTCACGAGCTCGTGCTCTTTGAAGTCATAGGCGACCGAGAAGAAACGGGAATCCGGAGAACGGCCGGAGGCGCGCGCAATGACGGATCCATCGGCGCTCCAACAGAAGCCTTCGAGCGCTTGCGGATTCTCCGTGCTGAGAGTCCCGAGGCTCACGGGCTTCCATTTCCAAGGGCGGTCGGAGACCATAAACTCCATCTCGCGCTCGGTCATTTCGACGAATGTCGAATGCTTGCCGCCCGCAGGGCCGTCGATGGCGAGCCGGGTCTTCGACGCGAATCCAGCGAGCAGGGTGAAGGCTGCGACGAGGAGAACCACCGCTCCGACGATCCATGCGAAGACCGTCGCAAAGAAAATCGCGCTCCCTGCGGTCCAGCGACCCAAG
Organism: Luteolibacter luteus; assembly: GCF_012913485.1. GTDB lineage: Bacteria > Verrucomicrobiota > Verrucomicrobiia > Verrucomicrobiales > Akkermansiaceae > Haloferula > Haloferula lutea. Next base: position 2,779,916 of record NZ_CP051774.1, on the reverse strand, counting down.
GTGCGAAGAGGATTTCCTCCGGAGCGATTCACTCGGTTAAGCTGCTCCTCCTTTTTCGAAGGGCCGGGGAAGCTGGTGTGAATTCCGAGGGAAGAACTCAGCGCCGGATCGGAGACACGGGGGACTTCCCATCGGTCATCTTGATCTTCTTGATGAGGCCCTTGTCGTCATACTCGACCTTTTCCACGGCCAGCTTTCTTCCTCCCCGGAAAGGTGGGTCTTTCCGGCCCGTTTCCCAACGATGATAGACGATGAACCACTCCCGGGTGGAGCGGTTCTCGACGAAGGAATGGTGCCCGGGCCCTTGGTGCTTGTCGTCGCTCTCCAGGATGCAGCCGCGGTATTTCCATGGTCCGGTGGGGGAATCGGAGGTCGCGTAGTGGACGGAGTAGCTGGAGTCGTTCCACTTTCCGTGACTGTAGGAGAGGTAGTAGGTCTTGTCCCGGAGGTGCATGAAGGCTCCCTCCGTGAAATTTTCCGGTTGGGCGACATCCACCTCCCGCTTGAAGGAGATCATGTCGTCCGCCATTTCAAAGACCCGCAGTTTCGCGCCCGCACTCCCGCCAGCGTAAAACCAAGCTCTCCCGTCTTTGGGATCAACGAAGACCATGGGGTCGATCGCCTCGAAGCCATCGCCGCCGGTGAGGAGGGCCTTGCCGGAATCCGTAAAGGGGCCTGCCGGGCTATTCCCCACAGCGACGCCGATGCGGCTGGGAGTGGGATTCTGCGGTCCGACGGAATAGTAGAAGTAGAATTTGCCGCGCTTCTCGGCCATCGCGGGAGCCCACGCACCATGCCATGGAGCGCCGTCGGCCTTGACCCAAGGGACCTTGTCCAGATCAAGGATCGTGCCTTCCCGTTTCCAAGTCCGCAGATCGGAGGAGCGGTAAGCGGCGAAGATAGGGTTCCGGCTGCGCGGCTCGGTGGGGTAGAGCCAGTAATCTCGACCGACCGCCGAAACATGCGGATCAGCCCCGTCCATCACCGGATTTGCGGCGAGGGACAGCGGAAGAAGGAGACTCACGAAGGAGAGCCGCAGCAAGGTCATGGGCGAAGCACTAACGCAAGTGCCGGGCCGAGTCTTGCGGATTTCAACCGGAGACGACAGATCAAACGGTCATCGGAACCGGGCCGTGTGGCCCCTGAAGCTGGTGAAGACGGGCAAGGCCGCCACGAACATCGCGGAGCAGACCATCCAGCTCATGACGAAGGACTTCTTCCGTCGAGGGGTCATTCCACAGACGCAGAAGTACCCTTTCCAAGCGGCGATCACTCCGTTCGCATTCCCGCGGAAGTCCCTCACGGAAAGTGGGGAAGCGGCGATTTACCAAGCACATCCAGATCTGCTGAAAGCCCGCCTCCCGGCTAAAACCAAAGTCCGGGGTATCACCTGCCTCTGCCATCAGCTCCGCGATCCGATCCGCCTGCGCGTTGCGCAGCGAGGCGAATTCCTTGCAGAGATCCGAGAGCAGTCCGGACTCGGAAATGCTCGCCGCCTGCTGGTAGGCGCAGACGGCATCGAGCGTGCGGGTCAGGGCGGTCTGAAGGGATACGGAGGAAGCTTGCGTCGGAAGCCGAAGCTCATTCATCCCGCCATCTTTGCACGCAGCGTGCCGAAAGTCATCGGCTGGGGCCACGTAAGACGACGTCTTGATCTTTCAAGCGTTCCACGGAAAAGTAGTTGTTAGGGAATACAAGCAAGCCTGAAGCAATCTGCAATTTCCCCGTGGGCGACGTCGCGCTTTGCAATTCACGGCACCGGCAAGCGATCCGCCAGATCCGCGACCGCACGGTGCCATGCCTCCGCCAAAGTAGGATGATAGTGGGGGATCGCAAGATAGTCTTGGGCGCTTACGCCGAGCTCGATCGCGGCCTGCAGGATGTGGGCGGTTTCGATTACTAGCGGCCCCGTTCCGCAGGCACCGAGAAGGCGTCCGTTCTCCGCGTCCGCGATGACTTTCACGAAGCCGCGCTGGCAGCCCGTGATGATGCCTTTTCCTTGGTCGGAGTAGTCCTTCCTGCCGGTGAGGACGGTGATGCCCTTTTCCTGGGCTTCTTTCTCCGACATGCCGATCTCCACACACTGGGGTTCAGTGAACCAGCCCGACATGGCGGATTTGCGGTTCCATACGGCGGCCGTGTCCCGGTGGCCGTCTTTGGCGAGCCGGATGGCATTTTTTCCGGCGACCTCGCCTTGGATCACGGCCAGATGGACCACGGGCACCGGGCTGGCGCAGTCGCCGGCGGCGAAGATATGGGATAGGGAAGTGGTACAGCGGTCATCAATGAGGATCCTCCCGTCCTCCAAGGTGATGCCGATGCCCTCGAGGCCGAGGTGGGCGGTGGCCGGCGTGCGACCGGTGGCGACCAGCAGGGCGTCGGCTTCCAGAGAATCCGCGGCTCCTTCCAAACTGAGTGAGAAGTGATTCTGGCGGTAGGTGACGGATTTGAGATCGGTCTTCTTCAGGAAGCGAATGCCCCGGTCCCCGCTTTCCGCTTCGATGACCGTGCCGATTTCCGGGTCCATTTTGCCCATGATGGAGTCCCCGCGGGCGATGACCGTGACTTGGCTGCCGAGGCCTTCGAAGAGATGGGCGCATTCCATCCCGATCGCGCCGGAGCCCAGCACCGCGAGATGTTTCGGCAAGAAGGGGAGATGCACCACGTGATCGCTGGTCCAGTAGGGCGTCCCGGCTAGGCCGGGGATCGGCGGGACGGAGGGTGTGGAACCGGTGGCGATGACAAAAGTGGTTGCGGTGAGGGTGCGGGACTCGCCTTTCTCCGTGGCGAACTCGATCTCGTGCTCGCTTGTAAAGCTGGCGCTGCCATGGAGCAGCTTGTAGCGGCCGGAGGTCATCTCGCTTTCCCGGTGCTGGCGGAAATCGGAGACGAGGCTCCGGACGCGATCCCGCAAGGCGTCCACGTCCAACTCCGGCTCTGCCACGCGGATGCCGAAGCGGGCAGCGTCGCGGATCGCGCGCATGCGGTTGGCGGTTTCGATGAGGGTCTTCGAAGGCATGCAGCCGCGGAGGATGCAGAGGCCGCCCAAGGGCTCGGCGGATTCGATGAGCGCGACCTTGGCTCCGAGCCCGGCTGCGGTTCGTGCCGCGGCGTGGCCGGCGCTGCCACCTCCAATCACGATCAGATCATGCGATGCGGTTGGTTTCATGGCGGGTGGCGAGGTCGGCGCTGGTCCATCCGGACTCGCCGCGGGTAAAAGCGAAAGTGGCGTCGGACTCGAAGGCGTCCCCGTGGAAAACGTGGCGATCGATTTCGATGAAATCGTCCATCACCCGGATCAGGTGGAAGCCTTGGGACTCACCTTGGAGACGCGTCGAGCAGACTGTGGCCGCTTGGGAGACGATGCACTGCCAGCCTTGTTTCTGGCCGATGGTGGCGAGGTGCGATTGGTGGAAGTGGCCGCAGAGCACGAGGTCGACTCGGTGCTTGGCGAGGAGCTCCAATAAATCGTCCAAGGGCTGCACGACGTCCCGGCGGTGGCCGACGGGTGCGAGCAGCGGGTGATGAAGCGTGAGCACGCGGAAGGTGCCCGGCGCACCGGAGAGGCGTTGATCGAGGCGATACAGGCCATCATGAGTCAGGCGACCGACCGACCAGTCCGCGTGCAGGCCGAAGGGCTTGGCGCTATTTACGGTGGCGACATGCAGACCCGGCGCGGTATGAATCGGCTCAATGTTTGCGCCGAAAGTCTGGCGGTAACGCTTGAAAGGGGCAAAGAAGCGGTGGAAGGGCTGGTTCAGCGCGGGGATGTCGTGATTTCCCGGGATAATCAGACGGGGACGAGGCAGGCGTTCAACGAAGGCCTTTGCCTCGGCCAGTTCCGCGCGGCGCGCGCGCATGGTGAGATCGCCGCTGAGGATCGTCACATCGGGAGCGAGCGTTTCGGCTTCCGCGAGAAAAGCGGAGGCGACCAAGGGATCCGAGGCGCCGAAGTGAGGATCGGAGAGGTGGAGAATCCGGATCATGTCTTGTCCTCCTTTTCGTCCGCGATGTTTTCCGGCGTGGTGAGGACTTTCAGGTGGCCTGGTTTTATCTCGAGCCGGATGGGGAAGCTCATGCGGAGGATCTCACCGTCCAGCATCACCACGGTGTCGCGCTTCTTGCCACCGAGGAGTTCGAGCTTGGAGGCCTTGAAAAGGATGAGCTCCGGGTTCTTCTCCTGACGGCCGAAGATGTAGTCAAACATACCACGCATCGCAGCGGCGGCATTGCGCTGGGTGCCGACGTAGCCCGTGAAGGTGCCGGATTGGAACTCGGTGCGTGCGGGGACGATGCCGGCGCTTGCCTTGTAGCGACCGGGAACAAAGGCGCTGAACTTGGTGCGTGCGGTGCCTTGTTCGTCACCTCGCCAGGAAAGATCGATGGGGCGCGCTTCGGAGAAGTAGCGTGGGAGGCCGGTCACGAGCCGCAGCGACTTCTTCCACCAACGGCCGCCATGGTCGCGGCGCTCGAAAGTATCCGCGAATTGCGGGTAGAAGCCGAGGATGGTGGTGCACAGGCAGGCGTGGCCGTTCACTTCCAGCACATCAACGGGTAGAGGCTCGGCGGCGGCTAGGAAGCGCGCGGCCTCTTCCATTTCAAGAGGGACGCCAAGATCCCGCGCGGCGAGATTGAAGGTACCCATCGGCAGGATCCCGAGGGCGACCAAGCTGCCGCCCAAGCGGCGGGCTGCTGCGGAGGCCGTACCATCGCCGCCTGCGACAATGATCCCATCCGGGGTGGTGGAGATAGCTTCCTGAAGGGCGGCATCGAGTGCACCCGGGCTGACCAAGACGGAGCGGATATGGTGGCCCGCCTCGCGGAAGATCTTTTCGACGGAGTTGGAGACCTCGTTGGCATCCAGCCCGCGGTCATTGCCGCCGGATCCGCGATTCAGAAGGAGGACGTAGCGAGCCATGGATCTTCCGTTTCCTAACAGATGCCATGCCGTAGGGCTGACGTCTTCATAAATAATTGGAAGAGAGTAAACTGCGTCGCTCTAGGGGCGTGCTCCTTGAGAGGATTCATGCAAAAAACGATGGCCTCATCCGCCTTCGTGCAATTCGCACGATAGTGCAGCCGTTTCACGGATGGATGCATTCTGCATGGAGATGCAATCCTGCCCGGGAATCGGCATTCAGGTAATTTTGCTGATTATCAGATTCTTATGCCGAGGCTGGGACTTGGTTCGCTCCCTGCGAAAAGAGAAGGTGTTATGAATCCGATCTTTCTCTTCCGCTCTACCCCATGCCGCATGAATGGCCGGGCGAAGTTCGCTCTCCCTGCATGGGCGCTGTGTCTCCTCCTTGGTGCCGCCACGCTCGGCCTGAATTCTTGCCGGACCGCCCAAGGCTTCGGTCAAGACGTCGAACATGTCGGCGACAAGATCGAGGATGCTGCCAGTCGCTGATCGCTCACGCACTGGCGAAAAGAGCCCGTATCGACTTCGGTCGAACGGGCTTTTTTGTTTGGGCAAAAAGAAGCGGGAAACGGAATCCGTCTCCCGCTTGAAAGGTACCAACTGAGGGCTCTCAATCAAGGAAGCTGCGGAGCATCCAAGCGGCTTGCTCGTGCTGCTGGAGGAGATTGGTGAGGAAGTCTGCCGTTCCGGCATCGCCTGCCTCATCAAGGACATCCACGGCCTTCCGAACCTCGCGGGCGGCGGCTTCGTGGTCATCGCGCAAAGCGGCGATCGCGTGATCGCCATCGATCAGAGCGCCTTTGACCTCCTTCAGCGTGGCTTGGGCGAGGAACTCCTGCATGGACCCCGGGCTGGATGAGCCGAGCATGCGGATGCGCTCGGCCGTCTCATCGATGGCCAAGGCAAGGGCATCGTACTGCTTCTCGAAGAATTCGTGGAGGGTGTGGAAGCGGTGGCCCGTGAGGTTCCAGTGGAAATTGCGCGTCTTGGTATAGAGCACGTGCTGGTCCGCCAGGATTGCGGAGAGATGCTTTACGGCCAGACCCCGGACCTTCGAATCGAGGCCGATGTGGATCTCCTCGGTCTTGGAAGCAGAGGGGGAGGCTTTCTTCGTGGCATTCTTTTTCATGGGTATGCCTGTATAAGCAAATGTTGAACCGGTGTGACCAGCCGATTTGCAAGAGACTAGGAATGAGAGAGATGAGGATTTCTCGGGGGGTGTTAGGCAATGCTGGCTCGGGGCATTTTGCACGGTGTCTGCTTCCCTTGCGGATTGAGGTCTGCGGAGCCAAGCTGCGGGCATGTCCGATCCCCTCCAGATGGTTTCGACGGCCTTTGAGCTTCTGCGGACGCTTTCATTCGAGGAGCGGGCGGCGGGGTTGAGACGGGCAGCGGACCTTTTGGAGGAGCGGAAGGACGAGTTTGCCCGGCTGATGGCGGAGGAGATGGGCAAGCCGGTCGCTCAAGGTCGGGCGGAAGTGGAGAAGTGCGCGAAGGTCTGCCGCTACTACGCCGAGCATGGGGAGGCCATGCTTGCGCCCCGCGAAGTCGAGGGTGGCGTGATCCGCCATGAGCCGTTGGGAACAGTGCTGGCGATCATGCCTTGGAACTTTCCCTTCTGGCAGATGTTCCGTTTTGCCGCGCCGGGGCTGATGGCGGGGAATACCATTCTCCTGAAGCACGCCTCGAACGTGAGCGGTTGTGCCAAGGCGATCGTGGCGGTGATGGCCGGAGCTTTCGAGCGGGAGGATTTCGTGCAAGCGGTCTTTATTTCCGGGAAGGAAGTGGAGCCCCTGATCGCGGATCCGAGGGTGCGCGCGGTAACCTTTACCGGCAGCACCGAAGCCGGACGCCAGGTGGCGGCAGCGGCGGGGAAGCATCTGAAGAAGTCGGTGCTCGAGTTGGGTGGGAGCGATCCTTATCTGGTGCTGGAAGATGCCGATCTGAAAGCCGCGGCGAAGACCTGTGCGGCGGCACGGATGGTGAATGGCGGGCAGAGCTGCATCGCAGCGAAACGCTTTCTTGTCACGGAACCGGTGCACGATGAGTTCGTGGCCTTGCTGCGGGAAGAGCTGGCCCGCCATGTGGCTGGCGATCCGATGGATGAGGCAACGCTACTCGGCCCGATGGCGCGTGCGGACCTGCGGGACGAGATCCACGGGCAGGTGGTTGATAGCATCGCGGCTGGTGCGGAATTGCTACTGGGCGGCGAGCTTCCCGAGGCAGAGGAGCTACGGGGAAAGCCGTACTATCCCGCCACGCTTCTCGCCAAGGTGAAGCCCGGGATGCGGGTTTTCGAAGAGGAAACCTTTGGTCCGGTGGCCCCGGTGGTCCGGGTGAAGAACATGCAAGAAGCGATCGAGCTGGCGAATCGCACCCCTTTCGGTCTCGGCGCGGCGGTATTCAGCGGGAGTGAGGCAAGGGCGCGCAGCGTGGCGCAAGCCTTGGAAACGGGCACGGTGGCGATCAATGCCCAGGTGGTCTCCGACCCGCGGTTCCCGTTTGGAGGCGTAAAGGACAGCGGCTGGGGCCGGGAGCTCGGGGAGCATGGAATCCGGGAGTTTGTGAATGTGAAGACCGTGAGGTAGACTGCTGGTTCGCGGAAAAAATGTTTCTTGCCAGACCGGCAAAAGCGGCCAGTCTCCGCGCCCCCGCTGTCGCGGGGTGTTCGATCCACGGAGGCGTTTGGGTATGGCTTCCAGGATCACACGTCCTTGAACCGCCTGATACCTCATTATGGAAACACCGCCTTTCTCCGAACTCGGCTTGTCCGCCGAACTCCTCGCCGCCGTCGAATCCCTTGGCTTCGAGCGCCCCTCGCCCATCCAAGCCTTGGCGATCCCGGTCGCCTTGACCGGCCGCGACATCCTCGGCCTGTCCCACACCGGCTCCGGCAAGACCGCCGCTTTCACGCTGCCGCTCTTGGCGAAGCTCGATTTCAAGAAGCGCCTGCCACAGGCCCTGATCCTCTGCCCGACCCGCGAACTCGCGGTGCAGGTGTGCGAGGAAGTGCACCGCCTCGGCTCGAAGCTCGGCCAGCTCCGTGCGGTGCCGGTCTACGGCGGCGCGCCGATGGATCGCCAGCTCCGCGCCCTGCGCGATGGGGTGCAAGTCGTGGTCGGCACCCCTGGCCGCGTGATGGATCACCTGCGCCGTGGCTCTTTCGACGTCAGCGAAATCCAGACCATCGTCCTCGATGAAGCAGACCGCATGCTCGACCTCGGTTTCCGCGAGGAGATGGAAGAGCTGCTCGCCGCGCTGCCAAAGGAGCGCCAGTCGATGTTCTTCTCCGCGACGATGAGCAAGGGCGTGGCCCATCTCATCGGTCGTTTCGGAAACAATCCGGAAACGATCCAGATCGATCAGAAGGCGAAGACCGTTTCGACCATCGATCAATCCTACTTTGAAGTGCGCGAGCGCTCGAAGGTGGAGGTGTTGTCCCGTCTGCTCGACATGGAGCAGGCCCGCCTCGCGATCATCTTCTGCAATACCAAGCGCTCTGTCGACGAGTGCACGGAGTCGCTGCTCGCCCGCGGCTACACGGTGGACCGCCTCCACGGCGACATCACCCAGCAGATGCGCGAGCGTGTGCTGCGCCGCTTCCGCGAAGGAACCATCGAGCTGCTCGTCGCTACCGACGTTGCCGCGCGCGGGCTCGACGTGGAGAACATTGATGTCGTCTTCAACTACGACCTGCCGCAGGACCCGGAAGACTATGTGCACCGTATCGGCCGCACCGGTCGTGCCGGGCGCAGTGGTCGTGCCGTAAGCTTTGTCTTCGGCCGCGAGATCCACCGCTTGGAAATGATCGAGCGCTACACGCGCCAGGTCATCCGCCGCGAGAAGGTGCCATCCCAAGAGCAAGTCGAAGGCCGTCTGGCCGACCTTGCCTTCGAGGAGATCAAGGAGCGCCTGGAGAAGGGCGAGTTCCAATCGCACGAAAGCCAGGTGGACCGCCTGCTCGAGCAAGGCTACACGCCAACGGACATCGCCAGCGTGCTCTTCACTTTGCTGCGCGAGTCGCGTGGCCGTGAGTTCGGCGAGATCATTGAGGACCGTGAGGATCCGCGGGATCGCAACCGCCGTGAACGCCGCGAGCCGCGTGAACCGCGTGGTAACTTCGGTGACCGTGGTCCGCGTGAAGATCGTGGCCCTCGCGAGCGTCGTGAGAGTGGTCCGCAAGACAATGCGGACATGGTCCCGCTCTTCTTCTCGCTGGGGAAATTCCACGGCGTGAAGGTCGGCGAGATCATCGGCATGCTCTATGGCGAGGCCGGCCTGCCGGATGGTGCCGTGGGTCACGTGAAGCTGTTTGCGAAGCACAGCCGCATCGATGTGCGTGCCGATTGCGCGGAGCGCCTGGTGCAGATCTCGAAGGGTGCTCAGCTCCGCGGGCGGAACTTCATCCTCGATTTCGATCGCGGCCCGAGGGGTTGATCGGCCTGCGAGATTACTGCGTCCCAAGGGACGCTTTATAAAAGCCCGGCACGAAGTGCCGGGTTGGCTCGTCGCATGGATTGCGTCCTGACAGGACGCTTCATGCGGTGCAGAGGTTTCAGTCCCAGAGGTAGCGTTCATCCGGGTTGATGCCGTATTTGGTGAGTAGATCGCGGTATTCGTCCTGAAAAGATCGCACACCGGTGGTGTTCCTGTTGGGATTCGATGTATTTCACCAGCCCTTCGAGTTGAGATTGACCCAGGGAAAAAGCTCCGTATCCCGCCTGCCATTCAAAGTTGGGACTCACGCCGGATTGATCCTTCATCCAGACGGAGCTGGATTGCTTTATCCTCTTCACGAACTCCGCGATGCTGACCGTCCGTGAGAGGCCCACCGCAAGATGCAGATGGTCTTCAACGCCGCCGATCCGGAAAACCTCGCAGTTCAAGTCTCTGCCCACGGTAGCCAGGTAGGCGAACAAATGTGGGCGGATTTCGTTTGTCAGGAAACGAGCTCGATTCTTCGTTGAGAACACCACGTGGACGATCAGGCGGGCAAGAGATTGTGGCACGGAGCGAACCTTACGTTGTCGTTGCGCTTCCCGGCAACATGGGAGGACGCAGACCCTGCATGAAGCGTCCTGTCAGGACGCAATGCCCATCGCATCCCCTACCCGGCACTTCGTGCCGGGCTTTTATGAAGCGTCCCCTTGGGACACGGAGATCCATGGCTAGCTGGCAGGAAATGTCGAAGCGTTGAGACATGCTGAAAGAAGAGTTGGGACTTCGCATTCCGCATCGGTCTCTCGAACGTTTGTGGGATTCCGTCGGAATCGCCGAAACGTCATAGAGGACGGGCGGTTTTTCCGGAAACTCCTTGCTTCCACGGATGAAGATTCAGCTCCTGTCCCTCTCCATCGCCAGCTTCGCCAATGTCCTTCTTGCCGCTGGCGTGAACGAAGAATCGGCAAGCCGCACCTGGGTCTCCAATGACGGTCGGCCGATCGACGGGGTTTTCCTCCGTGCGAATACCGATGCGGTGGTGATCCGTCGCTCCGATGGCAAGGAACTGACCGTGCCGCTCAAATTTCTTAGTGCGGCCGATCGGGAATTTGTTGCGAAGCTGAGGACGGAGACTGCTTCCGCTGAAGCACCGGAGGAGAAGGTCCGGCAGTATCTGAAGTACAAGCTTTCCAATGGATCCGAGAAGTGGCCGGAGGATAGGAAGAAGAGGATCACCGATGCAATGGATCGTGCCGTGGCGCTCTATAACAAGGTCGGCGTTTTCAAGAAAGACCTGACGGCAAATAACAGCCCCGGCACACCGACTGCGGATGCCAACTATGACGGCTGGATCAATTTCGGGGGATCGATCAATGCCCGTGTGGCGCTGCATGAAATCGGGCATACGCTCGGCATCGGCACCCATGGCAATTGGCAGGCGAACATCAAGGACGGCAAGTGGACCGGCAAGCATGCGCTGGAGCAACTCCGCGAGTTTGATGGCAAGGACGCCGTGCTGAATGCCGACCGGATGCACTTCTGGCCCTACGGGCTGAATTTCGACAACGAATCGAGCAAGGAGAACGACATCCGCCACGTGAAGATGGTACTGGCGATGCGGAAGGACATGGGAATCGATTGATCGGCCACTTGCCAGATGGCCCGGATCCGCTTGATTGGGGCTATGCCGGAAACCCGCAGCCACCCTAGCAGGCGCTTCATTTTCATCCTGCCGCTGCTGCTGCTGTTTCCGTCCTGTGCGTCGCTGCGCTCCAATGCCTTTCGTTCCACCGACCGCCTGCCGCAGGCCAGTGATTCAGTGACAGGCGCGGGCCAGCTCGCGGTGAGCAGTGTGAGAGCGACCGGCCTGGCGATCGTGCGGCAGCCGGCGACGACGATCCGTACCGGTCTCGCCGTGCTCTGGCACCGGCCGCGAGAGATCGTGGCGGGAAACATCCCGTTGGAAGAACTGGCACCCGTGGTTCAGCCCGCGGAAATACCGGGCACCCCCGAGTTCGAGAGATTGCTTGATGAGAAGGGTCTGCGGCCTCCTCAACCCGGAAGCCTTTCGTGGCTGGTCGACGGGAAGAGCTTCTTCCCGGAGCTCGACCGCCAGATCGAGAAGGCGCGGGCATCCATCGATGTGCAGGTCTTCATCTACGACAACGACGACATCGCGGTCCGCTATTCCGACAAGTTCAAGGCGAAGGCCGAACAAGTGCCGATTCGCGTGCTCTTCGATGACCTGGGCAGCACCTTCGCCCATGGCGCGGCACCGGAGACGCCTGGGCCTCCGGGTTTCGTTCCGCCGGTGGATATCGCGTTCTACTTGCGGGAGAATTCGCACGTGCGGGTACGGCGTTCCTTGAATCCGTGGCTGGTATGTGATCACACCAAGCTGCTCGTCTTCGACAAACAGACCGCGATCATGGGCGGGATGAACATCGGCCGGGAGTATTTCTCGGAGTGGCACGACCTCATGGTGAAGGTCGAAGGTCCGGTGGTGGGAAGCTTGGGCCGCGAGTTCAATCGTGCCTGGCGGAAGGCCAGCATCTGGGGTGACTTCTCCATCTTCCACTATCCCAAGGCGATCGCTGTGCCGAAGCCCGGGCCGCGTGATTTCCCGGTGCGCCTGCTGCGCACGGATGCGGCGCGTGGCGAGACCGATGTCATGGATGCCGGCTTGTTGGCCATTCACGCGGCGCGGAAGCGGATCTGGATCGAGAACCCGTATTTTGCGCATGATGAGACGGCGCGTGCGCTCGAAGCTGCGGCACGTCGCGGCGTGGACGTGAGGGTGATCCTTCCGGAGCGCGGCGACTCGACGATCATGGATGCCGGGAACATGGCGACGGCCCGCGGTTTGATCCAAGCGGGCGCGAAAGTGTATCGCTACCCCCGGATGACCCACATGAAGGTGATGGTCTGCGATGGTTGGGCGAGCGTCGGATCGGCGAATCTCGATACCCTGAGCCTGCGGATCAATCGCGAGTTGAACCTCGCATTCTCCGATGCCACGGCCATCCGCAGCTTGGAAAGCGCGGTGTTCCAGCCAGACTTCCGGGCCTCCAGGCTGGTGAAGCTGGAAGAGACCCAAGCTCCCGGAGGAGCCTTGGCGGAAACGATCGCGGATCAGTTGTGATCTCAGGCAGCGGAGCGACCGGGGTCGCTCCGCTAAAGTCGGACCTACTCCGCGGCGGCCCCTCTCACGGGTGCCTTCCACACCAGCCTCACGGCATCCAGGCGGACGCGTGCCGAGGATATCGCTTCAGCGAGCTCTTTTTCTCGCTTCTGCAAGGCGGCGATTTCCTCCGGCTTCACGTGGTCATTCACCTCCGCGAGATCGCGCAGGCGCGAAAGTTCCGCGGCCATTTCAGAGCGCATGACAATCATCGCTTCGTCGATGACCGCACGGCTGTGCGCGACGCCGAAATCCCGGGCCTTGTCCAGCATCACGGGCAGTACCTTGCGCTTCACCGCTTCGTTCTTCAGCAGGCTCGCCGGATCGCCGCGGCGCAGCTTTGCCTGTTGCAGGCCCTTGTCATTCGTCTGATCACCGCCGGTGTGGTCCACCGCGATGCGCAGGGGTGTTTGCGGGAGGAAGCGTTCCACGTGCAGGTGCGCGGGGGCGATGGATTCCACGACGACCCATGCTTCCAGCAGCATGCGTTTTTCGCCGGTGGACTCCCACACGCCGAAGGCAGCATTGCCCGCTTCCGAGCCAAGCATCAGGTCGAGCGCGGCACGTACCATCGGATGATCCCAAGTGAGGAAGGCTTCCTGTTCCCTCTCGAGCGCCCTCTGGCGATCAAAGGTAACGCTCAAGCCTTCATTCGGCAGGGATGGGAAAGCATCGGACTTCAAGTTCCCCGGCAGCAGGAAATAGCGGCGCTTGCCGAGTTCCTCGATGTGCAGGCCGGAGTGCTCGAAGAGCCGCATGATGAATTCTTCGAACTCCGCGTCCTCATCCCAGTCGGTGATGTGGTTGATCACCTTCGCCGAGCGCTCGGGACGATGCGAGCTGCGTTCAAGCAAGCGGTCTTGGCCGCGGGCGAGTCGTGAAGAAATCTCCTCACGCTTCTCCTGTGTGCTCGCGATCAGCTTCTGCAGCGCGGCTTTGCCTTTTTTCGATAGAGCGGCATCCAGCTGGTCCTGGAGTTCCTGCTGAATCTCCGCCGCACCGTGAGGGCTGGAGCGGAAGGCATTCAGGCCCTCGTCCAGCCACTTCACGTGCACTTCCTCAGGACCTCCGGCGATGTAGGGCACGTGGATCTGAATGGTGCCGCGTTGTCCGATGCGATCGAGGCGGCCAATGCGCTGCTCAAGCAAATCGACGTGGTCCGGCAAATCGAAGAGCACCAGATGGCGGGCAAACTGGAAATTGCGGCCTTCACTCCCGATTTCGGAACAAATCAAGACGCGGGCTCCCTCTTCTTCCGCGAAGAACGCGGCATTCCGGTCGCGCTGGATCAAAGTGAGATCTTCGTGGAAAAGCGCAGCCACGGTGCCGTCGCTGTCGCGCAGCGATTCCATGATTTCCTCCGCGAGCTCGCGGGTTTTTGCGATTACCAAGACCTTGTCCTCCGGAGCAAGCGAGGCGAGCAGCTTGCCGAGCCACTTGGTCTTCGCGGCCATGCCGTCGCTGCCTTTGAGCGGGATGAGATGCGGCTCGCGTTGAGGGAAGCCACCGAGGCGCGCGCGGGTATTCCGGAACATCACGCGGCCCACGCCGACGCTATCCAGCAGGTCGCGGATCAGGGTTTCGCGGGCATGCGGCTTTTCTCCGGCGGTTTCGAGCAGGCCTTTTTCGAAGCGCGGGCGGCCTTTGACGAGTTTGACCAAGCGTTCGCTGACCTTTCCGCCGTTGGAGAGATCTTCAACGATATCCGCCACCTCTTCATAGTGGCGGGTTTCCTCGCGATACTTCTCCAGGTCCGCATAGCGGCCGGGGTCCAGAAGCTGCAGCCGTGCGAAGTGGCCTTCCGGGCCGAGCTGCTGCGGAGTTGCGGTGAGGAGCAGCAGGCTTTCGGTTTGCGCGGCCAGGGCGCGGACAACCTCATAAGCGGGGCCAGGTTGCTCCGGTGACCATTCGAGGTGATGAGCTTCATCGACCACCAGCACGTCCCAACCCGCCGCGATAGCTTGCTGCGTGCGGACTTCGTTGCCCGCGAGGAGATCGGTGGACGCGAGCACCCATTGGCTATCAAGGAAGGGATTTCCCTCCGGATCGCCTTCCTCAATCGCTTCACAGCGCTCCTCGTCGAAGATATCGAAGGACAATTGGAAGCGCCGCAGCAGCTCGACGAACCACTGGTGGATCAGCGCGCCCGGTACCAGGATCATTACCCGCGAGGCTCGACCGGTGAGTAACAGGCGATGGACGATGAGGCAGGCTTCGATGGTTTTTCCGAGACCCACCTCGTCCGCGAGCAAAACGCGGGGGCAGGGGCGGTTTGCCACCTCATTCGCGATGAAAAGCTGGTGCGGGATCAGGTCCACCCGGGCCCCGGCGAGACCGCGCGCAGGGGAGCGCCGCATTTCCGCACGTCGGTGCAGTGCCTCGCCCCGCAGGTCGAACTCGGAAGGATCATCCAGCTTGCCGCCAAAGAGCCGCTCCTCCGGCTTGTTGAATGCCATGGAGTCGGACAGTTCGGCTTCCGCGACATCTCCGGCGTCGGTCTCATAAATGCGAAGACCGCCTTCCTCACGGACCTTGTCCACGGTCATCTCCGTTCCCTCATGGGTGGTGATCTTGTCACCGGGCAGGAATTTCACGCGGCGCAAGGGCGCGGACTCAAGCGCGTAGCAACGGTTTTCCCCGGCGGCCGGGAAGACGATTTCCACCTTGCCGTGTCCTCCGCTCAGGATGATGCCGAGTCCGAGTTCCGGTTCGCTGTCGCTTACCCAGCGCTGTCCGCGCGTCCATGTCTGTGCTGCCATTCGAAAAGGGGCGGGCAAACTAGCGTCCGATCCCGGCAGCGCAAGCCGGGCCTTGCCACGATGCGAGAATCTACCCAGACATCCCCGGCAGACCCCCATGCGCCGGATCCGACATGATGCCACCCAAGCCCTGTTTCATGCCCAGGGCCCGCTGTTGGTGCTGATCACCGCGATGTTCGCCATCTACTTTCTCCAGTGGCGGAGCGAGAGCGGTTGGTACGCTCCCTTCATGGCCGTCCCGCAGGCGGTCGTGGAGAGCTGGAATGACCTGCGTGGCGGTAGTTTCGATCTCGCCGACGCGAAGCAGTTCGGCACCCTCGTGAGCTACGCTTTCCTGCATGGAAGCTCCGAGCACGTGATCTACAACATGCTCTTCCTGTGGCTCTTCGCGGCACTTGCGGTGGAATTGCTGGGGCAGGGCTGGATGTTGGCGACCTTCCTCATCACGGCCGTCACCGGTGCCATCACCCATGTGGTGCTAAATGCCGACAGCCCGGTCCCGACGCTCGGTGCTTCCGGTGCAGTCATGGGATTCGAGGGACTTTATCTGGGGCTCGCCATGCGCTGGCATCTGCCGACCCCGCATGTCTGGCCGATGGCACGCCCGATCCCGCCGGGCCAGCTCGCCCTGGTGGGGCTGGCCGGGGTGGCGATCGATTACTACTCGATCCTCAGCCGCAGCGAATCGAACGTCGCGTTCGGCGCGCATATCGGCGGCTTCTTGGGGGGCGTCGTGCTGGCCTGCCTGATCCCGCGCAAGCCGCAGGGTGCCAGGCATCGTTAAGATAGCCGTTTCAATTGCACCTAGACGGCATGATGGACCGGTGTTAGAGGTGAAATGCTATGAAAATGTCCACCCTTGTCCCACTGGGCCTCCTAATGGCGTTCTCAGCTCCCTCCTGCAGTTATGTGGCGACGGGCTATCAGGCTGCGGGCTATGCACCGCAGGACGCTTATCGCCGCGGGTACGTCGATGGAAGCGGCGATAAGGTCTACGGAAGAGCCTACGATCCGCACATCAACGAAGATCGCACCCTGCCACGCGCCCATCGGAATGACTATATCTGGGGATACATCGATGGTTTCCGCAACCCCAACGGCTATTTCGAAGGCAGCAAGTGATCCCCTGCGGTTCGCCGCCAGCCATCCGCCTTCGCGACGCGGGGGATTTTTGAGGCTCAGCCGCCGCCACCGGTGCGGAGGTTAGGGGGGGTGTCGCTTTACCGCAGGGTTCCGGCTCCGGGGCGGGGACGTGGTCGGTGATTTTTTCCTGCCATCTGGCCGGGCTTTCGCTTCATCTAGCGCACATGAGTCTGCCTGCGAACCTCGTTACCATCCATCCGTACTTCAAAGCCCACGCCGGAACCACCTTCGAGCAGATCGAGGAAGTGCTCCGGGAGTTCGTGGCGGCCACGAAGACCGAGCCGGACTGCCTCTTCTACGAGTTCACGGTGAATGACGACGTGGTATTTTGCCGGGAAGGCTATCCGGGCGGCGAGGCGACCCTGCACCACCTCCAGAACGTGGGTTCCGTGATCGCGAAGATGCTCACCATCTCCGACATGATCCGTCTGGAATTCCACGGCCCGGCCGCGGAAATCGACAAGCTTCGCGAGCCGCTGGCGCACCTGAATCCTGCGTGGTTCGTGCTACATGGCGGGATCGAGAGATAGTCCGCAAGAGGCGGGCCGCATCTGAAAATGATAAACAGATGTGAACTTTTAAAGGTCTGGAACCGGAGTGGCGGGTATGCTGTGATGCCCGGCGTTCCCATTCACCCAGACTCGCGTTCCGTTTTTCATGCGGACGCGACCGGCCCCCACCGGTACCCCCATGATTCGCCCCCTTGTTGTCTCCCTGCTGTTCCCCGCGTTCGTTTCTGCTGTCCAAGCGGAACGGACGAAAGTCCTCATCATCGAAGGTGCCAGTAATCATGACTGGGAGCGCCGGAAGGAGGCCCTGAAGGCGATCCTTTCGCGCGACGGGAGCTTTGATGTCGAGGTAAGCGTCACGCCTGGTGCTGCGGGCGACCCCGGCTGGGCCGCTTGGCACCCGGATTTCCCTGCCTATGACGTGGTGCTCTCCGGCTATAGCAATGGGTCGGGTGGTGAACCGCGCTGGCCCTCCGCCGTCGAGTCGGCCTTTGCTTCCTACGTTCATGGCGGTGGCGGTTTCGTGGCGATCCACGAGGCATGTGATTCCTTTGCTGGCTGGAACGAGTATGGCGAGATGCTCGGGCTGCGCTGGAATCCGGCGAGCTTGGGGAAGTCGATCATCATCAACGCGGACGAGACGCTTCAGGTCGTCCTTCCGGGGCAGGGTGCTCTTACCAGCCACGGCGATCGTAGCGACATTCTCGTAAAGCGGCTCGGCGATCACCCGATCCATGCCGGTTTGCCTGCTTCATGGATGGCCGCGAACCTGGAAGTCTGGCGTTATCCTCGCGGACCCGCAGAGAACCTGACGGTGCTTTCTTACGCGAAGGACCCGTTGACGCAGCTTCAGTTCCCGGTGGAGTGGACCGTGAACTACGGCACCGGGCGGGTCTACGCCTCAAGCTACGGGCATATTGGCAAAGGTGAGAATGCGCCGGGGGGCTTCCGTTGCGCAGCATTCCAAGAGAACCTAGTGCGTGCGGTGAAATGGTGCGCGGGCATCAATCCTCCGGCCACGGTGCCGTCGGACTTTCCTGCGGCGAATGCACCCTCCCTGCGGGCCTATGCGGAGGGTACGAGTGGCTTTGGTGGTCCGAAGGCGGTGGGGCCATTCGCGAACGGGGTCTTGCCGACGCTGTCCGTGGTGCCGACCGGTGTCGAAGTGGTCGAAGCCTTCCCGGCCTTGGATTGGGATGCGCCCATCGATGCGCGGCCTTGGCCGGAATCGCCGGGGCAGCTGCTGATCGCGGAAATGGATGGCCGCATTTACAAGGTGGCCGACAATGACACGACCACGACGAAACAGCTGGTCCTCGATATCCAGGATCGTGTCTGGCACTACAATTGGGAGAACAACGATCCCGGCACGAAACACGGCGGCATTCTGTCCACGGTCTTCCACCCGCAGTTCGGGAAGGGGCAGGGGAAGGACTATCTCTACGTTTACTACGTCCACAATCCAGCCAGCGACCAGCCGAGCGCGAATCCGCCTTTTTATGACCGGCTCGCGCGCTTCACTTGGAATGGCAGCGCATTCACTGCTGCCAGCGAGCAGCTGCTGATCCACCAGTATGATACCACGAAGGGTCATGAAGGTGGTGGGATGTGCTTCGGTGCGGACGGCTTTCTCTACCTCGCCTTCGGTGATGAAGGGACGGAAAGCGGCGACTCTTCCCCGTTTACGCAGAAGATCAATGACCGCGCCCGATCCGGCGTCTGGCGGATGGACGTGGACATGCAGGGGGGCACGGTGAGCCATCCGATCCGCCGCCAGCCGGCAGGACAGGGTTCCTTCACGCAGAATTACTATATTCCAAGTAGCAATCCATGGCAGGACGTGAACGCGGGCATTCTCGAAGAATTCTATGCGATTGGCCTGCGCGAGCCGCACCGGATGAGCTTCGACGCCGTGACCGGTCTCTTCTGGATTGGCGATGTCGGTGCGAACAATCGCGAGGAAGTCGACGTGATCGACGGTCCCGGCCTGAATTTCGAGTGGAACTATAAGGAAGGTACGGCGGCTGGTTTCCGAGCTGCGCCTGATCCGCTGATCGGGATTTCGAGGGCGCCAGTACACGATTACTCGCACTCTCTCGGGTCCTGCATCATCGGCGGTCATGTCTATCGTGGCACGGCGATCCCGCAGCTGGCGGGGAAGTATCTCTACGGCGACAATGGCACCCAGCTGCTCTACGCGGTGGACTACGATCCGGTGGCAAAGCAGGTGCGGTCCGTGGAGCAATTCGCGCAAGGACGTCCCGGCTATCTTTTCAATGGGATCAGCTCCATCGGTGTGGATTCGCAGGGCGAACCTTTGCTCTTGCAACTGGCAGGCGGGAATCCGGGCACTGCACAGATCTCGCGGGTCAAGCCGGCCGGTCCTCCGGGAGGCGGGACTTGGCAGTATCCGCCGCTGCTTTCCCAGACGGGAGTTTTCACGGATCTGCCAACACTGGCTCCTGCGCCCGGGATGATTCCCTTCGATGTGAACATGCCGCTGTGGAGCGCCGGCATGCACAAGAAGCGCTGGGTGATGATCCCGAACGACGGCGTGGCGAATACGCCTGCCGAGCAGATCACCTACAGCGAGACCGGTGCGTGGCAGTTGCCGGTGGGCACCGTCTTCGTGAAGCATTTCGCGCATCCGGTGACCGAGGCCCCGCTGGAGACGCGCCTTCTGGTCCACGGTACCGATGGCTGGGGCGGTGTGACCTACAAGTGGCGTGCCGACGGCATCGAGGCCGATTTGTTAGAAAATGGTGGCGAGGAGACCTTCACGATCGAGGGTGAGACCTTCGATTACCTCTACCCCTCGCGGCAGCAGTGCAACATGTGCCATACCAGCGTGGCGGGGCCGGTTCTTGGCTTCCGCACCCGCCAGCTCAATCGCAGTTATTCCTATCCTGGCGGCGGGACTGCCAATCAGATCGAGTCGCTCAGCGTGGCGGGCTTCATCCCGCAATCGATCACGGTCGCGCAGCTTGAGAGCGTGCTAACATCCGCGGATGCGGAAAGCAGCACCGTGTCCGATGAGGCGTGGGCCCGATCTTATCTGGATAGCAATTGCTCGCACTGCCACCAGCCTGGGGGCAGCTCGCGCGCTTTCTTTGATGCGCGGCTCGTCACGCCGCTCGGTGGCCAGTCGATCGTCTGCGGTCCGGTGATGGATGGGCTTGGCGCTCCCGCTCCAGCCGTGGTGAAGCCGGGCAGCTTCGAGAACTCCGTGATGTTGCTGCGGATGAATACGATCGACGAGTGCTGCTCGATGCCGCCCTTGGCAAAGGGGATTGTTGACAATGTTGCCGTATCCCGGGTGGCGGATTGGATCCTCGGCATGAATGCCGATTCATGCACCAAGTCCTCCGGTTTCTATGGCGCGGGGCAGATGGGTATCCCGGTTTCCACCCCGGCCGGTTACCTGATGCCCGACGGCTGGCACTCGAACATCGTGGTGAATGAGGACAATACTTTCACCAACCTGAGCGGCGCTCCGCTCAGCTTGGCACTGGATCGATTCTCCTTCAAGGCGGGACGCAGTGGCGATCCGCTGACACCCTTTGTCGTAAAGGTGAAGGGGGACAATGACTTCACCGTTCTCGCCATCGGCACGCCGAGAACCAACTACGCCGTGGGTAGTAATAGCCTGCCCTTTTCCGACGGTATGACGAAGATCAACGTGGCTCCCGGCGAAACGATTGCGATCGGTTTCCTCGATTCCAACCCGGATGGCTCGGGTGGCAGCGTGGCGGGGATTGTCGAGTGGGAAGACGGCGGTGCGGAGATCTGGTATGGCGGCGGCGATACGGATGCCGATGCTGGATCCATCACCCTAGGCGCCATGCCCGATCATGGCACCAAGCTCTTCACCACCTTCCACAGGAACTACCGCTTCACCGTCAGCTACACGATCGAGGCCTATGAGATGGGGAATGGGCTCAATATTCAGCCCGGCTATGGCGTGGACGGCGCGAATTCGAATTTCGTGATCAACAAGACGGATACCTTCACGAACAATACCGCGGAACCGCTCAATGTGAGCATCGACCGTTTCCGTTTCCATGCTTCCCGGGTCACCGATCCAGTGACCCCATTCGTCGTGAAGATGAATGGGAGCAATAGCTTCACCGTGCTGGCGATCGGCGTGACCCGTGCCACCTACGCGCTGGGAAACAATGACGTTCCGTTCTCCACAGCGCCCGTGCAGCTCACGCTCGCGCCGGGGGAGAAGATCGCACCCGGTTTCATGGACGCCTATCCCGATGGATCCGGCGGCACGCGGAATGGTGCCGTTTCCTATGAATACGAGGGGACGGATCTCAATTACTACAGCTATAGTGAGACGAACGCGGCCAGCAGCATTGTCGTCGGCCAGGCTCCGGTCACAGTTGGCTACCTGCTGCCGAACCTGGCACGGGATTACTACTTCTCCATCTCGCTCGGATTCGGTGGCAAGGAGGACGAGGACGGAGACGGCCTGCCGGACCGTTGGGAGCTGGCCTATGCCTCTGTCCTCACCGGCCTCTCGGCGACGACTGACACCGACGATGATGGTTCGAGCGATCTCGACGAATACGAGGCAGGTACGAGCCCGATCGATCCCGGGAGCCGTCTCTTTGCCTTGGGTCTCGAGAAGGGAGAGAACGGTGTCACCGCCACCGTGAAAACCGTGCCCGGCAGATATTACAAGGTGGAGGCCTCCGCGGATCTTGGCTCCTGGTCCGAGGTCGGCACATGGAAGGCTGCAAGCTGGCCGGCAAGCAGCACCCCATTTGTGGTGCCACAGGGCTCTTTGCCGGAGGGTTCGGCGCAGCGGGTCTTCATTCGCGTGGTCCCGCGCTGAACGCGCTGCGCTTTTGAAAATCCGGCGCTTCTCCTGAAGCAAATTGCGTTTCGAAGAAAAGCCAAACGGACATCGAAAGGCGCTGCCTACGTGAAGAACATATCGCATCTTTCGGCCTGTCCCGCATGGATGTTTTTGCTTGCGAAGACTTCCTCAAATCGTGTGCTGGAGACATGAACGTGGACCGACGCGACTTCCTCCTCTCCCTCTCCTCCGCCATGGTTGCCCTCAGCGCTCGCGGCCTTGCGCAATCCCAGGATGCTTCCACCGGCGCAGCCGTGGTGGGCCAGGGCAAGTATCAGTGGCGCGTCGTTCCCGGCTGGGGCGTGCTCGATGCGGAGACTCCGGTGAAGGATTGCCACGCCATGATCCAGGTGAAGGACGGCCGGATCTTCCTCCTCACGAACGAGACGAAGAACAACGTCATCATCTACGACAAGGCCGGCAAGCTGCTCGGCAAGTGGGGTACGGAGTTTCCCGGAGCCCACGGCTTCACGCTCGCGGAAGAAGATGGCAAGGAAGTCTTCTATATCACCGACCACGACCGTCACCAGTTCTTCAAGACCACGCTCGACGGGAAGATCCTGCGCACCTGGGATTACCCGGAGAAGAGCGGCAAGTATGCGAACGCCGGCGAGTTCAAGCCGACCCACGTCGCGCTCGCTCCCGATGGCGGCTTCTTCGTGGTGGATGGCTACGGCAAGAGCTGGTGTCACCGCTACGACAAGAAGGGCGAATGGGTGAAGTGCTTCGGTGGTGATGAAGGCGATGGCGCGAATCTGGCCTGTGCCCACGGTGCCTGGGTGGATACCCGCGATCCGAAGAAGCTTCTTTGGATCACCTCCCGCAGCGAGTCGAAGCTGAAGCGTTACACCTTGGACGGCAAGCTGGTCGATATCCTCGAACTCACCGGTGCACAGCCGAACTTCATCGTGCCCTTCGGCGATCACACCGTGATTCCTTGCCTGCGTGGCAACGGCGCGCAGAACGGTAGCCTGGAGAACGGCTTCCTTTGCGTTCTCGATCCCGAGCGCAAGGTCATCTCGAATCTCGCGGCTCCCGCGCCCGCCTATGCCGATGGCAAGCTGGGTGGCCTCGCCGCCGACACGAAGCTCTTCACCTATCCCCACGGCATGCTGATCGACGACGATCAGAGCATCTACGTGGCACAGTGGAATTCGGGACGCACCTACCCGATCAAGCTGGAGCGCGTGAAGGCCTGAGCCTCGCGTTCTCCTCTGCTCCCATGATCCAGACCGACCTTCACGAAAGAAACCGCCTCTCGTGGAATGCCGCGACGGTGGTGCACAATTTGCACAAGCCGGATCAGGCGGCTTTCTTGCGTGGAGGAGGCAGCACTCTGTTCGAAGAAGAGATCGCCCTGCTTGGCGATGTCCGGGGGCAAGAGGTGCTGCATCTGCTCTGCAATTCGGGCCAGGATAGCTTGGGCATCGCGGCCTTGGGGGCTGCGGTGACCGGGGTGGATATCAGCGATGAGGCGATCGCCTTTGCCCGCCGGCTTTCGGAGGAGTCGGGGATCGCGGCGAGCTTCGAACGCTCGGACGTCTATCCATGGCTCGATGCAGCGATCACGGAAGGAAGGCGCTTTGACATCGTCTTCGCTTCCTACGGCGCATTGTGCTGGCTCTCCGATCTTGATGAATGGATGAAGCGCGTGGCGGCCGTTTTGAAGCCGGGTGGCCGCTTCGTGTGCATCGAGTTCCACCCGGTCGCGATGATCTTTGACGAGGAGGGAAAGCACGCCTTCCACTACAGCAAGCCGGATGAGCCGCTGCTCTGGGACAATGGGGTTTCCGACTACGTGGGTGCCTCCGAAGGCGGTTTGGTTCCTTCCGGTGTTTCGGGTCAGGCGGCGCCCTTCGTCAATCCGCATCCCTGTGCCGAGTTCCAACGCGGTGTTGCAGACATCCTTGGCGCGATCTTGGGAGCGAGGCTCCAGCTCGCGGAATTCCGGGAGTATCCGTACTCGAATGGCTGGAAGCCTTACACGGAGATGGGCGCCCTTCCCGGGAGGCGCTGGACCGCGCTGGACGACAGGCCCTCACTGCCCCTGATGTATAGCGTCGTGGCGCGGAAAGGCTGAGCCCGCGGATTTCTCGCGACTCCTTGATAATTGACTTCTTGTGAGCATCGCGTTACCCGTTTCTCCATGGGTGACGCGCCGCGCAACTACGGGAAACCCTCCGAGGATGCCCTGCACCGGATGCTGGAGGAACGGGAGCGCAGCCAAGCCAACAACCAGCGCCACCTGAAGCGGATCGCCTCGCGGATCCTCCTCGGGATCTTCGCCGTAGTTCTTCTCGGTTTTCTGAGCATGAAGGAAGCGCGCGATCTGATCGTCTCGCTTTTCCAAGACAAGCCCCAGCCTTCCAAGGTCCCGCTCCAAGCCGAGCCGGGTGTTCCGGGGAATATGAATGAGGAAACCGTGAAGAAGGTGGCCGACATGGTTTCGAAGGCGAGCGGCGGCCAAGTGATCGACAAGGGTGACATCGAGTTCGGCGCGGAGCTGCTCAATTTCATGCAGACCCCGAAGCCGGCGAAAGACGGGCCACACGCGGCCAAGACCACGCCGCATGACAAATAGGGATGTCGCCCCTCGCTTACGCATTGCTTTTCGTCGCGGGCTTCGGCGGCGGCTTTATCGACGCCGTCGCCGGTGGCGGCGGCCTGATCACCGTGCCCGCCTTGCTCGCTACCGGCATGCCGCCGCAGGTCGCGCTTGGCACGAACAAGCTGCAATCTTCCTGCGGAACCGCCATTGCCGTCTGGCACTATGCGAAGGCGGGCTTGATGAAGACCCCTTGGCTCTGGCTGGGCGTTGTGCTGGCTTTCTTTGCCAGCATGGGCGGGGCCTATGCGGTCAGCGTCCTTAGCAAGGACCTTCTGAAGCAGCTCATTCCCTGGCTTCTCGCAGGGGTGGCCGTTTACACGGCGTTCAACCGCCGCTTCGGCATCCAGGTTGGCAAGCAGCGGATCTCACCTTTCGTCTTCGCAATCCTCTTCGGGATCGCGCTGGGATTCTACGATGGCTTCTTCGGTCCTGGGACCGGGTCTTTCTGGACCCTTGCGGTGGTCTCTTTGCTCGGTCTCGAGCTGCGCGGCGCGACCGGCTATACCAAGGCTGCAAACCTCGCGAGCAACCTGGGCTCGCTGCTGATCTTCTTGGGCAACGGCTCGGTCCACTTCGCCGCCGCCGGTGCCATGATCGGCGGGCAGCTGCTGGGAGCTCGGCTAGGTTCCGCTCTCGTGATCCGACAAGGTGCCAAGTTCATCCGGCCGGTCTTCCTCACCGTCGTCTTCGCGATGACCCTGAAGCTGCTCTGGGATGCGTGGGGCGGATGATCACGCGTTCTTCGGTTTCGTCCTGATCTGGATGTGCTGATCCTTGCGCTGCACTTCAAAGGCATCAATCGCCCTGACCAGATCGCTGAGCCGGGCGTACCCGTGGATCCGAGGATCAAAGTCGGGCATCAGCTTGGAAAGATTGGATCCTACTCCGCCTAGCGAAGCCCATTCGCTTTCCTCGTTGGTCACCGCATCGATTGCTTTGCGGATCGCACTCACCAGCTTCCGGTCCTTCGAAAGCTGTTCCTTGGTTTTCTTTTTTGGCGGCGGTGTGGCAGTTCCGCTTCCGGCCTCTTCCTCCACGACAGCGGAAAGAACTTCCGTACGGATGAACTTATCGCAGGCATTCACAAACGGCTTCGGGGTCTTTTCCTCGCCGAAGCCATAGACCGTGAGGCCTTGTTCCCGGATCCGCGCGGCCAGGCGGGTGAAATCACTGTCGCTTGTCACCAGACAAAAGCCGCTGAAGCGACCGGAATGAAGGAGGTCCATCGCATCAATCACCATGGCGATGTCCGTGGCGTTTTTGCCCTTCGTGTAGCTGAATTGCTGGATCGGCTGGATGGAGTGCTTGAGGAGATCTTCTTCCCATCCCTTGAGATTGCTCTGGGCCCAATTGCCGTAGATCCGCCTCACACTTGCGGTGCCGTAAGTCGCGATCTCCGCCAACACGGCAGGGATCGACCTCCGGTTCACATTGTCCGCATCGATGAGAACCGCGAGCGGTTTGGTGGAGGGATCTGATGGGAGACCTGACATGCAGTTTCCTTATCCCCCAGCTTGGTGCCGGAGACAACCTCCTTCTGGGAGGGGACCTTGGAGATAGGGGCGATCCTGTCGTTCCAGCAAAAAGGCCCGGGGATCACTCCCCGGGCCTCTGCGATAATCTGCTGCCGAACCGGCTTTACTTCTTCTTCTCGCCGGGACGCACCTCGACGATGCCGAGGTCGATGTATTGCCCGCCGCTGGTCTGGTGGCAGTGCACGGCGATCACGTTCTTGCCGGGCTTCAGGGCGGCCTTGCCCTGCGCGGTCAGCGGCACGAGGCTGTAGTCCGTGACGAAGCCACCTGCGGAAGCGGCCTGCACCCCGTTGATGTAAACGTCGATGTCTTCATCGAAGTAAACATTCAGCGCGATGTTGTCCGGAATGCTCGCCGGCATTTCGATCTCGCGGCGGAGCCAGATGTCGGAGTTGGTCCAGCGGGTGCGAACCGCGGTGTTCGGAGCACCACCGCCACCGAAGCCCGCAGCGCCCTTCTTCCAACCGGAAGCATCGAAGTTGGCAGCGAACCATTCGCCTTGCGGGCGGTCCGTGGTGTATTGCCAGGTGATGCCTTCTTTCTCGCCGCCGTGCGGGACGATGGTCGTGAGCACCGGAGCCACGTAGTCAGGCATCGGAGCCCAGCCCTTGGCCTTGGTCTTGTCGCGGCCGGCATACTTCGACCACAGGTCCTTGTGGTAGAGAGCAGGCAGATAGACGCCACCGACCACCGGGCGGGCGGTGAAGCCTTCCTTCCTGGCGGTCACCGTGTCGTACCAGTCACCCATCGGCAGGCGGACCGGACCTTCGTTCACGTACTTGAAGATCGGTGCGACCAGAGCCTCGAAGTCCTCTCGGTTCTGCGTCAGCGAGGCCGTCCAGACGATCCAGTCGAGCTTGGTGTAGTCGCGGCGGTTATCCAGCGGCACACCGTAGGTCTTCTGCATCTTCTTGTAGTAGTCCATCTCGGTGCGGAGCACTTCATCCGGGAAGAGGCCGAGGCCGAGGATCTTGTCCCACACGAGGTTGTACTTCTGGCTCCAGGTGCCCGGACGGTCGAAGGCGAGGCGGTAGTGGTCGCCGTCCTTTGCTTCCTGCACCCAGCGCTGGGCGAATTCCTTGGCGAGCTTCGAGTATTCCTCCGCCTTCGCCTTGTCGCCGCGCATCTCGCAGAGCTGTCCGAAAGCGCCGAGACCGCAGATGGCCTTCGCGCTGAGGTTCACGTTGTGCGCCATGTGGCCGGCGAAGTCATCCGTGCAGAGTTGGTTGGCGGGATCGTAGCCTTCCTTCTTCAGGTATTCCGCCCACTGCTCGAGCTTCTCCCAGTAGAGACCGGCGTAGTCGGCATTTCCTTCCATCTTGGCGATGGCACCCATGAGGAGCAGGATGTTTCCGCTTTCCTCGACCGGCATCTGGTCCTTCTCGGTCTTCTCACCGCCGCCATAGACCTGGCCATTGGCAATCGGATAGGTGCCGAGATCATGCGGGGCGAAGGGGAACTTCCAGCGGTCGCTCTTCGCGTATTCCATGAAGGGCGCGAGGAAGGACTTTCCGACGCTCGGGCCGAAGAGCAGGAACTGTGGAGCCATCGGGTAGAAGACATCCGAAGTGGCGATGCAGCCGTTCGAGTGATTCTCCTTCGAGAATTGCAGCGGCTGGCCATTGTCATCCGCCACGAACTTGCCTGCGGCGAAACAGTGGCGGTAGGCCAGGGCGGAGATCTTGGCGTATTTCTCGCCGCCAAGCTTGCGAAGGTCGGCCATCAACTCTTCATCGAACTTGGCGCAGCGCTCCTGCAGCGAGGCGTATTCCTTCGCGGAAGCGGTCAGCAAGTCCTTGGCTTCCCAACCATCCTTGCGCCAGTAGGGGCGCAGGTTCTTGTGGTTGAACTGGATCGAGTAGATGTCGTCATAGGCGATCATCGCCCACTTCGACACCGATTCAGCACCCACTTGGAAAGGCTTCAGCTCGAGGCCTGCACCAGCGCTGTTGGCGTGGTCGGCTTGGCCGGAGGCACCCTTGCCACCGGAGATGCCCTTCATCGCGAAAGCCGTCGCGAGTTCCGCCGGGGCGGCGAAGCCGTAGCTGGCCGTGGCGTCCGCCGGAGCGGCCAGATAGAGGTAGCCCCAGTCGATGCGCTGGTCATCACCCTTCTTCTGGAGGACCGGTTGGTCCTTCGAGCCCAGGCTCACCACGGAGAGATCACCGAAGCTGGCGTCTTTCCACGTCACGTCCTGATCGGTGGAGTTCACCGTCAGCTCGCCGGAAGCGCCGAAGAAGACGGACACCTCGTGCTGCTTTCCGTCGGTAGCGCGGAAGTCATAGGTCAGGTAAGTGACCGGGCGGGAAAGCAGGCTGATGTCATCCGGCAGGGCAGGGGTGGTGAAGCTCAGGCTCAGAGCCACACCGGCACCTTCGAAGGTGTAGATCGTCCGGGTCGGAAGGACGGTCAGGCTCTTCTGCTCCAGAGCAGGAGCGGAGGCAGGCGAGGCACCCATCACGCGGAAGGCCTTGCCGTCCACCTTCACGAGGCTGGTCATCTGTTGCTGGCGACCGGTCCAGTGGGCGGTCTCGACACCATTCAGCGTGTCGCCCGGCGACCAGATGCTGAAGTAGGGATCGCAGGCGACCAGCGGGGTGGAGGGCGGGATCAGCTCGTTCTCGCCGGCCGGCGAGGGGCGGACTTGGCCGTGGGCCAAGGACAGCCCGAGGGCACCGGCTGCCAGCAGCGCGGTCTTCGGGGTCGAAGCGGGGTTGCGTTTCATTTCGGTTCTAACGGGTAGAGGGGAACGCCCGGAGGGGCCGGTCGATCACCATGGACTCCTCGCGGCAGTTTGTCGCCGCAAAAGCCTGTTGGAGCCCGGGTTCTTTCCGGGCGCGGCCCCCTTACGTCTTGAAACGCGTTCTTTCTGTCAAACCATATGCCCGCCATGCAGGATCACTTTTCCCGGCTAAGGAAAAGTGTCAGTTCATGACGGTTGTAGGTCAGGTGGGTGCACGCGATCACCCGCAGCCCGGAGGCCTCCGCGTAAGCTCTTGCTGCCCGGCAGAGCTCGATCAGTTCCTCCGGCGATTCCGTGCCGGCACCCTTCAGGGTGAAGA
This sequence comes from Luteolibacter luteus, assembly GCF_012913485.1. Classification (GTDB taxonomy): domain Bacteria; phylum Verrucomicrobiota; class Verrucomicrobiia; order Verrucomicrobiales; family Akkermansiaceae; genus Haloferula; species Haloferula lutea. Next base: position 2,750,891 of record NZ_CP051774.1, on the reverse strand, counting down.
CCACAAGTGAGCCTTTCTTCAAGTGGGCGGAGAGCCGGGCCACCTGGCGCAGCGAGCCCCGGGCATCCCCGTTCATGTCACTGAGCAGGGCGTCAAAGGTCTCCTGTTCCGAAGGGCGGAAGGCGTCCACGTCATTCCGCACGATGGCCAGCCCGGGCTTGATCTTCAGGCGGTCATCCATCGCCGCCTTGTCCACCGCGGTCACCCGGTAGCCGCGCGCGAGCAGTTCGGAGGTCATCCCGCCAGGGCTGGCGCCCAGCTCCAGCCAGTGAGCGCCGTCCTTTGGCACCGGCCGGTAGAGCTCGATGTAGTGCAGGGCCTCGGCAATCTTTGCTCCGGCGCGGCTGATGGTGGATTCGGTGTTCTGACTGATGAACTTGGTGCCACCCGGGTAGAAGCCGTTTGTCTCTCTTGGAGTGGCGAGCCCGCAGAAAAGCCCTTCTTTCCCGACGAGGCAGAAAAGCGTGGGCTGGTCCGGATCCTGATCTTCCACCTGCTTCACGGGAAAGGCGGGAAAGAGCTGGAGAGTCCGGCCACGGAGATTGGTGGCCAGGTGCTTGTAAAAGGGATGCGCCGCCGAAGTCTGCAGCGGGCCTGTGAAAAGGGCCTGCGCCTGTGAGTCCCCGAACTTCTTCAGGATCGCCTGAGCCGCCTTTTCCACGAAGCCCTCCATCTTCTGGGGATTGCAGGGCCAAGCGTGGTGGATCGGCAGCCGCCACTTCACAAAAGCCGCCCACTCCGAATCTTGGAGCGTCGCGGGATTTTCCAGCCGCACCATTTGGTAGTCGCTACCCAGCTTCTTCAGCGGGCTAGCTCCCAGCTTGCCGAGGATCTCTGGCGAGTGTTTTGCAAACACGTCCGGGATGCGGAGCAGGAAGGAATCGGCGGCAGGGATCTCAGGCACAGCGCCTTCCTGCGGTGAAACGACACCACGAACAATCCCGAATCATCCATCACAGCCGATCGAGTTGGTCGGGCAGCTATCGAGTGCCTCGCGGGCGAGTTCCAGTTCCGGCGGGCTGACGGGTTGATTCCAGACGTAGCTTTGGCCCTCCTCATCATCCCTACGGAAAAATGTCGGGGCGATTTCGCGGCAGAGATCACAGTCGATGCAGCTGATATCGTTGTAGAATCGTCCGGGGGCGTTGAGGCGCTGCTTTTCGGTTCGGTCGGCCATGGATGGGGAGTATCTCCGGTTCCGTCTTGCGTGAAATTCATTGGTGATATGGATTCATGCGCTAGAGGAATGAATCCAGACGCCCCACCTCCGATTGACCTACATGGCCTTCATCTGCTGAAGCTGGTCGCGGGGCGGGGCAGTGTGACCGCGGCGGCAAAAGCCGTCGGGCTCTCTCAGAGCGCGCTTACCCGCCAGATCCAGATTATTGAGGGGCGGCTCGGTGTCCGGATCTTCGAGCGGAGTACCCGCAAGCTGGCGCTCACTCCCGCCGGGGAGATTCTGCTCCGCGAAACGGAAGCCCTCTCCGGTATCCTTGATGGGGCGCTGAGGAGAATCCGCGAACAGTTTCTCGGCGAGACCAAGGAGATTCGGATCGGGATCTCGCGGAGCGTGACCTTGGCGCACCTTCCTGGCTTACTGTACGCACATTTGAGGAGGCATCCTGAGGTCCGCACCACCGTGAGCCATCTCGGCGGCTCCGCGTTGATGGAGGCCGTGGCTGCTTGTCAGCTGGATGTCGCGGTGCTTTGTCCCTCGGCTTCCCTGCCTGGTCTCGTCGAGGTCATCCATCGGATTCCCGATGACTTTGCGATCGTGGCTCCTCGCGCCATTGAAGTCCCCGCGGACACCAAGGACAGCCGCGTTTGGAAGAAGTGGGTGAGAGCCCAGAGCTGGATCGCTCCGCCGAGCCGCACGATCTCGCGGGCGATCATCGATCAGTGGTGGAGCGCCCAAGGACTTGAGCTGGGAGTGGCGATGGAAACCGATAGTTTCGACATGGCGGTCCATCTTGCCGCCTTGGGCATGGGTGTCGCATGTGTTCCGCGCCGTGCCCTTAGCACTTTTCCGCGGAAGCGGCAGCTTCAGAGGGTTCCTCTTCCTGTCCCGCTTCGGCGCGAACTCGCGGTGATCGCGCCCAAGCGCAGCACCACGCCGCTTCACGTGAAGCAGTTCATTGCCGACATCCTGTTCTAACAAAAAATTACCTCCCGAACCCGGCTCGAGGTCCTCAATGCAAGGAGCAGGGATCTCAGTGGTGTGACGAAAAAGAAACCGGCTAACCTTTCGGTTCGCCGGTTGGGTTCGGGGGGCTTGAGATCAATTCACCGCGAGCGGCATCAGCCCTTGTTTGGCTTACCGGGTTTTTCCGGTTTGCTTGGCTTCTGGGGCTTGCCGGGCTTTTCCGGTTTTTCGGGCTTCTGAGGTTTCTCAGGCTTTTGCGGTTTTTCCGGCTTCTCGGGTTTCTGAGGCTTCTCTGGCTTCTCCGGTTTGCCGGGTTTGGTCGGCTTGCCGATGTTCGAGTGGGCGGCACCGGTCTTCAGGGCCTTGGCTTCGTCGGCATTGATGGTGCCGTCGCGCAGCAGCCTTTTCACCAGCTTCACGGCGCTGGACACGAACTGTCCGTGATTTTTCCAACCGCTTTCCGGCTCGAGGGCGGCGAAGAGATCGGCGATCGAGCAGCCGTCCTCGTCCACGCGGTTTTCCACACCGGTATCCACGTCGCCGAAGATCACGGTCGGATCGAGAATCGAGTTCGGACAGTGGTCATCGATGTCCGGCACCCCGTCGCCATCGGTATCGACGGCCACGGTGAAGACATGGACCGCACCCCCGTTGAGCAGCGGCTCGCCGACGGCGAATCCCAGTCCCGGGATCACGGTGACCGCAGTTCCGAGGCCGCTTCCGGCGACGGTGGCCTCATAAATGGCAGGTTCCGGGGCCACGGGGGCCGGGACCACCATCACCTGCGCCAGCGGGCTGGCTCCCGGGAAGCCGACCAGCAGTTCGGTCGTGCCATTGAAGTCGATATCGATCGCACCGCCGGAAACCACCGGTTGTGCGGCGGTCGCGGTGGCCAAGGTGAGATCCGAGAGGGAAAGAAGGCCGCTACCGGAAAGAACGAAGGCCGACCCGCCTGAGCCGCTACCCACGACGAGGTCTGCCACGCCGTCGGCGTTGCGATCATCCACCGCGCCGATCGTCGTGCCAAGACGGGCACCAGCCACGGTACCGGCGAAGACCGCGGCTTCCGTTCCATCCGAGCTGCGGATCAACTGCACGGATCCATTTCCGGCGAGCTGGCCGGGGGAGCCCACCGCCACATCGAGGAGGCCGTCGGCATTCAGGTCTGCGACGCTGGCCAGCGAGGCACCGAATTCCCCGCCGGCTACCAGCGGTGTGAGTGAGCGGATCAGCGAGCCATCCGCTCCGGAGACGACCAGGACACTGCCGGTCAGGGCGGCAGCTCCTGGTGCGCCCACGAAGAGATCCGCCGTCCCATCGCCATTCTGATCTCCGGCATTAGCCAAGGCGGCACCGAAGGAAGAACCGGCCCCAGGCGAAGCAGCCGTGATGGTTTGGAGGACGGATCCGTCCGCGCCGGAGTAAATCCAAACAGCGCCGGCGCCACCGTTGGCACCCACCGCGATGTCGAGCGTACCGTCCCCGTTGGCATCCAGTGCTGCCAAGGACTTGCCGAAGGCTTGGCCTGCGGCAGGCGTGCCGGTGAGCTCAAAAAGGATCGAACCGTCTCCTCCGCTAATGACGAGGACTTGGCCGGAGTCGGCGAGAGCCCCGGAATCGTAGCCGGGATCTCCCGCGGCGAAGTCCGGAATGCCATCGGCATCCAGATCGCTCAAGGCGACCAGTGAGGAGCCGAGCAGTCCGTTGCCTTCTGCAGCGGAAACGGTGTAGCGGAGCGGAGCCCCCAGCACGGGTCCGGCGAGCGCGGTGGCGCCCGCCAGAGCGGCGAGGTTCCTTACGGGATGGGTGAACAGCGACTTCATTTTATTGGTCAGTTTTGGTCGTAAGGGGGGAGTTTCCCTCTTCAGCCGACAGCAGCTGACCGCCAAACGAGAGCTTAACGGTTAATTTGCCTTAGACTTCGGGACATCTACTCGACGGGCCGGCCCGTCATCCGGTTACAGAAAAGCTACCCGGTCGCTCGCCCGAGCAGGCCCGGAGTCGAAATCGGTGCTCGTTTGCCGCCTGATACCCGGCTACAGTCGCCGCTCCGAACGCCATCCCATGATCATCCTGGTCCGAAACATCGATCGCTCCATCCCCGAAGAAGAAGTTCGCAAGCTTCTGGAAGCTCACGGCAAGGTCCGGACCTTCGATCTGGTGATGGACAAGGAAACCGGTCAATCCAAGGGCTTCGGCTTTGCCGACATGGCGGATCTCGATCAGGCGGCGAAGGCGATCAAGGCACTTGATGGCTTCCAACTCGGCACCCTCAAGCTCCGGGTGAAACGCGCTGCAACCTCTTCGTTGCTGAAGCCTGACCAACCCCGGCCGAAAGTGCAGGCGAAGAAGGAGTTCTTCGCGCGGAAGAAAGGTCGGCCCGGCAGCGGCCCCGCAGGTTCGGGGAAGCCTTTCGCCGCCAAGAAAAAGCCCGGCCAAGGTCGGCCGGGCTCAAGGGACGCAGGGCGATGAGAATGGTCGCTTTATTTGAGCGTACTCTTCGTTGTCATGGTCATCGGGCCCTTGGCGGTCATTTGGACCTGTGATGCCGGAGAACCTTCGATCAAAACCGAGCTATCAATCTTTGAGTCACCGTCGATGAGGTCGGCGAGGGAGCGGTTTGCCAGGGCTTCACCCTTCAGTGTCATGGTCATGCCGGGCTCTCCGCCGTTGGAGGACGTCTTCCCGGTAACGTCGAATACGGTTTTGATGACCGCGCAGGACACTCCTTGCACGTCCTTCACCTCCACGAACTCGACGTCGAAGGTGCCGCTCAGGCCCTCGGCCTCGCCGAAAGTGCCGAGCGATTTTGGATCAACGCTCCATTTGTCCCCGGGCTTGCGCGGCTTGTCCCCGAAGATGATGAAGTCATCGTTCTTGGTCATTTCCTTGGCTACCTTGTCGAGAGCCGTGGTCTGATCCGGCGTGGCGGTGCCGGACTCGAGGGCCGCGGTCCATGTGCCCTCCTTTTTCTCGATGATTACTGGCAGGCCAACCAAGGGATCGGCCGGTGCGGGCGTGGGCTGTTCCTGGCCGTTCATCACCATCTTGCCGTCATTCGTGTTGCTTACGAGGGTGCGGCGGATCTTGGTCGCGCCAAGCGCTTCGAAGGTCTCCACCTTCGTGTCCTTGCGGGACATCGTGCCATTCATCTTTTGGCCCGCGGCTTCGATATCGAGCACCGCATCCTTCATCTCCATCGTGGATTCCTTGGTGAGCACCTTCCCCACGGGAGGTAGCGCTTCCTTCTTGGCGAGGACATGACCGTCGGCCTTCGCGACCGCGGCTCCTCCCGAGGCAGGCCCTCCGGCTGCACCGGTCTTCTCCTTGCAGGAGATGACAAGCAGGCCGGCCGCTAACAATATTCCGACGGTAAGTGGTTTCATGTTCTACAGATATAGCCTCCGTGCTTCTTCGAAGGAAAGAACATTGTCTGCCCTTCCGATGCCCCGGATTTGACGAAAATCACGAAATCCCGTGAGCTGGTCCCGTCATCGGAAAGAACCTGCCAAGAAGCCATGCCGCCCTCTCCCCATGCCAAGGCCACCATGCATCTCGGGAAATCCTGCCCTTCCATGAGGGCGCTGATCGCCCGTGTCGGTCCCTGCACGATGGAGATCGAGGCTTCCCGCACGCCCTTCCAGTCTCTCGTGAATGCGGTCGCGCACCAGCAGTTGCATGGCAAGGCAGCGCAGACCATTCTCGGTCGCTTCCGCATGCTTTTCCCCGGCGGACGTTTTCCCGGACCGAAGGCACTTGCCAGCGTGACCGACGAACAGTTGCGTGGCGTCGGCTTCTCACGGGCCAAGACGGCTGCTCTCCGGGACATCGCGGAGAAGACGCTCTCCGGGGTCGTTCCGGGATCGAAGGCGATCACGAGCTTGTCAGACGAAGAAATCATTGCCCGCCTGACCCAAGTGCGCGGCGTGGGAAAGTGGACGGTCGAGATGCTTCTCATCTTCACCTTGGGTCGTCCCGATGTCTGGCCGGTGGATGACTTCGGAGTCCGTACCGGTTGGAAACTCACTTACGGCTTGGATGCGATGCCATCGCCGAAGGAACTGCAGTCACTGGGTGAACGGTTCCGCCCGCATCGCTCGATCGCGGCGTGGTACTTCTGGCGTGCCACGGATACGAACCGTTCGCCGGAAGCGAGCTGAGCAAGGCCTTACTTCTTCTTCAGGAGTTCCCTGGTGATCTGTTCCGTCTCCTCACGATCCTTGCAGGAGATGCGGAACCGCTTGCCCAAAGGGACCGATCTTAGGATCGGAGCCGTCAGGGGTTTTCCATCGATGAGGATCACGATCCTCGAATGGTCCGGAACGAGATTCTTCGTCGCCTCGGCGAGCCGTTTGGCACCTTCTTCATTCAAGGTGATTTCGATTCCCGGATGATCCGGATCTTCCTCCACGATCTTGGCTGTTTCGATGTGAGCCTGGGAGACAATCATCTCTTTCGAAAGGCCCAGCTCTTCACCGGACCTTGGCATCGTCACCGTCTTCACGGCCTTTGCGGGATCCACGACCTCCCGCAGTTCGAAGTATTCCGCATTCGCGAGGAAAGGAAGCAGCAGGAACATGGTGGCGAGGGTCTTCACAAGTTGCAGATAGGCCCGAATCGATTTGATCGAGCCAGTGCAAAATGAGCGAGTTGAACGATTGACCCGCAGCAAGGTCCAAGGAACTACGTCTTCGAGTCTTCGCCCCGTGCCGCGGTTTCTGCAAAAGAGTCACCTTTCCGGCACGATTTCCGCAGCCATTTCGCTGCCTCCTCACGTCCCCCCGAAGGAATGCTACCCTCCGGACGATCCAGAGTGCCGGGGCTTCGTGCTCCGCGCCTGCAACTGACATCGTGGCTTGTCTCCGCGGTGGCATCCGCTTGCTTCGCCGCGACGGCTGGAGCCCAGCAACAAGCGGTCCCGGTTCTGAGCGGCGAGCTGAGGATGTGGCACAAGCTGACCTTGGATTTCGCCGGCCCTTGGAGCAGCGAGACAGCGGATCCAAATCCCTTCACTGCCTACCGGCTGGATGTGACCTTCATCCACTCCGCTACTGGACGAAGGTTTTCCGTGCCCGGATACTATGCGGCGGATGGAAACGCGGCGAATACGTCTGCGGATTCCGGGAATGTCTGGCGCGCTCATTTCGCGCCGGATGCCGCGGGGGTGTGGACCTATATCGTGTCCTTCCGGTCCGGTCCGAATGTCGCGATGGAGCCAGACCGGATGGCGGGTCAAAGCGCGGGCTTCTGCGATGGCGAAAGCGGCAGCTTCGCCATCATGCCCACGGACAAGACGGGTCGCGACATGCGGGCGAAGGGCCGTCTCGACTACACCGGCATCCATCACCTGCGATTCGCCGGCACCGGGGAATACTTCATGAAGGCAGGCACGGATTCTCCGGAGAACCTGCTTGCCTACGCGGACTTCGACGGACCCTTCAAGGATGACGACGAAAAGGATGAACTGGTGAAGACCTGGCAGCCACATGTGGCGGATTGGCAGGAAGGCGATCCCTCTTGGCAGAATGGAAAAGGAAAGGGCCTCATCGGGGCGATCAACTACCTCGCTTCGGAAGGGCTCAATTGCTTTTCCTTTCTCACCATGAACGTGGAGGGGGATGACAGGAACGTCTTCCCTTACCTCAACTATGGTGAACGCCTCCGCATGGATGTTTCCCGGCTCGACCAGTGGGAGATCGTCTTCGAGCACAGTACGAACAAGGGCATGTTCCTGCACTTCAAGACGCAGGAGACCGAGAACGAACGGATGCTGGACAACGGAAACACCGGCAACCAGCGGCGCCTTTATTATCGCGAGCTGATAGCCCGCTTCAGCCATCACCTCGCCATGCAGTGGAATCTTGGCGAGGAGATCAATGATGCATCGCTGGAACAAAAGGCATCTTGGGCGCGGTTCTTCCACGACAACGATCCCTATCGTCATCCGATCGTGATCCACAATGGTGCCAATCACTTCGAAATGATGGGCGAGGCTTCTCTCCTCACCGGCTTCTCGCTGCAACTGAATGAATCCAACTTCGGTGACACCTTCCTTCAGACGCTCCGCTACGTGAAGCGCTCTGCGGACTTCAATCGTCCTTGGGTCATCGGGACCGATGAACCGGGAGACTCACGCTCCGGCGTGCGCCCGGATGATGATCCCGGAAACAGCCATCGCGACGCGCGGAAGGATGCGTTGTGGGCGAACGTGATGGCAGGCGGGGGCGGTTGTGAATTCTACTTCGGCTATGAGCGGCCGGAGGGAGACCTCACCTTGCAGAACTTCCGTAGCCGGGATGCCTTCTGGGACTACCTGCGTCACATGCTGGTGTTCTTTGCGGAGAATCCTTTCCCCTTCGAACAGATGGGAAACCATAATGAGTTGGTAAGCGGCCATGGCGAGAATGCGAACCGCTGCCTAGCGAGAATCGGGGATACCTATCTCGTGCAGCTTCGTTCGGGTGGCCTCCATACGCTCGATCTTACCGGCGTCGCCGGACGCTTCGCGGTGGAGTGGTTCAATCCACGGGCCGGCGGTCCTCTGACGAATGGGGGTAGTATCGAGGGCGGTGACATCGTGAGCTTGGGCGCACCTCCGGATACACCCGGTGAAGATTGGATCGTGCTCGTACGGAATCCCGAGGGTGGAAGCGCTACCAACCGCGCGCCGAATGCAGACGCGGGGCCCGACAAATCCGCGTTCATGGGTGATCATCCGGTATCACTCACGCTGCATGGCACAGCCAGTGATGATGGCCTTCCGGGCGCCTTCGCGCTGAGCCGCGCATGGTCGGTGGTTTCAGGGCCGGCGCCGGTGAGCTTCTCCAGCGCGCAAACAGCCATCACCATCGCCACTTTCAACGCGCCGGGACGCTATGTGCTCGGCTTCACCGTCACCGATACGGAGTTCACCGCCTATGATGAAGTGAAGGTCTACATCGAAGTCCCGCAGACCGGACTCCAATCGTTGTTGCCGGCAAACGATTCTTTCCTGGAAGACGGCACGAATGAGAACGGCGAGCATCTGGGAGTCCAGGCAATGAACCCGAGGAGGATCGCCTATCTCCAGTTCGACCTCACGGGACTTAGCGCGCTGCCGAGCCATGCCAAACTGCGTCTGACGGAAGCCGGCCAGCCTGCGGATATGGAGATCACGCTCCGACTTTATGGCGCGACCGGGGATGACTGGTCCGAGGCCTCCCTGGATGGAACCAATGCCCCGTTAAAAAAAGATTTCCTCGGCAGCTTCAAGGGTAGGGTTCCGAAGGGCTCACCGCTCGAGTTTGATCTTGGCAGCTATTTCACGGAACGCAGGCGCCATACCCTGATCCTCGAATCCGAAACGCTTGCGGGAGCTGTGTCCTTCGCCTCCAAGGAGCATCCCTTGGCTAGCGCGCGTCCCGTACTTTTCATCACCCTGCCCCCGAACACCGCCCCACAATTTCGCGGCTTCTCCTTCACCACTTCGGAAGACCTCCCCGTGACGCTTTCGCATCGCGAGATTCTGGCTGGAGCCACCGATGCCGAGGGCGATCCGCTCCTTTTGTTGATCGAGGACGGCTCCACTTCCGCAGGCGGCCAGATCATCTCGGCTGAGGGGAGTTTTACCTACACGCCTTCGATCGATTATCTTGGGCCTGACTCCTTTCTCCTCACCGTGCAGGATATCCGTGGTGCCTCTGCATCCGCCATCCTTCATATTACCGTAATCGCCGACGGCCTTTCGGGTGTCGTTCCCTTTGTCGAGAAAAGACCCGACGGTACCTTTGTCCAATTTAACGGACATGCAGGGTTTGGTTATTTCCTTCAAAGATCCGGCGATCTTGTGAATTGGACAACCCTTACTCCCATGATGAGAACAACGGAGGGGCGGGTGGAGTATATGGATCGGCAAGCTCCCGGGAGGCGGTCTTTTTACCGTGTGTCGGACCGCTGATTTATAGTGGCTTGTGGGCTTGGGCTACGAGAATTCACCCGCTTTCGCCACGGCTTTGTTAGTCTTTTTTCCTCGCGGATGATCGGGGCCGGCTTTAGATAGTCGCCCTTACTTTGCACCCTCTCTGTCTCCGGCATCCCCCGTCGTAGGCCGCAAAGATACCGGAACCGCCCCTCGGATCGATCGGGGCTCATTCGCATCTATTCATTTAGATAATCTATATCTTCTAATAAAACCGATCTTACGGCTCATGTCGCCAATCAGAGCTTTTCTCATCCATGCCGCAGCGCTCGGCTCCTTCGCTTCAGCCGCGCCGGTAGGAGTCAATGACGTATATCAGGAGTGCGGCGGGATTCTTGTGATGGAAGCCGAGAGGTCCCCTTCCTCGCTGGGGAGCGGAGCCAACCGCTGGGAGCTCTACACGCCGGGTCAGAGCAACTATGTCGATGGCGCAGCACAGGAAGCTCATCTGGAATTCCAAGGCAACTCGTCGAACGGCGACACGCCGCAGACGCCACTGACGTACCGTTTCAAGATTAACGAGAGCGGCTACTACCACCTCCATCTCCGTGCACGCCAGCGTCTGGCAGGTGCTGCGGCGGACAAGAACAACGACTGCTGGGTGAAGGTCAACGGCGTGAATGGCGCCACCTTTGGAGCCGGACCAAATGCAGGCGGGCAACACATGGACGATGCACCCGTCAGCCTGCTCACCACTTACACGAAGATGTACGTCAGCTCTCCGGTGACCTGGGGATGGGCGAATCTTCTGGATGCCGGAGGCTCCTCGAACAAGCGCTGGCCCGTTTACTACTTCAATGCGGGCTCCACCTACGTTCTCACGATCGCGGGGCGTTCGATCAATTTCAACTACGACCGTATCCTCTTCCGCAAGTCCACCATTGTGGATACCAGCGCGAAATCCACGGCGATCCCCGAGTCCGCGCTGAATGCGACATCTTCCGCCACACCCGCGATCTCGGGGGTGACCTTGGTCAATGCCGATACGGATCGCGATCTCGGGCCGCTCACCCATGGTGCGAAGATCAATCTGGCGACCTTCGGTCCGAACCTGAATCTGCGAGCGGACAGTTCGCCTCCCGTGCTCGGTTCGGTTCGCTTCACGCTGGATGGCAATGCTGATTACAGACTGGAAAGCCTGGCACCCTATACTATCGGCGGAGACAATATCTGGGACGACTACCTGCCGTGGACTCCTACGGTGGGAAATCACACGCTCACCGTGACGGCATACTCCGCGGCCAATGGCGGCGGAACCGCGGGAACTCCCGTGACCTTCAATTTTTCGGTGATCAATGAAATCCCCCCGGGCTCACCGGTGGCAAATGCGGGTTCAGACAGGGCAGTAGTGCTCCCAACCACATCAGTAGCCTTGAGTGGATCGGGAAGCGATAGCGGAGGATCGATTGCCAGCTACAAGTGGCAGCAGGTAGGCGGCCCTGCCATTGCGACCCTTGCCGCAGCAGATACCGTGGCTCCCACGGTTTCCGATCTCGCTCACGGCACTTATAAATTCCGCCTCACCGTGACTGACAACAGCGGGTTGACCTCTTTCGACGATGCGGTTGTCACGGTGACCGCGCCGGCTGGGGCGCCGGTAGCGAATGCCGGCGTGGACAAGGCGGTTGCCCTGCCTGCTTCGTCAGTCACTCTCAATGGCACCGGCACCGACCCTGCCAATCAAATCTATGCCTACCTGTGGACGCAGGTTTCCGGTCCCAGCAATGCGACGCGCTCCGGCGAGAGTTCGCTGAATCTTACCGCGTCGAATCTCATCGCGGGTACCTACGTGTTCCGCCTCAGGATCTATAGCGAGACCGGCTTGATCGGTGCCGATGATGCGACGGTAACTGTTTCCGCCGCCACCGGCGTACCGGTGGCAAATGCAGGAGCGGATGCGTCGATCACGCTGCCGGTTTCTTCCTTGACGATCAACGGATCCGGCACCGATCCGGGCGGATCCATCAGTGCTTATTCCTGGAGCCAGATTTCCGGTCCTGGAACCGCGAGTCTTTCCGGTGCCAATACCGCGAGCCTCACCGCATCTTCCCTCATCCAGGGAAGCTACGTGTTTCGCCTCACTGTTACGGACAACAACGGCCTAACAGGAAGCGATGATGTGAACGTGACGGTGAATCCGACATCCGGTGGCAGCGGCCAGTCGGTCACGCGACTGGTGCTGGTCAATGCGGATACGGATCAGGACATCGGCGACATCGTTGGCGGTAGCACGATCGACCTTGCCGCGACGCCGCGTCTTAGCGTGCGTGCGGAAACCTCGCCGATGCCAGTGGGTTCGGTGCGCTTTTCTTTCGATGACAATGTGAACCTCCGGACCGAAAGCGGTCCACCTTACACGATCAATGGCGATACCGGTGGCGTGGACTACACCGCTTGGGTGCCTCCGCTTGGAACGCATACCCTTGCCGTCACGCCTTTTACCCAATCTGGGGCCACTGGTACGGCAGGCAGTCCGATGAGTGTCGTTTTCACGGTGATCGACAGCTCGCTGACCGGAGATCCGCAGGCCAATGCGGGCACGGACAAGAGCATCGTGCTCCCCACATCGTCGGTCACCCTGAATGGGAGCTCGATCGATAGCGACGGCTCAATCACCGCTCAGCTCTGGACTCAAGTCTCCGGTCCTGCCGCGGCCTCACTGGCCGGCGCGACAACGGCGAACCTCACCGCCTCCGGCTTGCAGCAGGGCAGCTACGTCTTCCGCTATACCGTCACCGACAACAGCGGGAAGACCGACAGCGACGAGGTATCGGTCTTCGTGCTGCCTGCCAGCGTCGGATCTGCCTTGATCAGCGGTGAACTGAAGAAGTGGCATAAGGTCACGCTCGACTTCGCGGGACCGAATACCAGCGAATCCGCGACGCCGAATCCTTTCACGGACTACCGTCTGAATGTCACCTTCACCCACCTTGGCAGCGGCAAGTCCTATGTGGTTCCTGGCTACTATGCCGCAGATGGAAATGCGGCGAATAGCTCCGCGACTTCCGGGAATGTCTGGCGCGTTCATTTCTCCCCGGATGAAACCGGAGCGTGGAGCTACACCGCGTCCTTCCGCAGTGGCTCGAATGTCGCGACGAATGCCAGCCCCACTGCTGGCAATGCCGCCGGGTTCTTCGATGGCGACAGCGGCAACTTCAGCATTGCCCCGACCGACAAGAGCGGCCGTGACCTCCGTGGCAAGGGCCGCCTGCAATACGTCGGAAAGCATCACCTGCGCTTTGCCGAAACCGGCGAGTATTTCATGAAAGCCGGCGTCGATGCGCCCGAGAACCTGCTCGCCTATGCGGACTTCGACGGTGATTTCAAGACGGACGGCCAAGGCGACAATTACATCAAGGACTGGGCTCCCCATGCGGGTGATTGGCAGGTGGGGGACCCGAGCTGGGGGAACGGCAAGGGCAAGGGGTTGATCGGTGCGATCAACTATCTCGCTTCCGAAGGATTGAATGCCTTTTCCTTCCTCACCTTGAACATCGCCGGGGATGACAAGAACGTCTTTCCCTATACGACCTACAACGAGCGCACCCGCCTGGATGTTTCGAAGCTCGATCAATGGGGGATTGTCTTCGAATACGGCACGAAGAAGGGGATGTATCTCCACTTCAAGACCCAGGAGACCGAGAATGAACTGATGCTTGATGGTGGCGATACGGGCAATCAGCGGAAGCTCTACTACCGGGAGCTTATCGCGCGTTTCGGTTGCAATCTCGCTCTGAACTGGAACCTCGGCGAGGAAATCAACAGCGCCTCGCTTTCTCAGAAACAATCCTGGGCGCAGTATTTCTACGACAGCGATCCCTATCATCATCCCATCGTCATCCACAATGGCGCGAATCACTACAACATGCTGGGCAGCGCCTCGAAGCTCACCGGTTTCTCGCTGCAGTTGAACGCGCCGGACTTCACCGACATGTTCGTGATGACAAAGGACTACCTCGACCGCTCCGAAGACGCGGATCGTCCCTGGGTGGTGGCCTGCGATGAGCCGGGTGACGCGGCCTATTCCCTACGTCCCGACAGCGATCCCGGAACCAGCCACGTCGATGCGCGCAAGAACGCATTGTGGGGCAATATCATGGCAGGGGGGGCGGGTTGCGAATTCTACTTCGGCTACCTGATGGCACACTCGGATCTCACCTGTAATGATTTCCGGAGCCGGGATAGTTTCTGGGATGTCTGCCGCCATGCGCTGGAGTTCCTGAAGTCGAATGCCGTGCCCTTTGAGCAGATGAAGAACCAGAACGCGCTGGTGAGCGGGAATGGTGCCAATGCCAACCGCTGTCTCGCGAAGACCGGTGATGCCTATCTGGTCCAGCTTCATGCGGGCGGCTCCGCCACTCTGAACCTTTCCGCGGCCAGTGGTAGCTTCACCACGCGCTGGTTCAACCCGCGCACGGGTGCGGTGACCGGCGGTAGCAATCTAACGGGCGGCAGCACGGTGAGCCTCGGCAGCCCGCCGGGCGAAACCACTCAAGACTGGATCGTGCTCGTTCGGTCCACAAATGGTGGCGGAGGAACGAATACGGCACCGATCGCAAGTGCCGGTGCGGACAAGTCGGCCTTCTTCAGCGGAACCCCCGTGAATGTCAGCCTTACCGGCACCGTGACGGACGACGGCCTTCCCGCAGGACTGGCGCTCACGCGCAGCTGGTCCGTGGTCTCGGGGCCCGCAGGGGTCCTTCTTGCCAATGCGAACACCGCCACGGTGACGGCGACTTTTCCCGCCTTGGGAACCTACGTGCTGCGCTTCACGGCTTCCGATACCGAACTAAGTTCCTCCGATGAAGTGATGGTAACGATCCAAGCTCCCGGAGGATCCAGCGAGCATAGCTTCGGCGTGCTTCATGACGCCTATCTGGAGAACGGCAGCAACAACAACCTCACCCAGCTCCGGGTCGAGAAATCCTCCACCCGCACGCGCACGGCATACCTCCAGTTTGACCTCGGGAGCGCGGCCCCGATTTCCGGCTTCTCGGCCACGCCGGGATCCGCCGTGATCCGCTTGGCAGAGGGCGACGATACTTCGTCTGGAACCATGACCCTCCGGCTCTATGCCGCGGCTTCCAATGACTGGACCGAGTCTAACATCACGGGCTCGAATGCTCCTGCGAAGGGTGCCCAGCTCGGTGTCTTCACGGGCGACGTCACGGATGGCCAAGTCATCGAATTCGACGTGGGAACGCACATTGGTACAGCGGGGAAATACAGTTTTATCCTGGAAGCGGACAGTTCCACGCGGGATGTCTCCTTCGCCTCGAAGGAGAACGCCACGCCCTCGCTTCGCCCTTCGCTGGTGCTCAGTAACGGCTCGAACGCGCCTCCTTCTTTCGCAGGATACTCGGAGAGCATCCCGGTCAATTCACAGATCCTCATCCCTTATTCGCTCATCCTGGCAGGTGCCTCCGACCCGGATGGCGATGCGGTGAGTTTGGTCGTTGCGAGCGATAGTTCCGAGGCTGGCGGCTACGTGACCATGGGAACGGATAGCCTGAGCTATCGTCCTCCGCCGGATTTTACCGGCACCGATGGATTTCTGCTCACGGTGCAGGACGGGCGTGGCGGATTTACCAGCGCATTGCTTTCACTGACCGTGACTCCGGAAGATGGTATCGGCGGCGCCCCGCCGCCGGTCCTCGACAAGATAGGGCCCAGCCAGATGCGGGTTCGTTTCCATGGGGTTCCGGGCGCGACTTATCGCTTCCAGCGGAGCACCAATTTCTCCACATGGACCACCCTCTACACGGTGACGGCAGGGGAAGAGGGGATGGTGGAATACACGGATGGCGCTTCCCCTGTAGGAAGGGCTTTCTATCGAGTCCAATCGCCCTGATTGTTAAGATAAGTTATTTGTCGGCGCTCTCTAAGAGGGCGCCGATTTTCGTTAAGGGCATAAGCTCTTATGCCGGTGTAGGTATATTTATTTGTTGAAGTATTTTTAAAAAAGACCTAGGAAATACCCTGCTCCCCGCCCTCTCCCCACCCCAGTTTTTATGAAACTGTTCCTCCCCTTTGCGGTAGCTATGACCGTATTCACCGGCATTGCTCCGGCTGTCGTGATCAATTTCGATTTCAATCTCCGTCTTGAAAACGACGACGATAGCAACGTCGCGACCGATACCTACGTGGGCTTCGGGGCCGCTCCTGATTCCGTTGGAAATACCCACTGGAATAGTGTCCGCCGAACCGGCAGCACCAGCTTCTCATCCTCCGCGGCGATCAACTCGCCGACCCGGGATTCGTCCGGGGCCGCCTCCGATGTGAGTATCACCATGGCTGCCTTGGGTCTCGACAACGCCACCATCGCGCAATCCAAGGAGTCCTTGAACCAGGAACTTGGCGGCGGCTCCTATGGAAACCTGATGGGAGATTCCCTGCAGCTTCATACCGCGACGCCCGGAACGGTGGGCACGGCCTTCGGTACGATCGCGAACCTCGCGGCCTTCGGGACTTACGAGATCTACTTCTACGGCCAAGGTGCAACCTATGGTTCCCCTGGCAACGAGGCCTCCGGTCAGAACAGTCTGTTCGCGATCACCAATGCCTTTAGAGGGTCCACCGTGGGGATCGCCAAGCAGACCGGTTGGGACGGTGTAAATGGCGGAGACGGCGCGCTTACCGAAGGCGTGGAATATGTGAAGTTCGTGGCGATGGCAAACGCCTCCGGGCAGATCTTCTTCCGCTGGGAGAATGTGGTCGCGGGCGCGAACGTTCTCACCGATCAGGCGACTGGCCCGCTTGGTCGGAGTTCGGATTATGGCGCCTTGAACGGGATCCAACTCCGTAGCATTCCGGAGCCCTCTGTCGCACTGCTGGGCTTGCTGGGCGTCTTGGGATTGCTTCGGCGTCAGCGTTAAGCGAGCTACCCAATGGCTGGAGATATCCAGTTAGGTGGGATGGGTGTGCCCAATTCTTTGGAGCTTTCCCGCAAAGGTCGCGGTTGCCTTGGGAAAGAGCAGGTCCTCCCCTAGTTGTTGTACTGCTCTTCCAATTCACGGATCGGTCCCAAGTAGCTCTCGCTGTAGAAGGAGATGATCTTGTAGGCCATGAAGATCAGGATCAGGAAGTAGAAGAGCTTCGGCAGGGCGCTGGAGACGGTCTTCGTGGAGCGTGCGGCGTCATCTTGGAAGACCTTCGACCAGCGGGCGAAGTCCTTGTCGAGGCTGCCCGATTCCTCGGCCGTGGCATAGGAGCGGGCAAAGGCGGCGGGGAAGGCACCGCTGGAAACAAACACGGGACCCAGTGGGCCGCGTTCCTTCAGCACCTCTTGCATCTTGTGAGAGGCCGCGATGATCGAGCCGCTCCGCGAGGCTTGTGCCGAGGTCTCTACGGTCTCTTGCATCGAGAGCCCTGCCAGCAGGCAGGTATGATAGACTTTCGTGAAGCGCGCCATCGCCATGTAGCGGCGCGCGCTGCCTACCAACGGGATCCGGTTTAGCATCGCATCGACCGTCGGATTGCTGGTGCCGCTGGCGAGCACTGCCCGCACGCCGAGCCAGGCGACGAAGACCACGGCGTAGACGATGAAAAGCGTGACCGCGAATTCTCCCAGCACCTGAACTCCGGTTTTCGCCCCGCTGAAGAGCTGCGGGATATAGGAGATGAAGAGGCCGAGGTGCAGCATCACCAGCGGGTAGATCATGGCCTGTAGCGCATCCCGGCGCGCTGTGGCCAGCATCCCGAAATAATCCGCCAGATGCTGGAAGGCCGGAGCCAGGCGCCCGCCCCGTTCTCCTGCGCCCACGATGCTGCGCTCAAGATCGGAGATGACGTTGCGGTTCTTTGCGAAAGCCTCGGTGATCGATTGGCCTGCCTCCAAGTCCCGGTCCATCTCCCGGAGCAGCCCTGCTTGAGCCGCTGGCAGCCGGTGATCCAGCATGGTGGCTGCGGCTTCCCGGATGCCGAAACCGGCTTCGAGGAGCTTTGCGATCTCGGTGTAGAAGAGGTGCTTTTGGGCAGCGGAAAAAGCCATGGGATTTCATCTCACGCTGCCATCTCGTTCTAACCGTGCAAGGTCATTCGCCTTTGCCCGCCATGCTTTGCGCTTTGGCTTTTCCCGCGATCTTGATCGTCGGGCGGGGTGGCACCTTCATGTCCTTGCCTAGGAAGAAGGACGGATGCGGCGGCTTATTGTAGGAGACATTCTGCCACGCGATCGAAAGCCGGTATTGGGGGTCGTGCATCAGGGTCACCAGCCGGTGTCCGGTGGGGATCGTGCTGGTGTAGAGCCGCAGGGACTTGCCGTCCGGCCCGGGCAGAAGCAGTTCTTCCCTCCAGTCGCCGATCAGGTCGGCGGCGAGATTCGGTCGCATCCCCATGAAGCGGCCCCGCCCTTCACCGTAGGGGAGGTCGGCACCGAAGATCTTTTCCTCGCGACCTGCTTTCCAGTCCCACTTGAAGACGGAGAAGCCCCCGTAGATCTCCCGCAGCAGGTCGCCATCCCACCAGATCACCCAGTCGGAAAGCCGCGGGCGGGCTCCGATTTCCTCCCCCTTGATGGTCCGCAGTTCGCCGGGCCCACCCCAGACCTCGGCACCGGGGTGGCGGGGATCAATGTCCGCCACCACGCCATCGCTGATGTCCACGCCCGGGCTATGGCTCCATAGGGGCTTGCCCGTGCGGGCATCGTGAAGTCCGGCCCCGGGCGTCTGGAAGCGCACGGTGTCGTCCTCGTTTTCCGTCACCAGATAGAGTTCCAAGCCCCCGCGTTCCGGATCGAAGTCGCTTACTTGGATCGCATCGCCGTGACGGCGACCGGTTGAGTAAAGACCCTTGCCATTGTCGTCCACCGTCATCGCTTGGTAGACGATCTCGTCCTTGCCGTCACCATCCACGTCCGCGATCGATAGGGCGTGTCCGCCCATTCCGGAGTAGGGCGAGGCATCGGTGAAGGGCGGATGACTGATGCCCGAATCGAAGACCCAGCGCGAGCGGAGTTCGCCGCCCCGCCAATCCCATGCCGCGATTACGATGCGACCATACACGCCGCGGCACATCACCACGCTGGGATGGACACCGTCCAAATAAGCCACGCCTGCCAGGAAGCGATCGCAGCGGTTCCCGTAGCTATCGGTCCCGCCATTTCCTCCGAGGCCACCCCAGCCATCGATGGGATCCCGCGTCGGGATGTAGTCCACTGTTTTCAGCGCGGCACCGGTCTTGCCGTCGAAGACGGTGAGAAATTCCTGACCCGACAGGATCCGTCCGTAGCGCTGGGTTCCTTCCTCCTTGTTTCGCCAGTCCTTGTCCTTGTCGCCGAGGATCTTGCCGGTGCCATCCTTCGTTCCATCGGCCGTCTTGCAGACCAGCTCCGCCCGGCCGTCGCCATCCAGATCATAGACCATGAACTGCGTGTAGTGCTCACCCTCGCGAATGTTGATGCCGAGGTCGATCCGCCATAGGTGCGTGCCATCGAGCTTGTAGGCATCCAGTATCGGTGTGCCGGTGATCCCATTGAAGGAGTTGTCCCGGCCGCCTGAGACTTGGTGAAGAATGATCTCGTACTCGCCATCTCCGTCCAGATCCGCTGCCGAGGCGTCGCCCGGGCGATAGTTCTCGATCGTCTGGATCGGGATCTCGATGAAATTGGTGGAAAGGATCTTCGCCGGTTTGCTGGCTTCACCCTCTCGTCCGTTGTCGATGGATCTCACCGCATAGCCTTCAGCCGATCCCGGCTCGGCATCAATGAACTGGGTGGGGCCTGCCAGAGGTTCCGGGTTGACCCTCGTCTCCTTTCCTGCGGCGATCCGGTAGAGGTTGAAGGCCGTGCCATCCGGATCATTTCCGAGCAACCGCCAGCTCACGAAGACCTTGCCCTCCGGTTGCCGCACGGCCACCACACCGCGATCCAGCGCCTCCATCTCCCTTTGGGCAGATGAGATGCCGGGAAGCAGGAGCCAGGCGAGGGCGAGAAGGCGGCGGGCAGGCATGTTGGGCATGGCAGGGATGAAACGCCGAAGCTGTTGATTCCTCTTCTTACCTCTTCGGGGGATGGCTCGCAATTTGCATGCTCCGAGAATGCCGAAACCGCTTGGCAAAAGGGTTCGACAATCCGGCCCCTGATCCCTTCACCTAGCGCCATGGAACGCTCCACGCGGCATCGATGCTGCCTGCCCCCCGCGACGATCTGATCCGATGGCTTTTCCCCTCCCGCCAAAGATCCTGATCGCGCATCCCTGGATGGGACGCGGCGGCTCGGAAGCCACCGCCATGTGGGCGCTTCATGCCCTGCAGGATCTCGCTGCGATCACCTTTACCACGGCTTCCCCGGTGGAGTGGGACAAGCTCAATGCCACGTACGGCACCTCCGTTTCGCCGGAAAAGGTGACCCTTTTGCAAGCGCCGCGCCTGCCCGGCGTGGCCACCGGGACCAAGCTCGCCTTCTGGCAGCGCGCCTATTTCGAGCGCTTCTGCCAAACCCTCCCGGAAAGCTATGATGCCTGCATCAGCGCCTACAATCCGATCCGCTTCAATCAGCCCGCGATCCAACTCATCGGAGATTTCAGTTTCGACGAGGGTGCCCGCCTGGAGCTTTATCCCACGGCTTCCGATCAAGCTCACCACCGGCCTTCCGTGCTGCGCCGGCTGTATCTTTCTTTTGGCGATCAGCTCGCCGGACGCGCCCAGGCAGGCATTGCCGAGCCCGATGACCTGGTGGTTTCCAATTCCCGCTGGACCGCCGGACTGATGGCGACCCGCTTCGGGATTCCGGATTCTCCCCTTCTTTATCCTCCCTCCTCTTCGCATCAGGTCGAGGCGCAGCAGCCCCGTGACCCCTTGGGCTTTGTCTGCATGGGCCGCATCATGCCCGAGAAGGAGGTGGAAAGCATCATCGCCATCCTCGATCGGGTCCGTGAAGCAGGCTATCCGGCGACCCTCGACCTTGCCGGGCAATTTGGCGCTGATCCTTATTCGAAGCGTATTGCCCGCATGGCGAAGGATCGTGCCGAGTGGATCCGCACGCCCGGGTTCTTCGGGCCGAAGGAAAAGCAGGAGGTCTTCGCGAGCCGCACCTATGGCATCCATGGCTGCCGGGTAGAGGCCTTTGGGATCGCCATCGCGGAAATGGCGGGCGCGGGGTTGCTGCCTTTCGTTTCTGCCGAAGGCGGTGTGAAGGAGATCGTCGGTTTGGAAGAGCTGATCTACTCGGACATTGATGACGCCGTGGCAAAGATCATCGCACGCATCCAGCAGCCTGAGAACCTTGAGGGCATGCGGAAAGCCTTGCAGGAACGGGTCACCCGCTTCCGTCCCGAATTCTTTTCGGAAACGCTTGTCCAGATCGTGCAGGATTTCCTGAAGCGTCCCTTGAGCCCATGCTGAAGAAACTGAGCCAGCGTCTTGCCGACCCTCTCTTCTACCGGAAGCGCCTCCGCCAGCTTCTTCGTCCGCTTTTTCCGCCACGTCGGCCTAGGGCTGTTTCACTCGATGAACTGCTTGCGGTGGAAGGTCCTTGGCTGGTGGTGACCGCCCATCCGGATGATGAGCTCTTTGCCTCCGGTCTGCTCTGCGAACTTTCCGAACGCGGACGCGAGGTTCACATCCTTTGCCTTACGAAAGGGGAGGGGGGCATCACCGGCGGCAGCTCTCGTGAAGAACTCGGTCGTATCCGCGAGGGAGAGCTGCGGAACTCTTCCGCGGCCTTGGGAGTCAGCGGGGTCAGCTTCCTTGGTCACCCCGATCCGCTCGGCCAGCAGTACCGGACCTTTGCTCCGCAAGTTCCGATTTCACAGTTAACGGACCAGATCAGGGAGCACCTCCGGATCCATCGGCCAGCGGCCGTCATCACTCACGGCAGCGGGGGTGAGTATTGGCATCCCGCGCATCTGCTTGTCCGCGAGGCCGTGCTCCAGGCGGCGGGAGGGGAGCACCATCTCCTTACGATCCATGCATGGCAGGACGGCCACGCCTTGCCAGGCATGTTAAACCGCGATGATCCGGCGGATCTTCTGATCGATGCCTCCGGGCATCGGGAGCAACGTCTCGCTGCCTTCAGGGCGCATCGCTCGCAGCTCAGCTACTTCACCGAGCGCGGCGGCGGATCGATCGAGGGATTCGTGGATCGTACCGCAAAGGAGGCCTACCGGCACTTCCCGATCTGTCACTGAGGACTGGTATTGTGGTGCGGGAGTTGCTTCCATGGGGGAATGCGGGAAGCGGAACTGGATACCCACCACAAAGCGCTCAAGATCAACCTTGATTCCCGATGGTACGGAACCATGGCGGAGATCGGCGCGGGGCAGGAGGTCGTGCGTTGGTTCTTTCGCGTTGGCGGGGCTGCAGGCACGGTCGCGAAGAGCATCTCCGCCTATGACATGACGGTGAGTGATGCGATCTATGGCAGCGGTGACCGCTATGTGTCCCGCACCCGCCTGCAGGCGATGCTCGATCGCGAATTCGCTCTGAATGTGGACCGTCTTGCCGACAAGCGCGGGGATAGCACCGCGTTCTTCGCCTTTGCGGATACGGTGGTGGCCCGCAGCTTCAAGGGCGGGAACGAGTGTCACGGCTGGATGGGGGTGAAGTTCCAATCCCGTCCCCGGGACGAGCCCAGCCAGATCCTCATCCACGTCCGCATGCTCGATGCCGAAGCATCGCTCCAACAGGAGGCTCTCGGCGTTGTGGGGGTGAACTTGCTCTACGGCGCCTTCTTTCTCCATCACGAGCCCGACCTTTTGATCGAAAGCCTGCTCGACAAGCTGACCACCGGCCGGATCGAAATCGATGTCATCGAGTTCCGCGGCATCGAGTTCCGTTCCGTGGACAACCGCCTTGTCAGCTTGAAGCTGGTGCAGCTGGGCCTGAGCGGTGCCGCGATGTTCGGGCCGAACCACGAAGTGCTACAGCCGTCGGAGGCGCTCTACAAGAAGGCCGTGATGGTGGAACGCGGCAGCTTCCGCCCGCCGACGCACGTGAACTTCGACATGCTGCAATGTGCGATCGAGAAGTTCACCGCGGATCCTGACGTCGCGGGCAAGCCGGTGCTTCCGATCTTCGAGCTGACGATGCGCAATCTGTTGGCAGACGGAAACGAGGTGGACCGGAGGGATTTCCTGGCGCGCGCCGATTTGCTCGCAGCCTGCGGGATGACCGTGATGATCTCGGACTACTTCGAGTATTATCGGCTGGCGGCTTACATTTCCTGGCGAACCAAGGAGCGCATCGGCATCGTGATGGGTGCGCCGAGCCTGACGGAGCTCTTCGATGAGAAGTATTACACGCAGCTGCCGGGAGGCATCCTCGAATCCTTCGGGCGCCTCTTCAAATACAACCTGAAGCTCTACGTTTATCCCCTCAAGAATCAGGAGACCGGTGCATTGACGACGGTGGACAATCTCGAGGTGGCTACGGAACTCAAAAAGCTTTACGGTTACCTCGCGGATCGCGGTAGCTTCGTCGCCTTGGATAATTTCAATCCGGAATATCTCCACATCTTCTCTCGGGACGTGCTGAAGAAGATCGCGAATGGCGAGGGGGACTGGGCGAAGATGGTTCCCGAGGGCGTGGCGGACTTGATCCGGAAGCGCAGGTTTTTCGGTTGTAAGGAGACACTGCCGGTGTGAGCTGACTCGAATCTTACCTCCGGTTAGAACTGTCCTCTTCTAGGTGGCGTGGAACACGTCAGCAGCGCATGGTCCTATTCCATCCTGACGTCCGTGATCGCGACGAGGGTGGCTTGGGTCGCCGAACCTCCGTGTTGATCGAGTCCGTGAAAATAGAGTGGGCGGGCACCGCGCGGAAGCGGAAGAAGTGCGGCTGGCGGAATCTTCTATCCTGTGTTAGGGTGGGAGATGACTATCCGGATTCTTTTCCTTTCCCTCGCTACCGTCGCGATGGCGGGCGAGGGGATTCGTCCCGGCGTCATTGAACCGGAGGATTTGAAGGAGTATGCGTCCCTTTCCGGACCGCGGAAGCGCATCGTGGACAAGTCTTTGGAACTCGCGGCGAAGGACACGTGGCTGCGCTACACCTTTGGCAGCGCGGATCCGGCAAGCGGCGGCCTCGATTGCTCCGGGGCCGTGTACCATATTCTTCAAGAGGCAGGCTTTGAGCCACCCCGTAGCTCCGCAGCCCAATTCATCTGGGTCAGGGATGCAAAGGCGCTGACCGAGGTTCCTTCCACGGAAACCACCTTGAAGTCCGCAGTCTTCACCAAGCTGATGCCGGGAGACCTCCTCTTCTGGTCCGGCACCTACGAGCCGAAAGACGGGCGTGAAGTCCCCGTTTCCCACGTCCAGATCTTCCTCGGCCATGAGAAGGAGACAGGGCAGGCCGTAATGGTTGGGGCCAGCGATGGACGCACTTATCGGGGGATCAAACGGGATGGCTACGGAGTCTTCGATTTCAAGCTGCCCCGCCCGGAATCGAAGGGCGTTTTCCTCGGTTTTGGCCTGCCGCAGGACCCAGAATAGCCCGTTCGGGTCATATCGCCGGAAATTCCTTGCGGTTTCATAAGAAACGTTACCTTTAGTGGATTCGCGCCGCTTACCAACCCAAGAACGCCGCCATGCCTGCCAGTCCGGAAACTGTATTTCGAGCCCTCGACTCCTTTCGCATTGAAACTCCGTCTTGGGGCTACGCGGACACCGGAACCCGCTTCGGCAAGTTCCACCAGCCCGCTGCCGCGATTGATATGGACGACAAGTTGGCGGATGCGGCCCATGTGCACCGCTTGACCGGATGCTGTCCCACGGTGGCCACGCACGTCCTCTGGGACTTCGCGCCGGGCGTGGATGCGTCCGTGGTAGCCTCGAAGGCTCAGGCGTTGGACATCCGCATCGGCTCGATCAATCCGAACCTTTTCCAAGACCAGCTCTACAAGCTCGGCTCGGTCGGTAGTCCTTTCGAAACGGCTCGTGACCAAGCCTTGGCGCATATCCTGGACTGCATCCGGATTGGCAAGGCTACGGGCAGCCGCGCGGTCTCGCTGTGGTTCGCCGATGGCACGAACTATCCCGGCCAGGACAGCATCCGCGAGCGCAAGCACCGCTTCGAGGCCGCGCTGAAAGAGGCTCACGCCCATCTTTCCCCGGAGCAGATCCTGCTGGTGGAGTACAAGCCCTTCGAGCCGGCCTTCTATCAGACCGACCTCGCCGATTGGGGGATGTCCTTCCTCACTGCGAAGAAAGCGGGCCCGCAGGCCAAGGTGCTGGTCGATACCGGCCACCACTATCTTTCCCAGAATATCGAGCAAATCGTCGCCTGGCTCCTCGATGAGGACATGCTCGGCGGCTTTCATTTCAACGACCGCAAGTACGCGGACGATGACCTGACCCTCGGCTCGATCGATCCCTATCAGATTTTCCGCATCTTCCATGAGATCCACTTCTTCGCCTGGGAGCGCGGCGGGAAGTACCCGGATATCGAATACATGATCGACCAGTCCCACAACCTGAAGCCGAAGATCGAGGCGATGATCCAGACGGTCTGCACGGCACAGGAACTCTACGCCAAGGCCGCGCTGGTGGATCACGAGGCGCTGGTGCAGGCACAGCGGAAGGGGAACATCGTGGACGCCGAGATGTCCCTGAAGAAGGCTTTCAACACCGATGTCTCCGTGGCGATTGCCGACTGGCGCGGCACGAAAGGCCTGGAGGCGGATCCGCTCGCCGCCCACCGGGCCAGCGGCTATGCCGAAAAAGCCGCGGTAGAACGCGCAAAGCGGCGTCAGGAACTTGGCATCGCGACGGAGCACAGTTATGCCTGAGCACCGCTACGCGTAGCCCAAGCGTCTCTTGAAACCTCTTCTCCAACTCTCCGATGTCCGGAAGTCCTTTGGCGCCGTGCGCGCGCTGAAAGGGGTTTCCTTCGAGTTGATGCCAGGTGAAGTCCACGCGCTGTTAGGTGAGAACGGTGCGGGCAAGTCCACCCTGATCAAGGTGATCACGGGCGCGCACTCGCCGGACGAAGGCACGCTGACCATCGGTAAGGAGCAATTGCGTTCCTTGACCCCTGCGCATGCCCGCGCGTTGGGCATCGCCTGCATCTATCAGCAGCCAGCCCTGTTCCCGGATCTCACGGTGGCGGAAAACATCGGGCTGCGCTTGAAGAAGCCCGCCCCGTTCTCTTTCGTGAAACGCGCGGAGCAACGCGCGAAGGCGGTCGAACTGCTGAAGCGCGTCGGAGCCGATATTTCTCCCGATGCCGAGGTGCACGAGCTGTCGATGCCGGAGCAGCAGCTTGTCGAAATCGCCTGCGCGCTGGGCTCCGGGGCCAAGGTCGTCATCATGGACGAGCCCACAGCCTCCCTCACACAGAAGGAGCAGCACTTGCTCTTCGGCGTGGTGAAGGACCTCCGGGCGAGCGGCGTGGGCGTGGTCTATATCTCGCACCGCTTGGAGGAGATCTTCGCCTTGGCTGATCGCGTGACCGTCCTCCGCGATGGCGAAAGCGTCGGCACCTATCCGGTAAAGGACCTGACGGACTCCGCGATGATCAAGCTGATGGTGGGCCGGGAGGTCGCCACACTCTATCCGCCGACCGAAGGCGGGGCGGGTGACGTCGTGCTTTCCCTGAAGAATCTCGGCTGCACCGGAAGCGGCGTGCAGAGCGTGAACCTTGACGTCCGCTCGGGCGAGATCGTCGGCATGGCCGGCCTCGTCGGCGCGGGCCGCACCGAACTTGCTCGCATCCTTTTCGGCATCACGCCTGCGGACTCCGGCGAGATCTTCCTGAAGGGCGAGAAGATCTCGATCTCCTCGTCCCGCGAAGCCATCTCGCACGGCATTGCCTACGTGCCGGAGGATCGCCGCCGTCACGGCGTGATCCTCGAAATGCCGATCGCGCACAATATCACGATGGCCGTGCACCCGGTGCTTTTCCCCGGCACCTGGCTGCGGAAAAAACGTGAGACCGAAGTTGCGAAGGACTTCATCCGCGATCTTGGCATCAAAGCCTACGGACCGGAAGCACCCGGCGGCAGCCTCAGCGGTGGAAACCAGCAGAAGGTCAGCGTCTCCCGCTGGCTGGCTACCAAGCCGAAGCTGCTGATTCTCGATGAACCCACGCAAGGCGTGGACGTCGGTGCGAAGAGCGAGATCCACAAGATCATCCGCTCGCTTGCAAAAGAAGGTCTCGCGGTCCTGATGATCTCCAGCGACCTGCCCGAAGTGCTCGGCATGAGCGATCGCATCGCAGTCATGCGTGGAGGTACGGTGACTGCCGTACTTCCGGGCGGGGCCGATGCCCATGAAGTGATGAGTGCCGCGCTCGGCCAGAGCGGAAAGGAGGTCGCATGATGCGGAAGTATTCGCGCGAGCTCACCGTGGCCGCAGCCCTCGCGCTGCTGCTGTCTGCCTTGGCGATCTTCGCGCCGAATTTCTACGAGCTCCAGCCGCTGCTCTCGCGCTTTACCTCGCAGATGCCCGCGCTGGTTGCGGCCATCGGTATCACGCTGGTGATCATCACCCGGCAGATCGATATTTCACTGGGTGCGCAGTTCAGCGTGTGCGGCGTGGTCGCGGGTATCGTCGCCGCGGCAGGGATGCCGCTCGGTGTCGCGGTGCTTGCCGCTGTTGGTACGGGAATCGTGCTGGGTGCTTTCAATGGACTGCTGGTCGCTTGGCTCGGCCTCCCGAGCATCGTGGTGACCCTTGCCACCATGGTGACTTGGAATGAAGCCCTGCGTCTTTGGCAGCAAGGACGCCTCATGCCACTGCCTGAGGGCATCCAGTGGTTCGGCATGAGCCAGGCCTCGGGCCAGGGCGTGGTCATCGGTTTCTCGATCATGCTGCTGCTGTTCTTTGCTTGGGGCATGAGAAATCTCGCTGCGGGCCGCTACGTTTACGCTACCGGGACGGATGCCGAAGCCGCGCGCCTCGCCGGGATCAATCCGAAGCTCACGACCTTCGCGGTCTTCGCTCTCATGGGCGCCCTCGCCGGGATCGCCGCCGTGCTGAATATGGTGCAATCACCCCAGGTGCAGCCGAATGCTGGCGATGGCCTCGAGCTGAAAGTCATCGCCGCAGCGGTGGTTGGCGGCGTCGCGATCACCGGTGGCCGCGGCAATCTCTGGGGTGTCCTGCTCGGCCTCCTCCTGCTCGCGAACGTCAATCCCGCCCTGACCCATTTCCATCAGCCGCCCTACTGGGAGCGTGCCATCCAAGGTCTCGTGATCCTTCTCGCCGTGGTGGCCGATGGCCTGCGGCGCGGCAAGAAATAGACAGCCAGCCATGTCCGATGCGAAACCCATCTCCCTGAAGAACATCCTGCTGCGGCACGAAGTCGTGCTGCTGCTGGTGATCGCGCTCGAGATCGCCCTGTTCAGCGCCATCGGCCGCAGGTTCTTGGATGGCTCGAACGTTTCTAATATCTTCCGCTTCTCGGTGGAGACCGGTCTGCTGGCACTTGCCATGACCCCGGTCATCCTTACGGGGGGCATCGATCTGTCCGTGGGTTCGATGATGGGCCTCTGCGCCGTATCCTTCGGCATGCTGGTGAATGACGCGGGGCTTTCGCCGATGCTAGCGGGCCTGATCTCCATCTTCATCGGGGTCGTGGGCGGAGGATTGAATGCTCTCCTGATCGCGAGGATGAAACTTCCGCCGTTGATCGTGACCCTCGGCACCTTCTCGCTCTTCCGCGGCTTGGCGGAAGCGCTCACCCGGGGCTCGAAATCCTATTCCGGCTTCGACAAATCCTTCCTCCAGCTTGGCAATGGCAACATCGCCGGCATTCCGACCCAAGTGCTCATCTTCGTTGCGGTAGCCATCGGCATCTACCTGCTGGTCCATCACACCACCTTCGGTCGCTCCTTCCGTGCCATCGGCTACTCGCCGGAGGGCGCTCGTTATGCAGGCATCCCTGTGCAGCGGAATACCGGCTTTGTTTACATCCTCGCCGGTGCCATTTCCGGACTAGCCGCCGTGATTCTCGTCGCGCGTCTTGGCGAAGCCCGTGCGAATGCGGGGATCGGCTACGAACTCCTCGCCATCACCGCGGTGGTGCTGGGCGGCACCAGTATCTTCGGCGGCTCCGGCACCGTTTGCGGCACCCTGCTCGGCTACATCGCCGTGGCGATCTTGGGCAATGGCCTCAGCCGCATCACCGACTACCAGCTCTTCGAAAAATCGATCTCGAGCAATGCCCGCGAACTCTCCGGCATGCTCACGGGCGTGCTGCTGATCGTCGCTCTCGCCGTGACACCTCTCGCAAGAATCCTCGCCACGCGACGTTCACGGAGGCAGCATTAGCCAGCTATTTCCCAACCCAAAGAAACTTCACCAACCCAAGATCCCGTGAATCGCACGCGCTTCCTTTGCTCGCTCGCCGTCCTCTGCACGATCCCCCTTCTGCCTTCCTGCAAAAAATCGGAGGAGGCCGGTGCCGGCGGCAAAAAACTGACCATCGCCTTGCTGCCGAAGAGCAAGGGTAACCAATACTTCGTCGCCTGTGAAAAAGGCGCCCGCGCCGCGGCCAAGGACCTCGGTGCCGAAATGCTTTTCGACGGCCCGACCAACTCCGACCCGGCGAAGCAGAATGAGATCGTCGAGAACTGGATCTCCCTCGGAGTGGATGTGATCGCCGCCGCCTGTGAAAACAAGGACGGCCTCTCCACCGCGCTCCGCAAGGCGCAGGACGCTGGCATCAAGGTCGTCACCTACGACGCGGATGCCCAGCCGGACGCCCGCTCTTTCTTCGTGAACCAAGCCACGGAAAAGGGCATCGGCGATGCCTTGCTCGACAACGCCGCCCAGCTCATTGGCAGCGAAGGCGAATACGCCATCATCACCGCGAACCTCACCGCCGCGAACCAGAATGCTTGGATCGCCGCCATCAAGGCCCGCCAAGCCGAGAAGTACCCGAACCTGAAGCTGGTGGACATCAAGCCCTGCGATGACCTGAAGGACAAGGCGCAGCAGGAAACCACCAATCTCCTCAGCGCGCATCCCAACCTGAAAGCCGTCATTTCCGTCTGCTCGCCCGGCGTTCCTGGCGCGGCGGAAGCGGTGAAGCAGGCCGGCAAGACCGGTGCGGTTAAGGTCGTCGGCCTTGGCCTGCCCAGCGAGAACAAGGCCTATGTGAAGGAAGGGGTCACCCAGGCCGTCATCCTTTGGAAGGTGGAAGACCTCGGCTACCTCGCCATCAAGGCCGGGGCTGCCCTTGCCAACGGCTCGCTGAAGCCTGGCGCCACCGAATTCAAGGACGACAAGCTCGGCACCTTCAAGATTGAGGGCGACAACATTCTCCTCGGGACGCCCTTCGCCTTCACGAAGGAGAACATCGACCAGTTCGATTTTTGATCCGGATTCCCGTTTTCATCGGGTCTTTCTCATGCCGCCAGCCGCAATTGCAGCTGGCGGTTTTTCTTTCGCCATTCCCGGGAAGAAAAATCCCGTTGATTTATCACAGAGATCATACAGAGATTTCACAATAGGACGGTTTCTATAAGTCTCCGTTCATGCCTCGAGTACCGGGGGCCATTCGTCGTCGTCGTCGGATGGTCTCCGGGAAGAGATGCTTTTTCTGGTGGGATTCCAGTCGTCCAGCTGAAGCTGAGGGAACAAGGAGGTCCGGCTAGAGCGACGGTCCCGGGGGGTGTTTCACCGGGATTGTTGTGCCGATGTCCGGGGCATGGCCGGGAGGGTGATGGTCTCTTTCCTGAACGGGTATCGGGATGATCGCCCTACATCTCCAGCATGTGCGAGATGTGCGCCGCGGTCAGCTCGCCCATGGTCTGGCAATCGCGGAAAATATCCGTGTGATGGTATTTCGCCAGATCAGCGGCCAGGAAGGCGACGTGTTCCCGGGGGGCCAGCTCCTCCTTTCGCATGATGCCAAGCAGCGCTTTTAGCCGCAGGCTCTCCACCTTGGCACGGCGGGTCATCTGAGCGTGTTCCTCGGCCACATACTGGTCGATGGTCTTCCGGTTCAGGACGTCGAAGGCGAGCTTCGTCACGGTCTTGTTCGAGTCAAAACGATAGGCCAGGTAGGTCTTGCCGCGACGCTCGTAGCTCTGTTGGTCGAAGTCGATCGGCCGCACGCGGTACTGCACCTCTTCGAAGTCCGGTGTGATATCCACCACGTAGTTCACGCTGCGCATGTCACCGAGCAGGCGGATGAAGCAGCGTTCGTTGAACTTGGTGAATTCCTTTGCGATACGGACCTTGTTGAGTTCAGGACGGGGGAGGTGATCCTTCAGGAAGACATCGCCCGGCACGCCCGCGATGTGTTCTTCGATCAGCGTGTTCCCGTTCACCAGGTAGTTGATCCGGTTCGGCGAGAGGATGTGCTCGAGTTCCAGCCCGTAGATGCGGGAAGCGTCCGCCTGCTTCACGTAGAAGTAGTCGGAGTTGTCGTTGTAGAGGTTCGTGATCCGGATGCGGAAAGGTCGTGAATTGCCAAATTCACCGAAATCGATCCGGTCCACGGTAAGGTGCTCGTGAAGGTCGCTCTCGCCGCCGATCTTCAGCTCGGCATAGATCTTCGTGAGCTTCGGACGCAGCTCCAGCATCAGCTCCTGCGGGTAGTAAACCGTCAGCCACAGCGTCTCCTTCCCACGGGGATCCTCATACGGCATGGAGCCTGCAAAGCGCGCCAGATCATCGTAGACGAGCGGGATCTCCTTCAGCCGGTCGAAGTGATAGAGATACTGGCGAAGCGAGGGCGAGACGGCATACTTGATCTTGCGGCGGGAGATCACGGGCGGAGGATGCACGAGGGCGGCTCATCGCGCGACGGTGAAATGGCCCTCCTATCGCGCGGCCCCGATCCTCTGGGCCGTTTGCGCTGCCAAGACAGGATCCTTGATTTGTCCGGCCCAGAGACTTGCGCCTTCCGGCTGCATGGGAGCGAGTGCTGCGGCATACGCCGCGCATGCCTGGTCCTTGGCCTTTCCCTCGGGCAGGCCTTTGATCCATGGAGACGGCTCATCCCGCGCTTGTTTCGTCCAGCCGCTCACCAAAGCTTCCATCCCGTTGTGCAGCAGGCGCTCGTCTTCAAAGGAAGCAACCCACCGGGCTGCTGCGCTGCGATCCTGTTGAACCCAGCGTTGTACGGTCGTGACCACGGCTGTCTCGGTGGCTGCCGGGGTCGCCTTTCCGGCAGCGATCCAGTGCGCCACTCGCTCTGGATCCACTTCGGCAAGCGCCGGCAAGGCCATGCGCTCCACGGATGCCTTGACCAGTTCTCCTTCGTTCGTCTGTGCCAGCCAAGTGAAGACGGACTCGACATCGGTGCCTGCCAACTGCGCCAGGACAAAGCCAAGCGAGTTGCCGCGTGCTTGCGGTTCTTCGATCAGAGACGCCACCTTCAACGCATGATCGGCATCGGCGCGGGCCAGCTCCGCGGAAAGGACTGCCAGCGCCTCATCCCGCTCGCGGCCTTCCAATTCCAGCGCGAGGGCTTCCGCTTCACGGGGAGCGTCCAATGCCAGTTTGGCGATCCGCGCAATCTTCTCCTCGGCATCTCTTTCCGTCGTGTGAATCCTTTCCGTCCGTGGATCCCGCCCGGATTTTGTAGGACGGGATTCTTCCGGAGTTAGAGTGGTCCGCACACGCACCAGAGCCCCGGTGGCAAGCGCAACCACCGCGATAGGGATCAGGATTGCTGTTCTCATGGGCGGCTTACGCCGAAGCTGGTTTGGAGGATGATTTAATTGTATGAATAGTGATGGAATGGGTCGTTTCCAAGAAGATCTTTAGGTGTGAATTGACTTTTTGAGGTGGTGAAATGGCCGGAATGCCTATTGTGCAAACAGCTGGAAAGTGACCGTGAACCGCCGGGCTCTGGAATTTTCGGGATGTCGGTTCTCAATCGAATTCATCGACCTCGGGCGGTCAGATCCTTCATTTTCGGTGCGTGGACAGCAGCAACCAACATCCGGCACTCGGGATCGATCACGGCGATGCACGCATTGGCGTGGCGGCGACGGATCCGTTGGGAATCCTCGCGCATCCCGTGGAGACCATTGATACCCGCAAGGCGGATGCCATCGAGCGAATCGCGGTTCTGGCTTCACAACGCCACGTCAAGACGCTGGTTCTCGGCTTGCCGGTCCGCATTGATGGCACGGAAGGAACATCGGCGGAAAAGGTGAGGGCCTTTGGCAAGAAGTTGTCCTCGCGTCTGCCGGACTTGCCGCTGATCTATGTCGATGAAGCTTACACGACCATGGACGCCGCGGCAAAGCTTCGCGAGGCAGGACGTAAGGCCAAGCAGCAGAAGCAAATCATCGATCAAGCTGCAGCCGTTCAGATCTTGGAACTGTGGATGGGCGAGGTCTAGCGGGGACCTCTTGAAGTGGTTCCAAGTATGCGGGCCGCGCTGATAAGCTTCCGGAATGCCGGTCCGATCTTTACTCATTCCAATTCCGCTTGGTCAGTCCGAGCTAGTCTGGGCACCTGTTAAATTTTCTCTTTTTAACAGGCGGAACAGGCTCTCGCCCGGGTGGATGGCGAAGTCCTTGGATGAAGACGGTTCTACGACTTGGCACGCTCCGGTTCACAAACTGGCAGCAATGTCGCATTCACCCGCACGGGTGGCGGAATCATACTAATTTTTCGGCCCGATTTTTAGACCGCTTTGCGAGCTGTTAGTGCCAATCGCGCCTAATGCGCCGCTTTTGTGCCGATTGCCCAGTGGCTCCGGCGTTTTGGCTTCGCGTGGTATCTGCGGTGCTAAAATTGCATGCAAGTCGCTCCCCGGCCGGTGCAAGGCACCCGTCACCGCTCCGGGGAGTCGATTGCCCAATCCACCCAATGAATCCGATAAGCGACTTCTCTCATCCCCTGCGGCATCGAGCTGCGATCTTTCTGCCAAATGGTGCTGCGGCAGCCTTGGCGATTTTCGTCGTGGCAGGCCCCGCGCAAGCAGCCGACGTGACTCTCGGCACTACCAACGGCATCGGCACGAGTTCCTTTGAGTCGGCCACCTCATGGTCAAATGCCGCCGCGCCCTCTGCGGGGAATGCCTACCTCGTCCCTTCCGGGCTGACCCTTCGGACCCCTGCCGATAGCGCGGTCGATCACACCTTTGCCGGTGATTCGCTCAAGCTCACCAGTGCGAGCCTCGTCTACAAGGGCGGCACGAACAACAACGTCATCAGCGTGAATAACCTCACCTTGGATGCTTCCTTGGTGAACAATGCGAGCAACACCTCCACGGCCTTCACGCTTGGCGGTTCGATCAACATCGCGGGCACCGGCACTTCGACCATTTTCTCGAACAATGCCACTATCACGGTGACCGCTCCAATCTCCGGCAACAGCGGGACCCTGCTGCTGCAAACCAATACCACCACCGGTCGCCAGGTCATCCTTACCGCCGCAAACACTTACACCGGTAATATCCAAGTCACCGGCAACAGCGGAGCGGTGCTCACTTCCTCCGGCAAGCTTGCCTTCGCGATGAATAGTTCGGCCGGTGCCTATAACAGCATCACGGGCGCGGCCCCCTTCGAATTCAGCGGCGTCTTCACCATCGATCTCACCGGTGCTGGCACCAACCCGGGTGATAGCCACCAACTCGTGAATACCGCAACGATCGCGGAGAACTTCACCGCCACCTTCGCGGTGGAGGGCTGGACGAAGATCGGAGACGTCTGGGTTTCTCCGAATGGAAATTATCAGTTCATTCCTTCCTCTGGCGTGCTGGTACGCGTTGAGCCGGATGTCGATCTCGACGGCCTCCCGGATGCATGGGAAATCGAGTACTTCGGTTCGATCTCCGCTCACGATGGCGATGACGATCCGGATGGCGATTTCTCTTCGAATCTTGCGGAGTACAACGCCTTCACCGAGCCGGATGATCCCGCTTCCTTTCCGGACAGCGACTTCGACGGCCTCCCAGATGGATGGGAAACCTTCTATTTCACGAATCTCACCCAAGGCCCCCTCGGCGATCCGGATGGCGACTTCAGCAGCAATGAAGCGGAGTATGCGGCTCT
This sequence comes from Luteolibacter luteus, assembly GCF_012913485.1. GTDB lineage: Bacteria > Verrucomicrobiota > Verrucomicrobiia > Verrucomicrobiales > Akkermansiaceae > Haloferula > Haloferula lutea. Next base: position 2,715,890 of record NZ_CP051774.1, on the reverse strand, counting down.
AACCGACCCTACCACTCGCGTGAGCTTCCCGGATGCGGATGCCGATCTTGTTGGTGACGATTGGGAGATCCGCCATTTCGGCTCGATTGCGGCCTGTGATCCGGAAGCCGACCCTGATGGAGACTTGTTCACGAACCGGCAGGAGTTTGACTCCGCCACGAATCCGAAGATCCAGGTTTCCTCGCCTGACTACGACCTGCCGCTCGATGGACTGCCGGATGGCTGGGAGGTGAAATATTTCCGAGCCGGCAACGAGTCGTTGGAGCAGACCATCCTACATACCGATGGCATGCTGGATAGCGATGGCGACGGCAGCACGGATGCTGTCGAGTATCACGCCGGCACGAACCCCAAGGATAGCAGCTCCTATCCGGGTGGCACCGCCGCCTACTGGCGCTTCGAAGAGAAGACAACCGGCCTCATCGAATATCCGCAGGTGGCAACTGCCGTGAAGGACGTGACCAATAACGGCAACGACATGATGACTTGGGCGGACTACACCGCACCCAGCCACATTACGACGGTCCTGGATGATGTGGTGACCAATACGGGAGCGATGAACGGTAGCTCGCTGGTATTCACCGAGGTCGATGGCAACCGCTACACCTCGGATAATATCTACACCTCCGGCACGGCTCCGATCAATGCGGCCATCTTCAATGCGCTGACCGTCGAAGCGAGCTTCCGCCCGACCCGCGTTGGTCGGGGCCAAGGGATTATTGGCAAAAGCGGCAACCCCACCGGCATGGCGGCTCCGTATCAGGCTCCCTTTACCTTGAAGCTGAATGCGGAGAATCACGTGGTAGCAGGTCTTATTGACGGCTCCTCCACCGCACGTGAAGTCATCAGCGTCCGCACGGTTTCCGCGGACTCCTGGTATTCCGCGGCGGTGACGGTCAGCCCCACCCAGCTCTCGCTCTGGCTGAAAGCTCCGGGTGATACAAACTACGTGCTGGAAAGCTCGCTGGCGATCAGTGGTGCGTGGTATCCCACCGAGTTCAATCGCGTCTGGGTTATCGGCCAGACCGAGTACGATCCTGCGGAGAATGGCGGCTTCGGTGGATATTATAGCTTCAACGGCGAAATCGACGAAGTCCGGATCAGTCCGACGGTTCTCGGCAATGGCAAGTTCCTCGCCAATGTCGCCTCCGGCATCGAAGACCCGGATTCTGATGGGGATGCCATGGGTGACGCCTGGGAGCTGGAATACTTCGGTTCCCTTGGCCAGACCGCAGCGGGCGACTTCGATGGCGACGGCACTACGAACATCGTGGAATACCTCACCGGCCTCTCGCCGGTCAGCGGCAGCTCTCGCTTCGCGGGAACGGTGAGTGGCAATACGATCACGTGGCCCGCGAAGGCCGGCGTCAGCTTCACCGTGCAACGAAGCGCCACGATGGCTGACGAAGCCTCTTGGGCGGATGTCGCCACGGTCGTCGCGACGGGAACGACCGCTACATGGACGGATCTCGTGCCGCCCTCCGGGAAGGCCTTCTACCGTATTGTGCTGCCAACACCGTAGCAAAGCTTCAGAGGCAAGCATCAGAGCGGGCATTCGGGGAGCCGGATGCCCGTTTCTCTTTTGTTCCGTGGTGGAGCGCCCAGGATCATCCTTACCACCAGGAAACGAAAAAGCGGCGGTCCATGACCGCCGCCCCATCGAACGCGAACTCGATGTAAATCGTTCCGCTTGTTTGCTGCTTACTTGCCCTTCTTGGCATCGAGCTTCTCGCGCACCTTCTCGGAGAGTTCGGTGTAGAGCGCCTCATCGGTCTTGAGCGCTTCCTTCGCCGCATCCCGTCCTTGGGCGAGCTGCGTGCCATTGTAGGCGAACCAGGAACCGCGCTTCTGGATCAGGTCCATCTCCAGCGCGAGATCGAGCAAGGAGCCCACCGAGGAAATTCCCTCGTTATACATGATGTCGAACTCGCACTCCGCGAAGGGCGGGGCCACCTTGTTCTTCACCACCTTGATCTTCGTGCGGCTGCCCTGCACGGAACCATCCGTGGCCTTGATCTGGCCGATGCGCCGGATGTCGATGCGGACGGAGGCGAAGAATTTCAGCGCGCGGCCGCCCGGGGTGGTTTCCGGATTGCCGAACATCACGCCGATCTTCTCGCGGATCTGGTTGGTGAAAATGCAGACCGTGCGGGCCTTCGAGATGAAGCTGGTCAGCTTGCGCATCGCGGCGCTCATCAGGCGGGCTTGGGCACCCACCGTGGAGTCGCCGATTTCGCCATCGAGTTCCTGCTTGGTCACCAGCGCGGCCACCGAGTCCAGAACGATCACGTCGATGGCGTTCGAGCGGACCAATGCCTCGCAGATTTGCAGGGCTTCTTCACCGGAGGAAGGCTGCGAGACCAGAAGGTCGTCCAGATTCACGCCGAGCATCTTCGCATACTGCGGATCCAGTGCGTGCTCCACGTCGATGAAGGCGGCAAGGCCACCTTTCTTCTGGGCCTGAGCGATTGCCGTGAGAGTCAAAGTCGTCTTACCGGAGGATTCCGGACCGAACACCTCGATGATACGGCCACGGGGGAAGCCACCCACGCCCAAGGCGCGATCAATCAGCAGGTTTCCGGTGGGGATGACATCGACATCGACCCGGTGACCATCGCCCATCCGCATGATGGCGGCTTCGCCAAACTCCTTCTGGATGCTGGAGATAGCGAGATCGAGGTTGCGTTTGCGGGCGTCGGCAAGCTTGTCAGAGGGATCTTCAGTCGTTTTAGCCATGGCAGTCGTGTTAGGATGCGGACTTGTGTCAGATTGAACAGTACCCGTCAAAGTAAAAAGCTGTTCACTAGAACAAAAATGAGCCTTTTCCCGCTTAGCGCCTGAAAATCAAAAAGCCGCCCGGATCTTCCGGGCGGCTTCTGAAATCTGAGCGTAGGGCGTGCGCTTTATTCTTCCTTCGCCTCGTCCTTTTTCTCCTCGTCGGCGCCGGCCTTTTCATCGGCCGCCCCTGCCTTCATCTCCTCGATGCGCTCCTTGAAGTTATCGAGCTGCGGAGCGATTTCGCTGTCCGGGGCGGCAGCCTTGGCTTCCGCGAGCGCCTTCAGCGAATCGTCGAACTTTCCGGACTGGGCGAGGATCCCCGCCTTGGTAGCCAAGATCTTCTGCTTGGATTCCCCGGTGAAATCAGCTGCGGACTTTTCCACGAAAGCGAGTGCGCCTTCCATGTCCTGCTTTTCCGCGAAGCCCTGCAATTCGCTCTCCCACTTCGCGAACTTCTGCTTCTCCTCGATCTTCTTGGAGAAGCCGGTTTCGTCCTTCGGGTCGGCGGCTTTGATCTGTTCGATGACTTCGGGGTAGAAATTGGCTGCCACGGCGTCTTCCAGTTCCATGCCCTCGAGGGCGGAGATCAGGGCCTTGGCCTTGGCGGTGCCTTCGGCTTTGGCCGCTTCCGCCAGCGCCTTGTCGCGGGCATCCTTCTTCCCGCGCAGTTCGTCGAGATGGGCCACGTATTTCTCAGGGCCGCCTTCCTGATAGCCGGTGCGGGCGAACGGCTTGCCGCTTGCGTCGCAGAGAAGGATCGTCGGGAAGCCTTGGATGGCATATTTCTCCTGCAGCTCGTCGTTTTGCTTGATGGTCTCCTCGCTGAGCTTCGACTTGTCCTGAGGGTAATCGAGCTCCACCAGCACGAACTTGTCCTTCACGCCTGCCTTGAAGGGCTCATGTTTGAAGACTTCATCGTTCAGCTTGATGCACCAGCCGCACCAGTCGGAGCCGGTGAAGTCCATCAGGAGATCCTTCTTCTCGTCGGCGGCCTGCTTCTTGGCGGCGGCGAAATCGTGCGTCCAACCTTCGCCACCGGCAAAGGCGGAGGTGAAACCGAGGGAGGCGGCGAATGCAGCCGCGAACAGATGTGTGGCTTTCATGATAGAGGGACGGGTGCGTCCGAGAGCTGTTACAAACGTCTCTCCAGCGATTCCGGCTAGGAATTTCATCGAAAATATTTTCCCGCGCAAGGAAGTGCGGATTCGGCACGTGTCTCCCCTCCTTCGGCGGGCATCACCCGTCCGCGGCAGACACCGGTCAATGGAGCGGGCTCACGCCTCCTTCGTCTCCTGCGGATGCTTCATCTCATGAAGTTCGTGAAGGCGCTGTTGGTGGCGGTCGTGCTCCTCGGTCTTGTGCTTCTTCTGAAGCTCCTGCTGGTGCTTTTGCTTCAGCTTCGCCTTTGGATTCTTGTCGCCCATGGTCGTGGGGATTCGCACTGCCGCCTGAAACGGACGGCTGGCGGCGACGGCAAGTGCCAGCCGGGACCGCAAAAAAGGTCCTCCCGGGGAAGCTCGGCCCAATCACGAGATTCGCCAGAGGAAATCGCCCGCCCCGTCCGGAAAGCTCTGCCTGGATGGCTCGTCGGCATCGCCTGTTCCGCCTGTTAAAACAGGGAAAATAACAGGCAATGCGAGGGGGCCGGGATGACCAGAGTGGAGAGCGCAGAATAAGAAAGAGACATGGCCAGAATGTACCATAGGGGGTGATCCCTCGGAATCCCTTCCAATGGTCCCCATTTCAAACCCCGGACCTCGCGCTGAAGCGACGATTGAGGAGGTCTACCAAGCGCGCTCCCCGCGATCATCATAGGGCAGCCAGAGCAGTGCCACCGAATCGACCGTGACGTTCGCCTTGGTTGGCTTGATCGTCTCCGTTTCCAGGCTGAGGGCTGAGGGGTCGTAAGCTTGGCTCAGTTTGGCGATTTCCTCCTGAAGCTGCCTTTCGATCTCCCCCATCTGTTGCTGCACACCTTCCACCTTGTCTTCCGCCGCGCTGACATCCTGGCGCTGCTTGTAAACGGAGGTGCCTTTCGTGATCAGCGAGCCGCCACGTCCCTTGCGTCCGAGCAAACCGCCCAGCAAGCCCCCGAGGATCGAGGCACCGGCCTGCATCATGGCTCCCTGCGACTCCGCCTTCTGGCGGGCGAGCGTGCCCTCCGCGGTCTGCAGCTTCCCTTGCAGGGTATCGAGCTTCTTGTTCGTTGCCGCACGGATCTTCTCAAGCGCCGCATCACGCACCTCGCGAGCCTGCTGGGTCAGCCGGGCACGGAACTCCGCTTCCGATTCTCCGAGCTGCGAGAATGCCTTCAGTGCCGGACAGGAAAAGAGCTCGGCCCGCTGGTTGCGGTAAAGCCACTCGTCGAACTCCTTTTCCACCTGCTTGTAGTTCGCCGCGTTCATCGCGAAGCCAGGCAGCTCCGCGAAGCCAGCCCCTTCGTCCGGCGAGTTTCCAAGCTCCTCCGGCTTCAGAGGTGGTGGCAGATCACGGTCCCAATCGATTCCCTCGGGCAAAATTGCATTCACCTTCCGGACCTTGATGCTGCCATCGGCTCCTGTCTTTGCCGAGCTGAAGTGAACCGTGCCGACGCGCAACAGATGAGGCCGGTAGGTCACTTCCGATGCGTCCCCCGCGGGCGGCGCGAATTTCTCGGTGATTCCGCTTCCCACCAGTGGCCGGGAAGATGACTTCGCCGGGCTGGCGGCCATGCCGGGCATCGACATCGGATTCGCGTCCGCTGCTACGGCGTCCTTCGTACTTTCGCCACCGAAGGCACCGCGCTTCGGATCCATCAGCGCCTTGATGCTCGTCCGGGTCAGAGGGCCGGTCAGGTAGCTCATCACCCAGCGCACGTGGAAGAGGACCGGGTGATCCTCGTGGACGTTGTTCATCAGAAAGACCCGGTTGCCGAGTGCGGAGAGCAGTTTTTCCATCTCCCCGCGGTCGAACTTCGCGTTCTGCGCGCCCGCGGCACCTTCCAGGCCGTCCAGCACCCGCAGCTTGTCGCGTTCCGTTTGCAGACGGCCCAGGAACCAGGTGCCGATATTGGAAAGCGCCTTGTAATCGAGATCCACCGGGTTCTGCGTTGCCAGCAGGCAGCCGAGGCCGAAGGCGCGCGCCTGCTTCAGCAGCGTCATCATCGGCCGCTTGCTCGGCGGATTCGCGGATGGCGGCAGATAGCCGTAGATCTCATCCATGTAGAGCAGTGCCCGCAGCGAAGTCGTGCCACTCTGTGCCCGCATCCAGCCCAGCGTCTGGTTCAGCAGCAGGCTCACGAAGAACATCCGCTCCGCGTCACCCAGATGCGCGATCGAGAAAATCGAGATCCGCGGCTTGCCGTCCGGTGCGTGCAGCATCTTCGCGATGTCCAGCGGTGGACCCTCCAGCCAGGTCGCGAATCCGGGCGAGGCCAGCAGGTTGTTGAACTTCAGCGCCAGTGCCTGACGGTCCTTCTGCGGCAGGAAGCTCTCCAGATCGATCACTCCTACCTTGTCGAAGGCGGGCTTCTGGATGTGACGGATCAGCGTCTCCAGGGTGATGTCCTTCTCCGCCTGCCATTCCTTCTGGAAAATCGTCGAAAGCAGGATTGCCTGCGGGCTCTGGATCGGATCGGCATCCACACCCACCAGCGAGAGCAGAGAGGACACCGTGCTCTCGATCCGTTCGCCGAACAACTCGGCATCGTCCAAGATTTCGAAAGGCGGAGCCTCCAGTGAACTCAGGATCGAGACCGGAATGCCCGCCTTCGACCCGGGCGTGAAAATGTTGATATCGACCTTCTCCTTGAACTGCGCGATGCGCTCCGGTCCCTGCCCCCAATCGGCGAGACCTTTCTTCCACATCTCTGCGGTGGAAGCCGCGAAGTCATCCGGCGAGACACCCTTCTTCGAGGCGTCGTCCTCATTGATCCAAGGCCGGAAGTCAGCAGCCGAGAGATCCGGGAAAGCGAGCAGCAGGTTCGAGATGTCGCCCTTCGGATCGATGATGATTGCGGGGATGTTGTCCATCGCCGCCTCTTCCAGCAGCGCCAGGCAGAGACCGGTCTTGCCGGATCCCGTCATGCCGAGCACCACGCCGTGGGTGACGAGGTCCTTCGAATCGTACATCACCAGCCCGCCATTGGCGGACTTGGTATCGAGATCATACTCGCGGCCTAGGTAAAAGGCTCCCAGCTTCTCGTAGTCGGCGACGGAAGGCGTCATGAGCCGAGAATCTAACGAGAACTTCCCCGCTGGCGAGCGGGAAGCAAGGAAGCCCCGCGATCGTTTTGGAATCGCTCAATCCATCAGCATCTCGATCCGCCGCCGCCCCTTGGTCGGTTCTGCGGCAGGCTCCGCGCGATAGCGCAGCACCTCTTCGATCGCTGCGTTCTGCATCGATTTCGGCGCATCGCTGCTGATGATCTTGGCATCGGTCGTCTTCCCATCGCGACCCACCGTGAACTCCACGTCCGCGTAGTAGGACTTCTTATCCGGGTCGAGCGGCGGCTCCGTTGCGCAACTGGCGGCAAGCAGAATGGCGACGGCAAGCAGGCAACGGTGGGCGTTTTTCACGGGAAGAGATGGCAAGCTGGCGGCCGCGATCCGTCAATCCGGTTTACCATCTTCCGGGCCTCCGGATCAGGCTTGGGCCGATATTTTCGGATTCTTGTGGAATAGCCTCCTGAATACTGATATGGCCTTCAGTTGGTTCACGCCTTGGCAAGATCAAGACTTGGAGCGTTGCTAGGCGAGTCTCGTACATTCGATGGTGACCTGAAACCCGATCAACGGGAACATCTCGCGAAAAGGCGTATTGCGCGGACCATCGACGATGATGAAAATGTATGTAGGAAACTTGTCGTTCAAGACGACCAAACAGGATCTCGAGTCCCTGTTTTCCCAATATGGCCAAGTGACCGACGTTCACGTGCCCACGGATCGCGAGAGTGGTCAGCCTCGCGGGTTCGCGTTCGTGACGATGGACTCGGCCGATTCCATGAAGAAGGCCATCGACGCGACCAATGGCAAGGAACTGGACGGTCGCAACCTCAAGGTGAACGAAGCCCAAGCCCGCGAAGAACGCAGCGGTGGCGGTGGTTTCGGCGGTGGCCGTCCTAGCGGTGGCCGTCGCTACTGAGCCTGTCGCACGAGATTTTTTCCAAGGCGGCACTCTTCACAGGATGCCGCCTTTTTCGTGGCCGACTAGGCCTTGCCAGCGAGGCAAACCTTGATGCGCTCCTCAAGCAGCGCGACTAGGGAGGAGGGCGAGGTCTTGCTCGCGCGGGTGGATTCAAAAATGGAGCCGCTCTCCGGCTCGGTGACATCATTCGGTCCCGGTTCCACGAACATCACCAATCGCGGGAAGCGGCTGTGGCTCCAAATGATCTCCGAAGGACCGGCAAGGGATTCCACCAAGGTCTCGATCTGCGGTCGCCGTTCCGCTGGAATGGATTCGTTGAGAGTGATTTTCACGCGATGGTTGCCCGGCTCCGGGAATAAGATTGCAGAGCGAGGCGGAGTAACCCGCTGCAAATCCCGATGCGAGGTATTTCCCGGAAAAACCGCCGTGACCTGCCTTTCCAAGCGTGTTTCCGGTCCTGCCGAGCGAGCCGTCCGTGAAAATACGCGCCTTTGGCGGAGGGCCCGCTCCGCGGAAAGGCAGAGGAAGACCTTCTCGGTCGGCGTGACTTAGATCAGCCACGCTGCACCGGCTTGCCATTTGTCTCCATGATCAAGCCCGCTAGACGCGCATGCTTCCCGTCTAGCATCGCGTCTTCCTTGATCACCTGATCCGCCAGCGCCCGCGCCTCGCGGAGCAAGGTGGTATCCGCCAGGAAGTCCGCGAACTTCAGGTCCCCCAGACCGCTCTGCATCGTCCCCAGCACATCGCCCGGACCGCGCAGGCGCAGGTCTTCCTCCGCGATCAGGAAGCCATCGGAAGTCTTCTCCATCACCGCCAGCTTCTCCATGCCTTCGGGGCTCTTCCCGTCGGTGAGAAGGATGCAGTAGCTCTTGTGCTCGCCGCGGCCGATTCGTCCGCGGAGCTGGTGGAGCTGCGCCAAGCCGAAGCGCTCCGCGTGATGAATGATCATCAGGTTCGCATTCGGGACATCCACGCCGACTTCGATCACGGTGGTCGCGACCAGCGCATGGATCTCCCCATCGCGGAAGCGCCGCATCACCGACTCCTTTTCCTCCACGTCCAGCTTCCCGTGGACCATTCCGACCTCATGGCCGCCTAGACGCTTCTGCCATTTCTCCAGCGCTTCGGTTGCGGACTCCGCCTTCAGGTTTTCGCTCTCTTCCACCAGCGGATAGACGAGATAGGCCTGTCTCCCCGCGGAGAGCTGATCCTTCACAAACTTCGTTACCTCCGTCTGCTTCGCCGCAGTCCGCAGCGCGGTGACCATCTTGCCGCGACCTGCCGGACGCTCATCCAGGATCGAAACATCCAGATCCCCGTAGATCGTCATCGTCAGGGTGCGAGGGATCGGCGTGGCGGTCATCACCAGCACATCGGGCGTGCTGCCTTGCGCGATCAGCCTCGACCGCTGCACTACGCCGAACTTGTGCTGCTCGTCGATCACGATCAGCCCGAGATCGGTGAAGGACACCTTGTCATAGAGCAGTGCATGCGTGCCGATCAGCACCTGCGATTCTCCCTCGATCGGCAAATGGGTGCTGTCCTCCTTTGCCGCGGTGCGCAGCGTCACCCGCACGCCGAGTGGCTCCAGCCATTTGCGGAAGGTCAGGAAGTGTTGCTCTGCCAGAATCTGTGTCGGTGCCATCAATGCGGCCTGACATCCGGAATCGATCGCTAAAAGCATCGAGGCCATCGCCACGAAGGTCTTGCCCGATCCCACGTCGCCTTGCAGCAGCCGGTTCATCGGCCGAGGCTCGCGCATGTCCGCCACGATCTCCTTGATCGAGCGCTTCTGCGCCCCGGTCAGGTCGAAAGGCAGGCTTTCATAAAAGCGCTTCAACAAGGTCGTCTTCGTGCCCAGCACCCGACCCGTGTGTTCTTGGTTCCGCGCCCGGCGCCACACGACATTGAGTTGCAGCGCGAAAAACTCCTCCAAGGCAAAGCGCCGCCGTGCGGCCTCCGCCTGCTCGATCGCCTCCGGGAAGTGTACTTCCCGGAAAGCGTCGATCCGCGGATAAGTCGGATCCACATCGTAGGCGGGCTCGATCGCTGCGGGATCGATCTTCTTTAGCGCGGTATAGATGATCTCGCGCAGCCGCCGCTGGGCGATGCCGGAGACATTCCGGTAGATCGGGACGATGCGCTCCAAGTGGATCGAAGGTCCGCCCTCGTCCTTTACGATTTCGAATTCCGGGTGATCGATCACCAGCTTCCCGCCGGAGTCCTTCGGCTTGCCGTAGAGCACCACCTCGTGGCCCGTGGCCACCATCTTGTGGATGAAGGGCATGTTGAACCAGCGGCAGGTCACCTTTCCGGATCCGAAGACCCCGCCGGTGCCATCCATCACCACTGCTTCATAAAACTGCTTCCGCGGACCGAAGCGCCGCTTCATTGAATCCACCACCGTACCCCGCAGGCATACCGCCGGACCTCCGGCCTGCGCCGGGAAAGCATCGAAGCGCCGCCGATCCTCATAGCGCCGTGGCAGCCACTCGATCAGGTCCGCTACCGTGTGCAGGCCGGCCGTGGCGAAAGACAGGACTTCCTTCGGGATCAGGAAATCGATGGCGGCGAGTTGAGCTGAGGGTGAAATCACGGGCCGACGGCGGAATCGAGCACCTTGATCTGATCCCGCGACTTGATGTGCAAGACCACCTTGCGGTGGGAATCTTCTTTCCGCTCGTTTCCGTTTACCTCCACCCGCTTGTCCTTGAGCGCTTCCAGATCGGCCGGCTCCATCCCTGCCGCATTCTGGGAAACCTGGTAGCCCACCCATCGAGGATCCTGCGCCCCCTCCACCTTGATTTTCAGGTAGCGGGTCTTCGCGCTTTTGCTGAGGTCTGTTTCCACCACGGTGCCGGTCAGGGTCATCTTGCCTTGGGGTGAAGTCGCGGAGGTCTTGCCGGGCTCAACGGTGGAAACGGGGGTGGCGGTACCGGAAGCCCCTTCCTTGGCGGCCGGCCCGGTGCCAAATGCCAGCGCGCTGCCTCCGTGGGGGATCGGCTCTTCCTTCGTGGCGCTTTCGGCGAGGGCCTCGCCCTGTTTCACCTTGGACTTGAGGAAATAGATGCCGCCACCGGCAGCCAAGGCTCCCACGATCAGCGCCAGAAGCACCGGGACAAAGGCGCTCTTTTTCCCCGCTGCCGCCGCTGCCTTTTTCTTTTTCAGGGCCATCGGGATCGTCGCCACGGCGCTTTTCTGGATTGGCAGCGAGTCCATCGCGTCGGGCTCGTTGAGCGCGGTGATGGCGTCCTGCAGGGTCCATCGGTCCGGATTTTCCCGTACCGCTTTGATCCAGGCTGCCAGCCCTTCGTCCGTGCCGGCCTCGGGGGCGCCCTGCCAATGGAGAGATTCTTCCGCCAGTTTTGCCAGCGGCAGCAGTCCGCCGCGCTTCGCCGGATTGCCCAGCCATTTCAGCGGGCAGGCCCAGAAAGTCAGGTTTTCCCCGTCCACCGGCAGGATCACGGACTCCGGGGTGGTCTCCACCCACACCGCCTCTTCCCCAAAGGCCTCCGCCAGCGCCAAGGAGGCTTCCAGCGCGTGCGTCAGCAGCGCCTTGGTGGAGCCGGGGCTCAGGGCGCGCTCCTTCAGAAGTTCGGAAAGTCGTTGCCCGTCAACCCACTCCGCCGCCAGAAAAGGAATTCCGTCCACCGGATCGCAGCCCCCGTCCAAAACCTTGCGAAGCACGGGATGCCGGACCTCCCGGAGCCGCTCGACCGCCGCGAAGTAGGCCTTTCGCTCCGCCTCCTGCAGGCCGCCGCCGTTCGGGCCATAGGGGAAAAATCGCCGCAAAACCACGGATTTGCCGGTTTCGCGATCCTCTGCGTGGAAAACCACGCCGTTCGCGTCCTGCGTCAGGATGTCCTGAATCTCGTATCTTCCGGTCACGGTGTTTCCTGCACTAGCAGAGTCCCGGGCGTTTCGCCAACTCCTCACGTGACTTCCCGCACTTTCTTTTTCCGTGATTTCCGCGTATTTGGTGCTTTCCTCCGCGCGCCCGAGTCTCGTCCCCAGCAGCTATGCCTACTTCCCTGACCCGCAATTTCTCGATCATCGCCCACATCGACCACGGGAAGACCACGCTCTCCGACCGCCTCCTGGAGGCGACGCAGACCATCAGCCAGCGTGAAAAGCAGGACCAGCTCCTCGACGCCATGGATCTGGAGCGCGAGAAGGGCATCACCATCAAGGCCCACCCGGTGGCCATGGAATACAAGGCGAAGGACGGGAAGACGTACAAGCTGAACCTGCTCGATACGCCGGGACACGTCGATTTCTCCTATGAGGTCGCCCGCTCGCTGGCCGCCTGTGAGGGTGCGATCCTGATGATCGATGCCGCCCAAGGGGTGGAGGCCCAGACCGTGGCAAACCTGCATCTGGCCTTGGAGCAGAACCTCACGATCATTCCTGTTCTCAACAAGATCGACCTCCCGGCCGCGGATGTGGAGAAGTGCCGCAAGCAGCTGGAAGACATCCTCGCGATTCCTGGTGAAGATGCGATCCCCGCATCCGCCAAGCAGGGCATCGGGATCGAGGAGATCCTGGAAGCTGTCGTCCAACGCGTGCCCGCTCCGGTGGAGAATCCGGACAAGCTGCTGCGCGCCTCCGTTTTCGATTCCATCTACGACACCTACCGCGGTGTGGTCTCGTACGTCCGCGTCTTCTCCGGCAGCGTGAAGAAGGGCCAGCGCGTGAAGCTGATGGCCACCAACAAGACCTACGAGGTCAAGGAAGTGGGCGTCTTCACCCCGAAGATGACCGCCCGCGACAAGCTGGTGGCCGGTGATGTGGGCTACGTCATCGCGAACATGAAGTCCGCGGATGAGGCGAAGATCGGTGACACGCTCACCGATAACACCCACCCTTGCCCCGAGCCGCTTCCCGGCTACAAGGAGATCCAGCCGATGGTCTTCTCCGGCATCTACCCGATCGACACCTCCGACTACGAGGCGCTGAAGACGGCGATGGGCAAGCTGCAGATCAACGACGCGGCCTTCACCTACATGTCGGAAAGCTCGACCGCGCTTGGCTTCGGCTTCCGCTGCGGCTTCCTCGGCCTGCTCCACATGGAAATCATCCAGGAGCGCTTGCGCCGTGAGTTCAACATGGACGTGATCTCCACCTACCCGTCCGTGATCTATCAGGTCACCAAGACCAATGGTGAGGAACTCATCGTCGACAATCCCTCTTTCTTCCCGGACCAGCAGACCATCCAGGAAGTCCGCGAGCCGCTGGTGAAGGTTTTCGTTATGATCCCCGGCGAATACATCGGCGATATCATGTCGCTGGTGATGGAAAAGCGCGGGGAGGTCGAACACACCGAGACCATCGACGACACGCGCGTGATGCTCACCTGCCTCCTGCCGCTCGCCGAGATCCTCGTCGATTTCAACGACCGCCTGAAGTCCTGCACCCGTGGCTACGGCTCGATGGACTACGAGCACGCCGGCTACCGCGCCGCGAACATGGTGAAGATGGAAATGATGATCGCCGGCGAGCCGATCGAGGCTTTCGCCACCATCGTGCACCGCGAGAAGGCGGAAGGCTACGGCCGCGCCCTCGCCGCACGCTTGAAGGACGTCATCCCGAACCAGCTCTTCGTCGTCGCTATCCAAGCCTGCATCGGCGGTAAGATCATCGCCCGCGAAAGCATTTCCGCCATGCGCAAGGACGTGACCGCCAAGTGCTACGGCGGTGACATCTCCCGTAAGCGCAAACTGCTCGAGAAGCAGAAGGAAGGTAAGAAAAAGATGAAGGCGATCGGCAAGGTGAACATCCCTCAGGATGCCTTCATCAAGGTGCTGAAGAGCGGGGATTGAGCGGAGACCCCGCAAGCTCGGAGCACGGACGACTTTCCGGGTGGCCTTGGACCGGCCTATCCTTGGAAGGGTGCTGTCGTCAGCATCCCCCGATGCTTTCCATGTGCAGATCGATCCCATTGCCGGGGGATGCTTCAACTGCCATGTGGAGACCCGGGGAGAGGACCTTGTTGAATTCTCTCCTTTTAACAGGCGGAACAGGCGCGAATTCCAAAGGTCCCCGCGAAGGATCAGTGGGTGGCATCCCCGGTCGGTTGATGAAATTTTCGTGAAGGCGCTCCTTCCGTGCCACGCCTCTCTCTTCGCCAAGGATTTAGCGCTGCGCCCGCCAAATGGGTTGGAAGCGGATTCCTCTCGTCGGAAGTCGCTCTCTTCTCTCATACATAACTCAATTGAGCCCGGTCGTGCTCGATCACTCCCACAACACTGGTCCGGTTTTATGATGAAGGTATGGATGGCAATTGTTTCGATCTGTCTGGCACTCGCCCTTGGATCGAAGGCGGATGAGGTCGGGACGTCATGGCATCGGGTGGACGGTGGAGCAGCGGATCGCTTTGCGGAAATCTGCTGGGATGGTCCGGTGGCGGTGGCCGTGGGTTCTCGGGGACTTATCGGGACTTCAACCGATGGGAAATCCTGGGCCACCCGTTTTCTGGGAGTGCAGGCGAACCTCACGGACGTTGCTTGGAGCGGGAGCCATTATCTCGTCGTCGGTTCGGGTGGAGTCATCCTTCGTTCAACGGACGGCACGGTGTGGCAGCGCATCGAGGCCCCGGCGTCGCAAAACTATCAGGGGGTGACCTGGAGCGGGAGCCAGTTCATGGCTCTGGACAATTACTACTACATCTCCACCTCGCCGGATGGGCTTGTGTGGAATCGTACGCAGGTCGCGGTCGAAACTCCTTGCTACGGGATCGATAACTTCGATGGCACGACCTATCTCCGGAACAATTGGGGAATCACGCGCTCTTCGGACCTCGTGGAGTGGACCCAAGTCCTGAGCCTTTCCAACAACAACCTTCCCGCGGGGATCCGGAAGCTGAATGGAAGATTGTTCAGCGTGGGTCCGCGGCAATTTCCCCGGACATCCGTGGATGGCATCACTTGGACCTCGCCGACCATGACGGGGCCATCCTTCGTCTCGCAGGAACTCGCGGACATCGCATGGAACGGGAGCCACTATCTCGCGGTGGGCCGGAGTGGCTGGAACTTCGTCTGGCGTTCCGAGGACGGCATCGCTTGGACGGCGGAAAAGTCCGTGATGGCTAGCTCCACCTATGTGAGGTGGATCAATGGCGAGTTCGTCGCCGGTGACGACGCACGGCAGGTACAAACTTCTCCCGACGGCAGGGAGTGGACGAAAAAGGGCGAGCACACCCAGGGCAATGCGGTGGTGTGGACGGGCAGCCGCTACATCATGGTCGGGAACTACGGGTACATTGCCGTTTCTGCGGACTTCGAGACGTGGACGACGCGGGCTTCCGGGATCCATACCCATCTCCAGAGCGTGGTTTGGACCGGCTCTTTCGCCCTCGCGGCGGGTGCGGACGGCGTGGTTTTGAAATCCGATGATGGCTTGGTGTGGACCAAGGTTCCGGGAGACACCTTTGCCGGCTTGGTTCGCCTTGCTTGGACCGGAACACAGGTCTTCGCCTTCAGCAGCAACGGCACGGATACTTCGACTGACGGAGTATCCTGGAACCGGATCTCCACCTTGAACCGCGGGTTTTACGACGTGAAGCGACTTCGGGACAAGTTCATCGCGATCGGTTACATGGGTGCCTTGGAGAGTTCTCCCGATGGCATTGCATGGACGTCTGGAACCAGCGGCACCAGCGGTCCGCTCTATGCCGCCGCGGCATCGGATAGCGAGTTCATGGTGGGCGGGCAGGGCGGGATCCTGCTGGCCTCTCCGGATGGTATCGAATGGACGCCAAGGGCTGTGCCCAGTCCGGGGATTACCGTGAGTTCGCTAGAATATCGGTTTGGAAAATGGTTCCTCGCTACGACCAACGGGCTCTATCAGTCGGCCGATGGCATCGCTTGGACTGGGGTGCCAAGCATCCAAGGGGTCTCGATCCTGTCGGATCAGCTGAAGCTGGTATGGACGGGAAGCAAGCTCGTATGCACCGGCTTGGAGGCATGGACCAGCGATGGGATTCACTGGGAGCAGAGTGGTTTGCGCCGTGCTGCTCCTGATTTCAAAGCTGTCTCGAAGGGTCCCGGGGGCTATGTGGCCGTCGGCACCAAGGGGGCGATCTGGCATTCCCCGGATGGCTATGCTTGGCAAGCGGTGACGAGCCCCACGGCAAGCGATCTCGATGTCGTGGCTGCTGGCGCCGGCTGCTGGGTGGCCGCGGGAAGCGGTGGCGTGATCCTTTCTTCGCCGGACGGCATGCAATGGTCGCTCCGGAACAGCGGCACCACCAAGAACCTCACCGATATCGCGTGGAACGGCCAACGCTTCGCGGCGACCGGAGAGGGTGGAACCGTGCTCACTTCGGTCGATGGCTCAAGCTGGTTTGCGCAGCCGAGCGGCTTCGCCACCTCGTTTCTGAATGTGGAAGCCGCAGGGGCCGCCTTCAAGGCATTCGGCGGGGCCGGTGTCCTGTGCGGATCCCCGGATGGACTTGCTTGGACCACCTCGGTACCGGATTGGATTTCCGATGTCGTCTGGAACGGGACCTCCTATGTTGCCGTGGCCCAAGGGTCGGGAAACTCGGCTTGGTCTTATGTCTCCAGCCCCGATGCGCTGCAGTGGTCCCGCTACCCGATCGGCCTGACCTCCTATCTCACGGGCATCTGTTGGACCGGCACACTGCATGTCGCCTGTGGCACCGGCGGAACGATCGTCACCTCCCCGGACGGGGTCAACTGGACCCCGCGGGACAGCGGTACCGCCCAATGGATCCAAGCGGTCATCTGGAATGGGTCACAGTTGGTGGCCGTCGGCAAGGCTGGGACGTTGCTCTACTCTCCCGACGGGATCACATGGAATAAAGGTGCCACCAGTGGCAGCAACCCGGACTTTGAAGATGTGGCATGGGCGGGTGGCCGCTACATGGCGGTGGGATACGGTGGGGGGAGCGCCACTTCCACCGATGGCATCACCTGGCAGTCCAGCTACGGGATCTTCGGGACAAGCCGGACGGTGGAGTGGGTTGGCACCCGCTTCCTCGCGGGAGGTGAAGGGCTTTTCTCAACTACCGGGCTGCCGCAGTGGACGATGGCGACGACGACGGGTCTCCCGGCAGCTGTTTATGACTTGGAGCCGGGCGGGAGCCTCCTCTTAGCCGCTACCACAGGCGGGGTCTATCGTCTTCAGGAAACCACCGCTGGCCGGTGGAATACGATTACCAAGGTCTATCCTTCTCCTTGGCTTGATAACCTGACCCATAATGGCTCCGAGTTCGTCGGCGTCGGATCCTCCGGCACCATCGTGCTATCGCGTGACGGCAGCTCTTGGCAGACGGTGCGCGGCGGACGGGAGGCAGCCTACGCTGCCACGGCATGGGGTGGAGGCCGCTTTGTGGGTGTAGGAAGCAATCGCATTGAGAGTTCGGCTGACGGGGCTCTTTGGAATCCCGCAGTGTCTCCGCTCGGCAGCGCCAACTTCACCCTGACGGATGTGGGCTGGACGGGATCCCGCTTCGTGGCTGTCGGGCCTTCGGCGATGATGCTCCGCTCCAACGGGGATGGGAGCGCTTGGACCAGCATCGGCAACAATGCCAAGATCCCCTTGGATATGACCGGGATCGCTGGCGACGATAGCCTGCTTGTGGTTGTGGGCACGGGGGGAATGATCGCGGTCTCGGATGGATCCGGTGAAGCGGTGAGCGATTATCAAATGTGGATTGCAGGGCAAGGTGTTGCCTTTGGCAGCGCAGCTCCCTTGCAGGACGCGAATGCCGATGGGATCGACAACTTGTTGGCCTACGTCCATGGCATCCCTGCGATTGGCCCCGTGAGTTCCACTCAGAGGGCGGCTCTCCCATCTGTTTCCTTTGATGCCGAAACCGGAAAGCCAGTGCTCACCTTCGAACTTCGTGAATCCTACAGGCCGGGTATGATCTATCAGGTTGAGGTGTCCCGGGATCTGAAGTCCGGCACTTGGCAAAGCCTGCAACGCTTTGCAGCGGGCTGGGCGGACAGCCCGGGGTTCGCACAGGTTACCCAGTCTGCCTTGCCCGGGGGCGGCCTTCGGATCGAGATCTCGAACTTTCCGGACATCGGAACCACGGGTTGTTTCTTCCGGCTGCGGGCGACGCTTCCCTAGCTGGATCGGATCCCGAACCCTTTTGGATCCGGGAAGTGGAAAATTTCCACTGGACCATACCGACTGGTTGGTATAGCTATTTCGTTGTGTCCGAGAGCGAGTCCAAGGAGCGTCTGCTAGCTGCCGCGAAAGCGCTGGTGCTGGCGAACGGATATTCGGGCACGACGGTTGATTCCATCTGCGCAAAGGCTGGCCTGACCAAGGGTAGCTTCTACCACTTCTTCAAGTCGAAGGAGGAGCTGGGGATCGCCACCCTCGAGTGGTCGATGCTGAAAAGCGGCGCGATCCTTGAGGAAGGGCCGCACCTGAAAGTGACGGACCCCGTCGAGCGCTCCTTTGCCTTCCTTGAGCATGTGGAGAATTGCTCCGAGCAGCTCTGGGCCAGCGGCTGCATCCTCGCCAGCTTCGCCGTCGAGCTGGCGGACACGAACGAGAAGATGCGCGAGATCGTCTCGGGCATGTTCACCCAAGTGATGGATTACTTTGCCGAACGTTTCGAACCCATCGTGGAGGCATGGCCAGAACTCCCCCCCGCCAAGGACCTCTCGAACGAATATCTCTCCCTCCTCGAAGGCTCGATCATCTTTGCGAAAGCCTTCCGCGATCCCTCCCGGATCGCCTCCGCGCTCCGCGCGTTCCGTCAGAACCTGCTGCGCCTCACCGCGGCGGCAGTCTGACATTTTTTTGCCCAACTGCTATACCGACTAGTCGGTATCCCACCCGAGTTGTTGAACCCCAAGTAAAAACATGAACTCGACCCTCGAACCCCAAGAAAGGCGCACTGCAATCCGTCCCGACCTCCTCGAAGCCTTTGCGGGCAAAATGATGGTGGAAATGGGTGCGGCCGTGAGCGGAGCCCTGACCATTCTCGGCGACCGTCTCGGCATTTACGAAGCTCTCGCCAAGGCCGGACCGACCAGCTCCGAAGGTCTTGCAAAGGCTGCCGGTCTGGACGAGCGCTACCTGCGCGAATGGCTTCATGCCCAAGCAGCCTCCGGCTACATCGATTGTGATCCCGACAAGGGGCTGTTCTGGATGAATCCGGAGCAGATCGCCGTCTTCGCCGATCCCGAGAGCACGCTTCTGATGAGCGCGGGCTTTTACAGCATCTCCGCTGTCTATCATGACGTCCCCCTGCTTGAGGCCGCCTTCAGGAGTGGCAAGGGCGTCGCATGGGCGGAGCATCATAGCTGCCTCTTCTGCGGCACGGAGCGCTTCTTCCGCGCGGGCTATCGGGAGAATCTGGTGCCCTCGTGGATCCCATCCCTTGATGGCGTGGAAGCCAAGCTGATCGCCGGTGCCAAGGTGGCCGATGTCGGTTGTGGCCACGGTGCCTCCACCGTGTTAATGGCGAAGGCCTATCCGAAGTCGCACTTCATTGGCTTCGATCTCCATGAGGAGTCGATCAAGGTCGCCCGTGAGCGCGCGGCGGAAGAAGGCGTGGCCAACATTGAGTTCCAAGTCGGCACGGCGAAGGCTTTCCCCGGCAAGGACTACGACCTGGTGACCGTCTTCGATGCGCTCCACGACATGGGTGATCCAGTTGGAGCCTCGGTCCATATCCGCGAAAGCCTGAAGCCGGACGGCACCTGGATGATCGTGGAACCGATGGCGGGAGACACCCTTGCGGAGAACCTGAATCCCTTGGGCCGTCTCTACTACAGCTTCTCGACCATGGTCTGCACTCCGGGCTCGCGCAGCCAGGAAGTGGGCCTCGCGCTCGGTGCCCAAGCTGGCGAGAAGCGTCTCCGTGCCGTGGTGGAGGAGGGCGGTTTCACCCGCTTCCGCCGTGCAGCAGCGACTGCTGTGAACCTGATTCTGGAAGCTCGCCCGTAAAATCAAATGGAGCCGCGGCGTTTACACGCTGCGGCTCCATCAACCCGGTCTCAAATAGGAGAGGGCCTTACTTCACCGGCAGCGCGGAAAGCTTTACCGTGAGATTCGTTTCGCTCCGGATGAAGGCGTTCTTCACGTGGTAAGTCGCCTTCTCCGTGGCGGCTTCCATATTCGCGCTGCTCAGCATGCGGGTCGTGCCCGGATGAAGTTCGATGGTGTCCGGCAGTCCGGTCTTCTCTCCGGTTTCCAAAAGGGTGAAGGTCAGATCACTGTCATTCCGGATCTCACGATACGAGACACCCTTCGCATCGGTATGATGCACGGGACCGATGCTGAGCGCGCCTTGGACCAGGCCTTGGAGGAGCTCCTCGGGCCCGGCGAGATATTCGCTGGACCACGCCGCGGTGCGGCCGGCTTCCAGTGCCTCACGGATCGCTGCATTCGTGCGTTCCTTCGCGAATACGAGCGTCATGCTGCGCGTGCGGCCGTTCGCGAAGTCGTAGTCATTGGCGGTCAGGTTGTGGATGTCGGAGGTTCCCATCACTGCGAGCTTGCGATCGATGCACCAGTCGAGGGCCTTGCGATGGAAGCCGAAGCCATTGATGACCTCGAGGCCGTGGAGCTTTCCTTCCTGATGCAGCTTGTCGACGAAGGGAATCCACTCGTAGGAGCCTTCGATCTGCTTCGCCTTCCAGCCTGGATGATTCCAGAAGATAAAGGCCTTCTGTGCGGCGGCAGCATCCAGGGCAGGCGCATCTGCTGCGGCACCCTTGTCAGCCACCAGCTTTGAAGAGTCTTCGAGGAAGAGTGCATTGAAGTGTCCCGGCGGCGTGCCACGGGTGATCTCGCTACCGCGGATCAGCAGGATATTCGATTGGGCCGCAGGATCCTTTGCGATGTCGTGCGCGCGGTTGTGATTGGTGGGAAGATCCTTCGCGTGCGGCTGGTACTCGATATGGTCGGTGATGCAAATGGCGTCCAGACCTTCCTGCCACGCCTCCTGCACCCGGATGTTTGGCCACACCATCCCGTCCGAAAAAACCGTGTGCATGTGAAAGTCACACTTCAGCGTCTTGTATCCCGGCAGATCAGGCACCCGCAGGTTCTTCCGGTGTTGCGGCCGGCGGTTCTCCTTAAGTTCGGTCACTCCATGATCGTGTGCGTTCAGCATGGGCACAGCGGCGAGGGTGAAGATGCAGAGCAGGGGGAGGGCAGTCGCGGAGCGGGATGGAGATGGCATGTTGTGATGTTTGAAGCAGGGTCTAACAAAAATCGCGGGTGCGATTCGCGGGCCCCTCTTACGTGTGGCCTTGGAAGATTTCTCGAAAGTGACGAGCTTGGCACACAGGTGGCCCTCCGACCTAGAAATACTGGCAGTGGTCCGCCTGTAGCGCCCTCTCATTGAGGAACCATCCCGGGTTCACGATGCCATCGGCCTCGGTGACGAGCAGTTCCTCGGTTACGTCAAAGGTCATGGCAGCGAGCTGGCAGCCGTAGAGGCGGACTTTGCCCGTGCTCTTCAGCAGTGAGAGAAAGTCGCGGAGATCGAGTGGATCGCCATCGCGTCTCAAGCGCTCCCGCAGCCATGCCTCCTCGTGGGCATGCCCGGGGCTCATTGCGGCTTTCGCCAGCCCTTCGATAGTGAGGAGACGAACGGCCCATAGGGTAAAGAGCACATCCACCTGTATGCCAGCCATCGCTTGCGTGTAGGCGAAGGTCAGGGGAGTAAGGACGCGGTCATAGGCATCATCGCGAACAACGATGGCGAGCTTGGAAAGCGCCTTGGGCTTCGCAGGCGCGGACGGAAGGGGCAGGGTGGCATTCATGGTTTGACGATGTAATAGTAGTTCTGGATGTCGTGGCTCAGGGTGTGGCGGTCGATGCGGCGGAAGCCGGCATCCTTCAGGAAATCGCGCGTGAGTTGTTCACCCCACATCGCGCCGACGCCGAGCCCGCCTTGGGCGAGGGAAACCGTCATGCAGTGGGTGCAGGACAGGCCGTAGAGCAGGGTTCCGATGGCGTGGTCTTTGTTCTCGGCGACGTTGCTGGAGGCACCAATGTCCTGCATGAGAAAGACACCCCCGGGCTTGAGTGCGCGGCGGATGCCGGCGAGCACATGATCCGGCCGTGCCTGGTCGTGGATCGCATCGAATGCCGTGATGAAGTCGAAGGCGGCGATGGGTGCGGTCTTATGGAAATCCGAGAGATCCCGTACTTCGAATTTTACGTTCACGAGACCAAGCGCTTCCGCTTCCTTGGCCGCCTCACGCGTTGCTTCCACGCTGAGATCGAAGCCGGTAAAGCGGCTTTGCGGGAACTCCGCAGCCATCTTCAGAAGCGCTTTGCCGCGCCCGCAGCCGACATCGAGGACTTCGATGCCATTGTCCAAAGCCATGGTTAGGCCTGGAACCAGGGGCAAGAGATGCTCGAAGAGCGGGTCGACCACCGTTTGCTTGCTGTCGACCGCCATCACTTCGTGGAAGCGGGGAAATTCCGAGTAAGGAACGCCTCCACCCCGGTGGAAGCAGTCGATGACCTTATCTTCGATGAAGCCCATCATGGCGACATATTGGGCTAGGTAAGCGAGGCTCTCCGCGCCATTACCCCCGCCGAGCATTTCAGCCGCGGCGGGAACCAGCGTGAAAACGCTGCCGCTCTCATCGCAGTTCGCAATACCGCCACAGGTCATCGCTCCCAGCCACTCGCGCACATATCGTTCGTTAAGTTTTGCCTCGGCGGCGATCTGCCGACTGGTAGCTGGTCCGGTTTTCCGCATGGCGATGAAGAGTCCCGTACGGTGGCCGATGGAAATCATCACGGCGAGCGCGCCATGATTGAGGATCCGGATGAAGCGGTCTCCGAATTCGTCGAGCGATTCGGGATTCAATTTGGTATCACAAGCGATGCACATGGATTTGCGGGTTGGTGTCCATGCACCCTCGCCGGAAATCCGCCTGCGGAATAGATGTCGGAAGTACGGTATCCCCGCGCGCAAACTACGGTAGCTTGATCCACCCGCGCGCTTGGGCGAGTGCCACGGCTTCCGGTCGCGTGCGACAGTTGAGGCGTTCGAAAATGCGGCTTACGTGCATTTCTACCGTGCGGGTGCTGAGCCCCATGCGATCGCCGATTTCCTTGCTGGTGAGTCCGGTGGCGAGAAAAGAAAGGACCTCGCATTGGCGCGGGGTGAGTCCGGAAGCGGAATCGCCGCAGTCCTCGCCCTTCAGTCTGGCAAGCAGTGGCTTTGTGCCGAGTTTGGTGGCGAGTGCGATCACGCCCTTGTGATCTTCTGCCCGTGGGTGGCGGCTCTCGATCCAGAGTTGTTCCAGAGGAAGCCCGGCTTTGATCTGGAGCGCCGCCGCTTCCCGCAGCGCTTTGTCGCAAGCTTCGTGATCCCCTTCGAGCCTTGCCTGCTCCGCGCCCAGGGCGAGCAAGGTTGCGCGCGCTTCGGGCAGGTCGTTCTTCCTGAGAATCTCGCCGATAATATCGATGCAGTCGGCAAGCTGCACGGCACGGCCGTGATCCGCATAATGGGCGCCGGCAAATAGCAGCCCGGGAATGGAATCGTGGAGATCGTCCGACTCCCGCCACAGGGTGCGGATCTCGTCGTAGATCGCACAAGCCTTGGCGCCTTCTCCCTGGCAATCATGCCAGTAGGCGAGCGCCCAAAGGGTCAGGAATTCCATCCCGACCATGCCTTCCGCCCTCTGGAGGCGTATGGCCTCGTCGAGATGCCTGAAGGCGCTGGCTTTTTCGCCACGGAACGCTGCAATCATTCCCCGGACTCCGCCGGCAATGGCTCTCAATCCGGGATGAAGGTCCGGCTGGCCCAGCACTTCACGCGCGGTATCGAGTGCCTCCTTCCAATCTCCGGTACGGAAGCAGGCATAGGACAAGCAACCCATGCAGACGATTTCCTCGCCGGTCTGTGACTCACGGCAATAGCGGATCGCCACGTTGTGCGAGTGCTTCTCCAGCGAATATTGACCGGCATAGTCCGCGATGTTCGCGCGGCGCTTGTAAGCAAAAGCGACCTGCTCCGGGAGTTGGTGGGTGATGGCGATCTGCATCCCCTCCTCGACGAATCGGGTGGCGTCTCCTGCTTCGCCCGCCATCGCGGCGATCAGGGCCTTCCATCCCAGCATTTCTGACTGTAGTGCGGGGTTCTTCGACTTCAGCGCTGCTTCTTCCACCGCCACGAAAGCCAGCTTGGCCGCAGCCACCCGCACGCGGTTCACCAGCAAATCCACGTGTGCGAGCCCATGCCGAAAGGCTTCCTCCGGGCCGAGTTCGCGTGTGGCCAGCTTGGAGGCTTCCGCGAGCAACTCGCCCGCGCGCACGGGATCAGCAGAAAGTATCGCGAGCTGATGAAGCGCATCAGCCCGCAAATCGTGCTTGCCAGTATCGCGAGCGTGATCGGCCAGTTCTTCCCATGCCTTTCGCGCCTCATCGGTCAGGCGCGCATTGGTGGCGCAGCGGGCCATCTCGCGCAGTACCCGCGCGCGATCATCCGCGGCCTCGTCCCAAGGCCAGATGGCAAGTGCCCGGCTGATGAGACGCAGTGCCTTTTTGTAATCACCGGCATGGCATGATGTTTCACCCGCCTTCATCCATTGGGCGCGGGCGAGATCGAAGCGATGCGCGGCTTCGAAATGTTCTGCCACCACCTCTGCGGCTAGCCGCTGTTGTTTGGCGGCTTCCGCGAGCACGAGGTGGTGATCCCGGGCCCGCGACCACGGGATGGTTCTCACGATCTTCCTCGGCAGGCTTGGATCCGCGAACCTCGCGGATGCGTGCTGAGCAGCCGGAATCAGGATGACCTGGTCAAAAAGGACGGCTACTTCGGGGTCGGAGACGCCCGCCGCCCTGAGCCATGCCAAGGAGAACTCCCTGCCGAGCAATGCTGCCTTTTCAAGCGCGGGGGAGGAAGAAGCATCGGCCTTGGCGCAGCTGCTCATGGGGCTCCATGTCAGCGCGCCTTGCCGTGTAGGGTCAATCCGACTTTGGACCTAGGTTCAGTTCGGAAGTGTGACCTGGTATGCTCCACCCTTGGTGGTTGGCAGGCGGAATACGCCCTCTTTCGCCGTGAGTTCGGCAGATTTTCCATCGTCGCGTGTCAGCTTGATTTTCGCCGGATTGCCTGGGAGGCGGAGAACCAATTCCTTCCCAAGCGCCGATTTCACGCTCGTGGTTGAGAGGGTGCCGTTCTTCCACTCCGCATCCACCTCGAAGCCCCCGCGCGCTCGCAGGCCCTTGAACGAGCCGTTCGGCCAGCCCTTCGGCAGTGTTGGCAGGATCGCGACCTCGCCGGCGTGGGATTGCAGGAGCATCTCGCAGATGCCGCCGGTGATTCCGAGGTTGCCATCGATCTGGAAGGGCGGGTGCGTGGTGAAGAGATTATCGAGGGTGTTGTGTGTGAGCAGGCCGCGGATCATGGCCTGCGCCTTGTCGCCATTGCCCAGTCGTGCCCACAGGGCCGTGCGCCATGCCCAAGTCCAGGAGCGGCGCGAGTCCCCGGAGGTCCCGCGCGTTTCGAGGGAGAGCGCCGCAGCTTTCGCCAGCTCAGGCGTCTTGCTCAGGCTGATCTGGTTTCCCGGATACACCGCGTAGAGATGCGAGGTATGGCGATGGCCGCTCTTCTCAAGATCCGGCCGTTCGCTCGTCCACTCCATGAGTTGGCCCCATGATCCGATCTGTGGGCCGAGCAGCTTCTCGCGAGCCGCAGTGATCTTCTTGGTCAGCGCGTTGTCGATCCTGAGCTCCTTCGCCGCTTCGAGCGTGAAGGTGAAGAGGTCCCACACGATCTGCTGGTCGTGCGCCACGCCGTCTTCGCGCGGGCCGTGTTCCGGAGACCATCCCTTCGGTACCACCAGCTTTCTATCCTTCTCGACTAGATGATCGAGCCAGAATTCGGACACGCCTTCAAAGATGGGCCATGCCTGCTTCTCAAGGAAGGCTTTGTCGCCAGTGAAGGCATAGGACTCCCAAAAGTGCCGCGCCAGCCACGCGGAAGATGGCAGGTTCCACTCCCAGCCGTTCCCGCCGAAGGGGTTCACGGAGGTTCGCATGGTCCAGCCGGGAGTCTTCGCGCCAAAGGCCTTCACCGTGGCCTCGCGGCTTCCCGGAACCGACGCCGTCACCCATTCGTGCAGGGGCTTCGCACACTCGGCCAGATTCGCCGGCTCCGCCTGCCAGTAGTTCATCTGGATATTGATGTTCGTATGGTAATCTGCGAACCAAGCGGGCTTGTTGCTGTCGTTCCAGAGGCCCTGAAGATTGGCGGGCAAGGAATCACGCGAGGATGAGATGAGCATGTAGCGGCCATACTGGAACATCAGCGCTTCCAAGGCCGGGTCTTCAGCGCCTCCCTTGTACGCTTCGAGCCGGGCCTTGGTGTCCTCATCCTTTCCGGTGCCCAGATCGAGTGCCACACGATCCATCAGCGGGGAGAAGTCGGCAAGATGGCGGCTACGAAGGTCATCGTACTTGCGTGCCAGCGCCAGCTTTGCTTTCCCGGCCACGGATTTCACCGGATCGATACCGGAGCGGAACTTCTTCGCCGGATCCATCGCATAGTCGGTCCCCGCGGAGAGCACCAGGGTCAGCACATTCGTGTCCTTGAAGCGCAAGGCTCCCTCCTCCGCCATAATCGTGCCGCCATCGGTGACAGCTGACACTTGAGCCGCATAACGCAGCTTGTTCGAAAGACTATCCGAGAAAGAAAGAAGTCCACCTTCAGAACTCGTGGTCTCGCCATGGGCTCCGGCCAGGCGGATTTTCCCGCCCAGCTTTCCAGTGGAGCGGTAATGAATCACGATCACGTCGTCCGGATGGCTCGCGAAGGTCTCGCGCACAATCTCGGCTCCCCCCGATTTCCAAGAGGCACGGTGAACTCCGGTCGCAAGGTCGAGCACCCGCTGGTAGCCCTCCGGCGCGGCGCTCGTGTTTGCGGTGTCGCCCAAAGCGATCTCCCCGAGTTGGAAATGCGGGACCTTGGTCGGGCTGAAGACGAATCGGTAGTGCGGGTAGGCGATCTTGTTTTTCGAGTCGAAGGCCTTCGACTCGCCGCGCTGTGCCATCGGTGGTTGGTCCTTCATTTCATGAAGGGTCAGCCATGCCTTTCCGTCCATCGATCCCTCGAAGCGCCAGGTTCCGGGATCGCGCTCGGCAACATCCGGACCCGCGGTGAAAGTGTAGCGTGCGATAGCTTCAGGGGCATCGAGATCTGCCTGCCAGACGACCTCCTTTCCTCCATGTTCGACACACCATTTCGTGGCGGCCTTGCCATCGCCCGCGGCGCTCACGCCCTCCGCATCGTAGAAGGGCTTCTGCCCGCTCGGGCTGCTGATCGTGCGTGATGTCGCGGATTGCGGCGCGCCATCGGTCTCGATGAAGAGATCCCCGAAATTCTGATAGCTGCCGAATTCCTCCACGTCATAGCCTCCGGACAGGTTCTCGCCTCCGGTCCACAGGGTGATGTCGTTGAACTGAATCCGCTCTTTCGATGGGTCTCCAAAGATCATCGCCCCGATCCGTCCGTTGCCGACCGGCAGCGCGTCGCTCTCCCATGCCTTGGCGGGTTGCCCGTAGCGAAGTTCGAGAGGAGAAGCTACGGATGCCGTGGCGAGGCATACCGCGAAGCAGGAGGGAAAGAGAACGCGCTTCATCTGTTAAGGTAAGCTCATTTCATTACCTAGCCGGAGAACAAGATCTAGCATGAATATCGGCAAAAATAGCGTTTATTGGTCAATAAAGTGTCCAATAATGTCCATTTTTCGGTGGCCGAGCTTCTGGGTGCTCTGTTCGTTTCTCTTTTGCGTCCAGCCGCTGGCGGCGCATGTGGTGAAGCAACTCTATGGCGAATTTCAGGCCGATCAGGGGTCTTGGAAGCTGGAGATCCTTTTCGATGCGGGGTATGCCGATCCGGCCACCCGGAATGATGTCGCCGCTCCACAGCCGACGCGGGACTGGCTGGTGAAGCTTCCGCGAGAAGAGCAACAGCGTCTCTGCCAAGAGGCCGAGAGATACCTGCAGGAGTCGCTCGGCTTCCGCTCGGAGACGGGTCCTTTGGAATGGAAGATCTCCTTTCCCGATTTCAAAGCCGATCCCGCGAATTTCCCATCGCTCCTCAATGATGGCGCCTACTTCCATGCGCTCGTCGAGCCGGTGGGGAATATCGAAACGGTCAAGGTCTCGATGGCAGGCGGGGATCACCCGGACCTGGTGGTGAAGATGCCTTCTCCTTCCGGAGGCGAATCCACCTACCTTACGGTGCCGCCCGGTGGCGAAGTGGTGCTCTTCACCAAGCCTGTGGAACCATCGGCACCCGTAGTGGTGGAGCAGGGACAGAATCCGATTGCGGTCGCCTTTCACGTCGGGGTGAAGCATGTGATGGGCGGGCTGGATCATCTCCTCTTCGTGCTCGGAATTTTCCTGCTCCAGCGCCGTTGGCAGGCGCTGCTCAAACAATCCCTCGCTTTCACCGCAGCGCACACCATTACACTGGGCCTCGCCGCACTTGGCTGGGTCGAGGTCCCGCGCTGGATCGTGGAGCCGATGATCGCGCTGAGCATCACCGCCCTGGCGGTGGAGAATCTCTTCGTGAAGGAGGCGCGCACCTGGCGCCTCTGGCTGGTCTTCGCCTTCGGGCTGATCCACGGGATGGGCTTCGCCGGGGCTCTTTCAGCGTGGATCCGTCCGGGTGAAGGTTTCCTTCCCACGCTGATCTCCGCGAACCTCGGCGTGGAGGCCGGTCAGCTCCTCGTTCTTTTCCTCGCGTGGAGCCTCACCGTGGGTTGGAGCGAAAGCCGGGCGTGGCCGCACTTTCGCCGCTGGGCCTGTGTGGGGCTGGCGATTGCGGGGCTCGTATGGTTTGCGGAGCGCGTGAAGCTCTATCACTCGTCCGACTCTTCCTCGTCGGTCATGGAACTGGTGCCGTCCCACTCGATTTCCACGCGCTTGCGCTTCCATGCCTTCGAGATGGCGTCCTGCATTTCCTCGTAACTGCGGCCATCGAGCAACACATCGATGGCCTCCTGGCCACTTTTTCCGGCGCGCAGGGCTTGCAGGAATTTCTTGGCGCGGGCGGCGTCGCCATTGCCATCAAGGTGCAGGAAGTAGGTCGTAAGGATCAGGCCGAAGCCGTAGTTGAAGTTTGCGCGCGGCCCCGTGAAGTTGCCGTAGCTCATCAGCATGAAGTCTTTCAGCGCCGGTGCGGAGATCTTCTCGCCGAGCGCGCGGCCGCGGGTGTCATCCTTCCCGTAGCCGGTGGCGTAGGCCACGATGTCGTCGAAGTTCGACTTCACCTTGAAAACCCCGGAGCGGTAGGGAGTGGCGGTGACATACTCTGCCAGGCCTTCGCTGAACCAACCCATCGCGCCGCGGCTGTAGTAGGGTCCGGGAGTGAGCTGGTGAGTGATTTCGTGGACCAGCGTGCCGTTCGCCTTGTCGCGGTCCAGCATGTAGCTGCTGCCCACGGGGCGTACGCCCAGGCTGGTCAGAGGGACCATCACGGTATTGCGGCCCGGCATGTAAACGCCCGCGCTGGTGGGTGGTCCGCCCGCTTCCACGTACTGCTCCTTCGTTTCGAAAAGCAGGATCAGATATTTCCCATCGGTCTTCGATCCGCCGGAAATCGCCAGCGGCAGGGCGCGGCAGTAGTTGTAGCTGGATTCGAACATTACCGCGAAGCCCTTCACCACCGACTGGGAAAGACGGACATTGCAGATGAAGCGGTAGTTCGAGCTTTCGTAGATGAATTTCTTGGTCTCCTTGTCCTCGGTGATCGTCTGGATCTGCGGATCCGCGTCGAATTTCACGGTTTGGGGCCAGGGAGCATTGAAATTGAGCTCGCCGGCGGGTGCTGCCGGACCCGGCTTCGGAGGAAGCTCCTTCTTGGGGGGAACAGGGGCGCCCTTGTCCGGGACCGCCGGAGCTTTCTTGCCGAGGAATTTCAGGTCCTCGGCGGAGAGCTTGGCCAGCGGCAAGCGGAAGATCTCATTGTTCGAATCCAGCTGGAGGATGACTTCCGTGTCGTTCGAGTCCACCAGCGTCGCCTCGATCTGCCGGCCTTGGGTATCCGTCCAAGTGCGTGCCCATGCCGGAGCGCTTAGAATGGCGGCAGCGGCTGCGAGGGTGGTGATAGTACGTGGATAGGGCTTCACGGGAAAGAAGGAGGCGGGTTTAGCCGGAGAAGAGGCGGCGCGATTTAACGGAACTGAAGGCCGGATTTTTCCAAAATTCCACCTCTGTTCAAGCGGAACACTGGGTCCGGATTGTGAACTCTTGATGAAGAAACTATCTCTTTGTTGCTTCAATCCGCTCATCGAAAGTGACGATTCGGACCCAAGTCGGGACGAGTGCGCTTCATTTCCTGACAAAGAACGGTTAGCGTCGCCTCCATAAATGAGACTTGAAGCGGACACGCCGCCCGCCGATGGAGGGGCCGTCCCGATGACTGCCACCGCCTCCAGATCGCTGCATGATCTCTCCCTGCGTGAGATCGAGGCGGAGCTGTCCGCCGGCGGGATCAATGCCCACCACGCGAAGGCGCTGTGGCGTGCGGTGCAGCGGGAAGGGGCGCTTGATCTGGCCTCCCGGGATTTTTCGCCGCCGCTGAAGCGCTGGGTGGAAGCCCACGTGGGCGAGGACAAGTCCTTCTTTCTCGATGCGCCGGTGGTAGTGGACGAGACCCACAGCAGCGATGGTCTGACGCGGAAGTTCCTGCTGCGGCATCGCGATGGCCAGACCACGGAAACAGTGCTGATGGGCTATGATGGCCGCCATACGGCCTGCGTCAGCAGCCAGGCAGGCTGTGCCATGGGCTGTGTCTTCTGCGCCACCGGACAGATGGGCTTTGCCCGCCACCTGCGTCCCGGCGAGATTGTCGCGCAGGTGCTGCATGCCCGCCGGGTGCTGGAAGCTACCCAGCCGGGCCGCCGCTTGCGGAATCTCGTGCTGATGGGCATGGGTGAACCCCTGCATAATTACGACTCGGTCATCCGGGCGCTTGATATCATTTCGAACGTTCGGGGTATCGGGATCGGACCCGCACGGATTTCGATCAGCACGGTGGGTGTGGTTCCCGGGATCATGCGGCTTGCGGAAGAGGGCAGGCCCTATCGTCTTGCGGTAAGCCTGCACGGATCGACGGAGGAGGAGCGCTCCGCGCTCGTTCCCGCGAGCAAGAAGTGGTCGCTCGCGGAGCTCATCGCGGCATGCCGGAAATACGGCGAGATCACGGGAAAGCGGATCTTCTTCGAGTGGACCCTGATCGCCGGGAAGAATGATTCGCCCGATACCGCGCGCCGGCTCGCGGCACTGCTCGAGGGAATCGATGGGCACGTGAATCTGATCCCGCTCAATCCGACTGGTGGCTTCTCCGGAACTCCGGCGGGCGAGGCGGCGGGATATGAATTCCAGCGCATCTTGCTGGATGCCGGTTTCCCCTGCACCTTCCGCCAGCGCCGCGGGATTGATGTGGCTGCGGGCTGCGGGCAGTTGAAGGCGGAGAAGATCAAGGCCTCGGCCCGTCTTTGAAGAGTCGCATTGCTGCCTGAACTCTCCATGGTCGAAGGCATGCAGATGCGCGAAGCCGCCGAACGCATCCTCTTCGCGGAGACGCTGGAGGAAAAGCTGCGGCTTGCTCCGAAGGCGATCTCGGATGATGCGCCTGGCGCTGCGATCGCAACGCCGGAAAGGCCGGGCAGGCCCAAAGAGCTGCGCATCCATGCGAAAGGCGTACGTGTCGATTTTCCCGGGATCCATCGCCTCGATGACGACCGGGAGCGCGGGGTGATGCTTCATTTCCTGGCGAACCACGAGCTTCTTGCCGCCGAGCTGATGGCGCTGGTGTTGCTCAAGTTCCCGGATGCACCGAAGGAATATCGCGCCGGAGTCTATGAGGCGATGCGCGAGGAGCAGATGCACACGCTGATGTACGTGCGGCGCATGCGGGAATGCGGCATCGAATTCGGCGAGCTGCCGGTGAACGATTACTTCTGGCGGATCATCGCGCCGATGGAGACGCCGATGGACTTTGTCACGCGGCTGAATCTCACCTTCGAGCAAGCGAACCTGGATTTCTCGAAACACTATGCCTCGCTCTTCCGTCAGGCGGGTGACAACTCCACCGCGGCGGTGCTGGAGAAGATCTATCAGGATGAGATCGGCCATGTCGGCCATGGCGTGAAGTGGTTCCGGCGCTGGAAGGAGCAGGGAGGTAGCGATTGGGAGTCGTATCGCAAGATGCTCTCCTTTCCGCTGAGTCCGGCGCGGGCGAAAGGGCTGGCTCCCTTCAATGCGGAGGGCAGGAGGCTGGCGGGGATCGACGAAGATTTCATCCGGCACCTGGAGATCTGCGACCAATCGCGGGGACGCACGCCGGTGGTGAATTGGTTCAATCCGAATGCCGAGTCGCACGCGATGTCGGGGCGCTATCAGCCGACCAAGAATGAGCTCTCGCTGGAGCAGGATCTGGAGATGCTGGTGACCGGCTGGTGCCGCAAGGATGACGTGGCGATCTTGCGCAAGCCCCCATCGCGCGAGCATCTCGCGGAGCTCAAGCGTGCTGGCTTTGATCTCCCGGAGCTCGTGACCATAGCGGACCTCCGCGAGCGCAAGCTTGGTGGCCTGAGGCCGTGGGCGTGGTCGCCGGATGCGAGTGCCCTGCTGAAGGAATTTGCGGGACAGATGTCGCCGCGTGTGCCGTGGCATTGGCGGGAGGCTTCGCCCGCGGAGTGGTTCTCGAAAGTCATCGGGATCCGGCTGGAAGAGTTGCTTGGCCTGGGCGAAGAGAGTGGAACGATTTGCCGGACGGTGGATGAGGCGCTTGCGGCGGTGGAGCGCTGCTTGGAATCGGGACAGGCTCTGGCGAAGGCGGCCTTCTCGCATGCCGGGCGCGGGCACAAGCGGATCAACTCCGAGAGTCCGGAGGAGCCGACGCGGAATTGGTTGAAGAACACCATCGCGGCGCATGGGTCCGTGATCATCGAGCCATGGTTGGAGCGCGTGACGGATTTCTCCGCGCTCTATGAGATGGGCGCGAAGGGAGAGGTGGAATTGATCGGGCTGACCGTGATGGATAATGATGCCGCAGGCCGTTTTCAGGGCAGCCGTGTCTCGCCGAAATGGGCCAGCATGCTTGATCCGGAGGTCGCGGCATTCCTGCACCGCGAGGCGAAGGTGATGAAGTGGTATCAGGAGAAGATCCCGGCGGCGCTTGCGAAGCTGTTGCCGGGATATGTGGGGCCACTGGGAGTGGATGCGATGGTCCATCGCCTGCGGGACGGGTCACTGGCCTTGAAGCATGTCGTGGAGCTGAATGTCCGGATGACGATGGGCAGGGTGGCCTTGGAACTTTTGAAGAAATCCGCGCCGAACCGGATGGGACGATTGAAGATCCTGCGGAAGGATCGGGCGGGGGATGTTTCCTCGCTTGGTGGCGGAACGCTGCAGGGAGGGGCGGTGATTTTGAATGATCCGGGACAGGCCAGCGAGTTTCTGGCGGTGTGGGAGGTGATGTGATTTTCGAGCCTGTTTCACCTGTTATAACTGGAAAAATAACAGGCGGGAGAGGGCGGACATCGAACATCGAACTCCCCACATTGAGCATCGAAGTGAGGGAATCCGGGCGGAGTGGAAGGGCGGGTCGAAAGCATGTCGCCGGGAAATTTGGCGCATGCGGGGATGGGTTTCTACTGCCGGGTCGGCTAGAATGGAGAGGGAATCACGTAGCGGCCGTGGCTATCCAGGGTTGCGCGTTGCGCGCTTACCTTGGGCTATCTCCCTGTCGCCCTATTGGGGCTTTGGAAGCGAAGTGCGAAGCTTAGCTCTTCTTCCCCGCGAGCTCGATCTCCTCCGGGGTGAGGACTTTCCATTCTCCTTCGGCGAGATCTTCCGGCAGAGCGAGACCTCCGACTTTCACGCGCTTTAGGGCGACGACGTGATTTCCGGCGGCGGCGAACATGCGGCGGACCTGATGGTAGCGGCCTTCTTCAAGGGTGATGAAGGCTTCCTTCTCGCCAATGACTTCCAGCTTGGCTGGCAACAAGGGCTTGTCCTCGCCGCGGAGGATGAGTTCGCCGCTCGCGAAGAGGGCTTCCTCATGGCCCTCGATCACGCGGTCGAGGGTCACGCGATAGATCTTCGGGACATGGTGTTTCGGGCTGATGAGGCGGTGCAGCAGTTTGCCGTCATCGGTCATCAGCAGCAAGCCCGTGGTATCCTTGTCGAGGCGTCCGACCGGACTCAGGATGGGGTTCCGCAGGGCATAGCGTACGGGCAGCAAATCGTAGATCGTATCGCCCGGATCGTCCGTGCTGCAGGTGTAGCCGTCGGGCTTGTGGAACATCAGCGTGAGCGGCGCGGGAAGGTCCAGCGGTTCTCCCTTGAAGAGGATCTGGTCGTGCGGCGGGAAGTCGCGTTCGCCGAGCACCTTGCCATGGATGTCCGTGACCTCGCCGCGGCGCAGATGGCGGTCGATCTGGCTGCGGGAGCCGTAGCCGAGATTGGCGAGCAGTTTGACGAGCTTCATGGGAACGATGGATTAGCGAAAGGTAACGGGCGTCGAAGTGCCGAGACGCTTCTCGGCGAAGAGCAGCTTGTAGGTCTGGTCCTCCACCGGCTTCTTCCAGACGAGGCCCAGGGAGTCGAGTTCCGCTTCATAAGGAAGCTGGCGATTTGCCACGAGGTAAAGCCGACCGCCGGTGCGCAATGATTCGGCTGCCACGCGCAAGAAAGCACGGCCCAAGGAGATGTCGGTGAGCTGGCCACTGTGGAAGGGGGGATTCATCACGATCACTTCGTACTTCCCGGGAAGCCCCGCAGCGACATCCGCCCAATGGAATTCCAACGGTGTTTCGGAGGCGGTGAGGTTCTTCTCTGCACATGCGAGCGCCCGTGCATCCGCCTCGAAGAGATGCAGCGCCTTCAGCTTCGGGTTTTTTTCAAGCAAAGCCTGCGAGAGGTAGCCCCAGCCTGCGCCCAGATCGGCAGCGGTGCCTTTCAAGTTGGACGGCAGATGTTCGGCGAGCAGAGCGGAGCCGGGGTCCACGTGGTCGGCGCTGAAGATCCCCGCTTCCACGGTGAATCCCGTACTTTCCAGCACGCGGGGCTCCCCCAAGGCCCGCCACCCGGCCAGCAGGGACTGGTCCCAATCCGCCGACTTGGTGGCGTAGAAGGCACGACACTTGTTCTTGGAGATCGAAGCGATTTCCCCGGCCACTTCGGCCAGTTCCTTCTCGAAGCGGGAGGCGCCGCCTGTATTCGGGAGGGCCACCACGAGTACGCCATCGTCTTCCAGCAGGTCGTAGGCCTTTGCGAAGGAAGCGAAGGTCTCGTCCTTTGATTTCCCCGGCAACAGGAGGACGAGTGGCCAAGTGCCGGAGGGTTCGTCGATCAAGGGGAGGCCAGCCTTCCGCCATGCCTCCGCCAGCGGGAAGAGCGGCTGCCAGCCACTCAGCGCGGGCCATGCCTTCAGATCCGGATGCGGCTCTGCCCCGAGGAAGAGCGTTCGCGAGGGAATCGAGAGATCCCCGCGGGAGAAGGGCAGTAGCAGCGTTTCGAGGGCGGGGTTCACGGCGCGGAAGATGCACGGGCGGCGGTCCGGATGCGAAGCATGAAAAAGAATCCGCTTGCAGGTGTTACATGTAGTGTGTAACACTAAAAACACCTGCGGTGCTTCCGTTTTCCTTCCAGCTTCGCGACGGGGAACCGGTTTCCGATCAGATCGTGAAAGCGGCCCATCGGGCGCTGGCGAATGGCGAGCTTCGCGAAGGTGATCTCTTCCCCTCCGTGCGAGCCTTGGCGCAGGAGCTGAAGATCTCACCGACCACCGGCTTCAAGGTCATCCAGCAACTCAAGGACCTCGGCTTCCTCATCAGTCGGCCGGGGATCGGGATGGTCGTGCAAGCACCCCGTCTTCCTTCGCTCGAGCAGCGACTCGGCCTGCTCGAGCCTTCCGCGCGGCGCTTTCTGGAAGAAGCCCGCGGCCTCCATCTCACCGCTGCCGAACTCCAGGAATTTCTCCGCCGTCTCCAAGAACCCGAACGCTGAACGCCCATGATCACCATCCGCGGCCTGCAAAAACACTTCGGCAGAACCGATGCGCTTCGCGGTGTCGATCTGGAGATCCCGCAGGGGAAGGTCACGGCTTTCCTCGGGCCGAATGGCGCGGGCAAGACGACGACCATCAAATGCGCGATGAACCTGATCGAGCGCGATGCGGGCGAGATCTCGGTGCTCGATACCGACCCGCGCGAACTCGGGCCGGAGCATTGGCGGCGGATCGGCTACGTCTCGGAGAACCGCATCCTGCCCGGCTGGATGACGGTGCCCAAGCTGCTCGACTACGTGCGGCCGATGTATGGCGACCGCTGGCCGGGACTTCGAGAAGAAGATGCTGGCAGACTTCGAGCTGCCTTTGAAGACGAAGCTGCGCTCCCTCTCGCGCGGCCAGCGGATGAAGGCCGCGCTGCTCTCCTCGCTTGCCTATCGCCCGCAACTGGTGGTCCTGGATGAGCCCTTCAGCGGCCTCGATCCGCTGGTGCGGGACGAGTTTCTCAACGGCCTGCTCGAACTTACTGAAACGGAGGGGTGGACCGTGTGGATTTCCTCCCACGACATCGAGGAGGTCGAGCGCTTTGCAGACCGTGTTGCTTTCCTCAATGCCGGGCGCGTGGACCTGCAAGAGGACACCGAGGGTCTTCTCGCCCGCTTCCGGCAGGTCGAGCTGTGGTTCGATGAGGACGCGGCCAAGCCCGCGGAGATTCCGGAGGGCTGGCTGAATCTTCAGGCAAACGGGCGATCCATCCGCCTGGTGGATTCA
This sequence comes from Luteolibacter luteus, assembly GCF_012913485.1. Lineage (GTDB taxonomy): Bacteria > Verrucomicrobiota > Verrucomicrobiia > Verrucomicrobiales > Akkermansiaceae > Haloferula > Haloferula lutea. The sequence continues at coordinate 2,679,229 of NZ_CP051774.1, read as the reverse complement.
AACTACGATGAATCCAGTAGTTCGTTCGCTTTCTCCAATTCTTTCCCTGACATGCGGCGCCACGAGGCGCGCCGGATGACCTTGCGGGAGATCTTTGTCGCGCTCGCCCGGAGCGGCCGGGCCAAACCCGTCTAAAGCCATGCCTCGCTCACCGCTTACCTGGTTCATTGCTTTCGCGATCGTGCTGCTTCATGCCGTCGCGCTGTTTCTCCAGCGAAAAGGGGATTTTCCGGTGATGGATTCCGCCTTGAGCGCGACTGTCGTGCCCGTGATTCTTCTAGGGTGGAGCGCCACGCGTGATGCACCGCCCTTTGGTGACCGTGCGTTTCATCGCACCTTGCCGCCTGGCGATAGTGTCGCCTTCCGTGGCGTCCTGATGGTTCATGTATGGGTCCTTCTTGGGATCTCGTTGGCCACGGCCATTTACTGTGCTTATTTCAACTTCGGGTGGGAGGCGGTTGGCTACGGACTCACATTGCGGACTCTTCCCTTAGGAGCTTTTATGATGATCTTCGGTGTCTGTGCCGCGATCGCAAGTTCCCCGGGGAGGGAACGCTATTTGGGGCTTCCCCTCATCCTTGGTGCTCCACTTTTTTCGATTTGGGCCATTCCTTGGAGAGGTCTCATCGGGGTAGAGCCAAGTGGACGAGGCGGCTGGTTTTGGTTGGGTGGGGCGGGAGTGCTGGCGACGATCTACTACCTCGCTGTCTGGTGGTTGGTATCCGTTCGTAGCCGCAAGATGTTCGCGATGGTGGTGGCGACTATCTTTGGCTTGTGGCTGCCGTGGCTTCCTGAGATTTTTGCCGTTTCTGTACTTCGTATCGCTGGAACGCCTGTCGAAATCGTAACGGCTTCTCCGATGGAACCGCCGGTGAAATGGCAACGGAAAATTTTTCCTGATCCGGAAGGTGACTGGGTTCCGGTGTCCCAAGTGCTCAATGTCACTGGCTTGAAAAAGGGCGAGGTCGCCCGGATGAAATATCTATGGATTGGGGGAAGCTCGAAGAGGGCCAGAGCATGGCATCTCGATATGCGACCATGGGGCGCGGGGGGCTCGCTCGATGCGAGCATCTCGAAAGACGGGTCAATCCTTTGGGGGAGGCAAGCTCTCGTGGAATCGCTGCGCGAGCAAATGCCACTGCTTGATGAGATCATGCAATTGGATCCCGATCATGGCCTGAGTGATCCGTCGGAGCTCATGTTCAAAAAGCCCTATGACGGACCGGTTGGGAAGGGCAATTCACATCTCTCTACCGGCTACTCCATGGCGGAATTCAGGGATGAGCAATGGAGGGCTGAAGTGGAGGTCTTCCGTTACGACTTCGCCGGAGTCATCGGTCTTCCTTTGAACGGGAGCAGCCGTGTTCCGTCAGGCGGCCGGATCTTCGCGGACATCCTGAAAGGTGAAGACCCTATTCTAGATTCTATTCGAGTGAGATACTGCACTACCACCACCGGGTCTCGAAATTGGATCGACAGGGGACAGGACGCCCCACCGGCAATGATGATTCTGGTGAATCCCAACGGAAAGAGAGCATACGCCGCAGAACTGGTTTCTGATCAGAGTTATTGGGGCCGGCTTTGGCTCGGCGTGGTGCACCGTTGGTCATTTCCGCTCAGCGGAGAGAACGCGAGGCTGATTCAGGACCTACAGGGTGGACGGGCTTACTTCTTTCTGCCCTCGGAGATCACCCAAGCCCGATCGGAGTCCTTGGCTCCTCCTCCGGCGGATTCCCCCCGCTGATTCCAAAAATCTCCTGCATTTTCCAGCGGACGGACGCGTAACAATCCGCCTAGGCTTGCGAACTATCAGGGTGTTTCCCAAGGACTCCTTCCGCCATGAAACCGATTGAATTTATCCCCCCGGCCGCGGCGCTGGTTGTTGCGGGCGTTTGGCTGGGCTCGCAGGGCCATTCGCTTTCTTCGCTGGTGGAAGAGAACACCACGTTGCGCGAGCGGTTGGAATCCGCCCGTCACGCTGTGCCTGAGGAAGAGGCGGGGAGCGGCTCCCCGCTGCTGCCCCCGGCGACGAAGGATGGCAAGATGCGGAAGATCGATTGGAAGCTGATCGCCCAAAACCACCTGCAGTCGAACAACGGCGAGAGCGTGGAGGACATCCGGCGGCAGATGCAGTTCCAGGCCATGATCCAGGAGCTGTCCGCGGATGAGGTCGTCCATGGGCTTGAGGCAATCGCGGGTCTTGATGTTCCCGAGCATGTTAAGAAGCAGCTGGAGATGAGCCTGATCAATGCGCTGGCGGAGAAGGATCCGGGCCTTGCCGTGGAGCGCCTGAGCCAGAGATTGGATGATGAGGGGGTCTCCTGGCAGCTTGGCAATACTTTCCGCAAATGGGCGGAGAAGGAGCCGGCGGGTGCGATCGCGTGGATGGATCAGCAGCTCGCGGACGGGAAATTCGAGAGCAAGACCCTGGATGGCAAAAGCGATCTCCAACTGAGGTGCGAGGCGGGTCTGGTGGCCGCGCTGCTTGAGTCCGATCCCGCGGCGGCGAGGGCCCGGGTGGAGGCGCTGCCAGAGGAACAGCGTTCCGCGATCTTTAACCAAGGCATGTTTTTCCGCATCAAGGCGGGCACCGAACTGGCGGTAGCGACCATGATCCGCAGCACGATTCCCGAAGGAGAACGGCTTTCGACACTGGGGAATACCGGCGGTCAGCTGGTTCACCAGGGCGGCTATGAGCGGGTGGGCGAGTTTCTTTCCAAGATCAATGCTTCACCGGAGGAACGGGGATCGATCGTTTCCGCCGCGATCCGGAATCAATCACACCGCTTCTCCGATAAACCCGGCGAGCTTGAGGAAGGGGTGGAGAAGAGCCGGGCCTGGATCCAGAAGGAGGCTCCGGAAGCCCTGAACCGGATCACCGGAGAGACCTTGGGGAATCTTGCTTCGAGGAACCGCTTCGACGAAGCGGCCCAGCTTGCCGAAAAGTATCATGCCGAAAGCGGGAGCGATGACGTGTTGGTCCCGTTCCTGAGGAACACCTTTGTCACCGATGCCAACCGGGACCGGGTCTTGCAGCTCGCGGGGAAGATCTCCGACGAAGGAAAACGCAACGAGGTCCTTGAGCAACTCGGACAACGCGGTCTCAACCCTCCCCAATCCGTCCCGACCCGATGAAAGCCTCCCTTACCATTACCGCGCTCATTCTCGCCGTGGCTGGTGTCATCGGCTGGCAAAACAAGGTGAAGCTGGAGGATGCGCATGCCGTGCGGGACCGTCTGAAGGAAGAGGCGAAGAGCCTCGGTCTGGATGCCGACGAGCTGTTGAAAAACGGGGCGTCCCCGCGCCGCATGAAGAGCCAGCGCGAGTCGACCGAAGACAAGCAGGCCCATGCGAAGGATTTCGCGAAGCGGCTTGCTGACTTTGCGAACGAGATGAATGCATTCGAGAAGCAGGGCCAGGAGCCGGGCCCGGAGATGCAGAAGCGCATCTTCGCCATCATCGATGAGATGTTGAAGCTGGATGCGGGACAACTGAAGGTGGTCGTCGCGGAGTTGAAGGTCGCGCCGGGGATCGACGAGGAGATGCGGCGCGGGATCATCGGCTTCGCGATCATGACCCTTTCGGACCGCCAGCCATCGGCGGCGCTGACGCTCTATGTGGAGTCTGCGGACCTGCTGAAGGGACCCGGAAGTCCGGGAGATCACCTGGTGACGAGCGCGCTGGCAAAGTGGGCGGAGGATGATCCGGTGGCGGCGATGGAGTGGTATCGCAGCAATACGAAGGAGCATCCGGACGTGGTGTCATCCAGTGCGAGGCTGGGACTTGTGACGGGTGCGGCGCGGCAGGATCCGCGCTTGGCTTTCAAGCTGATCAGCGAGCTTGGCCTGAGCTCGGACATGCAGGTGGGCCAGAATCTGGCGCGCCAGACGAAGACTACGGCGGAGAAGACCGCGTTGCTGGCGGCCTTCCGCGAGCAGATGAAGGGCACCAGCGATGCAGATACGAGCAATGCACTCCGCAAATCCATCATGGAGGGCATGGCCACGAAAATGACCGAGGAGGGCTATGAAGCATCGGCTTCCTGGCTCGGCACCGCGTCCCTGAGCCAGGAAGAAGCACAGGCGATGGCGAAAGGGCTGAGCTCCTGGCAGATGAAGGGGGACGACACCGGGAAGTGGATCGATTGGATGTCCGACAAGCTGCCCGCAGATGCCTTCAAGGAGAAGGTGAACGATATGATGCGCAATTGGACCACGCGCGACTACAAGGCCGCCGGCGAGTGGATCAATGCCACGAAGGACGGCCCCGTACGCCAGGCCGCAGCCCAAACCTATGCGGTCACGGTAGCCCCGTATGAGCCGGAGTCCGCGGCCCAGTGGGCGGAAACCCTTCCTGCAGGAACGGACCGCGACCAGGCCTTCAAGAGCATTCACGCGGAGTGGAAAAAGAAGGACGAGGCGGCGGCGGCGGAGTTTGCCCGGAAGAACGGGATTGCCCCCTGACGGATTTCCGTGTCGCTTCCGGGGTAGCTTCCTGATACCCGGTCAGGAAAATTCCCCGCCCCGGATGTCTGCCAATCCTCAAACTCGTGACTTATTGTTGGTGGATGATCACCCGATCATCCTTGTGGCCGTCAAAGCCTTGGTGGAATCCAAGATGCCGGGCTACCGCCTTCACTGCGCGCAGTGCCAAGCAGATGCCGTGGAGATCGCGGCGACCGTGAAGCCCGCCCTTGCGGTGGTGGACATGGTCCTGCCGGATGGCGATGGACTGGAACTCATCCGCAAGCTGAAGGATATCAACTCCACCTGCAAGGTGCTGGTTTTCAGCATGCAGTCGGAGCTTCGCTACGGTCCCCGAGCGCTCAAGGCGGGTGCTTCCGGTTACCTGATGAAGGGAGACCGCGTCTCCGCTTTGTTTGAGGCGCTCCAGATGGTGGAGGCCGGGCGCATCTATTGTTCGCCTGCGCTTACCGAGGAGATGATGCGGAGTTGGTCGAAAAATCCGGCCGCAGGGATCGAGACTCTCAGCGACCGAGAGTTCCAAGTCTTCCGCCTGATGGGTGAGGGCCGCTCGACGAAGGAGATCTCGAAGTTATTGGAAATCAGCACGAAAACGGTGGATAGCCATCGTGAGAACATGAAGGCGAAGCTCGGTTGTTCCAATAGCACCGAGTTGTTGCTCCAAGCCCGTGACTGGCTTGGTATCGCAAATGGCAATATCAGGGATACCTGAGGCCGAACTCCATGGGAAATTCTCCGATGGTAAGAGGTAAGCGCTTTTGTTAGCGTCTCTTTTTTAATATCGGAGAGTTAACCCTGTCCGATTTTTCCCCTCCCTCACGAATGATCCCCTATACCGAACGTGATACCGACCTTAATTTCAGGCCTCCCTACCGGATTACCGGGGTGGAGTCGCTGTCGGTCGTCAGGAAAATCAATGGGGACGAGGCCCAGAAATGGATCGATGAGACCCTGAACTGGCGGCCGGATGGAGCGGAGCCGGAGGTGAGATTCACCGCCCTGCCGCTGGCATTCGTCATCTTCATGAAGATGGCGGAGATGCGATCCATGGATCCTCTCCATAGTGATTGGGGAGCGGTCTCGGAGTCAGAGATGGTGGTGACGCTGCCGGTGGTGGCATGGGGGAAGGGGTTTCCCTCCATCAAGTTCTATCCGATCGTTCTCTGCCTCGATTCCTCGCCAGCGATGATCAGCGGGCGGGAGGCCTTCGGCTTTCCGAAGATCATGGGCCAGGTGGATATCGACGCGAATGGTGGTGAGGCCCGCTGCGAGGTCACGCCGAAGCTCGGCCAGCCGAAGACGGCGAAGAATTGCCGCCTGCTCGCCCTGCTGCGCACCGATGAATCCGTTGAAGCGGAAGACATCGGCGAGCATCGTTCTTTCTCGAAGAGCCTCGCGGAAGTCGTGAAGGAAGAGCTTCTGGGGGAAGCTGAACCGGGCTTCCTGGACGATCTCTGGAAGATCGACTGGGGCGATATCCTGATCGATTCGATTTTCGAGAAGGCCATCGCGATGTTCGGGGATCTCAAGAGCTCGCAGGAGTTCGTTTTCCTGAAGCAATTTCGCGACGTCACGAATCCGGCAGAAGCCTGTTATCGCGCCGTGGCCACCAGCGACATGACCTTCTCCAATCTCACGCACCTGAGCCGTGAGGAAGGAGAGTGGGAGCTTGTCGTGCCGGAATTCCGCAGCAGCGACCTGCTTCATCGCATCGGCCTCGTTTCGGGGAAGGTGGGGGCACCTCTCCGGGCGAAGTTTCAGTTCGATTTGTCCTTGGGCCGGAAGATCTGGTCCACCTGAGTTGAAAAGACCACGACCACATGACCACGGGGAGTCATACGGGACCGGCATTTGATAGCGCGGAACAGGCCACCGGCACCGGTGGTCCGGCGGCGTGGTGCCTCTGGGAGCGGGATGAGGATGAGATCGATCATCCCCATGGCTTGGAAGCGGGTGATACCACCGATGGCGCCGATCTGCTGAAGGTGTTACTGGCACGTGCCGCGGGGATCTTGGAAGAGAATCCGGCAGCGCTGCTGGTGCTCATGCCCGGACGTGCCGGGGAAGATGGCACCGCGTCCCAATTGCTTGGCGGCCTTTCCGCGATGGAGCTGGATGGACTGATCATGGATGAGCGCACGGCGGGCATGTTGCCGCCGCCGTACCGTACGGAGCGCATCGGCTTCCTGCCCGGGCTGCTGGCAGAGCCCTTCTGCGCGCATCGGCTCGAAGCGCGGAAAGCGGTGACAGCGGAAAAGGTCACGCCGCCAGCGCGCGCGGATCTGTGGAATTGGTTGGTCGAGCGCATCGAGAAGAACGGCGAGCGGGATTCGATCCACCAGATCAATATCACCGGTCCGGCCGGTGCGGGGAAATCCCACCTCATCGGTGCGTTGGTGACTTGGCTGGTGTCGCGGGGGATGACCGTGGCCCGTGTCTCCTGCTTGCCCTCGGATGTTCCCGGAACTTTCTCTGCATGGCGGGAGCTGCTTTCCCAGATCGGCGGCACGCGCGTTCCGGAGGTTGTGAAATCGCTCGGCGAAGAGCTGACCTTGGACGAGGGACTGGTGAAGAATCTGGTCCGTTTCCTTTCGGAGCCGATCCAGGCGGATCCGGCGGTGGAGAGCGGCCTGACCCAGCTCCAGTATAAGGACATCCTTCCCGAGTTCACCGCGGCCGTGCTGGTGCGCCTGGTCGGGAGCTTGCCGGTGGCAGTCATCGTGGATGACATCCAGTGGATGGATGAAGGCAGCCAGAGCGTGGTTTCTGCCTTGGGACGCTTGGAGGGCTCATTGCTGCTGGTAATCGGCCGTCGCGGCCAGCCGGCACCCGAGGATATCCCGCTCGGGCCGATGTCGCTGGAAGAGCATCGCCACCTGCTCACGGAGCTTTCCGGCTTTGAGCGGGTCACGGATGAGCTGAACCACGAGATTCATCGTATTTCCGGCGGGCTGCCGCTGGTGTCCCGCGAAGCCATGGCGGTGATGAGCAAGCGCCGGCGCCTGCTCAGCATGGGTGGCACCCTCGACTTGGCTGCGGAAAGCGAGATCGGAGCCGCCGGGAGCAAGGGCGAGATGACGCTGACCGAGCGCTTCCGTGATCTTTCGCCGCGCTTGCGGGCCCTGCTCGGTGCGTGCGCCGTGTGGCGCGAACCTTTCACCCGGAAGCAAGCGGAGCTGACTGCGCTCGCCTGCTCGCCGGGCATCGACTTCAAGACCTGCTGGGAATCGTCGTCCCTCGGTGAGTTCATCGTGTCTGCGCCTGGTGCCCGTGGACGCTTTGCCTTCTATCACGACCTGCTTCGCGAGGCTGCCTTGTCCTTGCTCTCCGACCGCGATCGCGTGGCAGGCCACGGGGCCGCCTTGGAATGGATGACCGCCAAGTCGCCGCGGGATTTCTCTCCGTCAGAGGCGGCTTTCCACGCCCGGGAGTCCGGCCGCGATGAAGAGGCGATGGATCTCTTCGACCGCGCCGCGCGTGCCGCCTTGGGACGTTTTGCGCTTCGTGAAGCCCGCGAAGCAGCTCGCGCCGCGCTGGAGCTCGACCGGCCTGCGGAGCACGGGGGAAATCCGGTGGCGATTGCCCGCAGGGCGCGGCTCCTGCAGATCGAAGGCGAAGCCGCCTTCCACTGGGGCATGGTGGAGGATGCCGTAACCTTGTTAGAGAAGGCGCTGGTTCTTTACGGTGTCAGTCCGAGACAGGGGCAATTCCCCATTAGCCCCGGGATGCTGATGCGCCACGGTTGGCTTTTCATCACCGGGAGGCCGAAGTCCGGAGCGACCGCTTCCCCGGTGCTTGAGGGTGCCGCGCGCGCGGCACTGATGCTCGCTGAGATTTCCTATTTCCAGAATGACCAGAAGCGCTCGGCGGAATGCTGCATCACCGCGCTGGATCTCGCGTCGAAGAATGGCGAGAGCGCGGTGCTGGCATCGCTCTGCGCGGCGATTGCCTGTCCCATGTCGGGTCGGCGCCCGCGCTGGCTTGCGGAGCGTTACCGGGACATCGCCCGCGCGATGATCGGTCGGGTCGGTGACCAGACGGAGAAGACTTACATCGAACACGTGGGCTGCCTGGTCGATCTCGACAAGGGTCGCTGGCAGGAAGCGATGAACCGTGCCGCGGGCAATGTCGATTACTGGCGTTCGCACGGTCACGGCCGCCGTGTGGAAGAGGCCGCGACGCATGCTTTCTTCGTCGCCTACTTCCAGGGAAACCTTTCAAAGGCGGCCGAGTGGGCGGGGATTCTCAATGAATCCGCGGTCAAGCGCACGGACCGCCAGTCGCGGACGTGGGCGGCGATGATGGGAAGCCTGCATGCCCTTGCTTGTCATGGGCCGAAGGAAGCGGAAGCGCAGTGCCGCCAGATCGCGAATCACGGCGGGGATGCCATCACGCAGGCATCGATCCACGTGATGCGGGCCATTTGTGCGTGGCGCTCGGGCAATCCGTGGCAGGCGATGGAGCGCTTGCGCGATGCCGAAGATCTTGCGGGTACGCATGCGCCGGTTTCGTCCACGCAGTTCCTGATCGCGGATGCTTCGGTGCTGCTGGGAGAGATGCGCGTCTGGGGGCCGCCGGAACTCTCGGAGGACCGGCAGTTCGGTGATCTCACCTCGCGTTTCATGAAGCGCACGGCCCAGTTCGCGACCAGCTTCGAGATCGGCATGCCGATCTTGCTTTGCGCGAAGGGCCTGCATGGTACCGGTGGCGGCGGAGAGTTCTTGAAGGCGGGCAAGGCCGCCGGCCGGCTTGGCGCGAAGTTCTTTGAAGCGCGGGCGAAGTGTTTCCATGCCGTGAAGGCAGGTGGGGCGGGGGTTCTGGAGGATGGACTTGATTTGCTGGCGCAGTGTGGCGCCGAGGCAGAAATCGCGAAATTCAAGCAACTATCCATAAAGACATGAGTGACCCCCGGGAGCATGTGGCAATTTTAGGCGGAGGTGTTGGCGGCTGCATGGCGGCCTATTGGCTTACCTCTACTCCAGAGCTCCGGGCGAAGTATCGCGTCACCCTTTACCAGACCGGCTGGCGTCTCGGAGGAAAGGGTGCCAGCAGCCGCAGCGGCGAAACCTGCCGCAGCGAGGAGCACGGCCCGCACGTGTGGTTCGGCTTCTACGAGAACGCCTTCAAGACCCTGCGCGCCGCCTTGGATCGGCACAAGGAGTTGGGCTATTCCGTCGGTGACTGCATCGAGTGGGACCAGTTCTTCTCCGCGGCCCGCGAGGGAGTCTTCTATCATCAGGACAAGAAGGGCGATTGGCATCCTTGGCGGATGGAGCTCGAAGAATACCCGGGTAGCCCCGGCGATGGTACGCCAGCGCTCGACGTCCGTGGAAGTTTGTGGCGCATGGCCGACCAGCTTGCGGACAATGTCCGCGTCACCGGGGCGGTCGGCTCGCGGGTCCTGAAGGTGATCCGCTGGGCCAGCAAGTTCCTTGAGCGGCCGGTCATTCCCTGGAAGCCGGGCACATGCCCCGTGGGAGTGAATCCCGGCGATCCCTCGGGACGTGGCGAGGAACTCTCCGAGTATCTGGTGAATCTGGCCGGCAGCGAGCAACTCTGGTACGGGGAGTTGATTGTCGGACGCCTGTTGAAATGGGCGCTCGATTGGGCAGGACGCCGGCTGCGCAAGATGTCGGAGCGCGACGATCTTTCCGAAGATGATCTTCGCGAGATCTGCCTGGCCGACCTTTACCGCACCTGCCTGCGGGGCGCGCTGGTGGACGTGCTGGTGCGGGACAAGACGTTCAAGGATCTCGACAACATGGAGTTCCTCCAGTGGCTCAAGAGCCACGGCGCGATCTACCACGATCTCCGATATTCGCCGTACTTGCGCGGTTACTACGACACGCCCTTTGCCTTCTCCGGGGGCAAGACGCATGACACGACGAATGCGAACTTCGCCGCAGGGGCCGCCTTGCGCGGATTCTTCCGGATCTTCTTCGGCTACAAGGGAGCCTACGTTTACCGGATGACCCTGGGCATGGGTGAGTGCGTGTTCATTCCGCTCTATCGCGTCCTGAAAGACCAGGGGGTCAGCTTCGAGTTCTTCCACAAGGTGGAGAAGCTTGTGCCCGATGCGGATGGAAATCGCGTGGCCCGCATCGAGTTCAACCGCCAGGCAAGGTTGAAGCCCGAGCTGAGCGAATACTATCCGCTCAAGGAAATCATCGCCGACCATCCGGAGAAGGGTAAGGTCGTCTGGCCTGTCTGGCCGGATCAACCGATGGAGGATCAATTGCAGGCCGACAGCCTTCCTCCGCATGGCGATCCCGGAATGGAATCGGATTGGAGCCAGCATCGGGTCGAGACGGTGGTGCTCCGGGATGCCGCCAGTGCCGAGCCCGGTGCGAAAGACACCTTCGACCACGTGATCCTCGCGATTCCTCCGCAGGCTCACCCGCGGATTGCGGGCGAGTTGCTGGAAGAGAGCCCGCGCTACAAGATGATGGTGGATACCAGCGAGTCGATCCGCACCATCGCCTGCCAGTTCTGGTTTGCCGGGGGCGGTGACGGGCCTGATGGCTTGCGCTGGGACCCGAATGAATATTTCTGCGAGTATGCCTTGGCGGGATCTGCGCCGGATCCTTTCAACATCGTGGTCGAAGCCACCCCGATCCTCCGGACGGAATGCACCAACCAGGCAAAGCATCTCATCTACCTCTGCGGTCCCGAACCGGATGACCCGAACGAACCGGCGCCGGGCACCGATCCGGGCTATCCGGCACGCGAAAAAGCCCGCGTGAAGGAAGTCTGCCGCCAGTGGCTCGCCTCGCATTCCGCCTTGTGGCCGGGCATTTGTTTGCCGGGCACCGAATGCCTCGATCCGAAAGCGCTCTACCATCCGGATCCGAATGCCACGGATGAGGAACGCTTCGATTGGCAGTACTTCCGGATCAATATCGATCCGTCCGAGCGCTACGTCCTTTCGACGAATACCGGCACGCCTCACCGCCTCTTCCCATGGGAGAGCGGCTTCAACAATCTCTTCTTCGCGGGAGACTGGTGCCGGAACTCGATCGATATCGGTTGCGTGGAGTCCGCCACGACGTCGGCGATGCTTGCCGTGAATGCCCTGACGAAGGGCAGCCCCTCGATGGCGATCATCGAAGGGCAGCAGTACATTTGATGGCTCCGGCCAGGTCCCTGGAACTTGGTCGGGCTATCGCTCAATGGTCCGATATTTCATGAGACAGGCCTCGCGCCAGAACCGCGATGCGCCTGAGCTCGTGCTGGCATTGATCGAAGCGCGATCTCATGTCCCCGGGAGGGTACTCCTCGCGAGCGATCTCCCAGCGCATCGATTCCGCCACGAGTTCCTGTGCCAAGACATCGTGCAGGTAGGAGGAAAGATCGTCCCGTGCAGCGGGAAGGCCGCCGGACCAGGTATTGTGCACCAGTGAGGCGAAAGATCCCGCCACGCCCGTTGCGGAAAGTTGATCGGCCCTGCGTGCCACCAGCAACTCCAAGCCCGACGAGCCCGTCAGCCGCAAGGTTACAGGCCGGGAAAGCGAAATCACCAGGCCGAGCTCCAGCCAATGCAGGGGATCCACTTCGCCCTGCCATGAAATGCGGCAGCGCACGCGGTCCGCATCTTCCTCTGCCTCGATCTCATAGGGCACGCCGATGTGCATCAACTCCTGCGTGAGCCAGAAGACCATCCGCTGCAGGTCATCCGGCGCGCGGCGCTCGGCGGGCAGGCGGGACTCGATCCAGGAAGCCGCCAGCGGCCACTCGGCGAAGACCGACTCAAGGCTGCCGAAGCGATCCACGCGTTCCTGCCAGCGTGTCTTCATCTCGCCCGCATGCGCCGGATCTACGGCGCGCTCGAGCCTTCTGCTTTGCAGTAGCCACTCCCACAAGGAGCGGCGCGGGCATGGCAGGCGGAATTCGATCACGGTGCCCTCGATCGGATGCACGATCACCTCGCCCCCACAGCGGCCCATCCGGCGGCGCATGGTGGACATGCCGATCCCGCCTGACTTCGTAGGCGAGATGCCGCGGCCATTGTCCGCCACGGTCACCGCACAGCCTTGCTGCAGTGGTACCATCACCACCTCGATCCGGGAGGCTGCGGCATGGCGCATCGCATTGCCGATGGCCTCGCGGACTGCCAGGTAAAGTTGGCGCGCCGCCTCCTGGCCGATGTCGGCGACCTTGCCGATGCGCTTCATGGCCACCTCCCCGCCATCGCGGGCGAAGGCTTGCAGCTTCACTTCCCAGCCATGCCATGCTTGATCGAGCGTCTCCACCGCCCCGGCGTGATCGGTGGCCGCGAAGGTCTCGCTCACCACCGCGAGCACCGTTTCGAGGGAATTCCGCGATGGCTCGGGGATATCGAAGCGGGGATGTGAAACGCGAGCCACCAGCGACTCGAGTGGCTGGATGACATCGCGGCGGATGCGGTCGCTCACTTGCGAGCCGCTCCAGTTCTCGTCGCGGCGACGAAAAGGCATCCAATGATCGAAAGGATCATTCATGGCGGAGGAAAGAGTTGTTGGGGTTCGCTTACCAGAACCAGCGCACCCCGGCCGAGAAGCCGTGGGCACGGTAGTTCAGCTTGCCATTGGCCGTGACCCCCGTGGGAGGAAGGGGAGCTCCGCCGCTGATTTGCCGCGGTTTGCCGTAGCCGTATTGATAGGTGAATTCGGCAGCCCAGCATTCCGTGCGATAGCCGGTGCCGATGCTTCCCACGTGAAGGTCCACGTCGGGCAGCCGGGGATTGAAAGTCACATCGGGAGTTGTCTTCTCGGCGAACCAGTAGCCCGCGCCGAGCCACCAGCCGGAGTCCCACTTGCGGGTGACACCGGTGCCGATGGTGAAGCTGTCTTCCCACAGCAGCGGCTCGACCAGCGTTCCGCCCGGGCTCTGCACCGCGAATTCATCGAAGGAGGACCACTCGGTATAGGTCACATCGAATTCGAAGAGCCACTTGTCATTCGGCTTGAAGGCGTAGCCAAGCGTGGCCTCGACCGGGAATTCCAGCTCGGCTTCCGCCGGCGCCACCGCCGTGTCGGAGGTGGGGAAGAGGAGCACCGTGGTGCTATGGCCCTTATAGGTGACCGGCGACCAGTAGCGGACCGTGCCGCCCAGCGTGTGTCCTTCGATCGGTTCCCAAGCGAAGCCCGCGCCGGCACCCCAGCCATCGCCTTCGCCTTCGATCGAGAAGGTGTCTCCCGGCACCACGATGCCGCGGTTGATGTCCGCGCTGCTGGTGGTGGCGCTCAGTGAGATCCCGAAGCGGAAGCTCGGGGTGACTTCGAAGCCGAGGGCCGCCGTGCCCGCCATGAAAAGCAGCTCGGTATCGGTCGCGAAGGCGCGCAGCGGCGAATTCTCCGGCCACTCGTTCTTCTGGCCGAAGGGTGAGTAAAAGCCCAGGCCGAGGGATGCCCCGTCCCACAGCGGCGTGGAGGCGAAGGCGCTTGCTGCCACCGCCGGGCCATCCTTGAGGTCCGTGTGGCCGCCGGGCCCGGTATGCTCCACCTTGTAGTCCAGCACGTATCCGGTGACCAGCAGGTCGGAGCCTTGCCCGGCTCCCAACAGTGCCGGATTGTAGTAAACCGCAGAGGCATTGGTATTGGAGGCCACTCCTGCGTTGCCTCTCGCCAAGACTTCCGGATCGTGATACGTGAACTCGATGCCCAAGCCGTGGCTAGGGCTGGCAGATATCGCGAGGAGGAGGGCAAGATACGGAGTTTTACTCACGCGGCAGCGTCTAACACGACCGCGCGGCTCTCCGCCAGCCCCGGGTAGTAGGAAATTCTCCCATCCCAAAAAGGGAATGCTCCCGATGGCGCTACGTAGTTTTACTTTCGATGATCCGTGTCGATCTGGGTTTCAACCCTCCCAACCCGACTGACGCGATGAAAGCCGCTTCCGCCCAACTCCTCTCCGCCATCTTCCCCGTGGCGGTGAACCCTCCCTGTGGCGGGTTGTGGCGTCGTGGACAGTTCCAAGATCGCCCCCCCCAATGAAGTGGTTCCAACATTCCGGGCCCTCTCGTCCCGACCCGGCGGACTCCTCCCGCCGGGTCGAGGATGGGGCCGCCAATGCGGGTTCCGCCTTCGAAGTCCCGGCGCCGCTCCTCCCGCCGGTAATCCAGTGGGTCATCTGGCCCGCGACCGCCGTTTTCGGTTTTTTGCCCGGTCTCATCGCACTTCCCTACGGCTCCTCCGGCCAAGGGGGTGAGGGGACCTCTGAAGATTCCTCCCGTCTCTGACGGCCTCAGGTGGGGTTCCATGGCCGCCGCGTTACTGCTCATGACAGCGGCCATGGAATCACACCACCGGGGGCTATCCTCATGCCCGCGGGGTTTCCCAAGAGTGGTTACTCAAGGCAGAGCCTCGATTTTCAAGAAGAGCCGGTCTTGTCCGGCGAGCTCTCCCGGAGAGAGCGTGAGCGTGGCGCTTTCGTAACCCGGGCTGCCCGCCAGTGCCGAGGTGGACTCCTCGGTGGCTGCCGCCTCATGCCAAGTGCTCAAGTTCGTGCTGACCATGTAGCGGTAGTTCAAGCCGGCCGCAGCGAAGCTGCTGAGCCGGCGGTGCGCGAAGCGGAAGGTGCCAACGGAGGGCTGCATCAGCACCAAGGAGGTCGCCGCCACGAAGGCGTCCGACCGGTCCGGGTGCGTACCGAAGGCCCACTCGCCGAAGTTGTCCATTCCATCGCCATCCGGATCGGCGAGCAGGGAGCTCTCCCCTCCATCGAGGCCGGAGTTCAGCAGATACTCCAGGCCGAGCGAAGCGGCCAAGGGTAGCTTGCGCACCGCGAAGTTATCCATCTGTGCGAAGCCCGTCGCCCGGGCGCTCAGCGCCAGATAGTTCGCATTCGCCTCATCCCAGGCGAAGTTCCGCGTCGCCGCGGCAGAACTTGGATCCAGATCGAGCTGCTCCCCATCGAAATAGGCGGAGACCGTCACCGGAGCTCCAGCCGCGAAGCTGCTGCAGGCGAAGGATGCGGTCAGCGTGCCCTTGGTCTTGCCCACCGGCACCGTGGCCACCACCGCGCCATCGGCCCACATCTTCACGTTGCCATTGAGATCCAGCTCCAGGAAGCAATCCGCGGTGCCGATCACCGTGCCATTGCCACGGATCGGCGGCGGATTGGCGGTGCCGATGTCATTTCCCGCTGCAGCTTGGGCCGCGTTCAGGCCGACGCCGAAGCCCGCGTAGCGGTTTGCGGTGTCGGTGGCATCGCTGTTGAGCGAGAGAACGCGCAGCGACACCGAGAAACCGCCGGCATCCACGATGTCCTGGCCAGTGAAGTTGTGGTTCACGCCGCTTTCGCTCATGCCTGCACCGGTCGCCATTTGCAGGATATTGTCGGTGATCTGGATCGAGTCCGTCGTGCCGCTGCCTTCCCAGCCTTCGAACCAGGTGGTGCCGCTGCCGAGCGGAGGCACGCGGCTGCCGCTCATGCCGCTATTCGAGGCATCGATGTCCACTGCTGCCGCGCGGTTGAAGGTATCAAGAAACAAGTCCGCGGTGGTTGGAGCCGGCGTGAGGTTTGAGGGAGGCGGAGTGATGAGCCTCTCGGGAGGAAGGCCGACGCGGGTGCTCCAGGCATTCCATTCGTCCACGAGCTCCACGACCTTTGCCGGGTTCTGCGCGGCCAGGTCATTGCTTTCGCCCGGGTCCGCATCCATGTCGTAGAGCAGCTTTTGATGGGCGGGGAATTCCCCATCGAAGGCCCTGAAGTTCTCGGTCACCAGCTTCCACTTGCCCTTGCGGATCATGCGGTTTGCTTCGTGTTCCACGAAGATCGGGCGTTCGGCCACCGCCTGTTGGTCCAGCAGGGGCTTCAGGTTGATGCCTTCCAGCGGCAGCACCGGATGACCATTGAAGCTGCTTGGCTGTGGCGTGCCGGTGACGGCGTTGATGGTGGCCACCACATCGACCAGATGACCCGGCGTTTCCACCCAGAAGTTCTTCCCGCTGAAACCTGCGGGCCAGTGGACGATGAAGGGCGCGCGGATGCCGCCTTCATGCGTGAAGTGCTTGAAGAGCTTCAGCGGGGTGTTGCTGACATGGGCGAGTCCGCCGCCGTAGTGGATCATGTCGCCTTGACCCGCTTGGCCCATGTTTGCCAGCGCGGCGCCGGTCAGCGGGGCACCCGTGGTATTGCCGAAGATCCCGCCCTCATGGTTGCCACCATTGTCGGACATGAAGAAGATCAGCGTATTGTCCAGCTGGCCCGTCTGCTGGAGGCGCGTGACCACCTTGCCGACGTTATCGTCCAGCTTCTTGATCATCGCGGCATAGAGTGACATGCGGCGCGTGAGGTCCGCCTGGCGATCGGCAGGCAGCGTGTTCCATGCTGGAAGGGGCACGATCGGCTCTGCCTGGTGGGGGCCGGTGCCGCCAAGTCCCGGGAAGGGATAGCGGCTATCGATCACGCCATTCGCCAGCTGGCGGTTGTAGCGTGCCTGGCGGATCACGTCCCAGCCTTGGGCATAGGTCGAGGTGAAGGTGTCAGCCAGCGCTGCCGGGGCCTGGATCGGGAAATGCGGTGCACCGAAAGCGAGATACATCGCGAAGGGCGCGCCATCCGCCTTGTTCAGGTTGTGATTGATGTAGTCGACCGCGTAGTCGCCGATGGCATCCGTCTGGTAGAAGGTCCCACCCGTGCCGGCATAGTCGCGGAAGGGAATCTCATTGTTCCGGGAGACGAGCGTGTAGGCCGATTGGTTCCATTGGTCGGTGTTGTTGGCCTGGCCGTTGCCCATCCGCCACACGTGCTGGAAGCCGCGGTTCTCCGCGAGCAGCGCGCCGTTTCCGAGGTGCCATTTGCCCGCCATGTAAGTACGATAACCATAGGAACCGAGAAGTTCAGCGAAGGTCACGTTGTTGTCGTTCCGCAGGTCCGGCAGGGCGGCGGCGGGATTCACCGCGCCTTGCTGCGGATAGAGGCCGGTCAGCAGGGACACGCGGGTCGGGCTGCAGCGGGCGCTGTTGTAGAACTGGCGGAAGCGTGCGCCATTTGCGGCTAATGCATCGAGGTTCGGCGTGGGAATCTCGCTGCCGTAGCAGCCGAGGTCGGACCAGCCCATGTCGTCCGCGAGGATCACGATGACATTGGGGCGGTTCGCTGCCACTTGCTTGATGGTTGCAGTGCCGCTCGCGATGATCTGGGCACTGCTATTCGACACCGCGTAGGTGAAGGTGGTGTCTCCCAAGCTACCATCGACGGTGGTGGTGATCGTGCCGGTGCCATTCGCCGCGGCCCCGCTGTTGCCGCCGTTCGGAAAGCTGACTGACTTGTCCGCCGTGATTTGGAAGGTCGCGCCCGCAGGCATGCCGGTGGTGGTCCAGCTCAGGTTGACGGGGAGCGCGGTGTTGTTCGCCGGCACGAATTTCGGGTCCGCCGAGAAAGTCACCGAAGGCACCGGCGTGAAGGTGGACACCGAGAAGTTGTCGATGCTGACGAAGGTGTTGTCCCGGCCGTCCATCGCGATGTAGTTCGCATTGGTATCGGTCCAGGTGAAGGTGCCGGATCCGACTACCGTGGTGCCGTAGAGGACTTGGAAGCCGACGACGCTGCCGGCATTGAAATCCTGCACGGAGAAGTTCGCGGTGAGCTTGCCTGTCTTCGCCGCCACCGTGGCCGTGCCGAGCACCGTGTCGCCGCTACCCCATGTCACCGTGTTGTTGCCACGGATTGCATACCAGAAGTCCGCCACGGCATTGGTGCTGGTGCCGAAAGCATTGCTGAGATGCGGCTGGGCTGTGCCATTTCCCATCGCGTCTCCCATCGACGCGGCCTCTGCCGCCGTCATCCCGATGCCAAAAGCGCCGCCTTGGCCGGCGGTCGCCTGATTGTAGCCGGTGACATCCATGCTCACCGAGAAGCCTCCCGCGTTGAGGATCGGGGCATTGGTGAAGTTGTGGTTCACGAAGGCATTTGCGGTGCCCGTGCCCACTTTCACCCGGAAGACGTTCGAGAGGATCTGGCTACCGCCGCCATTGGCCGGATCCGCATCCGGTGCTCCATAGGTGGGGGGACGGCTGGCCGGGTCCAGCCATGGCTGGCTGTAGACGCCGTCCTCGGGCAGGGCAGTGCCGGTGTTGTTAGTGATGCCGGTCAAGACGGCATCGATGTTCCGGTTGTCGGGGCGATCGAAGGTGTCGCTGAAAATGATGTCCTGGGAGTGGCAGGGAAGCATGCCGGCCAGGAGCGCAAGCAAAGGTAGGCGCATCTTGGTGAATCAAGGAACGGTGCGAACAAAAAGCGCCGGGCCGCCATGGAAGACGACCCGACGCCGTTTCATATGTGTCCTGGAAAGGAATCAGGCCCGGCGGCGACGCAGCAGTGCACCCAGTCCGAAGAGGCCGAGTGCCAGAGCGGACGGTTCCGGCACGGTGGCGACAACGAGGTTGTCGAGGTTGAGGAAAGTGTTATCCCGGCCATCCATCGCGATGTAATTCGCGTTGTTGTCGGTCCACAGGAAGCTGCCGGTCCCTTGGGTTGTACCATTGTAGAAGACCTCGAAGCCGACCGTGCTGCCTTGGTTGAAATCAGGCACGGTGAAGACCGCGGAGATCGTGCCGGTCTTGGCGGCGACGGGCAGTGAGCCGAGAACCGTATCGCCGCTGCCCCATGCGATGGTGGCATTTCCGCGGAGGCCTACCCAAAAATCTGCGAGGGCACCCGTTTGGCTCGGCAGGCCGCTGCCGAGTGCATTGCTCATGTGGAGCTCGTTATTCTGGTTCGCGACGGCATCGCGCATTGATGCCGCTTCAAGCGCTGTGAGGCCGATGCCGAAAGCGCCGCCTTGGTTGATGGTCGTCTGGTTGTAGCCGGCGACATCCAAGCTCACCGAAAAGCCACCGGCCGTGAGGATCGAGGCATTGGTGAAGTTGTGGTTCACGTAGGCATTCACCGTTCCCGCACCGTACTTCAGCTGGAGCTGGTTGGAGAGGATCTGGGAACCGCCGCCGTTGGCCGCATTGGCATCGGGAGTACCATAAAGCGGCGACTGGCTTGCCGGGTCGATCCACGCGTGGGTGTAGACATTGTCGGCGGTGAGATTCGAGCCGGTGTTGTCCACGATGCCGGTCAGGGAGGCATCGATGTTCTTGCTGTCGGCGCGGTTGAAGCTGTCCGAGAAGAGGACGGCACCGTGCGCGGAAACCTGCAGCGCGGGCAGGCAGGCCAGGAGGGCGGAGCGGAGTTTCATGGGGCTTTTTGCGGATCGCCGGGAAAGAAAGAGAGCTATCGGGGGAACGACGCCCACCGGGTGTCCACAGGAGAGGTTTCGCGACGGGCGCGAAGTGTTCCCCGCAAAATTCCGCATGACACAAGGGTGCCAGCGCCTTCCGCCACTCAATCTTCCAGGAAGACGCGGATCTCGTCCGTGGACGCGCCCGCATAGAAGATGATCTTCACTGTCCGCCGATCCTCGGAAAGGGTCACCGAATCAGGGTCGTTATCGATTTGCTTCAGCTCGATGCCGCGGTGGGTGGCCGTCCAACTGGCGGTGGAGAAGACTCCATCGCTTTTCTCCAGAGACTCACGGAGGCAACTGATGGCCAGGACCGGCCGATCAAAGGTAACCTCTCCCTCAAGGCGGATGAAGTAGTCCTCGGGAGAAGTTCCCACGGGGTCATAGCGCAGCAGGATGCTTCGCAGCCTCCTTCCGGCCTGGGGTTCCATGGTTTTGGCTGAGCCGTCGAAAGTTCCGGGCAGTGATCCCGGTCCGATGATCTCGGCTTCGAGCGGGCTCGTGAATGGGATGCCGCGGCGTTCGGGGATCACCAGCACGTGCTCGCTATCCTCGCTTAGGGCGACCTTTTCAGGAACGTCCGGGCTGGCCGGAATCACCGAGCCGGTGGTCGAGAGGATCCCGGAGGCAAGGGGCCAGGTGTTCTTGAAGCCGGAAGGATCGAATGCCACGGACTGCAGCGTGTCCTGCGCGTTGCTCGTGAGGGCTTTGCCCTGCTCGAGACGGATTTTCTCGCTGCCTTTTTGCACTTCCACCAAGCCGTCGAGCACCACGAATTCCGAGCGTCCGTCGGGCGATGCAGAGATGCCGAAAGAGGTTCCAAGATCGGTGAGCTCCGCGGACTTGGTGCGGACCTTGAAACCATGGGCCGACTCCGGGCACCACGCATTCAGGCGGCCGGATTCGAGGGCGATCTCCATGCCGGATACCGTGGTGAGCTTGGCCGGTGCTTCCACCGCGACCACCGCTCCGTTGTGGAAATCGAGCCGGATCAGGCCGCTGGTTTCCGTGAGCTTCTCACCCGCCTTCACCGGAGTCCGGGAAAGCACGATTCCCGCCTCGTCCATCCGAACCAGTGTCGCCACATCCTTCGCGGGATGGAGCATCTTCCAAGCAAGCGGAAGGGCCGCGAGAGTGAGGACCGCGGCAGCGGCGAGACCCTTGGCAAAACGGTGCCGCGCGATCCGGCGCGTGACTTTTCCGGCGAAGGCGAACTCGCCTTCCTCGGCGGTTTTCATCACGTGGGCGGCGGTCCTTTCCGCGAAACCGGGATCGTCCCGCTCCAGCGAAGCCAAGGCTCGCGAAACCGCGAAGTGTTCCCGCAGCACGGCGCGCAGGCTCGCGTCCTCGCGTACCATCGAAACCAGACGCGCACGTCCGGCCTCATCGATCCGCTCTTCGGAGAGCGCTTCGAGAAGCTCGATGAACTCGTCTGGAATTTCGGCCGCCATCAAATCGTGCTTTCGATCGAACCCTTCAGGCAATGTGCCAAGGCCTGTCGTGAATGGAAGAGCATCTTCCTGACGGCCACCGGCTTCATTGAAAATTCATCCCCGATCTCGGCGGAGTTCCGGTCGTGGAAATAGCGCGCTTCGACAATGCCCCGCGCCTTCTCGGAGAGCTTCTTCATGCAGGCGCGTAGCGCGTCCTGCCGATGGCTCAGATCGGAAAGTCCGCCGGCCTCCAAGTCGTCATCGGAAGACTCTAGCATCAGCGTCGTCAGGTTCTCATCCAGCAGCCGCTGGCGGCGATTGAGCTTGGCCGTTTCATTGAGCACCAGATTCTTCGCGATCGAGCGCAACCATGCGCCCGGGTTTTCCACCGCCTCGAATTCTCCCCATTTCCGGTAGGCCACGAGGAAGGCATCCTGGGCCATGTCATCCACCCACGCCGGATTCACCCCGAGCCCCTGGATGTAGTATCGCAGGCTCGAGTGATGCTCGTTGATCACGCGTGTGAATTCCTTGAGATCCGGCATGGCCTCGTAGGGTCAGTGTGACGAAACTGGCAAGTGTTCCCCGAAAACTTCCGGAAAACTTGCCGCTGTTCCGATATTGCTCAAGAGACGGCCTTCCGGAGATCGCCATTTCCCGCCTGTTGTGCCTGTTAAAACATGAAAAATAACAGGGAGAGAGGGAGGGAATGAAGGCATTGAGGGTCGAAGTGGAGCGTCTGGCGCGGAGCGGGATGGCGAGCGGAAAGCATGTCGATACCTTCACCCAGTTTGTCGCCCTCGAGCGGCGAGCTTCTACTGCCAGACGGTGCTTTTTTGGAGAAAGAACGATGTGCCGACCATGGTGCCGAGCCGGGTTGATCGCCCCCCCGTACGTCCGAAGGAGTATTGCGCCTTGTCCCCATGGCAAGGGATTCTGGGCACCATGCGTCCCACACCCGTCGCCCGCCTAGCTTGGTTCTCGCTGCTTTCGCCGCTGGCAGTTTTCACGGCACCCCGTGCCACTGCCGTGGACTCTACCTGGAGCGGTAGTCCTACCGATGGTAACTGGCATCTGCCTGCGAATTGGACCGCGGGAATTCCGGATGGCGCGGATGATACCGCCATCCTCGGAGCTTCTTCTTTCACGGAGCTCCTGATTCAGGAGGACCTCACGCTGGGAGGCATGAATTTCATGGCGATGACGGCTGACTACACCATCGGCGTCAGTGGCGCCGGGTCTGCCGGACACAAGCTGGTCTTCAGCGGTGCGGGTATTCTCGGGGCGGGATCCGGTGTGCAAACCTTCGTCACCCTCGCGGACGATGGATCGGGCAAGGCCGGAGGCATCGCCTTCATCAACGGTGCGATTGCCGGCGATTCGCTGGGTTCTTCCCCTTTCATCTTCATCAATGAAGGCAGCGGAATCTCCGGTGGCCTGGCGGGCGGGCTGCTCTTCGATGACAACAGCTCCGCGGGCCGCTCGGTCATCGATAACCTAGAAGGCGTGGGTCAAGGTGGCTTCACCGAGTTTCGCGGCAGCGCCACCGCTGCCAACTCGACCATCCACAACCGGGGTGCGGCGAGCGCTTCTCCCAGCCCGAACGGGGAGCTGCGCTTCTACGATTCCGCGACCGCGGGAAACGCCACGATCTTCTCCTACGGCGGCACCCTCAGCGGCGGCAGGAGCGGCAGGGCAATCTTCTACGACAGCGCCAGTGCGGGTAGTGGCACCTTCGAGAACTTCGGTGGCGCCGGTCAAAGCGGCCTGATTGATTTCCGCGGGCAATCCACGGGCGGGGAGGCGGTCATTCTCAATCACCACGGTGCGAGCGCGGGAGAGAGCGGGGGTCTCACCCGCTTTTACGAGCAATCCACCGCGGGCGGAGCTCAGATCATCAATGAGGGAAGCACCGGCGCGGGAATCGCAGGTGGCTTTACCCTTTTTGCGGACTCCTCGAATGCCGGTACCGCGCTTATTTCCAATCAGGCGAACGCGATCATTGAGGGCAACCTCTCTGAAACCCGCTTCGCTGGAAATGCTTCCGCTGCGGGAGCGAGCATTACCAACGAAGGAGGCATCCTGTCCGGTGGCAGAGGCGGGCTTACCGACTTCACGGAGAACAGCACCGCGGGGCAGGCGGAGATCATCAATGAAGCCGGAACCGTCTCCGGCGCTCAAGGGGGGCTGACCGGCTTCTACGACGACTCCACGGCCGGATCGGCATCCATCACTAACAAGGCTGGCACCGTTTCTGGCGCGCTTTCTTCCTACACCTACTTCCTTGGCAACTCTTCGGCAGATTCCGCCGTCCTCATCAACGAAGGCAGTGCCACCGCAGGAGCCGGGGGCGGGGCGATCATCTTCTGGAACTCCTCGGATGCGGGAAACTCGGTCATCACGAACCAAGGCGGCGTATCCAATGACGGCAGCGGCCGGACCGAATTCATCGACAGTTCCAGTGCTGCGAACGCCACTCTAACAAATGGAGGTGGCACCGCCTCCGGAGCCCGCGGCGGCACCTTGGCCTTCCGCGGCAGCTCGGACGCCGGAACCTCCGATATCACGAATCATGGCGGTTCCGTGAATGGTGCGAATGCCGGCTATACCTGGTTCTACGATAGCTCCAGCGCTGGCTCCGCCACTTTCAATAACCGGGGAGCGCTGGTCACCGGTGCCACGGGAGGCACGCTCCAGTTCATCGGCACCTCCACTGCCGGTTCCGCACTGATCACCAACCATGCTGCTACGGTTTCGGGAGGCTCGCGTGGCTGGACGGAGTTCTTCGGTTCCTCCGTTGCGGGGAATGCCACCATCAACAATGGCGGCTCATCTGTCTCGGGTGCCTCGGGTGGCGTCACTGCTTTCAGGGGAACTGCCAGTGGCGGGACTTCCGTCATTACCAATCAGGCCACCGCCCACAGTGCGGGCTACACCTATTTCTACAATTCCTCCACGGCTGGCGGCGCGACCATCCACAATCAATCCTTCGCCACCACCACGACCAGTGGCGGCACCACCCAGTTCTACAACACCTCCAACGCGGGCACCGCCACCATCAACAATGCCGCAGCGCAGATGATGGGGGGCAATACCGGTTGGACCCAGTTCTTCGATTCCTCTAGCGCCGCCAGCGCCACCATCACCGCCGCTGGAGGAAACTATCACGGCGGGGTCATTGCCTTCTACGATAACTCCACGGCGGGGTCGTCCAAGCTTATCGCCCAAGGAGGGATTTCGGGTGGCAGCATCCGATTCCAAGGGAATGCCAGCGGCGGTAGCGCGGCGGTTCGATTGGATAATTATGGTAGCCTGAACATCGTCTCCCTCAGCTCCGCAGGCACCACCATCGGCTCGCTGGAGGGCAATGGCTGGGTCTCATTGGGCGACAAGAAGCTCACCATCGGAGGGAACAACCTTTCCACCACTTTTAGCGGCTCGATCCTCGGGACGGGCGCTTTGGAAAAGAACGGAAGCGGCACCCTTTCCTTGGCCAGTGCCTCTTCCTACCTCGGCGGTACCACCGTTTCCGGCGGCAGCCTGCTGGTGAACAATACCACCGGCTCCGCCACCGGCGGCGGGGCGGTGAGCGTGATTTCCGGAGGCATCCTCGGTGGCGGAGGAATCATTACCGGCACCGTGGAGATCGGGAGCGGTGGCTTCGTTTCCCCCGGCAATAGCATCGGCACGCTCACCACCGGCAGCCAGACATGGATGGGCGGTGGATCCTATCGCCTGGAGCTCGGGGCCGTCACCGGCACGGCGGGGACGGAATGGGATCTTCTCGGCATCAACGGCCAGCTCGACATGGCGGACATCGGCCTGAACACCTTCGATCTCGTTCTCAGCGGGTCGCTTGGAAATTTGCAGGCGGATACCTTATATGAATGGGTCATCGCCAGCACCACCGCAGGCTTCGGCGCTGGTTTCGACGAAAGCGCCATCGGCTTCGACGCCACCGGATTCCATCCGAATTTCGGCGGGGACTTCAGTATCCGCCGTTCCGGAAACCAACTGGTGTTAGGTTTCCAGACGATCCCGGAACCTTCGGCGATCCTCCTCTGCGGGCTTGCCGGGCTGATGGTCCTGCGGCGCAGGCGTTGAGCGGGTGCCTCAGGGTGGCAGCGGACCTTCCGAGATGTCCAACCGCATGAACTTGTGCGGGTCGGCGGTAGCGGCGCCGCCGCTGCGGCATGTAATATAGGCCCAGCCGGGGCTGAGCGCAGGCAAGCCTGCCTGAATGGCGGTGGCATCAGCACCGGTGACACGCTCCACATCGAGGTCGAAGCTAGTAAAGTCAGCCGAGGCCTGGGCCTTGTAGTGGAGATGGGTGTCGCCCATGCCGATCATCAGGAATTCGCCGCCGGGAGTATCATAGGACTCGTTCGCAGCGCGGACGGGGAAGGTGAGGGTGAGAACATTCTCACCTGCGACCGGTGCGATTTTGGCGATAACCTTCCCGCTGGAGCTGCTGCTGCCAGGATCGTCATCAAGGGCAAATTCGAAAAGGTTGCTCAAGCCGTCGTGATCCGGATCTGCGGTCAGCAGGCGGTCGGCGGGGGTGGTGACCGTGGGGAAGCCATGGACCCAGATTTCATATTCGTCACCGCTGATGACCTCGGCCTCCACGAGGGTAGGCAGGTAGCTGATCTTGATGGCGAGCCCCGCGGGCATGGCGCTTGGGCGGAGCGTTTTGAAGGTGCCCGTGAAACCGCCACCGGCGGAGAGAACGCTGAATTTCTGCCCCACGGCGGGAACGAAGGGCACGCCTGGGGACACTTCGCCAAAGTGGAGATCCAGGGAGCCATTGAGTTCCGCGATGCCGCTTACCATGATCCGGTCGGACTGGTTGGTGGCGGTGCCGATGATGTCCACATGGAGCTCCCCGGTAGGAGCCATTTGGAGCTTCTTCGCGGTAAGCTCGGTGATGGTATTGGAGCTGCCGATCCGGAGGGCTCCTTGCAGGTTGACAACGGTGTTAAGATTGGCTCCCGGCTCTGTCACCGTCTGGCTGCCGTTCGCGATGATGAGCGCGCCCGTACCCGCGAAGGTGGCACCGGCACCGATGGTGGCGCTCTTCTTGAGAATAACGCGACCGGCGTTTTGTGCAGACCGCCGCTGAAGGTGTAGGGCACATCGATCACCAGTGTGCCGTCGGCATCCATCACCGTGATGGTTCCGCCTGCCTGCGTGAAAGCCATGCCGCCGATGGTGGCGGTGCCGGCAGGAGCGCCTCCGGTGCCAGCAATGGCACCGTTGTCGATAGCAAGGGTGCCGCCGGTGCCGAGGCTCCATGAGGTGTTGGCACCGACAAGCCACCTGCCGTCGATGATCAGCGTGGAATTCTGGACCATCGAGAGGCTGCCATTGAAGGCGTCTGCGAGCGGGATTCTGGTCTCGAGGGTCTGATTGCGGTCGATGTGGACGATGCCGGTTTCCAGCGAGCCATCGAGGTCGAAGGTGGCGCTGTAATCGCTGGTGCCGAAGTAAAGGCGGGTGGGCTCCGGCGGGGGAAAAGAGGTGGAGGTGGCGTTGCTGGCGGTGATGGTGCCGTTGTTGTTGATGGTGGTGTTCAGGGCGTAGTTGCCTCTATCGCCAAGATTGACATAGCCATGGCCGCGGAGAGTGCCGCCGGAGGTCGTCAAGTTGCGGCTGGAGGTGAGCGAGTCCAGCGAGACTGAACCGTTGTCCAGGAAGAGAGTACTGCCGCTGCTGATACCAATGTTGCCGTCGTAGACTCCCAGGTAGCTGCTGGGGGCCACCAGCCGGGTATTGGTGCCGCTCAGGGCGACGGAGCCGGACACGGACATGGGCTGACCGCTCATATTCAAGGTGCTCCCGCCGGACATGTTGAGGGAACCAATCGAATGGCTGAGGACAAACGGACTCGAAATGATGAGCCTGACAGTATGAGGAGTACTGAAGCTCGCATCGTCGTTGTCGTCGGGCTCGTCGGCAGGCGACCAGTTTTCGCTGCCGAAGGCATTATCCCAGTTCCCGTTACCACCGATCCAACTGGCGCCGTCAGCCACCCCTGCGGTGGCAAAGCAGAGGGCGCCCGCGAGAGCTGCGGATAGAAGGTGATTCGAGCTGCTGGGGAAGCTCGGGCGTAGGAGGAGAGGAGGGGTGTTCATTGGGTTTGTCCTTACCCGAGGGGATGCCCAGCTGAAGGAATGGGCCAGGTGGAGCCTGAGTAAGGGGAGGGTGTCTCCTGATAACAAAGAGTCATGTCCCAGGTCGAGGCCATTCCATCGTGCCCGTCCGGCCCTTGCGGCGGCTGAGACGTTCAGGCACCGGTCCTTGGAAGTTAGCTCTTCCAAATTACGCGGAATTCCGAATCATCCCGCGTATGCGCACGCTTTCCTGTGCGGAAGTCGGGAGATTCAATGAGGCGGTGCTCCTCGTCCACCGGACGCGGAGTGCCGAGGAGTTTTCCAGCCACCTGTTAGGAGCCATGCGCAAGGTGCTCAGCGCCGACATCTGCGTGGTGGATTGGTATGGCTTCCAAGGGCTGGATGTCCGCACGGTCTATGATCCCATGGATGCGGTGCCGGCCGCGGTGAATGCTTCCCTGCATGCCCACGCGCACCAGAATCCCGTCTATGAGCAATGCCGCGGCAGCGTCGGCGCGATCTCGGATTTCCTGAGCCGGAAGCAGTGGCACCTCACGGATCTCTACGCGCAGGGCTTCAGCCAGGTAGACCAGGAAGATGGCCTGGTGCTGGACATGTCGCTTCGCAAGGACTGCCGCTTGAGCCTGATCGGTTCCCGCGGCAAGCGCGGCTTCACTGCTAACGAACGGGGCTTGTTAGCCTTGCTTGAACCGCACGTGCGGGAGGTTTTCTCCCGCCTTCAAGTCCAGCAGCGTTTGGCAAGATCCCTGGGCGAGGACGCGAGCTTGGAGGATGTCCCTCTCAGCATGCGGGAACGTGAAGTCCTCAGATGGCTCGCGGAGGGGAAGACCAATGCCGAGATCGCCTTCCTGCTGGAGATCAGTCCGGGCACGGTGAAGAAGCACCTGGAAAATATCTACGCCAAGCTCGGGGTGGAGAATCGCCACGCCGCCGCACTGGTCGCGGTGAGGTTACGCCTCTAGGGGCGGCGCGGTTTTTTCGCCCTGTCAGATCACGCTGCCGTAGAGCGTGAAGCCCGTGCTCTCCTCCACGCGGATGTCGAGCAGTTGCCCGGTCAGCTTGTGGGCGTCACCGTCGAAGATCAGGATCTTGTTGGTGTCCGTGCGTCCGGTGAGGCGCTGTTTGTTGGTCTTCGAGGGTCCCTCGCAGAGCACGCGCTGCACCGTGCCGACCATGGCCTGGTGCTTGGCCTTGGCGATCTCGTTGACCACGTCCAGCAGGCGCTGGTTTCGCTCCTCCTTCACGCGCTCCGGGAGCTGGCCGTCCATGTCGGCGGCCGGGGTGTCCTTGCGCTTCGAATAGCGGAAGACGAAAGCGTTGTCGAACTGCAGGCGTTGCACGGTTTCCACCGTCGCCATGAAGTCTTCCTCTTCCTCACCGGGGAAGCCGACGATGATATCCGTGGTGATCGCGATGCCGGGCCGGGCGGCCTTCATCTTCTCGCAGATCTCCACGAACTTCTCGTTCTTGTAGGGCCGGCGCATCGCCTTGAGGATGCGGTCGGATCCGCTCTGCATCGGAAAGTGGATGTGCGAGCAAAGCTTCGGCAGGTAGGTGAAGGCGGCGACCAGATCGTCGCGATAGCCGATCGGGTGAGGCGAGGTGAAGCGGATGCGCTCGATGCCCTCGACCGCATGCACCTGCTCGAGGAGTTGCACGAAGGGCGACTTGCCATCCACCTTCTCGAACTCCGTGCGACCGTAGAGGTTCACGATTTGTCCCAGCAGCGTGATCTCCTTCACGCCGTGATCGCGCAGGCGCTTCACTTCCTCCACGATCTCCTGGATCGGGCGACCGCGTTCTTTTCCGCGGGTATCCGGCACGATGCAGAAGGAGCAGCGCATGTTGCAGCCCTGCATGATCGAAACGAAGGCGGAGGCGTTGAGATCCTTTGGGATATGGTCGCGGATCGTGTTCTGCGAACCTGCTTCCTCCTCCACGTCGCAGACGCTTTCACCGGTGAGGGAGAGTTCCAGCTCATCCATCCGGCGCTGCAAGCGGCGCTGGAGGATGGTGTCCACATACTCGAAAACCTTGTGGTACTTCTGCGTGCCCACCACCACGTCCAGGTGAGGGATCCGCTCGAAGAGCTCCGGGCCGCGGCTCTGGGCCATGCAGCCCATGAAGCCGAAGACCACGTGGGGCTTGTTCCGCCGGTAGCTGCCCATGTTCCCCATTTTTCCCAGCGCCTTCTGCTCGGCCTGGTCACGGACCGAGCAGGTATTCACGAGGATGGCATCTGCCTCCGCTTCCACGGGGGTGACCGTGTAGCCGCCTTCGCTGAACATCTGCGCGACTTGTTCGGAGTCGCGTTCGTTCATTTGGCAACCGTAGGTGCGGATGTGGACTTTTGGCATAGGGACCGGGGCGGCGGACGCTAGCGGCCCCCGGCCGGGGTTTCAAGCCGGGAGAAATACGGGAATTTTGCGGTTGTCGGGGGGCTTCCCGGCCCCCCAAAGATCCGCGCGCATGCGTTGGCTTTCCTTTATCCCGGCTGCTGCGGCGCTCGCCCTCAGCTCCTGCAAGCTGGTCCACGGTCCACCGGAAAAGCGCGCGGAATTCCCTGCCTCCCACCCCGCGGTTCACTACGTCGGGCGCTGGGAGGAGACGGCGGACGGGGACCGGCGGGCCTCATGGCCGGGATTTTACCTCAGCACCGGCTTCACCGGACGCTCGATCGCGGTGCAAATCGACGACCCGGGAAATTACTTCAATGTCCACATCGACGGGGAGTTCCAGCGGGTCGTGCGAGGTCCCGGGAACGCGGGCTGGGTCACCTTGGCAAAAGGGCTCTCTCCGGGGTCTCACAGTCTCCGGCTGGCGAGGCGGAATATTTCCTTCGCCCGGCCCACCGAGATTTCCCGATTTGCCCTGGATGAGGGTTCCCGCCTCATCGACGAGCGTTCGCAGCCACGCCTCAAGATCGAGTTCATTGGCGATTCCTTCACGGCTGCGGAGGGAAATGAAGCGACCGCGCCGACCTTGCCTTGGGAAAGGAAGTTCGCCGTCACCGATTCCGAGAAAGGCTATGCCGCGATGATCGCCCGGGATCTGGATGCGGAGTACGTCACCGTCTGTCGTTCCGGAAACGGGGTGCTCTGCGATTGGCAGGGCAGCCGTTCCAGTGCGATGGTCGAGCGCTATGGGCGCACGCTCATGGACGAGCGGAGTCCGCGCTGGGACTTCAGCTGCTGGACTCCGGATCTGGTGGTGATTTCCCTCGGCCTGAATGACCGCACCGGTCTGGCGCGGAAGGACGGCAGCATCCGGGAAAAGGACTCCGCCAATTTCCGCCGGGAATATCGCCGCCTGATCGATACCGTACGCGCCGCCCATCCTCAGGCGCGGATCGTGGCGCTTTCGCCCTACACGCCTTGGGCTCGTGAGCAGATCGGCCGGGTGGTGACCGAGCTCGGCAGCCCGCGTGTGACCTATGCCACGTTCGACGAGTTTCCCGGCGGCTATGTGGCGGACGGTCATCCCACGGTCGAGACCCACCGCAAGATGGCAGATCAGATCCTGCCGCAGTTGCCGGGGCTCAAACCTTCGCGGAATCGTAGGTGAAATGGCGCTTCAGGGACAGGATCTTGGCCTCGAAGAAGTGCCAGCTTAGCCAGGAGAGGGACAGCGTGGCGGCGGTGGCCACGATGAAGTAGATGGCGGTTCCCGCCCAGCCCGGACCTACCAGGGGTACGGCCAGCCGTTCCCAGATGAAATGAACCCACACGCTCCGCAGGGCGTGGTGGTACACATAGATCCCGTAGCTATATTTCCCGAACCAGCGGAGGAGATCGGACTCGAAGAAACGCCGGAAGAAGCTGAACCCGGTGGTCTTCGAAGCGAGCGCGACGCAGGCGGCTCCGCAGAACAGCATGATCAGCGGCTCGTACATCGCGAGGTGCTTTCCGAAAAAGGTCCGGTCCAGCAGCAGCAGCAGTCCCGACAGGCAAAAGACAGGAAGCGCCATCCTCATCCAGCGCGGCTTCCGGGCCGGATTCTTCCAGACCACCGCCAGCAGGCCCCCTGCCGCCAGCAGGCCGGTGCGGCTGAGCGTGGAGGTGTAGGTGGCCTGGTCGCCGATGGTTAGGTAGAGCCACCCCATGACCAGAGGATTGGTGATCACCAGCAGCAGGCACAGCCGGAAGAGCCACTTCGGGTTCACGAAGAAAACCACCAGCGGCCAGACCATGTAGAACTGTTCCTCCACCGCGAGCGACCAGAAGTGGCCGAGGTCGACCCATGTCGGGGAGGTCAGCCAGTCACCCTTGAAGGCCATGCCGATGTTCGAGGCATAGAGCCAGTACCACCACGGAGAGTCCGCACCGGTCAGCTTGGGAGCATCTTCGGGAGAAAGCAGCGGGACGGAGAGGAAGGCCACCGCCAGCACGAGGTAGTAGAGCGGGAAGATGCGCAGGGCCCGGCGGATGTAGAAGGTACGGAAGTAGTGCGACTTTTTCTTCGCCTCCACCAGGATACCGGTAATCAGGAAGCCGCTCAGCACGAAGAACAGGTCCACCCCTAGGAAGCCGCTGGAGATCAGGCGATGCAGGGGCAGGCTCTCGTTCAGGTGGTCACCCTGCTTGATGAAGTGACTGAACATCACCATCAGGATGGCCAGGCCGCGCACGCCATCCAGACCGGGGATATGCTTGGCCACCTCCTCCTGGGTTGCACCGGGAAGATCGTCTTTCATGAGGCGACCGGTGCGCGGAGGGCTTGGGTTTCAGGCATCATCGGCGGGCAGATCCTCCAGATCCCCGCATTTCCGGCAATCACATTCCCGGTGCGGGGACGGCAAGTTTCCGCGCCACGATCCGGATCGCTTCGGGGTAGATGCGGTGCTCCGCTTCGAGGATCCGTTCGTGCAGGGATTCCGGGGTGTCGCCTTCAAGCACCGGCACCTTTCCCTGCAGGATGACCGGCCCGGTATCCATCCCGCCATCGACATAGTGGACCGTGCAGCCGGTCTCCTTTACCCCGGCTTCCAGCGCCTGTCGCCATGCCTGCAGGCCGGGAAAGGCGGGCAGCAGGGCAGGGTGGATATTGAGGATGCGATCCGGGAAGGCCTCGAGGAGGGGCTTTTTCACAAGCCGCATGAAGCCGGCCAGACATACCACATCGACTCCGGCTTCCTTGAGTGCGGCGGCGGTCTCCGCCTGCGCCTCCTCCGGGAACTTGGACTTGAAGCCCCGGCAATCGATCAGCGCGGTCGGGATGCCGGCCTTCCTTGCTCGTTCCAGAATGTAGCCCTGCGGGTTCTCCGTCATCACCAGCGCAATGGTCGCGGGAATCGAGCCATCCGCGACGCCATCGAGGATCGCCTGCATGTTCGAGCCGGAACCGGAGCCAAGGATGCCGAGACGCATGGCGGGAGGAGAAGCGGCACCGGCGGCCCTGCGCAAGAGGGATCATGTGACGGCATGCTTGAGAATCGAGGAGTCGCTTTCGACTGGCTCCAAAGAGGCGGTGGAACTTCCGGAAAAGAGCGCGAAAGGCTCAAGCGCGTCCTCGAACGGCAAGGTGAGTTCCCGACAAAAGATCACACCCGATTCGCAAGCCCCGATCTAAAACCGCGCCCCGGCTGCTTTTCGGATTCCGCCTTGGGAAAAGCCTCGCTAAGCAGACGCATGCACGACCCGCGCATCGATCAGCTTGCCCGCCAACTCGTCCGCTACTCCACCTCCCTGCAGAAGAGAGAAAAGATCCTCCTTGATCTCTACGATGTGCCGGAATCGATCGGCTTGGCCCTGATCCGCGAGGCCCGCGCCAAGGGTGCGCTGCCCGTGCTGCGCCTTCACAATTCCCGCCTGACCCGCGAGATGCTGAAGGGTGCGGAAGACGAGCAGTATAAGATCATGTCGAAGCATCTTCTCGCCGAGATGAAGGACATGGACGCCTACATCGCGATCCGCGGCAGCCACAACATCGCCGAAAGCAGCGATGTCCCGGCGACGAACATGAAGCTCGCGATGAAGCACATGCGCCCGGTAATCGATTGGCGCGTGAAGAAGACCAAGTGGTGCGTGCTCCGCTGGCCGACCCCTTCGATGGCCCAGCAGGCCGGCATGAGCACCGAGGCCTTCGAGGATTTCTACTTTGATGTCTGTCTGGTCGATTACAAGAGCCTCGTTCCTGCCGCCACCGCGCTGAAGAAGCTGATGGACCAGACCGACAAGGTGCAGATCAAGGGCCCGGGCACCGACCTCACCTTCTCGATCAAGGACATCCCCGCCATCGTCTGCGCGGGCACTCACAATATCCCGGACGGCGAGGTCTTCACCGCTCCGGTGAAGGACTCCGTGAACGGCGTCATTTCCTACAATGCCCCGACCATCTATCAGGGCATCCCCTTCGACTCGATCAAGCTGACCTTCGAGAAGGGCAAGGTCGTGAAGGCCGAGTCCCCCGGGAAGAACAAGGAGATCAACAAGATCCTCGATAGCGACGCGGGCGCCCGCTACATCGGCGAGTTCGCCCTCGGCTACAATGCCGCCATCAAGCACCCGATGCGCGATATCCTCTTCGACGAGAAGATCGGCGGTTCCTTCCACTTCACCCCGGGCCAAGCCTACGAGGAAGCCGACAATGGCAACCGCTCCCAAGTCCACTGGGACATGGTCTGCATCCAGCGCAAGGACTACGGCGGTGGCGAAATCCTCTTCGACGGCAAGGTGATCCGGAAGGATGGCGTCTTCCTGCCGAAGTCGCTGGCCAAGCTGAACGGCTGAGCCCGCTAACAGTGAAAGCAGGTGCCGGCCAGGATGCCCGGCACCTTTTTGGAAATTCGGGGGAAGAGCGGGTGCGTCCAAGGGCGTAATCCCGCGGTGGTTGCTCCCGTTTCCCTTGCTTGCGCCTTCTCCCTATTCCTCGGGGCGGGCCTTCTTCACGCCGCGGAAAATCCGGAGCCCTCGGTCATTCCCTCGCTCCAGCAATGGCAGGGCAGGGAAGCTGCGACAGTCTTTGGCCCGGCGACGCGATTGCTGATTTCCAGCGACGAACTCTCCGATCTGGCGGAAGGCGTCGCTCATGATCTCCTCCTTCAAACCGGCAGCTTGCCTGCGGTTGCCAAGGGGGAGCCTCATCCGGGAGACATCGCCTTGGTTCTCGATCCCGCCTTCCCCCAGCCGGGCAAAGAAGCCTACGCCCTCGAAGCGGGCGAACATCTGACCCTCACCGCCCGACATCATCTCGGTATCCTCCGTGGATCAAGGACCCTGCTTCAGGTTCTCTCCCAAGCGCCCTCGCATGATCGCTTCCCTTGCGGGAAAGCCATCGACTTCCCGAAGTACCGCATGCGCGGAGTCACCCTCGATGTCTCGCGGAAGTTCTACACGATCGGCTACCTGCGCCGCCTCGTCCGCGACCTCGCGTGGTACAAGCTGAATGTCCTTCACCTGCATCTCACCGATGACCAGGCTTTCCGCTTGGAGAGCGAGACCTTTCCCGGACTCGCAGCGAAAGACGGCCACTATACCAAGCAGGAGTTCCGCGATCTCATCGAGCTCGGCAAATCGCTGGGCGTCACCGTGGTCCCGGAGATCAATGGTCCCGGCCACGTTGGAGCCATTCTCCGCTACCGGCCGGAGCTTGGTTCCCACGGTGCTTTCGATCTCCGGAATCCCGCGGGCATGGAGTTCATGAAGAAGCTCTGGTCCGAGTATCTCGATCCCCGGCATCCGACCTTCACCGGCCCCGTGGTTCACATCGGCACCGATGAAGTGGAGACCTCCACCCAGGAGGATCGCGAGCTTCTCCGCGCATGGATGAACGAGATCTTCGCACACGTGCATGCCTACGGAAAGGAAGCGCATGCATGGGGTGGTTTGGATCGCTACAGCGGCACCACCCCCGTCGACAAGCGGCTCCAGATCGACCTCTGGAACTGGGGCTGGGGAAATGCCGCCACCGCCTTGCCCGCCGGCCACCGCCTCACGAACATCGACGACGCCAAGCTCTACATCGTGCCCTACTCCGGGATCTATCGCGACTACCTCGACACCGCCGATCTCTACCGCAACTGGGAGCCGAACCAATTCCCCGCGCTCACCGTTCCCGCGGATCATCCGCAGATGAATGGCGCGAACTTCGCCATCTGGAATGACCGCTCGCCCTCCTACGGCATCTCGATGGACGATACCACCGACCGACTTCTCGCCGCCGTGCCGGTCTTCGCCGAGAAATGCTGGCGCGGCTCCCGTGAGGATGCCGATTACTCCGCCTTCCAAACCCGCAGTTCCCTCATCAAGGAAGACCCCGCGGCAAACCTCCG
Source organism: Luteolibacter luteus (assembly GCF_012913485.1). Taxonomy (GTDB): domain Bacteria; phylum Verrucomicrobiota; class Verrucomicrobiia; order Verrucomicrobiales; family Akkermansiaceae; genus Haloferula; species Haloferula lutea. The sequence goes on along the minus strand of NZ_CP051774.1, from coordinate 2,643,695 downwards.
CTATTCCGCCGCCACCGTCGCGAAGGATGGCTCCCTTTTGACGTATCGCTTCGACGGCGACCTTGATGACCGTTCCGGAAACGACCGCACCGGCCATGCGAAGAACATCGCCTTCATCCCCGGCGAAACCGGCCAAGCCCTCCAATTGAAAGGCGGCGAAAGTTACGTCGCCACACCTCTCGAAGCGAAGGGCTTTGGTTACACCCTCTCTTTCTCCCTGAAGCCGGATCCCGGAAATCCTCCGGACGCCATCATCCTCGAATCCCCCCAAGGAACCCTCACCCTCAACACCAAAGGCAGTGGCAAGCTCGGCTTTGCGAAAGAGGGTGACACCACCCTCTTCGACTTTGCTCCGCCTGCCGACCAATGGTCCGACATCACCCTCACCGGTGACTCGAAAGGCACCTGCCTTTACGTGAATGGCGACGAACACGTGGAGCGCCTCGTCCACCGCATGCGGCTCACTACCTTCGCCCTTCCACTCGCGCGGATCGGCAGCGATCACCACGCCTTCATCGGGGCCATCGACAATTTCACGGTCCTCGATCGACCCGTGGACCTGCTCGGTGCAGGCCGCAATCTGGCCCTTGGCAAGCCGGTTACCGCGTCTTCATGGGAACTCGGACGCGCCGAACTCGCCCCGGGAAAAGCGGTCGATGGCGATCTCTCGACCCGCTGGTCCACCGCGGCGATCCCGGATGGCTGGCTCACCGTGGATCTCGGGAAAATCGAGACCCTCGACCGCGCCGTGATCCATTGGGAGATCCAGCGCGGAGCCCGCTATAAGATGCTGGCATCCAAGGATGGAGAGTCTTGGGTCAATGTCCTTGCCGACGATTCGACGTTCACCGTGGAGCGTCGCTTTGACCCGCTCTCCTTTCCGCCGGTCGAGGCCCGCTTTCTCAAATTCCAAGGCGTCGAGCTCTCGAATTGGGGCTACGCGATCTTCGAGATCGAGCTCTACGGCCCCGGCAGAAAGCTGGAGTCGGCCTACCGGGACGCCATTTCCCGCGCCCGCAGCCTCCTCGCCCAAGAGGGCGGCGACCCCGCCGAGCGCGCTCGCGCGGCGGATCTGGTGGCTGATTTCCCCCTCGGCATGGAGGGTGGCAGTCCTTCGGGAAATCCGCGCTAAGCCCGGTGGATTCAGCACCATCGGTTGTCCTCGGGACTTGCGCCCGGGCCGTTCGCGGGCATGCTCCCGCGCGTTGTGAATCCACTACCGGTCGAACCGTCGTTCGAAGCCTTCGCCAAGCTGGCCGGGCAGGGAAATGTCATCCCTGTCTACACCCAGCTTGCCGCGGACTTCGAGACGCCGCTGTCCGCGTACCTCAAGGTGCGCGACGCGCGTCATTCCTTCCTGCTCGAGAGCGCCGAAAGCACGGATAAGAGCGGACGATGGTCGATCATCGGCAGCGGCCCGCGCCGCGTCATCGAGGCCCGCGGCAAGGATCTGACGATCCGCGAAGGTTCCTCCGTCGAAAAGGTCACCGTGGAGGACGACGTCCTGGCCGCGCTAGAGCGTCACATGGCGGGCTACAAGCCGGTCACACACGGGAACCTGCCGCCCTTCTGCGGCGGCTTGGTCGGCTACCTTTCCTACGACGCGGTCCGGCAGTTCGAGTCCACTGTCCCGGCCCACGCCAATGACGACCTCGGGATCCCGGATGCCGTGTTCTTGCTGGCGGATACCCTGATCGTCTTCGATCAGCGCCTCCGCCGCCTCCAGATCATCGCGAATGCATTCACCGGCGATCACGCCACGCTTGAGGAAGCCTACGGCGCTGCCCAAGCGAAGGTCGCCGCCATCGTGGAAATGCTGAACCGCCCGCTCCACGTGCCGGCCCTCAATGGCCTCGCTCCCGTGGAACCGGAAAAGGCGGAGAGCAATACCACCCAGGCCGAGTACGAGCAGATGGTGCTCGAAGGAAAGGAGTTCATCGCCGCGGGCGACGTCTTCCAGTTCGTCCCCAGCCAGCGCTTTGCCGCGGACTTCCACCGTTCTCCAGTGGATCTCTACCGTGCCCTGCGCCATGTGAATCCCTCGCCCTACATGTTCATTCTGGAACTGGGCGATTTCTCCTTGGTCGGCTCTTCGCCCGAGGTCCACGTCCGCGCCATCGAGGGCCGCATCGACATTCGTCCGATCGCGGGCACCCGCTGGAGGGGTAAGACTCCCGAGGAGGACGATGCCCTTGCCGCCGATCTCCTCGCCGATCCGAAGGAGCGCGCCGAGCACCTCATGCTCGTCGATCTCGCCCGGAATGACGTCGGCCGCATCGCCGAGCACGGCAGCGTGAAGGTCGATGACTTCATGATCATCGAGCGCTACAGCCACGTGATGCACATCGTGTCGAATGTCACCGGCACGCTCGATGACACCCACAGTGCCTACGACGTGCTGCGCGCCACTTTCCCGGCGGGCACCGTCAGCGGCGCGCCGAAGATCCGCGCCATGCAGATCATCAACCAGCTCGAGAAAAGCCGCCGCGGCGCCTATGCCGGCGCGGTCGGTTACTTCGGCTTCGATGGCGGCCACGACTCCTGTATCACCCTCCGCACCTGCCTGCTGAAAGACGGCAAGGCCTATGTCCAAGCCGGTGCCGGTGTCGTCGCGGACTCCGATCCCACTTACGAATACAACGAGACGGTGAACAAGGCCAAGGCCCTGCTCCGCGCCATCGCCCTCGCCAAAACCCTCGAAGGATAAGCCGCCATGTTGCTCATCATCGATAACTACGACTCCTTCACCTACAACCTCGTCCAATACTTCGGCGAGCTCGGGGCGGAGATGAAGATCGTGCGGAACGACGCGCTGACGGTGGACGACGTGAAGGCCCTGAAGCCCGAGCGCATCTGCATTTCACCTGGTCCCTGCACGCCGACGGAAGCGGGCATCTCCTGCGAACTCATCGAGAAACTGGGCGCCACCACCCCGATTCTCGGCGTCTGCCTCGGCCACCAGTCGATCGGCCAGGTCTACGGCGGAGACGTCGTCCGCGCGGATCGCCTCATGCACGGCAAGACTTCGCCCATCCTTCATGAGGGGCAGAGTGTCTTCGCCGGGCTTCCGAGCCCCTTCGAGGCGACCCGCTACCACTCCCTGATCGTGAAGCGCGAGACCCTCCCGGACTGCCTGGAGATCACCGCATGGACCGCTGAGGGCGAGATCATGGGCCTGCGCCACAAGGAGCACCCGGTTCACGGAGTCCAGTTCCACCCCGAGTCGATCCTGACTCAGGACGGAAAGCGGATCTTGGAGAACTTCCTCGGGTTCTAAGCCGATCTCCCTTTGCCCCAAAGGGGCATCGTAGCAAAGCCCCGGGTTGGCCGCAGGCCTACCCGGGGTGCCTCATTGGTGCATCGCCAACGCCAAAGGTGTTGCGAACGGGGTTTGCTCCATTTCTAGCTAGTCCGCTTCTTCGCCTGCCGTTCGCGGAAAGCCGCCACCTTATGCCGGTTCCCGCAGGCCGCCGCGCTGCACCACTGGCGGCGATGATTCTTCGTGGTGTCGTAGAAATACAGCACGCACCCCGGTCCCGCGCATTGCCGCAGGTACTCATGGTTGCACTCCGTGAGAAAGACCGCGATCTGGCGTGCTAGGATAGCCAGCGCCCGCTCGCTGCCCCGTAGCCTTGACTCGGACCGCTGCAGCCCGACCGCCCCGTCCTCTGCGACCACCGCTTCTGAAAAGAGATCCTTCTCCAAAGCCGCGTTCAGGGTTTGCAGGAACTCCTTGCGGAGCGGCTTTTCCTCCAGGATTCCCTCGATCTGCTTCGCCCAGGCTCTTCGCAGCGCCACCACCGCTTCCACGGCCGCCTCGCCCTCGGCCTTGGTCGCTTCGAGGGCCGTCCCATCGCTGAGATTCGCCTGCCGAAGCCACTCCACGATGTCGCCCCAGGACCGCAGCTGGTCTTCCAACTCGCCGTGCGGCGCGTAGAGGGTATTTGCGAAATCCAAGGCCGGATGCTCACCAAGGAAAACGAATTCAGGGCCAACTGTGCTCACGTGCCGATTGTAACCTTTAAAATTAGATTTGACAAGTTTCAGGGATGGAGACATCGAGTAACTGTCATTTGTGATTTTTGAAGGTTACAACAATTCACTCCAATGAACACGTCATCCATCCTCGCGTCCGGAGCCCTTGCGCTCTCGCTCTTCACCGCATCCCCGGCAGCCGCCGAACCCGGGAATACCGTGGTCCGCTACAAGACCGTCACCCTGCCTGAAGCCGATATCTTCTATCGCGAAGCCGGAGACCCCGGAAAGCCGGTCATCCTCCTGCTCCACGGCTTCCCGACTTCCAGCCACATGTTCCGGGACCTCATCCCCGAGCTTTCCGGAGACTTCCACGTGATGGCCCCGGATCTTCCCGGCTTCGGCTTCTCCAGCGCGCCCGATCACACCAAGTTCCAGTACACCTTCGACCACCTCGCCAAGGTGATGGGGGACTTCGTGGAGCAGCAGAAGCTCGGGAAGTTCTCGATCTACATCTTCGACTACGGCGCGCCGGTCGGCCTGCGCCTGGCCCTGAAGTATCCTGATCGCATCACCGGTATTGTTACCCAGAATGGGAATGCCTACGTCGAAGGCCTTTCGGAAGAAGGCTGGAGGCCCGTCAAAACCTATTGGGACAAGCCCACTCAGGAAAATCGCGATGCTCTCCGCAAGTTCTTCAGCCCCGAAGTCACCCGCTGGCAGTACGTCCATGGCGTGAAGGACGAAAGCCTCGTCGCTCCCGAATCCTACACGCTCGATCAAGCCATGCTTGACCGCCCTCAGAGCGCGGAAGCCCAGCTTGATCTCTTCGGTGACTATCAGAACAACGTGAAGCTCTACCCGAAGTTCCAGGAGTTCTTCCGCACCTACAAGGTGCCCACCCTTGCGGTGTGGGGAAAGAATGACCCCTTCTTCCTTCCTCCCGGTGCGGAGGCCTACAAGCGTGACAACCCGGATGCCAAGGTCGTCTTCTATGACACCGGGCACTTCGCGTTGGAAACCCACGCCAAGGAGATCGGCGCGGAGATCCGCAGCTTCTTCGCCGCCAAGAAGTAAAACCCGTCGTCAGATGCTCTGAGGGATCTCGGCTACAAGATCCCATTCATCCAGTCCATTCCGGTCCCCATCCTTGCAGATACCTCACTTCTGCGATCCTGTGATGGCCTCCACGGCCGCGTGTGGATCGCGGGGTGAGAGGGGATAGTGGGCGATGCCTTCTTGAAGGATCACGGTGATCTTCCCGCCGAGTGCCGTGTAGCGCTTCTCGACCGCGCGGGTCTGGTCCTCAAGGGCTGGGTCGAGAGATCCGCAGACATGGATCAGCGGCACCTTCGCCGTCGCCAGCGGTGCCAGGTTCTCCAGCAGCGGTTCCTCCGACATGAAGGACTGCAGCACCGGATTCTCGGCATAGATGCCGGATACCTTGTCGGGATTCGCGATCGCCCATGCGTAGGCTTCACCGGCCGCGCGGCCTGCACCTTCCATCACCGGCTTCGCGGAAAAGCCATGGCCGGTGAGATGCTTGTAGACCGCATTCCAGTGCTTCAGGTCCGCACCATCCTTGTTGTAGGAAATGGGGCCTGTGACGATGTGGTAGCCCTTCGCGAGCAGGGCCAGGTCCACCGTCGCGTCCCGCTCCACCACGCCCGCGCGGAAGACCCACGGCGTTCCGGCGGCGGCCTTCTTCGGCACGATCACATTCACCGCCCCTTCCACTTCCGGCAGCTCGAAGGCGTAGCGATCATAGCACCCGGTAAAGCGGGCACCACGGCTGGTGATCGAGGTGCCCTCCGTTTCCGAGAAGGCATAGCTCATGTCGTTGCCATAGAAACTGCTCCTCCGGCTCTTTTCACCTGCGAAGGCCGGCGTCGCGGTGCTGCGTGCCTGGACGCTTTGCTCGATGAAATCGGCGATCGGCTTCGGATCACGCAGGCTATGCGGATGGTGACCCGCTCCGTCCTTGAGGATCACCGAGATCCGTCCGCCCATTTGCTGATAGATCGTTTCGATCAGATTGGAGAATCTCCCCAGCAGCGGGTCCATGCTTCCGCAGACATGGAGCAGTGGCACGTCATTCTCGGCCAGACCTCCCAGCCCCGCGATCATCTGTGCGTTTCCTCCCGGATTGTCCGCATAGATGCAGGAGACCTTGGTCGGGTTCGCCGTTGCCCACGTGTAGGAATACTCGCCGCCCCGGCTCATGCCGATGAAGGCAGGCTTCGGCGATAGTCCGTGCTCCGTTGTCAGGAACTCGTACCACTTGTCCCATTCCTTGCCGGGTCGCAGCTCCGCGTTCGCCGAGATGTAGGCGATGTGGAATCCGCGCCTCAGCAGCTCGACCTCGGTCTGCGGTTCATGGTCCCAGTAGCAGCCCTGCCATGACCACGGATTTCCCGGTGCGGCCTTCTTCGGCGCGATCACCACGCAGCGTCGGGTCCCCGGTTTCGGATCGCGCACCGCGAAGTTCTCCCCGGCCGGAGCCTTGAAGGGCGAGATCTCCAGCGTCTCGACATTCATGATGAAGTCGTAGCGGACGAAACCATCGTGCCAGGTGCTCGTTCCTCCATTGAAGGCGGCGACCTCGGCGGCCTGCGCCGCGATTGGCAGCGCCGGCAAGGCTACCGCAAAAGTGAAGAGCAAGGCAGCAAGCGCGGGAACACGGGTACGCATGGGATCGATGGGTTTACGCTTCATCCTGTGGTCGGCGGCGTGAGCATGGCAAGTTGCCCTGCTGTCCCCTGAAATGGGTGAAAATAGCATTTGGCGTAGCCGGATCCCGGAGAACCGCTTGGAAATGGGAGGCTTCGGGCTGGAGGAAAGATCTCTGTCCGCTAAACCTCACTCCCCGATTGCCCTCTGCCCTACAACTGCTTGAATGGCGGGGATGACGAAAGACGACCGGGACTTCCTCTTCACCCTGCTCAAGACCCCTAGCCCCACCGGTTTTGAAATGCCCGGCCAGCGCGTTTGGGCGGATTATCTCCGGCCGACCGCCTCGGAGATCGCTTGCGATGCCTACGGCTCCACTTGGGCGACCCTCACGGGCAAGTCCCAGCGTAGCGTGATGCTCGCCGCCCACGCCGATGAGATCGGCTTCATGATCAAGACCATCCAGCAGGATGGCTTTATCCGGATCGACCGCATCGGTGGCAGCGATACCGCCACTGCCCGCGGGCGTCGTATCATTTTCCAAGGCGACAAGGGTCCCGTGATGGGGATCATCGGCAATACCGCGATCCACCTGCGCCGCGACAGCTTGGGTGACGAAAAAGCCCCGCAGATCCACGAACTCTGGGTGGATGTCGGTGCTTCGAATGCGAAGGAAGTCACCGCCATGGGCCTGCGCGTCGGTCACCCGGGCGTCTATGAAGACGGCCCGACCGAGCTGGCCCACAAGCGCCTCGTCGGTCGCGCGATCGATAATCGCATCGGCGGCTACATCATCGCCCAAGTCCTGAAGCGCATCGCAAAGGGTAAGAAGAAGCCAGGCTTCTCCCTGATCTGTGCGAACATGGTGCAGGAGGAAATCGGCGGAAACGGCGCCATGATGGCCACCTACCGGCTCTTCCCGGATGTCTGCGTCTGCCTCGATGTCACCCACGCCACCGACACTCCGGGCATCGACAATTCCAAGTTCGGCACCGTGAAGCTGGGCGGTGGCCCGACCATCAGTCACGGTACCGCCAGCCATCCGCTGGTGGTGCAGCGTCTCATCGACGTTGCGGACAAGGCGAAGATCCCCGTGCAGCATGAGGCCAGCAGCCGCTTCACCGGCACGGACACGGACAAGATTTTCCACATGCGCGAGGGCGTTCCCAGTGCGTTGGTATCCTTGCCATTGCGTTGCATGCATTCGGTCGTGGAAACGGCGCACCTCGATGACATCGAGCGCACCATCGATCTCCTCACCGGCTTCGTGCTCTCGCTGCAGGCGTCCGATCGCTTTCACCAGACTCTATGAGATCCGCGGCCGTCATCGCCCTGCTGCTCGCAGGCGGCATCGCTTATGGGGGGCAGAGCCCTTCGGAAGCCGCCGTCGAGTGGCTGCGCCATGTGGCGTCGGGCGAGGCGGAAGCGAAGCTCGTGGACGAGACCGCGATTTCTCCGGACACCAGCGAGGATGATTTGAAAGCGATCCGGAAGAGGATTTCCCATCTTCGCGAGGGCCTGCGCCCGGACGATCTGAAGGCAGTGGCCGACAGGGAAGATGGCGACCTCGCCGCGGTGCTCGTCTCGCAGATCACGAATTTCGATGCCGACAGCGTGCAGATCCACGCGGTGGGCTTGGTGAAGAGCGAAGGCCGCTGGGTGCCCGCGCCGCTTCCATCGTCTTTCAACAACACCGGGCTCAGCCTTCGTCCCGGCTTCCTGAAGCGCATGAAGGGCTTGGAAGACTGGATGCTCCGCACCCGGAGCACCCAGCTGGTGCGCTTGAAGGAGGACGCCTTCTCCGTGCTCTTCGATGAGATGAAGAAGGTGAAGAGCCCGGAGCAGCTCCATAAGGCCACGCCCGGGAATCTGGCGAAGGACTTTCTCGCCGCGCTACAGGCGAAGGATCTGCCCGCCGTGCTCGCGATGCTCGGCGGCCTCGAAAATCCGCGGCCTGCGGACTTCGATGATGCCTTCCCGATCTTGTCCCGCATCCTGCAGCGGAAGGAGATTACCCATCCCCAGTGGCGGCTGCTTGCCGCACCGGAGGCCGCACGAGCCATCGTGCTGGTGGAGGAAAATCAATCGGATGCCGTGGTGAGTGTGGTGGGGATCGATCCCGCGGCGAACTTCGCCCTGCGCCCGCGCGCGAAGTCCGTGCAGTTGCCCTTCGTGAAATCGAAGGCCGGGTCATGGCGCATCGACCTGCCGCATGAATTGCTCAGCCCCCAGGCTCCGAAGAAGTCGCCGGGCCGGGAGGATGAAGCGGAGAACTACGATGCGGATCTCCTTGCACTGCTTCCCGAGAAACTTGCGGAGACGCTCACGGCAAAGCCGGAGCCAAGCGCGCAAGACGCCGCGCAGGCAATGATGGCCGCGCTCCAAGCCCCTTCTTTCCAAGAAGTTTGCCGACGCATGGATCCCGGGGCGAGGAGGTCCGCCGGGGTCGAGGCCATCAGTCGTGCGGCCATGCTCTGGCAGCGCATCCACCAGCCGGCGGGAGCCGCTTCTCCGATCTTGCTTGAGGTGCACGAAGAAGGTGACGACGCCTGCGCCCTGATCCAGATGTTCTCCGGGCAAGATCCTGGAAAGGCGGCCATCGAGACCTTGTTTTTCCATCGCGGTCCGGCGGGCTGGCTCGCGAATAGCGGCTTCTCCGGTGCGCCCGCGCTCGCCCACGTGAAGGATGGCGGGGCGATGGGCAAGTGGATCGGCACCGCGGTCCAGACGCGCGAGAGAAATTGGTCCGCGGGTGTATTCGTCCGGATCGGCGGGATCCCTGCGGATTCCGCACCAAGCGAGGAAGAAGCCCGCAAGGTGGTGGATGAGTGGCGCTCTGCCATCGCCGCCGGTGACGGGGCGCGCATGCTCGCGTTGTCCGCCTGCTTTGATGATGACGCGGGTTCGGCCGGCTTGTTGAAGAAGACCAGCTACGAGCTCATGCCGCGTCAGAAGGGCGAGATCCTTGGGATTCATCGCGCCGGACGCTGGGCCGCCGTATCCCTGCGCGTGCCTCCGGCCCATGGGGATGATTCCGCCGATGGCTATCCTCTCATCGTGGTGGCATCCACGCCGTCAGGCCCGAAGGTCCTGCCGGAAATTGATCTCTACGACCCGCTCACGCGTAGCCGCGAATTCCTGAACCGCAGCGTTTGGGATCGTGTGACCGCCCGCCTTCCGGAAGGCGCACGCGGCGAACTTGAGTCCATCTACGAGAAACATCGTACCCTTTCCGCCGCTACCCGCGAGAGCCGCCCGAAATCCACCGAATGAGCGAACTGCCTTCCGCCCGACGTACCGCCAGCCTGCTTGAAAATGCCGTCCGCACCGTTGTGCGTGGCCAGGATGCAGCTCTCCGGAATATCCTCGCCTGCCTTGCGGCCGGTGGTCACGCCCTCGTGGAGGACGTGCCCGGCACCGGCAAGACCACCTTAGCCAAGGCGATCGCCCGCTCCGTGGGCGGTGCCGGCTTCAAGCGCGTGCAATTCACCCCGGACCTGCTGCCGGGGGATATCCTCGGAGTCTCGATCTTCGATCCCCGGACCCAGGAGTTCCGCTTTCGCCCCGGTCCGGTATTCGCCGATATCCTGCTCGCGGACGAAATCAACCGCGCCTCCCCGCGCACCCAGTCCGCACTGCTGGAGGCCATGGCCGAGCGCCAGGCGACGATCGATGGCGAGCGCCATGATCTCGATGGCCTCTTCTTCGTCATCGCCACCCAGAATCCCGTGGAGTTCCGGGGAACCTATCCGCTGCCGGAAGCACAGATGGACCGCTTCATGATCCAGAGCCGTCTGGGTTACGTGACGGCAGAGGAAGAACGCGCCATCCTTTCCGACCAGATTCACCGCCATCCCGTCGACACGCTGGAGCCGGTGGTGAACCGCGACGAACTCGTGGCCTTGCTTGAGGCGACGCGTGGCGTCCGCATCAGCGATGAATTGCGCGGCTACATCGTGGACATCGTGTCCTCCACGCGGACCCGCGATGAAGTGCAGCTTGCCGCCAGCCCGCGCGCATCTCTCGCCCTGATGAAGATGGCCCAGGCGCTGTCGCTTTTCGAAGGCCGCGACTTCGTCGTGCCGGAAACCATCCAGGCCGTCGCCGCGGATGTCATCGCGCACCGCATGGTGATCTCCCCGGAAGCGAAGCTCTCCGGCGTCACCGGGCGCCAGGTCGTCGAGAACATCCTCCTCGAGCTGCCGGTTCCCGTTTGAGGAAACAAGGTGAGCCGCACGAGGTGTCGGATCGTTCGTGAGAACGGAGGCGGGCTTCGATCAGGAGTTCCGCCGTTGCCGTCTCGTCGGCCCTGGCAGTAGAAGCCCGCCCTTGCATGCGCCAAACTTCCCGGCGACATGCTTTCTACGCGCTGCTCCACTCCGCCCGGATTCCCTCACTTCGATATTCATGTTGGGCATTCGATCCTCACTCCTTCCCGCCTGTTATTTTTCCAGTTTCTATCAGGCGTAACAGGTCGAAGGACCTCCCATCCCTTCACGCCCTCCCCATCACTAACAGCAACGTCGCCACGAACGACGAAAGCGTGCGCACATGATTCCACATCGTCCACCGCGAGAGGTAGTCGCTCCATGTCTCCGTGCTCGCTGGCGCATTCGCGGAAACCGCAGCCAGGCCGTTGTTCAGCGGCACATTGAAGACCATCGTCACCAGGAAGCATCCGACAAAATGGATCACCGCTCCGGCAAACATCAGCCGCGCCGCAGGGAGATCCAGCTTCCCAACGGTCGTCGCCGTCACTGCCAGGCATAGCACTCCGGATCCGAGGAACGCTGGCAGAAACCACGACTTCACCGCACACACGTTGATGGATTGCATCGCGGAGATGCCCTCTGCAGCAGGGATCTTCTCCAGCGCTTTCATCACGAAACTGGAAAAGGTGAAAAAGACTCCGGCCATCAAACCGCAGGCCAGGATCGTCACGAGATTCAGATGAGGATTCATGGCGGTAGGAATCAGTTCAGTTCACCGGTTGGGCGACAGGGGTCAGCTTCCCGGCTGCTCGATCGATCGAAAGCTCCGCTTCCTCCACCGATCTCTTGAAACGCTTGTCCTGACTTTCTTCAAAGCCCACCCGGATCAGCGAAATGTTATCCAGCCCGACGAAGGACAGCACCGACTGCAAATGCGGATCCAAAAAATTGAAGCGCTCGTTCAGTCCTCCCGGCTCATAACCGGAAGTGCCTGTTGCGGTGATCAATACCACCGGCCTCGACGGCAGCAGCGGCAAATAAGGATCGGCCTCGTCATCCTTGAAGTCGAAGCTGCGGCCCACGCGTACAATCTGGTCGAACCACGCCTTCATCTGCGCTGGCATCCCGAAGTTGTACATCGGCACACCCATCACGATCGCGTCGGCCCGCAGGATCTCCTCGATGAACGTTTCGCTCTCCTCCAGCGCGGCATGCATCTCCGGTGTCCGCTGATCGGCGGGACTGAACGACGCAGCCACCCACGCTTCGCTCACCGGCGTCGGCGGGCGGATGCCCACGTCGCGGTCGATGATCTCTGCATCCGGGTAGGCTTCCTTCCATCGCTCGACGAAGCGGGCCGTAAGCTGGCGGGTGATCGAACGCGTCACGCGTCCGCTGGCATTGATGACGAGAAGCGATTTCATAGGGACGCAGCATGCGCCCGATCCGCTCATCCTGCTTCGTCCGAAGATTGTGAGTGACTCACAGGAATGTGATCAGCCTGCCGTCTTGCCCTGCCGCTCCATGTAGGCCTTTCCCCATTCCTCCAGCTCATCCATCACGTTCGACAGCGCCTTGCCATGCTCGCTCAGCGAATACTCCACGCGCACCGGCACCTCGGCGAAGATCTCCCTTCGCACCACCCCGTCCGCTTCAAGCTGGCGAAGCTGCACGGTCAGCGCCTGCGCCGTCACCTGTGGCAAGGCTTCCTGCAGCTGCGAGAAGCGCTTCGTGCCGCAATTGAGCTCCCACAAGATCGAGGGCTTCCATCGGCCACGGATCACATCCAGCGCCGCCCGCACCGGGCACTCGTCGCGCAACGGATCGATCTTCTGTTCGTAGCCGGTCAGGTCCTTCACGCTTTCAAGTTATGTGCGCATCCTTGGGGAGACAACCCGATTTCCTCAGCCGAAGAATCCCAGCGGTCCCGTGGCTCCCGGTGTGAAGAAATTTCCCACGTTCGGCAGCACCAGATGCAAGCTCGAAGGAGGGACCCCCAGCCACAGCGCCAGCTCGCCGAAATATTCGTCGCAGCTCGTCGTCGGGATCATCCGCCCGCGTCCGGTATCCAGCGGATTCAGCTCCGCCCCGTTGCCTTCAGGATTCAAGGCGAGGCCCGGATACTGGCCGAAGATTTTTCGTCCGTCCACCGCGCCACCCATGATGAAGTGGTTGCCGCCCCACGCATGATCGGACCCTTGGTCATTGCTGGTGAGCGTGCGTCCGAAGTCCGAGCCGGTGAAAAGCGTCACCTGATCCTGCACGCCGAGCAACGCCAGTTGGTCCCAGAAGGCACCGATCGCATCGTCCACGTCTCGCAGCATCCATTCCTGTTCGGCCAGTGTATTGCTGTGGTGATCCCAGCCGCCGAGGTTGACGAAGAAGGTCTGCCGCAGCGCGCCCATCGTGCTGCGTCCCATGATCGCCTTCGCCACCTGGTGAAGCTGCTGTCCCAGCCGGTTCGCTGGCAGGTCCAGTGCTTGGTTTGCCACCAATCGGAAGTCCACGCTTCCAGGCAAGGTTCCCAAGGTGGCCTCATGATAGATCGCGTAGGCATCTTGGGCGTCCCGGCGCTTCTGTTGCACGGTTTGCTGCAGCAGGTGGCTGTATTGCCGGGCCAGCATGCTGTCCACCGCGGCGCTGCTCACATCGGTGAGATTGTTTGCACTGTAGCCCTCCGCGTAGCCGAGCAGCGCTTGGGCCCCGCCTTCGGTCGCCGAGATGCTTGGCTTCACCGCATACTCGGCTCCCGTGACACCGCTTTGGAAGACATTGCTGCCATCCATGGAAATGTTCATCGAGACCAGCTGGTTGGGATTGATGTCCTTGATCAGGTCCATCATCCGGCCTCCCCAGCCGATTCCGGAGCGGCTCTGCGGGACGCTGGTTTGCCACTGCTCGATCTGATCCGAGTGCGAGTAGAGTCCCAACGGCAAGCGCTTGGAGGCATTGTTCACCTGCCCTCGATTCAGCACCGGCTCGATCAAAGTCCCCACATTCGCGACGAACGCCGCATCCCCGGTCTCGAAGCGAGCGGCGAGCTTCGGCATGGAAGGATGCACGGCAAAGGTCCTGCCGGGCGTGTTCTGCGGATGGATCTCATGGAGCCCCGTCAAAGGCAGCGCGAGGTTCCCCCGGCTGTTCTCATACTCGGCCCGCGCGTTTGCATGGGTCGCAGACGGCCCGCTCAGCGGCGACAGCATGTTGAAGCTGTCATTCCCTCCGCTCATGAACAAACACACCAGTGCGCGGTATTCACCCGGTTGCGGGGGCGCGGCATTGGCGATCGAACTTGCGAGGCGCAGGTTCAACAAGGTGTTCAATACCGGAATGGCGCTAACCGCTGAACAACTGGCTTGGCCAAGGAAACGGCGACGATTCATGGAAGGAAAAAGGTCAATGTTGGACCGCGAATTCCGGGCTGCAGATGATCAGATAGATGGCGAGTTTCAGGCGATGCTCATGCCAGTCCCAACTGCCCGGCCCGATTCGGGCCAGGGCTTCGCGGATGATCTGGAAGGACTCCGGCTCCAAGGTCCCGCCGGTCAGCACGAGGTCGAGCCGGCGGATCAGGGGATCCGGGTCGAGCGGCTGGACGTTGGTCTGTCCCCACTGGTCGAAATTGAGGTTCGGCAGATTCAGGAGCCACTCTTGGTCGAGATTCAGCGTGGGGGACCGGTCTTCCTTCGAAGCACCCAGCCCGAATTCGGCCCCGACCATGTGCTCCCAGAAGAAGTTCGGCGCCGTGACGCCGGAGGCGGCATTCACGATCTGAAATTCAGGGGCTACCAGGCCCGCGGTGGCCAGGGCACCCGGCGGGGTGTAGCTCGGCAGATAGAAATTGAAGACGCTTGGCGAATTGAAGGGTTCCTGAACGTGCAGCTCGCTCATCCCCGAGAGGTAGTACCATCCCGCGTCCGTATAAGCATTGAAGGCACGCGCGACGTTCACCACCTTCAGAAAGGGCTCGCGCAGCTTGCCGAAGCTAGGATCCGACATCTTGGCCGGGTCGCGGGCTTCCGGGTCCATGAGAATTGCTTTCACCGTGCGGCCCATGTCCCCGCGCGGGGCCGCGTTGAAGGCAGCGGCCACCCTGCCGACATACGCGGGCGAGGGATTCGAGGTGACCAGCCGCTGGATCAGCAGCCTGCCGATGAAGGGACCCACGTTCGGGTGGTTAAAGAGATTCGAAACCGCAGCATCGACATCTGCCATGGTTGCCGTGCCCGTATTGCCCGGGCTTGCCGTTCGCGCCGGGGTGGTGGCACCCCGCAAGAGCGCCTTCGGCTCCAGGTCATGATGTTCGTCCCAGCCTTTCATCGGCACGGTGAAGTCTCCGTCAAAGGCGTTGAAGGGCGGGTTCTGGCCATTCGACAGCAGGCCGAACGAAAGGCCGGTAAAGACCCGCGCGAACTCCGTGATGTTCGCGTTCGAGTAAGTCGGGATCGGTTGCCCATGTTCGTCGAGGATGCGCGTCCCATCCGGATTCAGCATCCACAGTCCGATGCTGAAAAGCTGCATGACTTCACGCGCATAGTTCTCATCCGGGAAGGTGCGGTTGACCGGATTCGCCTTCTTGTTCGCGAAGTGGCTCAGGTAGATCCCCATGCAGGGGTGCAGCGTCACATCTCTCAGCAAGGTTTCGAAATTGCCGAAGCTCCCCTCCAGCAGCTTGTCGTAGTAGTGGGCCATTGCCTCCGGTTCCACGGCCAAGCGTTCCGGGCGGTCGCTGATCACGAAAATCTGGCTCAGCGCAAAGGCCACGCGTTGCCGCAAGGGATCGGGCAACTGTTCCGTGCTCGCATCCGGCCTCAGCTTGGGAAGTCCCATCGCCCGGCCCCACCAAGCATTCATTTTCCGGTTGTTCCAGAGGCGATGGTCGGGATCGCTTTGCATCAGCTCCCGCTGCCACTGCATCATCGGTGTGAGCCGGCCGATCGGGCGTGTGAGCTGGTCATCGATCCAGCCTTCGATTCCCAGGGACATGACTTGTTCCACGTTCTCGGGGGTCTGGTCAGGATCGTCCGCGGAATCCTGATCAGGACCGAAGCCCGCTTGGATCAGGAAGCGTGCGGCCTCCTTCGCGGAAGGTCCGCCGTTCGTCGGCTGGTTCAGGATGGAAACCGTGCCGCTGTTCGCAGCTCCCGCCGTGTAACCGGTTCCGGGCAGGACGGTAAGTACGACGGTCTCCGTAGTTTCGTCATCCAGGGCATCGGCCGCCGGCTGGATCCGGATAAAAGCTTCCCTCTGCCCCGGCGCGAAGGAGATGCTGCTATCAGCCGAACTCGTATAGTCGGCCGCACTCGCGGTTCCATCAAACGAAAGATTCACGGTGAGCGGCTTCAATCCGCCGCTGCGCCTTACCACCAGGACGGCCGGATCCGGCCAGCGTTCCGAGCAGCTGTCGTCATAGACCGAGACGGTGATCGTGCTCGCGGCGGTGAGCCCCGCGGTGATGCGCTGGGAATCCGTCTGCGAGAAGCGGCCGGTCCGGTTGCTCCCGGGATCGAAGCCCACCGTCAGTTCTTCCCAGTCGTTGATGCCGTCCCCATCGCTATCCACATCAGAGGCCACGATCTTGAAGAACTCTCGTCCTCCGGCCGGAACGAGCGGCCAGCTCAGCGTGGTGCCATTGCCCGCGATGTTTCCTTGAACCGGTGTCCAGATGCCGAGGTCATTGCTTGTCTGGATCGCATAGCGCTTGCCCGCTTGGGAAGGCCATTGGAGCTGCCCGCCGTTGATCCCGGACTTCGGGTAGGAAAGGGGATCGAAGGGATTGGTGCCCGCAGTGCTTTCCGTCGCATTCGTCCAGCCATCCCTGTCTGCGTCTGCAGTGGCTTGAAGCCCGCTGGCTCCGAAGGCCATCTCCCAGACATCGCTTTGCGAGTTCCCGTTTCCGTCCAGCGCGAAGCCAACTGGTGAGAGGAGCACGGAAACGGCGACGATTCCCGAAAGCCCGGTGTTCATTAGGAAACGCAGGCTGACTATTCCGTTTGATAAAACAAGTCCGCGACGGTGACTCGCGAGATCTCGTTACCCAAACCAAGCTCCAACGAACTCTCCGCTCAGTTATTTTTACGAATGGTGAGCAGTTCGCCTGCGACGCCAGACGATCCACCCTAGGAATATCACCGAGCTGATTCCGCCTACCGCATAGCAGGTGAGCTGGATTGTCTGGCTAGTCAGGATCGGGCGCGTCAGATCCGGATAAATGATCTCCGGATAGAGCGGGCGTTCGTTCTTCCATGCCCACCAGCCCGTCAGGAGCCCGCAAGCTTCGGTGAGCAGGATCAGACAAGGCACGATCTTCAGCATCGTCCCCGGCGAAATCTTCGGACGGCTACCGGCACGTCCGAGAAACAGTGCCGCCAACCCGAGCACCAGCCCCGGCCCGATGGATGCTCGGAAGGCCCAGCCAGCGGCGAGCAGCGGGAGATTCTCGATCCCCCACAAGGGCGCGTGATACTCCGTGAAATGCGTGGGTGCCAGCCGGATCAGATATTGATCGTGCAGGAGGCAGTAGAGAAAGACCTCTGCCCAGATCCCGAAAACGATCAGATAGGCGATTGACCGTCTCTCCTGGAGAAGGGGCACGGTCGGCAGGCGCAACAGGCTGATCATGGTTCCGGGAAGGCTGACGCTTGGCTCTTGATCGCGGCAAGAGGGAAATTGGATTTGCTTTCAGCTGCCAGACTCCGACGATGGCTCCATGATAGCCCGGCTTATCTTCTCCCTGACTCTTGCCTCCTCGCTTCCGCTTTTGGGTAACGGGGGCGGTTACTTCCGCGGCGGAATCCGGAGCACGGGAGACATCGAACTCTTCGAGCCGGAAGAGGTGGAGAAAATCCGCATGCTGGACGAAAAGCTCACCATCGATCTCGGCACGAAGGAGGCAAAGGTTGAGATCCGCTACCTCCTGAAAAATGAGACCACGGGTAAGGTGAGAGTCCGCTTCGGGTTTCCGGTCGAGGAACTCTTCGATGACTACATGGGCATGCGGCCGCCGAATCCCGACGATGGCAAGGACGGGAAGCTGAAATACTGCAACGACTATAAGATCACTGCGGGCGGCAAGGATCTGACCGGGAAGTGGAAAGCGGAGAGCTCCAAGGACGAGAGCAAGAAGATCAAGGGGATCGCGGGCTGGCTGGTTTCGGAACTGGGCTTCGAACCTGGTGAAGAAAAGCCGGTGATGATCTCATTCACCAGTGGTTATCCTGCTTCGAACAGTTTCGTGAGCGAGCGCACCTTTGATAGCGCCTCCATCTTCAAGTACCGGCTCTCTTCCGCCGCATGTTGGGCGGGAACCATTGGCACCGGGAAAATCGTCGTCCGCCCGGCCGGTGCCGCTGCCGATGAGATCAAAGTGTTGAAGCCGGTGAATCGCTTCAAGAAAGAGGGGTCGTCCTGGGTCTGGGATTTCGAGAACCTTGAACCTACGATGGCGGATGATCTCGAGATCGAGGCGGTCCCGGAGACCCGCGGCTACGGGGCGGGCGTTCCTGTCGATTCCGGGAGCTGGGCCCACTATGCCAATCGCGGCGGCAAATGGACCATGCAGCACGCTAACTATCAGGTATCCGCGAGCTCTACGTTGCCCCCTGAGGGTGAGCATCGCTACGATGCCTCGCTCCTGAAGGACACCTATCAAAAGGGTGCTTGGAGTGAAGGTGCCGAAGGTCCCGGTATTGGAGAATGGCTCGAATTGAAACCGGCAGTCGCCAAGCCGGTGGTCGCCATCGGCATCACACCCGGCTTCGCCACGTCCGATGAGCTATTCAAGGCGAATAACCGCCCCAGGAGGATCCTGGTAAACTTGAACGGTGAGCACGAATTCACCGCAGACATCCCGGATTCACGGGACTACTGCCGCGTGCCGGTGAATGCTTATAGCAAGCCGGTGAAGTCCATCCGCATCACCTTCAAGGACGTGTGGAAAGGTGAACAATTCGACGACCTTTGCGTTACCCAGATCCTTCTCGAGTCGAAATTGGACAAGGCCCCGAAAATCGAACCTTCCCGTTAGATCCCATGAAGCGAATGCTGTTTGCTTGTCTAGGATTCAGTGCCATTGCTCCCCAAGCGCTCCTTGCCAACGGAGGGGGCTACTTCCGCGGTGGCATCCAACGCTCCGGCGACATCGAGCTCTTCGAACCTGAAGAGGTGGAAAAAATCCGGATGCTGGATGAGCAGCTGGCCATCGACTTGGGCGACAAGGAGGCGGGGGTTGAAATCCGATACATCCTGAAGAACGAGACCGAGAGCAAGGTGAAGATCCGCTTCGGATTTCCCGTCGAGGAGCTCTTTGACAATGACATCATGAATGAAGGCGGCGATGCCGACCCGGAAACTTCCAAGAAGAGCGATGGCAAGCTGAAGTACTGCAAGGACTACGAGATCACCGCGGGTGGAAAGAAGATCGAGGCCAAGTGGAAGGGTGAAGAGAAAGCGGGCGACGATGAGCGTTTCAAGGGAATTGCCGGTTGGCTGGTATCCGAACTGAGCTTCGAGCCCGGGGAAGAGAAGGCCCTGAGGATTGCTTTTCGAAGCAGCTATCCGGAAGAGGAGTGGAGTGTGAGCGATGATTCCTTCACGGGCCCCGCCATCTTCAAGTATCGCTTGTCGACCGCTGCCTGCTGGGCCGGTACGATTGGTACGGGGCGCATCGTACTTCGGCCGGCGGGAATACCGGCCGGGGAGCTCAAGGTGCTCAAGCCCGCGAACCGCTTCAAGAAGGAGGGTGACAACTGGGTTTGGAGCTTCGAGAATCTTGAGCCCGCGATGGCGGATGACATCGAGATCGAGGCCAGACCCGAGGTGAAGAGTTATGGCCGCTCGGAGAACGGCAAGTATGACGGGGAGGCCGCCATGGTGACTTATACCGAGCGGGCCGGGAAATGGACCATGTCGCATTCCAATTATCAGGTGACCGCCAGTTCGACCCTCCCGGCGAACGGTGATCTCCGCTATGATGCGGATCAGGTGAAAGGAATCTGGGACGAGGGTGCCTGGAGCGAAGGCGCAGCCGGACCCGGTATCGGCGAGTGGCTGGAGTTCAAGCCACAGGTTCCAAAGATGATGACTGCGATCAACATCTATCCCGGCTATGGAAAGGACGACGCGCTCTTCAAGGCAAACGCCAGGCCGAGGAAGGTGCTGATCACGTTGAACGGGAAAGAGAAATTCACTGCGGAAATTCCAGATTTGAATGAGGGGTGCCGTATTCCGGTCTCCTTCAGTGAACCGGTGAAGACCCTGCGCATGACCTTCCAGGAGGTCTGGAAAGGATCGAAGCACGAGGACCTCTGCGTCAGCGGGGTGGCCTTCGAGGTTCGGGTGGACACTCCGCCGAAGATCTCGCCTGCCCGCTGAAGCGCCATGAAGCGTTTCATCCTCCTGGCCTGCCTTGTCCTGACGCCGATCGTCATCGCTCGGCCGGACCACGAGCTCCCGGTGTTTCTAGCCGATAACCACGCCGAGACCTTCGCGTGGATCGCGCGGACTTTTGATCCGGATCAGGCTCATCAGATGGTCCTGGTCGATGCCCACTCCGATGCCTCTGCCGCCGAACGCTCGGAGGAACTGCGTGAGGACCTGCGGCGCGTGGCGAATGAAAAAGAGCGCGATGGCAGGGTGGAATCATGGCGTGACCAAGGCCGGATTCAGGCCTTCAATTGGATCGAGCCACTGATGCCTCGGCCCTTGGACCGCGTCCTCTGGCTTGCGGCGCCCGCGCTGGATGAAGAGAGCCGGGCGCTGAAGCAAAGGAACGCGGGTGAGGAGTTGGATGGGCGCTTGGAAGTCGAGCCGCGCTCCTCCGGATCTCTTGCCTCGCGTTGGGATGTCTGTGATTTGAAGGGCTACGCCGCGTGGAAGCCCGGCAACAAGCCGGTGATCCTCGCCATCGATCTTGATTTCTTCGCCGGGATGGACCGCATCGACCGGGAGAAGCATTTCGAGGCCATCTGGGAGCACGCGATGGATTGGCCCGGCTTGTCAGGTGTCGCCTTTGCCGTGTCGCGACCATGGCTGAAGAACGATGAAGAAGCGGACGACCTGGTCGAACTTGCCATCGATGCCGTGGCTCGCACCCGTGGTGCCATCTTGGAGATCGACACGAGATCGGATGAACGGGCCGATCATTCGCTGCAGGCGAAGAGATTCCGCGAGCAAGGGAAACCCATTCCCCGCTGGGACTTCGGGCACGCGAGTGATCGCGTGAAGCTGGCCCTTTTAGGTCTCGGCTCGGACCGCTTGTCGATCCGTGACCCGGAAATCTCCTGGGGGAAGCTTTCAGGAATTTGGACCGGTAGGTTTGGACGTGCCTCAATCACGACGCGCGATCTCGCCGTTGATTGCGATGGTGTTTTTCGCTGTTCACCGGGAAAAGAGCCTGTCTTGCGGGTGGAGCCGAAGGACGGGATCGCGGAGTTGGATGGTCGGGTGCGCTGGTATCTCTTGGAGCCTGCCCGCGCGGCTTATGACTTCCTGCCCGGCACCGGCTTGGGGAAAGACTTCTCGGCATCGCCGGCACGCTGGATCTACGAGAAACGTCGTATTTTGGGGCAGACCGAGGATTTCCAGCTCGATCCTGCGCGTTGGGCCGGGGGCAAGCCCGGTCGCTACCGGATCGTCGCGGAGTGTGCGATCCAGGCAGGGTGGTTGAAGCTTCCGCCCGTGGATATCTGTGTCGCGGAGGACGGTGGCTTCCGGGGTGCGCTCTCCGAATGCATGCACATGCCCTACGTCTTCGGCATTGCTGGTGTGGCGGAGGAAGGCTTGAGCGGCGTGGAGACAGGGTGGGGGAGTGATTGTGCCAATCTCTTGGTCCACGCTTGGCGCCGGCAGGGAATCCCGCTCGTCTGGGGCGATCCCGCCCGCTTGCGCGAGCAATTGCAAACGAAGGCGGAGAAAGTCCGCGTGACCGATGCGGTAAAGATCACGCCGGAAGAGATTGAGAATGGCATCGCCATCGATTTCGGCCGCCACGTCGCCGCCTTATGGGAGGATCGGGAGCCGATCGGCGTCCTCGATGGAAATGACCTGGCGCTGCATCATCTCGGCGGCTTTCCGGAGATCGTCACGCTCTCCGTTCTTGCGGAAAAGCGGCCGCTCTTTGCGCTTCGCATTCCACGTGAGGGTGGATGCCGCATCGCCTTCGCTGGTGACGTGGTTCTCGCTGGCGACGATCGCGTGGTGATCGATGGCTTCGGGAAAGGGGATGCGGATGCTTTCTTCGTGAATCTCGAAGGTATTCCTTCCCTGAAGGAGCCGGACAAGAAGCCGCGCTATGACTTCCGCTTCCCGGCCGAAAGACTCGCATGGCTGAAGCAACAAGGCGTCGATCTCGTATCATTGGCAAACAATCACGCCATGGATGCAGGACCGGCCGGGCTTCTGGAGGGCCTCGCCGCTTGTAGGGAAGCCGGCCTCGCGGTTGTCGGTGCGGGTCACAATGCGGAAGAAGCCTGCCAACCATGGCGGGGTGAATTCCGTGGCGTGAAACTCTCCGTCTTCGGCATCAGCCTGCTCCAGGAAAGTGGCACGGAAGCGGAAGAGCCGGCAGTGGCAAATGTGATCGGGCACAGGAAGCTTCTTGCCGAAGAATTCCGCAAGGCACGCGCTCGGGGGGAACGCATCGTGACGATCGTCCACGGAGGCGATGAATACGATCCGAAGGTCACGGAAGAACAACGAGATGGGGCGCGCTGGCTTGCCTCCCAGGGAGCTGCCATCGTAGCGGGTGCCCATCCGCACGTTCTCCAACGGGAAGAAACCCATGCCGGGGCACGCATCTTCCATTCACTCGGGAATGCCGTCTATCCCCGCGAGCTGAAAGGAGCGGACTCCGGAACGGTGCGTGTCGCCGAGATCCCTCCTGTCGTGGGATTCTCCCGTTGAAGAGATAGGCCAAACGGGAGGTTCCCGGATTCAAATCGGTCTGCTAGAGGGTGGCCGATGCTTGATGCCCGGCTCCGCTTTATTGATCTCGTCACACGTCAGCTGACGGGAAAAGGCGGTACGGAGGATCTTGCGCGCGGCGAGTTGATGGACCGCCTTGCCCATGCCTCGCCTGCTGCGGGAGACGATGGCATGACGCTGGCCACCGCTCGTTTGGAGGCAAAACCGGGCGGCAGAATCTGGAGGAGTTCATGGTTCGCCTTTATCATGGTCCTGTCCATCGGGACGCTGGTCTCGCTGACCTTTTTGTCCGGCTTTGAGGAACTGACGCGGCTCAAGCGCGGGCGTACGCCTTACCGCAGCGGGGTGAAGACGCAGGAGGAGTGGGAGCAGCGGCTCGCCCGGCGGGTAGACCCCTCGAAGAAGATCTTTCTCTTCTCGGGAACCCGTAGCGTGCAGGACACGGATGTGAATCGCTGGCTGAGCGAGCGATTCGAAAATCTCCCGGAAGATCCCGCCGAGCTTGAAGAACTATGGCATGAGCTCGGAAGAACGCCGGGAGCCAAGGTTCCCGAGTCTTTCCAGGCTCAAAGCAAGCGGATCGATCCCGACAACGGCCTGTGGGCCCTGCTCACCGCGGAAGCCGGCGTGACCGGCGGCGGAGGAGCTTATCGCGGTCGGCGCTCCGGCACCGGCCCGGTTTTTTCGCGGCCTCCTTGGTATGCCCAATCGTTGTCGAAGCTGGAGGAGGCTTTGGCAGCACCCCGCATCGAATCGTACCGCGCGGATCGTACCGCGGAACGCTTGCGCCTTCTTGGCCCGCCCAGGGATCTTGCAGAACTGGCAGACCTCACCGGCTTTGCCCAGCGTCAGGCGGTATTCATGGGAAATTCGGGGAACGTGATCGATATCTGGATCGCCAGGGCACAGGAGCTTGTTTCGTTGAACGACCTCGAGGGCTTCCGCCAATGGACCGCGACGTGGGACCGCAGGGTAATGGAGGGACTCCGTTCCCCGGGGCCCAACGCGAACTGTCCATCCCTCTACCATATCGAAAGGGCTACGGGAGAATTCCAGTCCCTCGCTCTCATTGTCGGGGCGCCCGATGTGGAAGCCCGCATGAAGAAATGGCAGCATGAAGTCAATGCGCTGATCCGGTCCGGAACACCGGCAAAGGTGACGGACATGGAGCTGCGCATCGCCACCTACACCGGAGACCTCTATTACCACAGGTTCGGGTCTGCCATGGAAGAGATGGTCACCGTCGGGGAGCTGGCGCCGGGAGTGAAGGCCGAACACGCGGTGGCGGATCGCTTCGGTGCCGTGGCAATTGCTACGATTTTTGTCGTACTTTCACTCGTTGCCTTTTTCGAAGGCTGGCGCCGCGCGCCTCATCTCCGCGGGATGGCGCAGGGACTCATGCCCCTGCTTCGGCCGGTCGACTATTTGTGGGTTGGTGGGTTGGGCATGGTGCTTCCTTTGCTTTGGTATGTGGCTTGGATCCGCTTCACGCCTTTGGGCTTCCGGGATCTTGCGGTTGGCCTGGAGGACTTCCTCCCTTTTGTCGTCCGCCTCATCGCCATCCTGCTATTCTCGCTATGCATGCTCTTGCAGGTCGCTCGTTGGCGCGTGGCGAAGCGCGGCGGCTTCTTGGGCCTGCGTCCTGCTGCCCTCTGGCCCGGTTGGATCATGGCGGGGATCGCAGCGATCACTGTCCCGGTCACCGGCTTGGCCCGCTATTGGCCGGGGTTGGACGAGATCTACTACCTCAGCCCTTGCGCCGTGTTGGGCTTCCCTTTGCTGTGGCTCTTGTGGCGCGGCGGCTCGATCCTGTTCGGGCCGGTCGGGGCGGCGCTTCCCGGGGTCATGCTTTCCCGCTTCCTGCTTCCCGTCTTGGTCTTGGGAAGCCTCGTTCTGGTCGGCTTGACCCCCTTTCTGAAGGACGAGGAAAGAGCATGGATGGCGCGCGATACCCTCAGCGGTCCGGACCCTTCCGGGTGGTTCGACACGAAACTCCAGGCCGATATAGAGCGCTACGTGCGGCAACGCGTCCTGCAGGCCATGGAGTGAAAAAGGAAACCGTGCTCAGGAGCCCCCGTGTTCCTTCTTCAGCACGCTGATCTTGGAGTTCGCGATCTGGATGAGGTCTTCCGCCTCCTTGATCTTCGCCTCCTGCTTGATAGCGCGGCGCTCGTGGAACTCAGCCTTGCGATACTTGGAGGTGTTGTAGCTATCCACCGTGTAAAGATTTCCAGAAGCGTCGCGTCGCGTGACCGAGGCGTTTGCCTGTGAGCGATAGCTTGAGGCGCGCGAACGTGCATCCGCGGCCGCGGTTTGTGCTTGGGAAATGCCTGACTCCAGGCGCCGCACATAGGATTCCAAGGCAAAGATCTTCGCCGAGACATCACCCTTGCCGTCCGGCATTTTTTCCAGCGGGGATTCCTCGGTGCCGATGTCCACCTTCTCTTCTTGCGCTTCTTTGGCGAGTGCCTTGTCCACCGTGCGGCCGTGTGCCGCTTCCGCCTTGGCCTCCTTCTCGAGTTGCTCCTTCGCTCCCGCCACATCGCGCGGGAACTTGTCTGCCAGATCCTTCGGCAGCTTCGCATAGGGCACGCGTGCCGTGCCGCCGGAGTGCATCAACTTCACGCCCACGGCATCATGCCCCGTCACCTTGGTGCCTTCATAGACGGTGCCATCGCGCAATTTCAGCATGCCCACTTCCAAGGGAAGCGTCGGCGGCTCGACTGCGGCAAGGCAGGGCAGAACCATCGAAAGACAGATCGGGAGGAACTTCATGTTGAGTCCATTGTTATGGAAACCTCCTGCTAGGGTCAATCTCCGCTCATCCCGCGATCATGTGACAAGAAAGCAAAACGCCCGGCCGCAGCAGCGGACGGGCGTCTTGGGAAAACGATGCGCGAAAAAGGATCGCGATCAGAGCTTCGGCTTGGCAGCGCGACGCACGGCACCGAAACGCTTCTGGAATTTGTCGATACGGCCTTCGGTGTCGACGAAGGTGGACTTGCCCGTGAAGAACGGGTGCGAGTCGGAGGTGATGCCGATCGAGATGATGTAGTGTTCCACGCCGTCGATGACTTCCTTCTTGTCGGAGGTCTTGGTGGAGCGGCTGACGAAACGGGCACCCGTGGTCATGTCCACGAACACGACCGGGTTGTACTTGGGATGAAGATCCTTTTTCATGACGTTAGAGGGCCCCGGTCACGTTACCGACGCGGCGGGGAGCGGGAGGATGCATAGCGCGGGGCCCGTGTCAAGCGGACGGGCGCTCAGGCTCAAGGTCTCCGATAGCAGAATCGAAGGCCCGGACGGCCAAAGTCACCTCCGCAATCATGTCCTCGATCAGCTGCCGGTGCTCGGGCAGGAGTTCCGGTTTATCCAGCGCCGCATTCAGCGTCCGCACCAGCTCGGTCTCACCGCGGACGCACTCAGCCAGAATGGCATCCGCCTCCTGATCCGTCATTTTGTCCCGAACGCGCAGCCACCAACGGTGCACGCTGGCCTCCGGGCTGCCGTCCTCGTCGGGGCGAAATCCTTGATCTTCGATTAGATTCGCCATCTTCGCGGCGATCAGGTCCCGCCGCTCCGCAATCGAAGCAAAATTTCGGGCGAGCGCCTCTTGCGGGACCAGCTTGGACGCTTGCAGGTAGCCGTCGCGGGAATCCACATAGCGGGTGAGAACCTCTTGGAGTTGAGCCGCATCGGAAGTTGGGGATGTCGTTGCCATCCTGTTTTCTTCGCTCGCCCGATGCCAACGACGAGCGGACAACCCAGCTCCCTGAAAATCAAAAGGGAATCCCGCGGCGAAAAGCACTCCGGCCGCCTTTGAAGTTCCACCCCGCACGATCCGGTTGCATTCCGCACCATTCCCCGCCGGTTAAATTTTTAGCGCGGCCCGGATCGCGGCTAAAAAAGCCTACTTCGCCGCCTTCTCGGGACTCTCCCCTTCCAGAAGTTCCGGCATGTTCAGCGCTAGATTGATCAACTTGTGGAGGGGGATTTCTTTTTCAAAAGGAAGCATCAGCGGGCGCTCCAGATCCAGCTGGTAGGAATTGTTACGGCCGGTCTTCACCACCCGCAGGAACTCCGTCCGGCCCAGCGAGCCAATCAGCAGGCGGACCGAGCGTTCCGTCATGTTCATGTCCCGGGCCAGATCAATGAGGCGGAGCCGCGGATTCTTGGCGAGATGGAGGAGAGCGTGTCCGTGGCGGCTGAAGAGCGCCCAAGGCTTTGGCGTCGTGCTCATGCTTTATCTTGGCCCTGAAACCCGGAGAGCGGAAGAAAAAAACCGGAAATAAATTTTTGCTTTTTTGCGGATTGGGAGTCCTTTGTTGGTAAACACCGGAAGAAAAATACCGGTGAAAACCTACCGATATCAATGTCCCCTGTCCAACACCCCCTGTCCGAAGAAGAGATCCAGGCTTGGCCCTCGCTTGCCTCGTATGTCGCCGCCCTATCGCGGCTCACCACGAGCGGCTCGGTGACTTGTTACCGCGGAGATGCGGCTCCTGATGACGCCCATGCCGCCGCAGCTTGGCAGGTTTCTTTGCCACACGACGGCGAAACATGGCTGGTCCATGTCGAGCGGCCGCAGGGAGTGGGAAAACCCGCGTGGCGCGAGCCTGTCCTTACTCGCATGCTTGATGCCATGAAGGGTAATCTCGCAGGTGGTCGTCCGCTCCGCGAGTGGCCTCAGGCCGTGAAAACCGCGTGGTCCCTCGTCATCACCCATCCCACCCGTGCCATGAGCCTCGCAGAGGTGGCCAGCTGTGTGGATCTCTCCGCCGGATATCTCGGCGAGCAATTCGAGAAGATCACCGGCTCCAGCTTCAAGCGTGTCCTCAGGGATGAGCGGATGCAGCACGCCTGCCATGTCCTTGAAACCACCAGCCGTCGCGTTTCCGAGATCGCATCGACCATGGGCGGCCTCTCCTTGTCCCAATTCAACCGCTGCTTCGTGGCAGCCACCGGCATGAGCCCGAGCGAATGGCGCCGGCGCTTTGCCTCACGGAAGAGCGTGCTTTTCAGTGCTTCGTCCGTCTCCGAGACCTCCTCTTTCGAGGGGTAAATGGGCGTCTGCAAGGGGTGCCGCTGCCGGGAGGACTTGGTCTTTGGGGAAAATCCCACTTGACCCTCCTACTCTAAATCCCTGCGGTGGAGTCCACATTCGCAGATGCACCTTTCCAAGAAAGCCGAGTACGCCCTCCGTGCCACCATCCACCTCGGGATCGCCGCGGAAATGGGCCTCCCCGTGGTTTCCGGTGTGGAACTCGCGGATGCGAACCGTCTGCCCCTGAAATTCATCGAGCGCATCCTCCAGGAATTGCGGGAGGCCGGGATCGTGGAAACCAAGCGCGGGAAATTGGGCGGATACGCCTTGGCCACGCCTCCGGAGAAAATCCGCATCGGTGATCTCGTTCGCCTGATGGACGGCCGTCTGGCCCCCATCGCCTGCGCCAGCGAGTTCGCCTACCAACGCTGCACCTGCCCGGATGAAGATCACTGCGGCCTGCGCATGCTCATGATCGATGTCCGGAATGCCATCGCTGGCATTCTGGATCGCTATACCTTGGCGCAGGTCGTGGAAGTCACGCTTCGCAAGATGCGCCGCGATGGCATCGCCCCGCCTTTCTCCAGCTTGGCTGGCAATAAGACCGGTGCCTCGCCTGTCCGCGGCAAGGCCGATCCCGCCGATGGCTTCCTGATGGGCCTCTCCGAACTCGCGCTTCCGCCGAAGCAGCAGCAGGAGTCGGAGAAGCCGTAAGCGAGGAAGTGGGGCGGACCGGCCTTCACCAGTAATACGTCACTGACGCCCGGATCGTCCGCGGCTCGGCAGGATGCAGGTGCACGTCATCGATTCCTGCAGCAGGTTCTCCGGGCATACGGGAAGTATAGTAGTATTCGATGTCGTTGTCCTCGCGATCGAAGAGGTTCAGCACATCCACCGCGAAGTCCCAGTTCTCCAAGCGGTATCCCACCCGCGCGTTGAACTGCAGCGAATCCTCGGATTCGACTCTCTTGTCCGCAGTAAGCGGGCGCTCCGAGAAATAGCGGGCACGTAGCGTCCCGTAGAGTCCCGTCTTCCCGCCCAGCGTGAGCCCGCTGGAAATGATGAAAGGCACTTGATTCTCCACAAAGGCACCCCCCGAAGTATCGGTGTAACGTCCCTCGGAGAGGGCGATCTCGCTGTCAAAGCTGAACCACTCGTTTGGCCTCCAGTACGCCGCGAATTCCACCCCGTAGCGGTCCGTCGAAGGCCCCGCTTCCACATTTCCCGCATCCCCTACGTAGAGCAGCTCGGACTCGCTATAGATGTACCAGAGCGCCGCCGTGGTCGTCAGGTTCGCACCCCACTGGTGGCGCACGCCGATTTCACTGCCCCAGGTGCGCACCAGAGGATCCACCGGTAGCACCGGTGTGACGCCGTCATTGGGATCGATGCGCGTGAAGATGCCACGCGCGTCGTTCGAATGGAAACCGCCGCCCAGGTTGAGGTAGTACTCGGTATCCGCCCATGGCCCGAAGATCAGATTCAGCTTCGGCACCGCGATGCCATCGAACTCATCTCCGCTGTTTGCCGGATTGTCGCTCTCCACATCGAAGTAGAAGAGATCTGCCCGCACGCCGGCTTGGGTGCGGAACCACTCGTTCCACTTCGTTTCTGCGGCCGCATAAACCGAGTAGTTGCCCGTGAAGACATCATCCTCGCGGATCTTGTTCACGTCGGCGCGGGCGCGGGTGCGGGCCAATTCGAGATCCCAGATCGCGTCGTTCCTCGTCTGGAAGCCGATGATGTAGTCGGTCGGCGCTCCGAAAATGCTGCGTCCCTGAAGCGTCGCGGACACGTCGCCTCCGAAGAAGATGCGCTGGTCGGATTGGCGGAACTGGTCGCCATTCACCGGGTCATCGAGGAAGTAGGTGAAGTTCGAATACAGATCGAGATCGTAGTAGCCTACGTAGCCGTTCCCCTTCCACATCACGTCGTCACAGAGCCGCCCCCAGTTCATGGAAAGCGAATAGCGCTGTGACTGGCCTCCATTCGTCGGGTCCAGATAGCCGTAGCGGTCGATCTCGCCGGAGTAGATTGCTCGTTCCGGGATTTGGTCGCTGGATGTCCACTCCGCTTGGTAGCCGAGCAGCATGATGTTGAAGAAGTTGTCCTCGTCACCGGTATGCCAGCGGATCAACCCGTTGAAACGGTGCGCGTCTTCTTCGAGCACCCAAGGGCCATTGTAATAGGTCGCCTCACCACCGAAGGTGAGCGTGCCGGATCCCGCCTGCACCGAATCGCCGAAGACGCCGCGGTAATAGTCATCTTCCCCGATTGTGATGCCCGCGAAGCCGCGCTCCAGGGAATTCACCAGCGAGAACTCCGCGGAGCCTGCCGTCGTCAGATCACCCATTCGGGCATCGTAGGGCCCCTTCTGGTAGTCCAGACGTTCCACGAACTCCGGGATCAGGAAATTCATGTCCGCATATCCTTGGCCATGGCCATGCGCCCGGTAGTTCGCCGGCATGCCATCGACGAAGATCCCGAAGTCGGTGCCGTGATCCAGGTTGTACCCGCGGACGAAGTACTGGTTCGCCTTTCCGCCGCCCGCGTGCTGCGTCACCACCATGCCGGGCACCACTTCTAACAGTTCCCCGCGGCGCAGGTAGGGGCGTTCGAGCAATTCCTCGCGATCGGATTGGCCCTTGGAGGCGGCGTCGGCTTCTCCGATCAGGTTTTCGGCTTTGCCCGTCACCACGATCGGTTCGAGCATTTCTTGGGCGTGAAGGGCGAAGGGCATCATCGCCATGGCGATCACGGCACGGCGGGAGTGCGCAGGCGGGGTGGAAAAAGTGGTCACGCCTGTGAAACGAGACCCTCGGAAAGATCCCACGCGGAAAATGGTGACGTCACCGACGCTTCGCGATCGCCCCTATTGGTCCTTCCTCGCTCGCGAAGATCTCTCTGAAAACCCGAAGGGGTTCTGGAGGCTCCCTCCGATTCCAGCCTAACCGAATCACCCTTTCATTCTTCCCGCTCCCACCATTCCGCGAGCCGTTGCCGCGCTCGGTAGAGCCGCCCTTCCACCGCACGCTCGGAGCACTTGAGAATCTCAGCGCACTCGCTGTGGCTCAGGCCCTCCAGACAAGAAAGGACCAGCACGCTCCGATGCTCTTCCGCTAGGGCCGCCAGCCCGCGATCCAGCTTCGCCAGATCCGTATCCCGCATCGCCGCCTCATCCGGAGTCGCGGCAGGGCAGGGGAATTCCAGTGCATGCTCGCCCAGCGCCTCGGTCGCACGACCCGGGGATGATGCCCGCACACGGTCGCGGCACAGATTCAGTGCGATCTGGAACAGCCAAGTGCTGAAGCGGGCCTTCGGCCGATACTTCGGCAGTGCCCGATGAGCGCGAATGAAGGCGTCCTGACATGCCTCCCGCGCATCCCCGGCATCGCGCAGGTAGTGAAAGCAGAAATGGTAGATCCTCTGCTGGTACCGCTCCACCAGCTGCCGGAAGGAATCGGGGCATCCATTTTGCGCGGACGCGATCATCGCGATCTCCGCCACCTCGTCTGCGGTCACTCCCGGGGGCAGGGAAGCCCCGCGGGGAATCCCCTCGAAGCTACTTGGGGAGAATGCTGTCATGGGTCCACTGCAGGAGCTTTTCGGCCTGCCCCGGATCGAGGTGATCCTTCATCGCGAAGAAATGGGTGAGCGTCGCCCGCTGTAGCTTGGCTTGGGCGGCATTCAGTCGCTGGAGCGCCGCCTCGATTTCCGGCGATCCCGCTTTTCCTTGTCGCACCGCGTCCGCCAGTTGCTTGCCAGCTTCGGTGAGCTCGCCGCGCAGCTGCTCGCGTTCTTTTTCATAGGCCTCTTCCGCGGATGCCAGGGCCTCATGCTGTGCCGGCGTGATCTGCAGTTGTTCGTGCATCCAGCGGTGGAAGTCATCCTCCGATGTACCCGCTGCGGGAGCGCGCTTGCCCTGCATCGAGTGGGACACGAAGACCGCCGTCGTTGCCGCCAAGGTCACCGTGGCGAGTGCCCATAGAAGCCGGGCCGTCCAAGGATTCATGGCGTCGCGAAGGGCGAGCTGTTTCCCTCGGTGCCAAAGACCGCGAGCCGCGGCGGCCCGGACGAGTCGTTCGACGGGACCACCAGCAGGCTGACGAGTCCCGCGACAATCACTGCTGCCATCCCGATCACCGCATAGTCGAGCGCGCCGGGCGAAGGCCGCGGCCTCTCCGCGGCTTGCCGGGAGATGCGTTCCATCACTTCCGCCGAGAATCCGCGGGGCAGCGCCGCCGGGCGCTCGCGCCGCGCATCTTCCAAGATCTGCTCTAGGGATTCCGGACCGGACATCGCCGCTCAGGCTAGCGGCCGCTCCTCTCAGGGCCAGACGAAAGCTTTCGTCAGGACCGGTCTGCCGGCACCCAGCGGTAGTGCGCCGGGCCCGGGCCGGGCTCGCGGGTATACACGCCCATGAAAACGATCTCCACTTCGTCGCCCGGTTCGAAATCCAAGGAGCCGGTGGAGCTGAATATCACCGGGATCTCATGTCCCTCGATGTTGAGCTTCAGGCCTGAAGCCGCTAGCAGCTCGGGTTCGACTTCGAGTCCGTCTTCGGGGCCGCCGATGAGTTCGGCCGTCTTTCCATGGGGTGTGGCCATCCCGATTCTGATGCTGAAATCGCGCCAAAACGAACCCTCGGCTCCACGCTCGTCCTCTCAAGGAAGCGGCTCCGAAAAACCAAAGATAGCTACCGCAAATTGCATGATGGCCGTGCACGCTGCTGGATTCCGGATGCCTCCTGGCCAGTAGGCACTGCGCTGTTCGCAGACGGCTGAACTTAGTAAACGGCCATCGAACTCTTTGAGTTGATGGTCGGGCTGGCGGGATTCGAACCCACGACCCCCTACCCCCCAGGCAGGTGCGCTACCAGACTGCGCTACAGCCCGTTTACCTCGTCGGCGACGGGCGGGCAGACAATCAGGGCAAATCCCGGTTGGCAAGCCCTGAAAATCGTGCATTTTCCGCCCGCCATGGAACGGATCAAGACCGCGATCGTCGGAGCCAGTGGATACACGGGACAGGAACTCCTGCGCCTGCTGCTGGTCCATCCCCAGGTCGAACTCGTGGCGGCTACCTCCCGGCAAGAAGCCGGAAAGCCGCTCTCTGCCGTTTTCCCGCGCTTCCGAAAGTTGCCCGGGGCCGAGCTCCCTTTCATTGAGCCGGATCCGGATGCCATCGCCGCCACAGGGGCTCAGGCTGCCTTCCTCGCGTTGCCTCACGGGGTCGCTGCGGAAATCGCCACCGCTCTTTTGGAGCGCGGCCTGAAGGTCATCGACCTGAGCGCCGACTTCCGCCTCAGCGATGCCGCCATCTATGAAGAATTCTACGGCCACGCCCATCCCGCACCCGCGTTGTTGGACGAGGCTGTTTACGGCCTCCCGGAAGTTCGTGAAGATGCCATCAAGGCGGCGCGGCTGATCGCCTCGCCTGGCTGCTACCCCACCAGCATCATCTTGCCGCTGGTGCCGCTGCTGAAGGCCGGACTCATCGATCCCGAGACCATCGTCGCGAATTCCCTGAGTGGCGTCAGCGGTGCCGGTCGGAAGGCGGACATTTCCCTCCTCTTCGTGGAGTGCAACGAAAGCGTCCGCGCCTATGGCATCCCGAAGCACCGGCACCTCTCGGAGATCGAACAGGAGCTGTCGCTTGCCGCGGGAGAAAAAGTCACGATCACCTTCATCCCCCACCTCATCCCGGTGAATGCAGGGATCGCTACCACCATCACCGCGAAGCTCCGTGGGGGTGTGGATGCGGCAAAGGTCGGCGAGGCCTTGGAGGCTGCCTACTCGGAGGCGCCTTTTGTCCGCTTGCTTGGGAAAGGCGGCTGCGCCGATACGAAAAATGTCACCCGCACCAACTTCATCGACATCGGCTGGCACCATGACTCACGGACCGGGCGGGTTATCCTAACCAGCGCTGAGGATAACCTCGGCAAGGGTGCCGGTTCCCAGGCCGTGCAGTCATTCAACATCATCTTCGGCCTGCCGCAGACAGCCGGATTGCAAACCGCGTGAGAATGGTTCAGCGTCGCCGCCCCACCCTTGCAAACCCTGCTATGGACTTCCCCGTGACCCGGATCAAAGGAGGCGTTGGTGCGCCCCGTGGATTCCAATGTTCTGCCATTTCCTGTGGGATCAAGAATCCTGCCGTCCAGCGGCTCGATCTTGCATTGATCTACTCGGAGAGCCCTTGCACTTCCGCCGGCACCTTCACGATCAACCGCGTGAAAGCCGCACCCGTAAAGCTTTCCCAAGCTCATCTGCGCAAGGGTGACCTGCGCGCGATCGTAGCGAATAGCGGCAATGCGAATGCCTGCACCGGTGTGCAAGGCATCCAGGACGCGAAGCTGATGTGCGATGGCGTGGCAAAGCCGCTCGGCCTGAAGCGCGGTGAGGTCGGGGTTTGTTCCACCGGCGTCATCGGCCTGCCGATGCCCATGGTCCGCGTGGAGCCTCGATTCGATGATCTCGTGGAGGGCCTGGGTAGTGGCCGCGGAACAGAAGTCGCGAAGGCGATCATCACCAGCGATACCCATCACAAGGAAGTCGCCATCTCGTTCGATCTCGGCGGCCACCGCGTCCGCATCGGCGGCTGTGTGAAGGGGGCCGGCATGATTTCTCCCAGCATGGCCACCATGCTTTGCTTCATCACCACGGATGCGAATGTCCCGCGCGAGGCCCTGCGCAAGGCCGTGCTCGAAGGCGTGGACGAAAGCTTCAACCGCATCACCATCGATGGCGACATGAGCACCAATGACACCGTGCTCGTCCTCGCCAATGGCCGCTCCGGCATGCCGCCGATCCGCCGTGGCAGCGCCCTCTGCAAGCAATTCCGCGAAGCCCTGCGCTGGGTCATGCTGGAACTCGCCCAAGCCGTCGTCCGCGATGGCGAGCGCGTCACCAAGTTCGTCACCGTGGAGGTGAAGGGTGCCCGCACCTACCTCGATGCCAAGCAGGTGGCGGAAGCCGTCTGCAAGTCCGCGCTGGTGAAGTCCTCATGGAATGGAGGCGATCCGAACTGGGGCCGCGTCCTTCACGCTGTCGGCTACTCCCGCGCCCGCATCCGCGAGGAACTCGTGGACATTTCCTACGATGGCAAAGCCGCCTGCCTCGGCGGCCTCCAGGCTCCCACCGCCATGGACGAGCTTCGCGAAATCGCCGCCAAGCCGGAGTTCAAGATCGAGATCAATCTCAACCAGGGAGACGCCGAGTATGTGATGTACTCCAGCGATCTCTCTCCGGAGTACATCGACTTCAACCGCTCCGAATACGCCTACTGGAAGCAGGCCCGGAAAGACGGCCTTGTCTAAGGTGGGGGCGGGCGCACTCGCCGGGGAAACTTCCGGCACGGTCCGCCCTTGGGCTTCGCGTGCCGGGTCATCATCGGTGCATGCCCCCGGCTCCCGAAGCTTCCTCCACTGGCAGTAGAAATCCATTCGCCACATCTGGGACACTTCCCGTCGAGATGTTTTCTACCTGCCGTTCCGCTCCGCCCCGGCTCCCCACTTCGACATTCAATGTTGGAAGTTCGAAGCTCGATGTCCGCCTTCTTTCCCGCCTGTTATTTTCCCTGTTATAACAGGCGGAACAGGCCGCGATTCTCCCGGGCTGACGCTCATTCCGGCGAACATGATATCTAGCAAATTTCCCGCTTGGAACTCACAACTTTGCATGGCAAAGCAGTGGCCATGACAACCCATCAGGACGCAGCAGAACAGTTACGGGTGATCCGTACGATGATGGAGCGCGCGACGATCTTCCGCGCGCTCTCCGGAGAAGCTGCTTTGCTGGGTGGCGCCATGGCTCTCGCCGCCGGCTGGATCTCCGAGTCCCGGGTCGGTTGGGCATGGGGCAGCGTCTGGCTGGCCGGGCTGGGCATCGTGATGGTCTTCGCTGTTTGGCAATTGCACCGCCTTTCCCAGATCCACGAGCGTCCCTTCTGGTCCCATGGCTTGAAAGTCGCCCTCCGCGGTGCCCTGCCTTCGCTCATCGCCGGAGGATTCCTCGGCCTGCTCTACCTGAAGTACGGCGGACGCCAGCCCGCTTATCCGAAAGCTGAATATTTCGCCGCCTCCTTCTGGGTGCTACACTATGGGCTCGCGCTCCTCGCCATCCGCGAGTTTGCTCCGAAATCGATGGTCTGGCTCGGGATCGCCTTTCTTACTACCGGCCTCATCGCCTTTGCTGCTGGCACCTTCATCCAGTCGATGAACCATTTATTGATCCGCCTCGGTCCCTCCGGCCTGATGGCGGCGACCTTCGGCGGCTTCCACTTGCTCTATGGGGCTGCCATCGTCACCACTACCCGCCGCGACCGACCGGGAGCATGATCGATTTTTCAAAGCTGGATAAGACCATTCACGAGAAGGGACGGCTCGGCATCATGACGCTGCTGGCTTCCCGTGTGAATCCGTGGCCTTTCCAGGACCTGAAATCGGAGCTCGAGATGAGCGATGGCAATCTCATCACCCACCTCCGCACCTTGGAGCAGGCGAGCTACATCTCCGGCGAAAAGCTTACGGGTGATGGCCGTCCGCAGACGCTCTACACCCTGACTGCCGCAGGAAAGAAAGCCTTCGAGGACTACCTCTCCATCCTCGAGCAGATCCTCAATCTCGGGAAATGAAGCGGGATCGCTGGCTCAGGCTCATCCGTTTCGTTGCCATCGCGGGCCTCTTGCTGGCTTGGGCCGGCATCATTTTCAGAGGGAGGGACACCACGATCTTCGCCGCGGTGATCTACTACGCCACGCCGTGGTTGCTGCGCTTGATCGCGGGGCTCTTCGCGCTGCTGGTTCTCA
The DNA here is from genome assembly GCF_012913485.1 of Luteolibacter luteus. Classification (GTDB taxonomy): domain Bacteria; phylum Verrucomicrobiota; class Verrucomicrobiia; order Verrucomicrobiales; family Akkermansiaceae; genus Haloferula; species Haloferula lutea. The sequence goes on along the minus strand of NZ_CP051774.1, from coordinate 2,607,062 downwards.
GGCACTGGGGCTTCCGCCTGATGGCGGTCACCTGCCTGCTGGTATCGTTTCTGGAGGGCTGGCATTCCTTCCGCCGCGACGAGTTGCCGCCTTTGGTCGCCGGGGATCTCCGCGCCTCGATCTACAATGCAGGCCGTACGCTGGAGGCGGACCCGGAGACATGGCCTGCCCTTGCCGATACCGACTTGATGGCCGTGGTGGAAACCGGCGATTTTACCGGGGAGACATGGCAGAGCTTCGCCGCCGCCACCCCGGGCATGGAGTGGAAGCGCTTTTCGGGGACCATGCTTGGTGTCCGGGGGAAGATTCTCTCCAGCGAATCCCTAGGCATCCGGAACCGCTATAAGTGCTACCGCATCCGCGTCTCCCTGCCGGTCCACGGCGAGCTCACCGTGATCGTGGTCGATGTCGAGTCGAGCCCCGTCCTGCCTCGCGGCCCGGCCATGGCGGGCGTGCTTGCGGCGGCGTCCAGTGACCCACGGGTCATCGTTCTGGGGGACTTCAATACCCCGCCGGAGTCCCGCTGGTACCAGCACTGGCGCCCCACCCTCACTCTGGCGAATGACGGCCCTCGCCGGGGCTTTCGCGAGACCTGGGCCTACGGTTTTCCGCTGCTCACCTTGGACCAGATCTGGACCGGGAATCTCTGGCAGGCAGTCTCTACCGAGAAGATCCGCCACCGCTCCGACCACTCGCAATTGAAGGTGGTTCTTGAGCCACGCACCCCGGGCCAGTCGTGATGTAGTCCTTGCGACCGCCGCGCCCCCCCGCTAAACGTCCCGCCGCAATGGCCACGATCAACTCGAACTTCCTGAAGCTCAAAGCCGGTTACCTTTTCCCCGAAATCGCCCGCCGGGTGAAAGCATTCTCGGAGGAAAATCCGGACAAGGCCGCGCGCATCATCCGCTGCGGCATCGGTGACGTGACCGAGCCATTGCCCGCTGCCGTCCGCGCCGCCATGCACGAGGCCATCGACGAAATGGGCAGCCGCGAGACCTTCAAGGGCTACGGTCCGGAGCAAGGCTACGAGTTCCTTCGCCAGGCGATCGTGGACAACGAGTTCGCCGGCCTTGGGATCTCCGCCGATGAAGTCTTCATCTCCGACGGCTCGAAGTGCGATACCGGCAACATCCTCGACATCTTTGGCAAGGGCAACGTGATCGCCATCACCGATCCGGTCTATCCGGTCTACGTCGATACCAACGTGATGGCGGGCAATACCGGCGATGCCGATGAGAAGGGTGCCTACGGTGGTCTCGTCTACCTGCCCTGCACCGCGGAAAATGGCTTCGTGGCCGATCTGCCGAAGGAGAAGGTGGACCTCGTCTATCTCTGCTTCCCGAACAACCCGACCGGTGCCGTCGCTACCCGCGAGCAACTCGAAGCTTGGGTGAAGTATGCGAAGGAAAACGACACGATCATCTTCTTCGATGCCGCCTATCAGGCCTTCGTGCAGGACGCTTCCATCCCGAAGTCGATCTTCGAGATCGAAGGGGCCAAGGACGTGGCCATCGAGTTCCGCTCCTTCTCGAAGAACGGCGGCTTCACCGGCGTGCGCTGCGCCTACGTCGTCATCCCGAAGACCGTCAGCGGCAAGGACGATCAAGGCAACCGCATCCCGCTTCACCAGCTCTGGAGCCGCCGCCACAGCACCAAGTTCAATGGTGCCAGCTATCCCGTGCAGAAGGGCGCCGCCGCCGTCTTTTCCGAGCAGGGCAAGGCCGAGGTAAAGGCCCTCATCGAGCACTACATGGGCAATGCCAAGTTGCTCGTGCAGGCTGCGAAGGATGCCGGTCTGAAGGTCTTCGGCGGTGAGAATGCACCTTACGTTTGGGTCGGCTGCCCGGCCGGCCTCGGCTCTTGGGATATGTTCGACAAGATGCTCGCCGAGGCGCAGGTCGTTGTCACCCCGGGTGCCGGCTTCGGTGCCGCGGGTGAAGGTTGGTTCCGCATCTCCGCTTTCAACTCCCGCGCGAACGTCGAAGAGGTGTGCAAGCGCCTCGCCGCCTTGCTCGCCTGATTGAACCCGCTTCCGTCACGGCCCGTGGAACCGATCTCACAGATCCAAGGAATCACGGGCCGGACGATCCGCGGTCATCTCGATCTCCGCTGCGACCTCAGGCCGGACGGGGTCACCTATTTGTCCCGCCAGTCCTTCCGCGCGCCCATCCATCTGAGCAAGCCTCACGTGGAATCGGGCGCGCTGGTCGTCCATCTCGTGAACCCGACCGCGGGCTTCTTCGATGGCGATCGCCTGGATGTCCGTGTCGACGCAGGGCAGGGGAGCCGGGTGGTGCTCAGTTCTCCGGGAGCTTCACGCGTCCACCGCGCCCGTGGTGAAACTCCCGCGATCTGCTCCCAGCACCTGACGGTTGAGTCCGGAGCCTTCATGGAGTGGATCCCGGAGCCTTTCATCCCGCAGGCCGGCGCCCGCTATCATCAACAGACCAAGATCGAATTGGCCGAAGACGCCGGGCTCTTTTTCTTCGAGTGGATCGCCCCCGGCCGAGTCGCCCGGGGTGAGATCTTTGACTACGAAAGCCTCCGCTGGGAGTTGGACTTGGAAGTGGGTGGAAAACTGATCGCCCGGGAACGCTACAATCTCAATCCTTCCGACCATAGCCTCACCGCAATGCGGGAGAAATTTCCCGCCGCTCACTACGTGACTGTTCACGTCGCCGGTATCACGGCCTCCGCTTGGCCTGCGGAGGAACTGGATGCCCTTTCCGGTGAAAAAATTTACCTCGGCCACGGACCGCTTTTGGCAGGGGCATTCATGGTCCGTGCCCTCTGCGCCGATAGCCTCGCCGCCCGTTCCCTGCTCGTGGATTTGCGGCAGATCCTTTATCGCGCCTCCGGCCACTCCGCCCCTCGCTTGGGCCGCCTGAATCTCTGAGTGCCGAAGGTTGATCTCTGGTTATCAATGGATCATGAAGTTTAGGAAAATATTCCGATTTTTTCTAAACCTTCGGAGGAGGTATTTACATTATCCCTTTTAGAGTCCGCTGCCCTACCTGACGGGGGAAGGGATTCTCGGTTCACCAAACCTCTCCTCCCCGAGGGGCGGTGGCCGCTCCTCCGAACCCTCCCTGGATCCCGCCCGCATCTCCCAGCGGGCGGGATTTTCGGTTTCAGGAAGCGGGATTTCAGTGGGACCCGGCCTTCCCGGCATTCTCCAAATGCCGCTCAACATTTTGGCGGACGGCTTCCCGTTGCTGCGGGTCGCCAATCAGAGCCAGAAGACTGCGGGAACTCTCGGCTTTCCCTCCAGCTGCCTCGAGTGCGCAAATGGATCGGATGGCTGCGTCGCGCTCCTTTCCGGACTTCAAGGTGGGGACGAGAGCGATCGATTCCGCCGGCTCCTGATAGTAGAGGGCCATTAGTGCGGTTGCTGCTTCCGGGCGATCTTGCTCCAGCGCCCAATCAAGTGCCCGGCGCGGCTGCTTCTTCGCCCACTCGCCGATCACTTTTTCAGCCTCCGCGGAGGACAAAGCCGCTATCTCCTGAGAGCTAAGATTGCCGGCGTAACCCGCGGCATCTGCTTGAATCATTTTGTCGCGAGCAAGGCCTGCCATGTTGGGATCGGCGTTTGCCAGCTCTGCCAAGATCCCCGCATCAGGTGCGTTCCCCGAACTCGCCAGTACCTGGCGTGCCAGGAATGCCCGGGCCTCCGGTGTTGTTGCGCTGCGCAGCGCCGCGAGCCAATCCCCGGCCCGGGAGGCCGGGATCGGATTGCCAGCTGGGTCGAGGTAGATCCTTGGTTGGGTCAAAAGCGTCAACTCATCCGCTTCCCGGCCCCCTGCAAATTGGTCCAGCCAAGCAGCCGTGGCTTTTGGATCTTGAGGAAGCCAGGCAGCGATCATGTCCGCAATCATCCCCATCTTGTCCTGGCCCTCGGGAACCAACTCCAGATAGGCGAACCTCTCCGTGGGCGGGAGCTGGCTCAAGGCTTGGCTCCAGACCGTGGTGCGCATCGTCTCTGGAACCTCATTGCCGATGAAATCCTCCAGCTCGCCGGGGTTCGTCCTTGCAAGCGCGATTCCCACTTTCCCGGCGGTATCCCCCCACACGCGGGCTAGGGCATCTGTCCAGCCTTGGAGCATCTCGCGCGCCCGGTTGGGATCCGTCTCGGCCATTTTCTCGATGACCGTTCCAGTGGCATGATCCCGCGTGCCTGATTTCGGCAGACTCTCAATGTCCTTGAGAATGGCTTCGGCTTCTTCGATCGGGGCAGTGATGTCAGCTTGGTAGCCTCTGCGAATCTTGATTCTCGGAGTATCAAGGATGAAGGATCTCGATCCCGAATCCGAAGAACCGACTGTGACGGCTGTGGGTGCCTTCGAAGGTTTTGGTGCTCGCGATGCCGTGGGGGCGGACTGCCTTTCGCCGCAGGACGCCAACGCAAATGCCAGTGGAAGAAGCGCGAGCCGTCTCATGGTGCCTCCTCCTTCATCAGGCGCTTGGTCACGGGATCTTCCGGTGAAAGCTGCATGCCGTAGGGGCCGATCCCTCCCTTGCGATTGATTTCCCGCGCCCATGCGGCGGCCGATGCCGCATCTTGGCTGGCCCACGATTTCCAGAGGTTGGATGCGATGCTGTAACGGTCCACCCCGTCCTTCTGGGCAACGATCCAATCGCAGAGCGGCTGGAATTCGCGGAGATCCGCCATCCGGGGGAAATTGGCGATGTCTTCGTCCCCCGCCTTGATCTCCGCGAGGATGTCGAGGCCGCCCGGGTCATTCCGCTGGAGACGTAGGGAAGCGACGTAGACTCGGGCCAAGCGCCGCTCGTCTCCTTCGAGTTGCCCTGCAAGCTTCTCGATGATGTTCTCATCCAAGGTACGAGATTGATAGTAAATCGAGTCGATTAGCCAGCGCCGGATCTCTGGAGTGCGGGCGATCTGAAGAGCACCGAGGAAGTCGTGGTCCCTCTCGGAATTGATGAACTCGGCAGCTCCGTGATAGGTTGCCGCCTTTCGATCGTCCGCTAGCGGGAGCGAGTCGATCCAAGCGACTGCGTTCTGGAAGTTGTCCTCCGAACGCGAGTAGAAGACCCCGCAAATCACCTTGGAGCGAGTGATCTGACCGTCCGTTACCTCCAGCATGCGCTCGGCGGCGGGAAGATCGCGGTCGGCGAGGTGTCGCACGGCCTTATCGAGAAAGCCCTCGGGGCCGTTCGGCCGAGCTTTCACCCATTCCCAGGCATCCTTCGAGTCCGCCTTGGCCCGGGAGATGAACTCCCGGAACTCGTCGGCCAACTGTTCGTCTGGAACGGAGGTCCGGGCCTTCCTTGTTTCCGGGCGGGGCGCTATGGGTGGCGTTGCAGCGGTCGCTACGGTGACGCCCGGAGGGGGATTCTTGAGGAGCGTGCCTGCAGTCACTCCACCTCCGATCATGAGCGCCGCCGCGATGGGGATCCACGGCAGGCTAAAGGTTGCCGGTTTCTTGAGGGCGAGGGTTTGGCCCACGAAATCGGCGGGAACCTTCGTATCGAGAGGTGCGAGTCCGGTGGCAAGCCAAGCTGCGCAAGCGGCTTCGTCGGCCTTGCGCTGCTTTAGCAGGCTCGCAAGGCGTTCCAGAGCCCGATGTCCCCGACGCTGGGCTGCCGCGGCGCTGATGCCCAGATGCTTCGCGATCTGTTCGTAGCGGAGTTTCTCAAAGTGGTGCAGCAGCAACATTTGCCGGTCCGGGGTCGAAAGGGACGCCAGTGCCTGGTCGAGATCCGCTTCCCCGCGACTTGGCCCTGAAGAAGAATCTGCCGTTCCAGCATCTAGGTTCCTCCGCCGGTGCCGCGCTTCACGGCGGGCGATCGAAGCGGCCTCATAGACGGCTGCCTTCTGCAACCACGCGGGCAGGGAGGGCATTTCCTTGAACTGCTTTGCCCGACGTGCCAGCGCGATAAAAACCTGCTGGGCCGCGTCCTCCGCGAAACCCGAATTGCCCAGTTTCCGGCGGGTTACCGCGAGGACTAGTGACGAATGCCGGCGTACGATTTCTGCGAAAGCCGCTTCGCTCGAAGCGCTTGCGAAGCGTGCCAGCAGCTCGGCGTCCGAGGCATTTTCCGCCGGTGTATCCATGAAAGCCTGCATCTTACCGGATCACTGCCGCCGCCTGCCAAGATCAGACAGCGGCACCGGAAAAAGAGGCGGAATTTCTAGGCGATCACCTCTTTCACCACCCGGGAAGGTTTGGTGACGTTCGAGAGCCGCTGCTCCAGCCCTTGGAAGGGATAGGTGAGCTTCTTGTGATCGTAGCCGAGCAGGGTCAACATGGTCGCGTGGAAATCGTGCGCACTCACCTTGTTGATCGAGGCCGTGTAGCCGACCGGATCCGTCTCGCCGTAGGAGAAACCGCGTTTCACACCGCCGCCGGCCATCCACAGCGTGAAGGCACCTGTGTGGTGATCGCGGCCGACGAAGGGCATCTCGACCCCGCCACGGTTCTCGCGCATCGGGGTGCGGCCGAATTCACCGCTCCAAATGACCAAGGTCTCATCGAGCAACCCGCGTTGCTTGAGGTCTTTCAGTAGCGCTCCGATCGGCTTGTCGATCTCATTGCATTTACTGACGAAGCCCTGCTTGAGATCAGTGCCCGGGTCGGTGCCGTGTGAATCCCAGCCCCAGTCGAAGAGTTGGATGTAGCGGACCCCGCGCTCGGCGAGGCGGCGGGCCAGAAGGCAGTTGTTGGCGAAGGATTCCTGTCCCGGCTTGGTGCCGTAGAGTTGGTGGATGGATTCCGGCTCGTTCTTCAGGTCGAAGGCGTCCGAAGCATGGATTTGCATCCGGAACGCCATCTCGTACTGGGCGATGCGGGTGACCGTTTCCGGGTCGCCGACTTCCGTGGAGACCCGTTGGTTCAGATTGTTGAGTGCATCAAGGGTGCGGCGGCGTAGCGCCTGCGAGACACCATCGGGGTTCGAGAGGTAAAGAACCGGCTCTCCTTGCGAGCGGCACTGCACGCCCTGGTATACACTGGGAAGATAGCCTGCTCCCCACACCGATTTCCCGGCGTCCGGATTCTTCCCGCCGGAGGTCAGCACGATGAAGCCTGGCAGGTTCGCATTCTCCGAGCCGAGCCCATAGGTCGACCAGGCGCCTGCCGAGGGCGATCCCGGAATCTGGCTTCCGGTATGCAGGAGCAACTGGGCCGGACCGTGGTTGAACTGGTCCGTCCACATCGACTTGATAAAGCAGACATCGTCAATCATCTGCTCGAAGTGCGGCATGCGATCGGAGATCCACTGCCCGCTCTGTCCCGCTTGGTGGAAGGGAAACTGGGAGCCGAGCATCTTTGGCACCCCTTGGATGAAGGCGAACTGCTTGCCTTCGATGAATTCCTTCGGGCACTCCTTGCCGTCCAACTTTGAAAGCTCCGGCTTGTGATCGAAGAGCTCAAGCTGGCTTGGTGCGCCTGCCATGTGCAGGTAGATCACCCGCTTGGCCTTAGGTGCAAAGTGGGCGAGGTCGGGCAACAAGGGATTCGCCGGGTCCTTGTGCAAGGGGGCCGCGTGCCCTTGGGTCGCGAACCACAGGCCGCCCAGACTCATCGAGGAATTCCTCAAGAAATGGCGCCGCGTGAGGAACTGCGCGCGGTCGTGATGAAGCTGCTGGAAGAGATTCATGGGATCCTAGCGGTTGAGCGCGATGTCGGAGTTCAGGAGCGTGTTCGCGACCAGCACCATGGCGGCTTCGGCAGGGGTGGGCGCGAGCTTCGCGGATTCTTCGGGAGCTTTCTCGTAGTCTGCCATGGCGTCGGCTTGCAGCTTGGACAGGGTTTCCACGACCGGTGCCGGCGCATCTTCGAGCTTCAACATCTTGTAGCCCGCGGCGATCCGTTCAGCCGGGGTATTGCCGGTCATGCGCTTGGCGAAAGCTTGGGCGAACTCGATGTGGGCCGGGTCGTTGAGCGTGACCAGCGCTTGAAGAGGCGTGTTTGTCGAGATGCGTCGTGCCGAGCAGACGTCGCGTGTCGGTGCGTCGAAGGTCAGGAAGGCGGGGTAACCGCTGGTCCGCTTCGAGTAAGTGTAGACTGCCCGGCGATAACGGTCTTCTCCTTCAGAAGTCTTCCAAGAGGCGCCGCTATAGACGGAGCGCCAGACACCCTCCGGTTGGGGTGGATAGACAGGCGGGCCGAAGGCTTTGAGCGAAAGCAGGCCCGAGACGAGCAGTGCCTGATCGCGCACCATCTCCGCGGAAAGCCGCTGGCGCGGCCCGCGGGCGGCAAGCTGGTTCTTCGGATCGCGGGCAGCGAGATCCGCTGAGACCTTCGAAGTCTGCCGGTACGATGCGGATAGTACCAATTCCCGAAGGAAAGGCTTGATGTGCCACTGATGATGATCGCGCAGGCGCAGGGCGAGGTGATCCAGCAAAGGCAGGTTGGAAGGCGGCAAGCCGGAGCTGCCGAAGTCTTCCTGGGTTTCCACGATTCCGGTGCCGAAGAGTTCCGCCCACAAGCGGTTGGCCAAGACACGGGCGGCGAGCGGGTTCTCCTTTCCAACCATCCATTGCGCCATATCGAGGCGAGTGAGCCGTCCCTCCTTGCCGACGGGCGGACCCGTGATCGAGGGAATCTCAGGAGCCACGGAATGATCTTTGGTCATCCGGTTGCCGCGGATGAAAACGCGTGTATCGCGGGTGGCTTGGTCGTGACGCTCCTGCATCACCGGCATCATGGTTCCCGGAATTGCGCCATAGGCTTGTTGGAGTTCGGCCAGCTTCGTCCATGCCGAAGCTCGCTCCGGAGACATGACGAAAGCGGTGAGCTGTTCATCCGGCGAAAGGGTGATCCGGAACTTCCTCATCACGCAGCTCTGCGTCTCGTTGCAGGTGACGCCATGTTTCAGGCGGATCTCGAAGTGCGCATCGGCGGGCGAGTCCTCCACGGTTTCTGCGACGAAGAAGCCATGGCGTGGACCGCGCAGCACCGGGTAGTCCCCGAAACCGCCGCCACCCTGCACGACGCCGTTCGCTTCAAAGGGGCCGGCGATGAAATCGCTCACTACCTCCTTCAGCTTCACGGGCTGGCGGGTGCCATCGGCGAGCACGCGGTCGATCTCCAGTTTGGTGATGACCGCACCGAATTCACTCCACTTTGCGGGATCATCGCTCCCGGGCAGGATATCGACTCGTAGAACGCCCAATCGGCTGGCTGGAACCTGCACCGTGAAGACGGTGTTGGTCGGATTGGTTCCTCCGGCGATGAAGGCACCGTCTTCGTGCTGCTTCAGTATCCCGGTTTCTGCAGACGCGGTGGCGGCAGTTGCTTTCACAGGCGTCCAGCTCTGGATCTTCTCCGCGATCGCGAGTGCGGCCTTGTTGATCCCATCGCGCTCGGCGCGGATCTCCTCCTCGAGCTTTTGTGACTCTGCCTGCTGGGCAGGATCGGAGGCCATCTTCGTCTTCGGGAAATCCGTGTTCAGATCGGAGTCCTCCGTGTTGTCGAAGAACGCCATGAACTTGTAGTAGTCGTCGTGAGGGAAGGGATCGTACGGATGCGAGTGGCATTGCACGCAGCCGAAGGTCGTCGCATTCCACGCGGTCCAAGTGGTGTTCACGCGATCCATAACGGCAGCAGTACGATATTCTTCGTCGTCGGTGCCGCCTTCGGTGTTGTTCTGCGTGTTGCGATGGAAGCCGGTCGCGATCAGATCGCCCGGTTCCGGATTTTCCAGAAGATCACCCGCGAGCTGCTTCACCGTGAAGGCGTCGAAGGGCATGTCCTGGTTGAAGGCTCGGATCACCCAGTCGCGGAAGGGCCAGATGTCGCGATGCGGATCCTTCTCGAATCCCATGGTGTCGGAGTAGCGCGCAAGATCGAGCCACATCGCGGCCCAGCGTTCACCGAATTGAGGGGAAGCGAGCAAGCGATCCACGGTCGCTTCCATCGCTGACTGTGGATTCGTGGCGGCAGCTTGTTGAAACGCGTTCCACTCCTCGAGCGAGGGAGGAAGCCCAATGAGATCTAGCGAAACGCGGCGGAACCACTCGGCGGGCGTCGCTTCCGGGGACGGGGAAAGATTGAGAGCTTCCAGCTTGGCCAGCACCAGCCGGTCGAGATCCGCTTTCGGCCATCCCGCGTTTTTCACGGCAGGGACCGGCGGTTCTTCCGGCTTTTGGAAAGACCAGTGCTCGCCCCATTTCGCCCCTTCCTTGATCCAGCGCTCCAGGAGCGCGATCTGTGCGGGCTCCAAGCCGTGGGGATGCTCTTCCGGCGGCGGCATTTTCTCGTCGGGATCGCTGCTCTTGATCCTGCGGATCATTTCGGAGCCAGCCGGATCACCTGGCACCACCACCTGCTTCCCGGACTCTCCTTTGCCCAGTACTTCCTCCCGGAAGATGAATGACACTTCTCCCGCCTGCTTCACGCCGCCGTGGCAGGTGGTGCAGTTCTTGTTAAGTAGCGGGCGGATATCGCGATTGAAGTCGACCGCTTCCTCCGCATGGAGGACGGGTAGGGAGGCCGCGAGTAGGAGCAGGGTTTGGCGCATCGATTGGGACGATCATACGGTGACGGGAGGATTTCTTTCATCCTCCACCACTTGGACGATCACGATAAAAGTTGTGGATTTTGGGCGCAAATCGTCGGATTAGGTGACAAGTGAGCGAGCGATATTGGAAAATCTGGTCGCAACAGGTCCGGTCGAAGCTTGGAACTCTGGTCGAAATTGGCGAGGTCCGCAACTCGCCAGGCCGCATGTCGCGTTTCCGCTACCTGCAGCGCTTTGCCTTGGTGGTGATTACTCGCGGGGAAGGTCATTATTCCGATGAAGCTGGAAAGGAGAGCAGCCTTTCAACGGGAGATTGGATCCTCGTCTTACCGGAGCTTGGCCACTGTTATCGACCTAACTACCCAGGCGGGTGGGACGAGGTTTATGTGATGTTCGAAGGTCCGGTCTTTGAAACCTGGCGCGAGGAAGGCGTCCTTTCCCACGAGCGCACGACCGGGCATCTGGGTGGGCAGGAGTCGTGGCTGAACGAGTTTCGAGACGCCTTGCTGGATGAGAATTCAAGTCCCCTGACCCGGGTTTGCTCTTTCCAGCGCCTCCTCGCTTCCGCGATGGAGGGGAAAAACAAGCAAGTGATCACCGCAGGCGAGGGGAATCCGGCATGGTTCGCCGATGCCTGCCGTCTGCTGTCTCGTCCTCATTTCACGGCGGAGCAGGCGGCGGAAGAGCTTGGCATGAGCTACGAGACCTTTCGTAGATGGTTCAGGGGGCATTCCGGAGTGCCTCCGCATCGTTACCATCGGCAGCAGATCATCAATCTGGCTGCAAGCATGCTCGACACCACGGAGCTGAAGTCGGCGGAGGTCGCGCGCAACTTGGGCTTCTGCGATGAAGCTTACTTCTCCCGTGTCTTCAAGAAGGTCACCGGCAGGTCGCCGAGGGAGTATCGCTCGCGACAGGAGTCGCGGTGAGGGGCAGCCACTGGTCCTAAAGCAAAAAACCGGGGCCCTTTCGGACCCCGGTTTCTGAAATGCTTGGATCAGCCGATTAGCGGGATGCGCTTTCCTGGCCTTGCTCTTGAGCCGGCTTCTGGTTGGCGGTCTTCGCCTCCATTTCCTCGACCTTCTTGCGGAGGCTCTCGATTTCGGTGCTCTTGCTGGCGACTTGCTCCTTCAGGCCGCTCTGGGTGGCCATGGCGGTGGCAAGCTGGCCGCTCACTTCCTTGAGCTGGGCTTCCACTTGAGCGCGGGCCTCTTCGGCCTTGTCGCGGGCAGCGGAGGCTTCTTGGATCGCGGTGGTGGCCTTGGAGGTTTGATCCTTGGCGGCTTGGATTTCGACGGCGAGCGGCTTCAGCGTGCCACGGAGCTGGGCGGCTTCCTTCTGAAGCATGGCCAAGGTTTCCTGGGTGGCGGTGAGCTCGGTGCGGGCGGCAGTGAGGTTCTTCTCAACGGTAGCCTTCGCCTTCAGGACGTTGGCGTTTTCGTTGATGGAGATCTCAAGCTGCTCGCGGGTGGCGACCAGCGTGCGGTCGACATCCTCGCGCTCCTGCTTGGCCTTCACCAGCGCGTCGAACTGGGCCTTGGCGCTGGCCTTGAGATCTTCGAAGGCTTTCTTCAGCTCCTTGCCGAAGGTTTCGCTGGCGGCGAGCTGGCGCTTGCTTTCGGCGAGGGCCTTCGACTCGTTCTCCAGCTTGCCCGCGACTTCGGCCTTGGCGGCAGCAGCTTCTTCGAGCTGCTTTTTCAGGGCCACGCGTTCGGCGGGTGCCTGAAGTTCGCCGCGCACTTCGGCGAGACCGTTCTTCAGCACGGCGAATTCCTTCATCGCGACATCCATCTCATCGCGGAAGGAGGCGAGCTTCTGGTAAGCTTGCTCACCGGCGCCGAGTTTCTGCTCGAGTGCTTTCGTCTTGTCCTTCCACTGCCAGACTTCGTGGTTGGAAGTTTCGAGCTGCTTCTTGAGGTCGGCGAGCTGGCCTTCGAGCTGCTGCTTGGCTTCGCGGATCGCCTGGGCCTCCTTGACAGCAGCGTCGCGTTGGCCGCTGACGTTGCTGTTTTCGGTGCGGGCGTCGGCGATCGCCTTGTTCATCGATTCGAAGCGCTGCTGCAGTTCGGCGGTCGCATCGGTAGTTGCCGGAGCCGCAGGAGTGTTGCTGGCTTCCACGGCCGGTGCTGCCGCAGGCTGATTTTCCTGCGGAGCTTCGTTTGCTTTCGCGAGAGGGCTCATGGCCACCGCGAGACTCATCCAGAGTGGTGTGATATAGATAGTCTTCATGTGAAGAGTGAGACCGATTTCAAGGCACGGGTTAGCACCCTATTACCTGAAAGAAAATGGTAATTGATCAAGACCTGTCAAAATCGATGGATTTTATTCCACCCGCTGCAAACTGCACACGCGATGAAACGGAATTGTCACTCTGTTCCTAGCACTCCGTCCTTTAAGAGAAGCTTGGCATGCTCGCGAAGCCGCTGATTCGGCAGCGCTTCGATCCATGATTGATCCTTGGGATCAAGCTCTTGCGATTCCATCCAAGTGCGCAACGCTTCTTCCTGTAGAAGAGGAGTCGTGTAGACGCTTACAATCCTCGCAAACTCTTGTGGCTCTAGGGGATTTTCGTCTCGACTCATCGCACCGGTCAGCATCCGGTTTCGTGCCAATGGTGCTTGAGCAGCAATGAAATCAAGAACCTTCGCCCGCTCTTCAGGCGTTGCCCTTTCGTAAACGTGACCTACCAGAGTCGTCGCGTAGTCCCATGAATAGATGCCGCGTGGTCCGAGGTCTTGCAACGTGAGCGCGAGATTCTCGGTGTTGGGCAAGCCACGTGCACGCGCCTGGAGAATGTAGCGCCTGTCGTAGTTGCTCCCCGGACTGCCTTTCGGAATTGTTTTAAAAAGTTCTGCCGCGCGTTCCGGATGATACCTCATCAAGATATCAAAAAATTCCTCGCGAATGGAGGTGCCGCCGCGGCGATTCAATATCTCTAGAAACTGATCGGGCCGCTTCTCTGCAGCATCCGTCAAAAGGCCGCGAATCCCGCTGAAGGCGACATGCTCACGCGCCTTGAGACCGATTTCAAAAATTTCTTCATCGGGCAAGGTTCCAATCCTCGCCGAGGTGTAGGCAGCCCATGCCAGATCCCGCCACTCGGGAGGTCCGATGCGGTTGAGGAGGGAAGTGATCTCGTCCTGATTCCAAGGAAGCCGCGCAGCCGTGTCGCGGATGATTTCATCCAGCCCGGGCATCCCCGGAAGCTTTGCCAGCAGATCGAAGAATGCCGCGGGGTCACGCTCCCCCAGTTTCTTGAGCAGTGCCTTCGCACCTTCGAAGTCACCCTCGCGCAGGTGCGCCCGGATTTCAGAGAAGGCGCTTTCTTCCCGATGCCGGGATTTCGCTGTTGTTGCTTGAGAAGTGACCTCTTGCTTGGCCGCGGGAGCGGAAAGCTTCAGGACCCCGATGGTTCCTCCCAAGGAAACAAGAAACACCGCGGCGGGAATGATCAGGCTGCTCGCTTTCATTGGAGACCCTCCCTGGCGAGTTCTTCGATTTTTTCCCTCAGCTCGCCTTCCGGAAGTGACTTCGCGGTTTCAAGCGCAGCTTGTGGGTCGAACTTGGCCAGCTCTTCCAGAATCTCCGCCCGGGTCGTGGCAGCGGCTTCGCGATCCGGCATGCGATCAATCAATGCGAGGGCTTTCGCGGGGTCCCCTTCGAACTGCCAGATCTGGGATACAGCCCCATCGAGCAAGGCCTGCCGCTCTTCGCGCTTCAGCCCTAGCTTGTCGATCGTCTCCAGCGCATGCTCGGCTGCCTCTTCGTTGTAGGGATAGAGGTAGGCGAAATAGGTCTGGAAGGTCTGGCCGCGGAGTTCGGGAGGAAGCTTCGCCAGAGTCTCCAGGGAGAGCGGCGTTCCTGCCTCGGTTCTCATCTCGGCCAATTGCGCCAGTTCTTCAGCCCCCAGCTGGCCGAGATCTTCCGGGGTGGGATCGCTGGTGATCATTCCGCCGGCGGGCATGAGCTTGTCGAAGGCTTCGAAGCGTCCTGCTTGTTCCTTCAGGGCATCCGGCAAGTGCTTCTCCAGTTCCCTCAATGTCGGTTCCTCGCTATATCGCAGTTGCAGCCAGGCCGAGCGCACGCATTCGGGTGTCTTTCCTTCCCACAGGCCGCCGAACCATTCATTAAGGATGCGGCTGCAGTTTTCGCGGCTCCGGGTTCCGAAGCGGAAGTAATGCGTGGCCTCTTCTTTCGAGAAGCCATTCGCCGGATCGAAAAGGATCTCTGCTGCCAGTGGTGAATCGTGGCAGCCATTGAGCACTTCCAGACCCTCGCGCTCGGTATCGCTGCCGGTGGTGCGTGCGGCTTTCGCAGCGAAGGGGGAACTGCGGACTAGCTCCCACACGGCATCCGGGGAGATCTCGCTCATCTTCCAGAGCGTCGCTCGTACCAGATCGATCCGCCGGGACTCGTGCACATCCAGGACGAAGGATTCCAACCACGCCGGATCTGCGATCAGGATCGGAGCCAGCCAGTCGGCGATTTGCTCGTCGGTGGCATTGTCCGCAAACAAGGCCTCGATCTTCTTCCGTGCTTCGCCGGTTCTTCCGGCAAGCGCGGCCATCTGGATGACGACTGGATCATCGGGCAGCGCCGGGTCAGAAGACTTGGCCGTTGAGTCCGCTATCGTCTTCGCTTCCTTGGGGTTCTGATCCGGAGTCATGAGGACGACTCCGGTGCCCAAGCCCGCGATCCCGGGAATGAGCCAGCTCAGGAGAAGTTTCCGTGCATCCATCGGCATCTGAGATTCCTATCCGACCAGCGATCTGACTTGAGTCAAGATTGAGTCGAGCGAGGGCGACTTACTTTGCCTTTGCGGCCTTCTCATCAAGCAGTTCCGTTGCGCGTTGTTTGAGTTTCCCGGTGGGAAGTTGCTCGACCCACGAGCGGGCTGAAGGATCCAGTTCCGGTTGTTCCTCCATCCATCTTTCCAAAGCCTGGCGTTGTAATTGCGCAGAGGTGTAGAGGCCCACGAGGTTGACGAATTCATCCGCAGGCACCGGAGCATCGCCATAAAACATCGGCCCGTGAATCATCCGGTTCCGAGCCAAGGCGGGTTGCTGCACGATAAGCTCCAGTACCTTCGCCTTTTCCTCTGGGGTCGCGTGCGAATAGGTCTGGTAGGTGAAGAGCGGTGCGAAGTCGCCTGAGGAGCTGCCGTTCTCTCCTACGTCGGCCAAGGTGGAGGCGAGGTTTTCTGCGGTTGGCAAGCAGCGGGCGCGAACCTGCAGTACATAGGCCCGGTCGTAGTTGCATCCCCAGCTGTGGTCCGGGATGGTATCGAAGAGTTCATCCGCCCGCTCCGGATGGTGCTTCATCAGCATCTCGAAGAATTCCTCGCGGACCGATGTCCCGCCGAGCTTGTTGAGCAGCGCGAGGAAGGAGTCGGTGCGCTTCTCCGCAGCGTCCTCCATCAGACGGCGCACGCCTCCTTGCGAGAGCTGGGTGTCCGCATTGCTTCCCAGCAGAAAGATTTCTTCGTCAGGCAGCTTGCCCACGCGGGCGAAGGTATAGGCTTCCCATGCTTGATAGCGCCATTGCGGCGGGCCGATCCGGTTCAGCAGGGCGGTGATCCTGGGATGATCCCATTCCAAACGAGCCGCGGTCTCTTCGATGAGATCTTCAATCCCCGGGATTCCGGGCAGCTTCTCGAGAAGTTCGAAGAAGGCCTCCGGATCCCTCGCTCCCAGTTCGCTCAAGCACCTGCGTGCTCCGGCAAGATCGCCGGCCCGGAGAAATGCCCTCAACCTGGCAAAGGCGTCTTCCTCACGGTGGCGTGACTTTTCCGCAAGGGCTGACGGCGGGTTTCCCGATTCCGCGTGCTTCGCAGATGTTCCCGCTTTCCGGATGCCTGCGGTGACAAGGAGGCACACGACAAACACTACGGCGGGCAGCAGCTTGTGGGTGGAGGGCTTCATGGCTGATTCTCGGTGGCCAGCTTTTCGATCCGCGTGCGCAGTTCGCCTTCAGGCATCGATCCGGAGAACTCGAGAGCGCCGACCGGATCGTCCTTCGCGTAGTCTTCCAAAAGCTCAAGCTCCGCCTTGGTCCTGTCTTCGCCCTCGGGCATCATCCTGACGATCTTCATGCTCCATTCGAAGTCTCCACCGGTGCTCCACTCCCCTGCCAATGCGCTGTCGAGAAGTGCTTGCTTCTCGTCCTTCGTGAAGCTGAGCGTGTTTAATTTTCCCAGAGCCTCCCGAGCCATTTCGGTTTCGAAGGGATATAGCCAGGAGAAGTAATTCGCCAGCGCTTCGCCGCGGACTTTCTCCGGGAGCCGGGCAAGCGTATCGAGCGGGATCGGGGCGGAGGACATCGCTTGTTCCTCCATCATGCTGGCGAGTCCATCCGCGCCCAAGCCTTCCAGTTCCTCAGCGCGATAGTCGGTTCTCGGTGGGCTATCGAAGTCGAGGATCGAGGAAGACGCTTTGAACTCGGCTGTCCGGGCGAGCATTTCAGGAGAGAGTTTTCCTTCGATCTCCTGGAATGCCGCGGGATCATTTTTGCGAAGGCTGGACCACGCCGGCCTCACGCAGTCCGGAGTCGCTCCCTCCCATCGGCCTGCGAGCCATTCCTCCAAGATTCGCTTCGCGTTTTCGCGAGTATAGGCACCGTAGCGGAAGAATCGGGTGACTTCCTTCAGATCGAAGCCGTTTGCGGGATCGAAGAGGATTTCCGCTGCGAGTGATGAGAACGCCTGAATTCCCTTGCCTCTCAAGCCGGGATAGTTCGGATCGGATCCTTGGGCCTTCGCCGCGGACACTGCGAAGGGCGAGATGCGGATCAGCTCCCATACGGAGTCCGGATGAATCTCGGCCATCTTCTCGAAGGTCTTGCGCACCAGGTCGACGCGACGCTCTTCAGGAACCGTGAGAATATACTGCTCCAGCCATGCAGGATCCGCGACGAGCACCGGTGCCAGCCATGTGGCAATCTCCTCGTCCTTCGCACCCTCTGCCATGAGCTTCGCGATCTTGGCGCGGGCCTCGGTCGTCCGTCCTGCCAAGGTGGCCAGTTGGATGGTTGCGAGATCCTCAGGGAGAGGATTGGTTTCCACTTTTCCCGGGACACTGGTGGCTTGGATGACTGCGGGCCGGCTTGGCACCAGCATCGTCCCGCAGGCGATTCCTGCCGCAGCGGGCAAGGCCCAGCGGATCATGGTCGAATGAAGAGACATCCAGAGATCTCATCCCAACATCCCGCCCAGAGGAGTCAAGGGGAGGACGTCGCTTCATGAATTCTTCACTCGCCCAGCAGGTCAGGCCGGTTCTGGCGGGTGCGCTCGAGAGCCTTTTCCTTTTTCCAAGCGGAGATTTTCGCGTGGTGGCCGGAGGTGAGGACCTCGGGCACTTTCAGGCCGCGGAAATCGATGGGGCGGGTGTAGGCGGGCGCTTCCAGGAGATTCGGATCGGAAAACGATTCATCCTGATGCGAACGCTCATCGCCCAAGGCTCCGGGCAGGAGCCGCACGATGGCATCCGTCACGACTGCGGCGGCGATGGCTCCATTGGTAAGAACGTAGTCGCCGATCGAAAGTTCGAGATCGACCAACTCCTCGATCACCCGGTGATCGACGCCTTCGTAGTGACCGCAGAGCAGGATGAGGTGCTTCTCTTCGGAAAGCTCGCGGGCGATGGCCTGCTTGAAGGTCTTTCCCTGGGGCGTCATCAGGATCACCTTGGTATCGGGTCCGCGCAGTTCCTCGATGGCGGCGAAGATCGGGCCCGGCATCATGAGCATCCCTTGGCCGCCGCCGCAGAGCGTATCATCGGTGCGGCGATGCTTGTCGGTGGACCAATCTCGGATGTTGTGCGCTTGGATTTCCACGAGACCTGCGGCCCGGGCGCGCTGGATGATGCTTTCGCTCAGCGGCGAAAGCGCGATCTCGGGAAAAAGGGTAAGGATGTCGATGCGCAAGGCGACCAAAGCCTGTGCCGAGGCGGGCGTATCGACAAGTCTCGAAGGGAGTTTGCTTTTCAGAGCGTCACCTTCGAGCTCAGAAGAATCTTCTGCAGCAGGTGGCGGTGGCAATGTGCCTCATCTTCATCACAATGGCACAGCAGGGTGACAGGCTGTTGCTGCGAGACGAAACGCAACAAGCGCAGCAGACCCTTTTGACCGTGGTTCTTGCTGGTCTTGTTCTTGTCGTCCACAGGGCCGTCCGCCCAGAGTTCCTCTTGGTATTCTTTCGAGAACTTCGCCCAAGAGATCTTTCCGCCGAGGAAGCCGTGCAGCAGCTCCTCGCTGGGGCCCAAGCTGGGAAGCCACAGGTCGTAGCGTGACTTCGGCAAACCCCGGCCACGGAAGCGCGCGACAAGTATCCGCAGCCCATCGGTCTTATCCGCTTCCGTGTGCACGGATTTGGTCCTGATCGATTCCTTCGGCATGGAACGTCCTATCGTTGGCTCAGCACCAGGATCAGCACGATCACTGCGATCACGAGCAGCGTGACAAATGCCACCTTCCAGGCGCTGATCGGGAATCTTGCATGGGTTGATCCGGTCACGGCATTCACGGCGCCTTGCCAGGTCTTGCCGCGGTACTGGTAAGCGAGCAACCAGATGGGGACGAGGATGTGCTTGAAGGTCTTGTCTGAAAACTCCGGGTAGATCTGCAGGTTCCGGTAGGTATCGCCGGGGACTTCATGGCCGCACATTTCGCGGAGCATCCCTTCCATGGTGCCGAAGCCCATTCGTGCGGCATCGAATAGCGGCACCTGATAGTGCTCCACCTGCCAACCGGAGACGTAGCGCGTTTCGTAAGGTACGAGATCTTTCGTAGGGAAGGGTTCCAGCTTCTGCAGCAGCTCCGTGTCCAAGCCGCGTGAGCCTGAGATCACGACATCGTCAAACCATGTCGAGACATGGCCGCTTGCCGGACGCCAGCGGATACGGCGTTCCTGGCGCGTGACCATGTTTCCATTCGCATCGCGATCGCGCACGGTCACATAGTAGTAGGTGCCGCTCTCCGCGGTCCACGGGCACTCCGCCGAGGAATCGAAGGTCCAGTAGGGCAGATAGACCCGGTGGATGCGGTCCACGAGATTGCGCCGCTTCAGATCGTTCGGCGCAAACCAGCGGGCACCGAGGAAGGCTTTCAACGAATGGTACGCCTTTTCCTGGGAGACCACTGCGGGCAGCAGCGACTCGGGCTTGATGGGGCTGTGGATGTCCTGGTAGTCCAGCAGCTCGGGCGAGCCGCAGAAGTCGCAATGCTGCGCCACCGTGTCCGCCGAACGAACCAGCACCGCGTGGCAATTGCTGCATTGCACGCGACGCGTGGTCGTATCGACGTTGTGGCCCTTCTCGCCGAGTTCGGAGAGGGTCTGGTCCAGGTCGTGTTCGACGATCGAGTTCGGCAGGGGCGGGGGACCCACGCGCGGGAAGTGCGTCCCGCAGTAGGGGCAGACCAGCTCCGCCTTGCCCGGATCCCATTCCGCCTTGCCACCGCATTCGGGACAGACGTGACGTTCGAGCGAACGCACCTCCGCCGCCACGCCGCGCTCACCGGGTGCCGGGGGCGGCATGCGTTTCTTCGGCACCTCGATCGGCGGGGCGCTTTCGTCCTCCTCCGGCATCGGGGGCGGATCAGTGGGCGAGGAAGGCATCGAGCGCGGCGCGGGTCACGCGGTAGCTGGAGCCGATCTTCTTGGCCGCGAGGGCTCCGGATTCAATCTCGGCCATCACGTCCGCTTCGGAGACGCCCAGCATGCGCGCCACCGTTGCCGGATCCAGAACGTCGGGATTGGCCGGGGCTGCTGCCGCTGCGGCAGGCACCGCACCCGGCAGGGGCGGCGGGGCATTCCCGGTGAGGCCGCCTTGCTGCATGAGTTCCTTCGCCACGGCGAAGCCCACGGCCAGTTCGCTCGCGGTGCCGGCGGCGCCTCCGCCACCACCCGCGGCCATGCCCTGGCCCATCTGGTACTTCACGTAGTCGTTGAGATTTCCGATCGCCGACATGGCCGAGCGCTTGTCGATCGCTTCCTCGACTTCCGGCGGGACGCTGACGTTCTCGACGATGAAGGAGGAGACCTCGATGCCGTACTTCGTGGAGATCACCGGATTGATCAGTGGCAGGAGTGCCTCGCCGAGATCGGTGTAGCGGGTTGCCACGTCGAAGACCGGGACGTGCGCGTTTGCCAGTGCATCGGAGAAGATGCTGACCACGCGGGAACGCATGGTGTCCGCGAATTCATCCACGCGGAAATCATGATCGGAGCCAGCGACTTCCTTCAGGAAGGTCTGCACGTTTACCACCTTGAAGTCATAGGTGCCGTAGGCACGGGCGCGGACTATGCCGAGATCGGCATCCCGCAGCATGATCGGATTCGCGGTGCCCCACTTGTTGCCGGTGAAGAGGCGGGTGTTGACGAAGTAGACGTCCGCCTTAAAGGGGCTCTGGAAGCCGTACTTCCAGCCCTTGATGCGGGTCAGCACCGGGATGTTATCGGTGGTCAGCGTGTGCTTGCCCGGGCCGAAGGTATCTCCAAACTGCCCGAGGTAGAGGAATTGGGCCGTCTGGCTCTCCCGCACGATCAGCTGTGCGCCGTTCTTGATCGCCTTGTCATCATCCGGGAAACGCCACGCGATGGTGTCCCGCGAATCGTCCTGCCACTCGATGATCTCGAGCAGCTCCCCTTTGATGAAGTCCATGAGTCCCATAATTCTGGAGCGGTGTGGTTCGCTACCATCCTGATGGATCGGCTCCACAAGATTCAATGAGAATCCGGGGGCGATTTCGGAAGCGGTGGGAGAATTTCTTATTTCGGAAAACTTCCCCGCTCCGGAAACATCTCACCTTGGAGATTATGATTCAGGCTCGCCATGTGAGTGTAGCGGGGTTGAAACTGGTGAGATGAAACGAGGCTGGGGAGCTTTGATGAGCGTGGTGATCGCTGTCTCAGTGCTCGCCGGACTTTATTTCGGAATCCCCCGTGTGTTGAACCTCTGGTGGTACAGCGGCATTCCCGATCTGGTTCCGAAGTCAGATGTCCCGGTTACGCGCGATCTGGTCTATGCCCCGGGCGCTGCGGAAGTGGAAGTCCTGGAGATGAGCGTGCAAGGGACGACGCTGGCCAAGGAGAAGAAGACGGGTGGCGGTTGCCGGTTCATCCTGCAGGCGAAGTTGCGATGCCGGATGAAGGGAAAGCCTCTGCAGGACCGGCCTTTGCTACAATGCGTTCAGGTCGCTTCCCGGCCGCTCAAAAGAGGGCATTTTGGTGATTCGTCGGAAGCCGAGATCGAGATCTTCCCGGTGTCCAATTGCATAAAGGACGCCGCCTATCAATACGATGCCCGGGAGATTGAAGTCACCATCGAGGACATCGTGGATGCCATGTCCATGGGCGAGAACGTCTATCGGGTCCGGTGCGGCAATCATACCGGGATCGTGACGCTCTATTATGATCCCAAGAGCAGTAGAACAGGTATCGAGAAGAAGCCTTCCGAAAAGAAGCTACCGCTGATCGAGATCAAGCAGTAGCCGGGCAGATCCTCAAGCTGGCTCCGGCTTTGCATCGCGGCCCCACCAGTAGCGCGGGTAGTGTCCCGGATTGGTGGCGTGGTGGTAGATCAGTGCTACGAGCACCAGGCCGACTCCACCCAGCAGGGTAGGGGTAAGCAGGAAGTTCCAGCCCGGGGCGGAGAGGAAGACGATCACCGGATTCGATCCAGCCGGGGCGTGGACCATGCGGGTGGCGAACATCAGGATGATGGCGAGACCGAGGGCCAGTCCGAGCGCCCAAGCCTGCGATCCGAACAGGGAGTAGACCGCCAAGCCGGTCGCGCTGCTGATCAGGTGCCCGCCGATTACGTTTCGTGGTTGGGAGAAGGGGGCATCCGGCAGGCCGAAGATGAAGACGCAGCTCGCGCCGAAGGATCCGAGCACCAGTGGCGTGCCGCTCAGCTTGGTCAAGGCGGCGAGCAGGGAAATGGCGAGCGCGCCACCGAGGCCGGCGAGGAGGATCTGTCGGGTGGGCAGGCGGGGAGGGAGTGCTGCGCGGCCTCCGGCCAGGGATTGGAGAATGGCTCTCATGGGAATTGATTGCCGGAGTAGCCCGGCTACGCGAAGAAAAATAGACAGATCTGTCTGTTTGGCAATCTAAAAACAGACAGGTCTGTATAATTCTTGATTCGCTGCCGCAAGCGATCTAGGCTTCATCATGTCCGCGCGCTCCAAGAAACCGGCCAGCTTGCCCTCAAAGGACCGTGCTCTTTCGAAACGGGAGCTGCTGCTGGATGCGGCGTGGCGGCTTTTCTACCGCGACGGGTTCCATGCGGTGGGCATCGATACGGTTCTCGCCGAGGCGGGCGTGGCGAAGATGACGCTCTACAATCACTTTCCCTCGAAGGAAGACCTCATCGTCGCCGTGCTGGAGCGCCGCGCAGAGCAATTCGAAGGATCGCTTGCCGCAGCCGTGGAGGCGGCCGGCAGCAGTCCGATGAAGCGCTTGATGGCTGTCTTCGATTGGCATGCGGAGTGGCTGCGTTCTCCGGAGTTCAATGGCTGTGCTTTCATCAAGGCGGTAGCCGAGTATCCGCAGGGGGATGCGAAGCCGCATCAGGTCGCTGCCGCGCACAAGCAACGGATCTATCAGCTTTTGGAGTCCTTGCTCCGGGAGATCGGAGTTCCCCGGTCTGCGGTGATTGCGCGGCAGTTGGAACTGCTGATCGAAGGCGCGATTGTTTCGGCGCATGTTTACGGCAGGGCAGAAGCGGCAGGGGGTGCCAAAGCTGCTGCGAGATCGCTGCTAGTAGGAGTGCCGTGATCGTAGGCTTCTTGCCTATCGCAGAGGGATTCGGACCAGATCGCCATTCAGTGCGGCGTAGATGAATCCTTCCTCGGCATCGATCCACATGCTCTGGCTGTCGAAGAAAATGCCGTCGATCTTCTTCACCGGTTCGAAGCGGAAGGTTCTGGTGTCGAAGGTGCCGATGCTTACCTTGCTATCGCCCGTGCCCCTAAAGCCATCTGCTCCCCAGAGAAGTCCGTTTGGGTTGGCGGCTTGGAAGGGACGATGGCTCTTGTCGAGAAGCAGCTGGAAGTCTCCGCTAACCTTCTCGAGATCTCCGGTGCTTGCGTCGAGCAAGTGGAACTCGGGTTCTCGCGGTCCGGTGCTCTGATCTTCTTCTGAGATTGCTACCTGGCCTGCCCGGCGGATGAGGAATTTTCCGTGAGCGGGAAAGAAAGCCACGGGCCAGAGGTCGTCCGCTTTTTCTAACAGCACGGGGAGCTCCTGCTTGGTTTCGAGATTGATCCGCACCACCACGTTCGGGTCCGCCCAAGTGTCTCCGGTGGCCTTTGCGGCCACGCACCACTTTCCATCCGCGGAAACGAGTTCCCATAGGAAGGTGCCTTTTACGACAAGTTCCGGTTCTTCTCCGCGGCGGCACAGCCAGAGTCCACCGATATCGCGGAAGTTGCCCGTATGCACGGTCGCATCGCCGGAGCGCACCTGCCATGGATAGCGGAAGTGATAGTCGGAAGTGACCTTGAAGTCCGGATGCAGATCGGCACGGGCTACCAGGAAGGGGCTTTCCGCCGGCTCTCCGATAGGTCCGCCGAGCTCTTTCGTGGTGAGAGAAAGCGCCTGCCAGTGAGCGGAGCCAGACGAGTTCTGGATCAACACCCGGAGGTCATCGCCCTGCTTCCACACGCTTTTGATCAGGGCCTTTTCCCGCGGGATCACAATGTCGATGCCTTCCCGATAGCCGGGGCGCAGCGGCAATTTTTCGAAGAGATCGTGGAAGAGAAGAACGAGCCGCCCATAGTGGACGATGCCCTTGCTCATCTTTTCGTTTTCAATCCACTCCAAGATACCGTCCCGGCTTTCGGGAGGATTGTCCATGGATACGGTCTTGGTGCCGGTATTGGAGGTATGGACGTAAAGATACTGAATGCCGTCTTCCGCCGGCAGCTCCAGATCGGGAAGGTCATCGGAGCGATAGGTCTGGATAAAGGAGCGGACTTGGCCGAGTTGATTCGCGGGGACTTCGCAGGTGAAGATGCTGCCGTCCCCCGGATTTTTCACCGCGATCGTGCGGCTAGGATAAACGACCAGGAGCCACGAGGTCGAAGACATTCCCTGGATCGAGCTCAGCAGTGCGAAAACCTCCATCGGCTGCTCCGTGATCTTCAGCTGTGTGGCCAGGCGATTCACGGTGCCGTAGAACATGTTGTAGTTTCCCGTGGCTGGATCCCATGAAGGCATTTTCAATTCCCGGAAGGCCATGACCTCGGGAAGCTTGCTGCGCTTGACGTAGGCTTCGGTGGCCTCGCGCAATGCATCATCTTCGTTGGAGAGCAGTGCGGAGAGGTATTCGGTTCCGATGGAGGAACCGGCGTAGTCGGCTGCGGAAAGCGCGGCCAACTTTGCCTCCCTGTCCTGTCCGGACAAAACCACGCCGATGGCATCATCATCATTGCTGAGTACCGCGGCAAGACCGCGCGCCAGCCCGGCACCGTGCAGCAAGGGTTGGAAAACATTGCCATCCCAACCGGGGTGGTGCTTCCGCTCGAGCGCGATCGCGAGAGCATCCCTATTGATCGCATTTGCTTCTATCAGGCGCGTCACCAAGGTCGCGGACGGTGCCGGTGAAGATTTCACAATCAAGTTGCGCAGCCTTCCTGCGAGCTCGGGGTTCCCGTCATCCAGTGAATCCGAGAGCTCCGTTAAAATCTCCCGCAAGGCGGCGTCATTCGGCAGAGCTTCGAAGATCAGGTGGTCCCCGATGTCCACGGATGGATCTTCGGCTGGCGGGCTTTGATGGTAGAGGCCTGTGCCGGCCTCGGGACTTGCCTCGAGAAAAGCTCTCACCGCTGCAATGGACTCTTCCCTGCTGAAGCCGCCGAGCTTGTGTGCTTCTGCAATGATCATCCTCCGATCGTAAGAGTCGAAGCGTGCCAGCGCTTCCTTCGCGGCCGGCAGCGCCTCGGCCGAATGGTAAGGAGTGATGCTCTGGACCGCATAGGCGACCTCGCCTGAATCAGGACTCTTGCGAATAACTTCCAAAAGGCCGGGAACACATTCCGGCAGGTTCAGTCCACCCAGCGATTGGATCAGCCGCAACCTGCTATTGGCGTCCCGGCATGCAGCCCACTCCGGATCTTTGAGCCAAGGAAGCAAGGGTCGGGCGGCACGCTGGAGAAGCTCGATTCGCGCGGGATCTTCTTTGTCGCTTTCCTCCTGCCAAATGAAGGATTCCAAGGGTGCCACCAGCAGGCAGGCAGCATGATCGCGGGCTGCTTGATTCTCACCTCCGATTAGCGTCGTGAGCAGGGGAATCCAATGGTCGAGGCGACGATAGATCTCTCCGCCGAACTCATGAACATCACCCGGGTCCGGTTGCTGGAGACAAGAGAGGATCCATGCCTCGCGCCCGGGCCATTCCTGATCGACCAGTGCTTCGACCGCGATGGAGCGCGCTTTCTCATCAAGCAGGGGATTGGCGGCAGCGGCGATCAGCTGTTGATGCCAGCGGGTCCGCGCATCAGGGGGAGAGTGGAGAAACAGCAATTCCGCAGCGGCGACGGCAAGCCCGGGATTGGTGCCGAGGGCAAGCTCCTCCAGGAGCTTCGCGTAGAATTCCGGCTCTCGTGATTGGATGGCGGCAAGAGGAGCATCCGGGCGCCTATCCGGGCGGTAGAGTTTCCAGTCGGGCTTGCGGGCATCCGCGATGACTTCATCGCGACCTAGGCCGCTGTGGCGATAGATCCAAGCCCGCACCGTGCGGAGCTTGTCCTGATCATAGCGGTCGGTGGCACTGAGCCTCGGCAAGAGCTCGTGGATTTGCCTCGCCGTTTCCTCCGTTGTGGGAAATGCGGGTAGCACCTCCGGAATCGCGGCCGGCTCGGTCGAAATCGCCTGCAAGATCTTCTCCCGGGCAATTGCGGAGGGAGCTGCTTCCTGGGCCGCCCAAGGCTCACGTTGCCGCCAATAGTTCAGATGTTGCTGTGGCGTGGCCTCGTCGGGCGGGGCCGTGATCGGCGGTGGGAGGTCAGGGAGGGGCTCGCCCGCTTCGATCCGGGCGTCGAGAATCTTCCCCCAATCTTCGGTGGACCTCGAGCCGAGGGGCAGCAACTCCAGCGCCTCCTGTAAATCGGCTCGTACCAAGACAGGAGAAAACAGGGTAGCGAGGAAACCGAAAGCAAGGAGACCGCGGTTCATGGATCAGATCCGGATATAGCCGTTTCCTCCAGCTTCGCGATTCAAATTGATAACTGGCCCCGAGGGACGCTTCCCCCGGAAAAGAAGAAGCCGGGAGGTTTCCCTCCCGGCTTCCTTGAATCGTTGCTGACAGCGAGGATCAGTCTTCGGACGGGCTCCACTCCTCGGCCTTGAAGGCGGCGAGGTTGAAGGCCTGCTCGAGGCCCACCATCTCGGAGGACGGGCGCAGGCTTTCGAAGCTGGCGCTTTCCTTCTTGAGATCGGCTTCGCTGTAGTTGACCGCCTTGATCGAGAGACCGATGCGGCGCTCGACCTTGTCGACCTTGATCACGCGGGCTTCCACTTCGTCGCCCACCTTGATCACGTCCTTCACCTTCTCCACGTGATCTTCGCTGAGCTGCGAGATGTGGATCAGGCCGTCGATGTCGCCATCGAGGCTGATGAAGGCGCCGAAGGAAGCGATCTTCGCCACGGTGCCCTTGACGAGGTCGCCCACCTTGAAGCGTTCGTCGATGTGGCTCCATGGATCGTCCTCAAGCTGCTTGAGGCCGAGCGAGACGCGCTGGTTGGCCTTGTCGATGGAGAGCACGATCGCTTCCACTTCGTCGTTCTTCTTGAGAACTTCGGAGGGGTGATTGATCTTGCGGGTCCAGGACATGTCGGAGACGTGCACCATGCCGTCGATGCCTTCTTCCAGTTCCACGAACGCACCGTAAGCGGTGAGGTTGCGAACCGGGCCCTTGATGGTGGCGCCGATCGGGTAGCGGACTTCGATTTCGTCCCATGGATTCGGCTCGAGCTGGCGAACACCGAGGGAGATCTTCTGCTCCTCGATGGAGATGCCGAGCACGACGGCCTCGATGACCTGATCGAGTTCGAGCACGTCGCTCGGGCGGGTGATGCGCTTGACCCAAGACAGTTCGGAAACGTGCACCAGACCTTCAACACCACGCTCGAGTTCGATGAACGCGCCGTATGGCAGGAGCTTGGTGACCTTGCCCTTGACGTGGGAGCCGATCGGGAACTTGCGCTCGATGTCTTCCCATGGGTTGTCGGTCATCTGCTTGAGGCCAAGCGAGACGCGCTCCTTCTCGCGGTCCACGTCGAGGATGACGACATCCACCGGCTGGCCGATGATGAGCATTTCCGACGGGTGGTTGATGCGGCCCCACGACATGTCGGTGATGTGGAGCAGGCCATCCATGCCCTGCAGGTCGACGAACGCACCGAAGTCGGTGATGTTCTTGACCGCGCCGGTGACCTTGTCGCCCACCTTGACGGTGCGCAGGAACTGCTGGCGCAGTTCGGCACGCTCGGCCTCGATGACCTCGCGGCGGGAAAGCACGATGTTCTTCCGCTCGTCGTTGACCTTGACGATCTTGAACTCGTAGATGTTGCCGACGTATTCGTTGAGATCCTTCGGCGGGATGATGTCCACCTGGGAGCCGGGCAGGAAGGCTTCGACGCCGACGTTGACGGTGAGACCGCCCTTGACGACCGACTTGACCTTGCCGCGAACGAGGCCGCCGTCTTGGAACACCTTGACGATCTTTTCCCAGTTCTGCTTGTGGGCAGCCTTTTCCTTCGAGAGGACGACCATGCCCTCATCGTTCTCAAGCTTTTCGAGAAGCACTTCGACTTCGTCGCCGACTTCGATTTCTTCATCCTCGAACTCGTTCGATGGGATGGCGCCCTCGGACTTGTAGCCGATATCGACGAGGACGACTTGCGGGCGGATCTCGATGATCGTGCCCTTCACGATGGTTCCTTCGCGGAACTCGCGGAACTTGGAATCGATGAGATCGGCAAGTTCCTGGTTGGTTTGGGATTCAAGCACTGAGGTGCTCATGTCTTAACGGGGTTAAGGTTAGGTTGGTTTGGTTTCGCTTTCCTTCCGGCAATTGCCCCGATGGAAGAACCGGCGAGCCACGGGGCTCCAACTACTCGCCAGCGATTTGAAAGGTGAAACGGGGCGGCGACCCTAGGCCCGGAGCCCTGCTTGGCAAGCCAAAATCCCGGAAATTCAGGGACTTCCGCTACGGTGCCGGAGGGCGTCAGCTTGCCGCTGCGGCGGACTAGCGGCTCGGGCTCTGGCCGCGGACCCTGCGGTGCTCCGGCTCGGGCTTCTTTTCTTCCTCCGGCTGTTCTTCGTCATCCTCAGGGGGTGAAGGCGCGACAACCTCTTCGATCGCGCTGTCATCCGGGGGGGCTTGCGGATGCAGGAAATTGGGATTCACGCCGATGAAAAGGCACACGAGGCCTGCCACGGCGAGTCCGACGCAGCCGATCACACCGAGGGTGGAAAGTTTCATGAGGACGGCGGGCGGAACTTATCCGGATCAAGGGGTCTCCACAAGCGAGACGGTGCCGCCGGCGCAGCCTTTGGCGACAAGATTTCGGGACCCGGGGAAAAGCGGGGTGAGGCGCGTTGTGGGTTTCATGTAATTACGAAATAATTACGTAGAATATTCATGCAATGTATTTTTCACGCTGTGGCACAGCTTTCCGCCCCGCTCGTTCTCTATCAATCTATTTTGTGCAAAAAATGATCTAGGTTGGCGCCGCCCTCCTTGCTTCGGGGCTATTGAAGTCAGAGGGAAAACGATCGTTTCGAGGCCCGGGCCTAGACGCTTTTTCAAATTCACGGGGCCGCCAGCGACTCTCTGCCAAAAACTTCCCTTGCCTCCCGGCGAGCTCCCCGCTATCCCCGCCGCCCGCCGCGATGCCGGAAAGCTCCGAACAGACACTGAAACTGGCCATTCCCAAGGGCAGCCTTGAGGGGCCTACCCTCGACCTTCTCGCGAAGGCCGGGTATGAAGTCTATGTCTCTTCCCGGGGTCTCCGTCCTGCCTCGAATGATCCCGAGTTGGACCTGTATCTGATTCGTGCCCAAGAGGTTGCCCGCTACATCGACCAAGGCTTCATCGACTGCGGAATCACCGGTTATGACTGGGCCAGCGAGTTTGAGGATAACTTGGTTGACCTCACCGAGCTGCCTTACTCCCGCGCGACTCCGCGCCCCACGCATTGGGTGCTGGTAGTCCCGGAAGATTCGCCGATCCGCAAGCCGGAAGACCTCCAAGGCAAGCGTATCGCTACAGAAGGTGTCGCCATCACCGAGCGTTACCTGAAGGCGAAGGGCATCGACGCTGAAGTCGAATTTTCTTGGGGAGCCACTGAGGTGAAGGTGCCGGATCTGGTGGATGCCATCGTGGACGTCACCGAGACCGGATCCTCGATCAAGGCGAACAAGCTGCGGATCGTCGATACGCTGCTGACCTCTTTCCCCCACTTCTACGCCAGCAAGGGAGCCTTCGAGGACCCTTGGAAGCGCCAGAAAATGGAGCGTCTGACCCTTCTCCTGAAGGCCGCGCTCGAAGCCCGCGACAAGGTGGGCTTGAAAATGAATCTTCCCGCGGACAAGTTGTCCGCCCTGCTCGAAAAGCTCCCGGCCATGCGCCGCCCGACGATTTCCCAGCTCTCCGAAGAAGGTTGGGTGGCCGTCGAGACCGTCATCGATGAAAAAGTCGTCCGCGACATCATCCCGACTCTCAAGGAGATCGGTGCCGAAGGCATCATCGAGTATCCGCTGAACAAGATCGTTCCCTAATCCTTTCCTATCCAACCGTAACCCCACATCATCATGGGCTCGCTCAAGAAACGCCGTAAGACGAAGATCAACAAGCACAAGCGCAAGAAGCGCATGAAGCAGAACCGCCATAAGAAGCGCCTGCGTTACAAGTCCTAAGGCGGCTTGCGTGCCACGGGCGTGACCCGTGCTTGATGAAATGTTCTTCCCGACAGGGATCCGGTAGTACCGGATCCCTTGTTTCGCGTACCGGGTGAGTGGGAAAATGCGGAGGTGAAGCTTCCGTCACCATTCTCTCCCAAGAAAACGGCGGCTCAGACGCTTCTAGCTTCTGGAACGATGAGCGCGGAAGACGATGAAATCGTGGAGGAGGGGGTGGTCGATGCCGTGCAGCCTGCAGTATTTGCCGGGCCGGCGTACCGGCAGGAGGGATCTCTCCACCGTTTTTGGAGGAAGCTTGGCGGCGGATCATTGATGACGGCCACCTTGCTGCACATCGGCCTTCTGTTGATCGCCACTACCATCGTGCTCCGGACCATCCAGGAGCCGGAGAAGAAAGTGGAGTTCTTGTCGGGTCCTGCCGGTGGGGGCGGTGGCGGAGGCGAGATGCAGAAAAAGGCGGAGCGCCAGGCGAAGAGTCTATCGGTCAGTTCGGCGAAGCGCGTCTTTGCGGAAGGCGTGGCCACCTCGATGACCCTGCCAGATCCGGGTGATAGCTTCGGCCAGCTTTCTTCCTTGGGATCGCTTTCCGGGGGCGGCGGAGTCGGGGGCGGCGAAGGCTTTGGCCGCGGCGGCGGAAAAGGTTCCGGCATCGGTCCGGGGAGCGGACCCGGGGCCGGGATCGGCGGGATGGGGCAGGGAATTGTTTTCTTCGAGCAAGAGATCCATGCCGGACGGGTCGCTTATGTCATCGACTACTCAGGCTCCATGCGGGGCAAGCGCGAGAAGCTGATGCGGGCCGAGCTTTCGAAATCCGTACAGAACCTCGCCTCCACCATGCAATACCAGCTCATCTTCTTCTGCGGGCCGGTCTGGATCGCCGGGGATCAGTTCAAGACGGAGGAAAACGGGGACGTCCTGATCACCCACGGGAAGGACAAGTACCGCTGGAAGAGGGGCGCTGCTCCGGGAAGTTGGGAGCCGAAGGGACGAACCCCCAAGGCCGAATGGCTGACCGCGGATTCGGCCACCGTGGAGCAATCCGTGAAATTCATCAAGGAGACCGAACTCCAGTCCGGCACTCACTGGGTGGCTCCGCTCGAAATGGCGCTGGCCATGAAACCGGCACCGCAGGTGATCTTTTTCATGACCGACGGAGCCTCTCCCGGCACGACCGAGGAGGACATCCGCCGGCTCGGAAAGCGCGCGAAGTCGCTGAAAGTCACCATCAACACCATGGCAATGATGGAGCCAAAGGCGGAGGAGGGCATGAAAGAGCTGGCGCGGCTCAGCGGCGGTTCCTTCACGATTATCGACGCGGACGGCTCGGTGCGGGACGTGCCGGTGGAGTGAGCCGGGGTGGGGCGCTTACGCAGATTCCGGCGGGGCAATATCGGTCGGTTGACTTTCGGCGGCGCGCTTAGCACCGTCCCGCGAATGGACACGATCAAGATTCTTCTCGGTGCGACGGTAGCCGTGCTTCTCGGTGCCTTGGCGATGTCGTGGAAGAACTTCAAGACGGAGGAAAAGAGCGCTCCGGATGCAGAATTGAAGAAGATCGAGACCCAGATCGCGGAGATCCGTCTGGAGCAGGAGCGCCTGCGTCTGGAGCGCATGAGGCTCCTTGGCGGAGCTGAACTGCCCGTCGAGCCTGAGGCGAAGCCAGCGAACCCCCAGGATATTCCGGAGACCGGGGCGACCTATACCGACGACACCGTGGCTGGCGGCACCACTCCGCCGGATGCGCTGCCGCCTCCTCCCGCCGACATGCCACCGGCAGCCGCAGGAGATACCGCGGCTCCTGCTGAAGAAAGCCCTGCCCCGCTCGCCAACGAGACCCAGCGCGCCGATGCCATCAAAGGCGCGCCGGTAGTGGCGAAAGTCGGTGAATGGGTGGAAGATGGTGCCTTCGCCGTCGTCCAGGTGGTCGATGCCACTGTGGTGAAGAGCGGAGCGATCCTCTGTGTCCGTCGTAACTCCGGTATCCTCGGCCGCCTGAAGGTCGGCGATGTCGAAGGCACGGAAGCCGTGGCCAGTGCCACCGCAGCCTTCCCAGGCCCGAAGCCGCAGGCTGGTGATGAACTTATCGTCGAGCCCTAGCAGGCCGGAACTAGCCCGCCAGCAGATCGCCGAAGCCGCAGAAGACCCGCGAGCCTTCCTGCGGTGCGGCAGGCACCGGCTCCTCACGATCCAAGTGATCCCGGCACGCCGAATGGAAATCCGCCGGCGTCTTCGCACGGCGCAGGCGGAATTCGAAATCGGGATCATGCCCTTGGGTCACGAAGACCATGGTCTTTTTCATCCGCTGGACATGTCCGACCGGATTGAAGTTTTCCGTAAAGGCCGCCAGCTCGTCATAGAGCCGCTGCACGTATCCTAACAGGTCGCGGCAGCTTGGATCCTTCACCTTTTCCCCGGCGAAGGCGGATCTCAGCTGTGAGAAAAGCCAGGGATTGCGGATCGCACCCCGCCCGATCATCAGGCCCGCTGCGCCGGACTTTTTCAGGTAAGCCAGGCCCGTTGGCACATCCACCACGTTGCCATTCGCGATCACCGGGCAAGGCAGTGCCTCCACCGCCATCTTCACGAAATCCGGGTGCACCGGGGTGCTGTAGCGTTCTTCCACCGTGCGGCCATGGATTGCCAACACGTCGATCGCGTGCTTGCGGAAAATTTCTAACAGCTTCGGAAACTCCTCGGGCGCGTGGTAGCCCAGACGTGTCTTCACGGTGAAGCGCCCCGGGATCGCGTCCCGCAATGCGCCGAGGATATTGTCCACCTTTGGCAGGTTCCGCAGCAAGCCGCCGCCCGCCTCCTTCTTGCATACCACCGGTGCCGGGCAGCCCAGGTTCAGGTCGATGCCCGCGACCGGATGCTCCATCAGCCATTTCGCGGTCTTTACCAGTACCGGGATATCCTGCCCGATCATCTGCGCGAAGATCGGTTTCCCCGTCGGGTTTTCATCGATGGAACGCAGGATCCACGGACTTGGCCGCGAATCATTGTGGACCCGGAAATACTCCGTCACGTACACGTCCGCTCCGCCATAGGGGTGGATCACCCGCATGAAGGGCAGGTCCGTTACATCCTGCATCGGAGCCAGGTAGAGAACGGGGCGGCCTTCTGGATAAAGATCCTTCATTTTGGCCGGACCATTTCGAAGAGATCCGCGGTGTGGCAGTACCAATTCGGCGAGCCCATGCGTCCCACCGGGTGATAGAGTTCCTGCCGGATGCGCAGTGCTTCTTGGTCGAGGATGCTTTCATCGACATGGACCCGGTGCACGATGCCGAGGATGATCCGGTTGCTGCCGATCTCTTGGGTCGAGTGAACCTTGCACTCGAGAGCGGCAGGCACGCCTGCGATCCGCGGAGGGGCCACCACGCTCGAGGCCAGCGTTTCCAAGCCCGCGTGCGGGATCTCGCTAACCCCGTTCGGGAGCGTCGCGGCGGTGAGGTTCATGGCCTCCTTCATCTGCTCGCTCACCAGATTCACCACGAACTCGCCGCTCCGCTTCGCATTGCGCGCGCTGTCCTTCGGGGTGCCATCCGCGCGGTCGCCAGGGGCAAAGATGACCAAGGGTGGGTCGTCGCCAAAGACATTGAAGAAGGAGAAAGGCGCCGCGTTCACGCTTCCGTCTTCATTGAGCGTCGTCACCCATGCGATCGGCCGGGGCATTACCAATCCCGCCAAGATCGCGTAGGCACGGTCGGCGTGGGTGCCGAGCAGATCGAGTTCCATGCGCGGGAGAATGGGGCGGAAGCCCCTCCGCGGCAAATGGTGTTTCGTGCCGAAGCCTGCGTGCTTCTACCGGTTCGCCAGACGCGCCAGCTCGTGGGTGATATTCTGCCGGGCCCGCTCCTCGCGGGGCAGGAAGCCAATGGTTCGGTAGATCGGCCCTGAAAGAAAGTGGGCCATCACTTTTGCCCGTCCTTCTCGGAAGGCTTCATCCGCCACGTGCCGATACTCCAAGCGGATTGCCCGCGCGTAAGCTTCATACTCTTCCGCCCCGGCGCTCAGGATGGCGAGGTCGATGTCCACCATCAGCGCTGCCTCCGGGCTGTCTTCGGGAGCCTGCCGGAAATCGGTGGCCTGGATCAGCCGGGAAATCCTTTCCCCCGCGGAACGATCGATCCATCCCGTCGTCTTCTCCAGAAACCAGCGGATGCTCGCGGTCTCGTTGTCGTTTCGGGTCGGATCGTAGATCACATCGTGGAACCAGATCGCTCCTTCGAGCAAAGCGTGGTTGCGTGCATGCAGATCAAGCTCCGCCAGGGAAGATGCGATGTGGCCGAGATGATGGTAAAAACGATGGGGCTCTTCGTGGCGCTCGAAAAGTTCATCCGCGAGTGATGCCGCCGCCCCGATCCCCGCTCCTTGCTCCTGGCACCACGAGATGAGGCGCTTCTGCATGTAGTTGCTCAGGATCGTATCGGGTCTCGCGATCACGCCTCAGCCTAGCTCCACCCGGCACCTCTGCCGAATGATTTCCCTGGTCTTCAAGGGACCTCCACGATCTGCACGCCGCTGGTGCCCGTCAGACCGCCGCCGAGATTTCCCTCCCACTCCAAGGTGAAATCCTTCGCCGTCTGCCCGCGGAAGACCACGTGATTTCCTCCCGCTGCCGTCTCCACCGTGGTGCCGACGGACTCGATGAATTTCCCATCGTGCCAGCCAAGCTTGTAGTGCCGTGTTTCGGTCCGGCCGCTGGACTGCAGCGTCACCTTGCCGGATCCGCCATTGTCGTCGGCATTCAGGTAGACGTGCACGTCATAGCGCGGATAACGGACGCCCTTCGCCTCGAGTTTTCCGCCGCTCTGGATGTAGCCGCGCTGCATCGTGAGATTGCCACTGCTGAACCCCCACTCGCGGCCTGTCTTGCTGCGCGATGCCTGATCGGGTCCAGGGACCTCCCATGAGACTGACACCCCCTCTGCCGCCTTGCCCGCGGAATCCTTGAGGGTGGTAGCTTTGCCGCTCGCTCCCGCGAGGTTGTTCCACCAAGTCTGCGAAACACCCGCAGCTCCCGCCGTGTCATCGGCAGCAAGCTCGGTGCCTGCGTTTCCCGCGACCGAGAAATTCAACCCGATTCCCCTCGTCTTGATCTCGGGCTCGCTCCCTGGCGGCCGCAGGACGTAGTCCGGGATCTCCTCCTTCGCGTAAACCCGCACGTAATCCACATACATGTCGGTGCCTTCCCCGTAGCGTGCGAGATCGATCGGCCAGCCACTGATGCCTCCGATCGCGTAGTTGATCAGAAAGCAGTGCGGATACTTTTTCGAGATCTCGTTCGTCGGATGGCGGAAGACCTCGATGTCATCGAAGTAATACACCGTGTCCTCCAGTCCGATCGAGACCGCGTAGGTGTGGAAAGTACTAGACCAATAGGACTTTCCGCCCAAGTCCATCATCCGCACCACCGTGTTCGGGTGCGGTTTGTCTTTTCCATCCGCGTCCTTCTGCCCCCACGGATGCGTCACGATCGAATAGCCGGGATGATTCGGGTGCCCCGTGCCATTGCCGCCGTAAGCCTCCACGATATCGAGCTCATCGCCATTCGAACCTTGGTCGAGATGGGTGATCGTCCAGAAGGCCGGCCAGGTTCCCGGTGCCGACTGCGCGGTGAAGCGGCACTCCAGGTAAGCCGGAGCCTTCGCCCACACGCCCTTTCCGTCCATGTTCACGGAGGATATGATGCCGCTGCGCCCCTTTGGCGAAGCCTCATCCTTGCGGGCCGCGATCTTCAGCCAGGTGCCCGTTTGGGCGAACGGCTTGCCATCGCCCAGCACATCCGAAAAGCCCCAGCCGCTGAAGTCCCCGTAGCGAGGCTTGTGCGCCGCGTAACGTGCGCCACGGCCATCATTTGAAATCGAGAGCGGTCCGTCGAAATCGTCGGCAAAGATCCGCTTCAGTCCTTTCGCTCCCGGGGGATCCTTTTGTGGAATCCCTTGGTTCCACTTCACTCCGCCGAGATTGAAGAGCTGCAGCTCGTAGATGTCTTTCTTGCCCTCCTTGCTCTCAGCGAAGATGCGGACATTGACGGGGCCATTCGGGAAGCGCTCCGCCGGGAAGACGAATGATCCATCGCCGGATTCATCAAGCGTGATCCCGCCCGGTGTGAGGTCTTCATCGTGACCCCAGGCATCCGGCCTCTCCTTCGTAGGCTGCTGCCAGCATAGCGCCTTCGCGGCAACCATGCCCTTGGCATGGAATTTCACCGTCACCTCTCCCTTCACCTCGGAGCGCGGGGCAGGGGAAGAGACGGAAATCGCCTGGATCCACTCCGCTCCGCCTCGATCCTGGCCGTTGTTGAATTCCAGGTAGACCTTTTTCTCGTCGGCGGTCGAGGCGTGCAGGCCGAGCAGGGCGACGAACAGGAGTAGCCGAGGGAGAGCTTTCATAGGTGCGTGGAGCCGCGACCGGACGACTACGATGGCGGCGGGAATCGTCTTTCCCCGCAGTCTGGACGCCGGATCGTATCGAGAGTATCGGGTGGCTACCTGTTCCATGATTGGAAAGATCTACCGGTGGGGCCACGGGAAAGTCGCGGGCCTTTCGAAGCTCGAAGACCGGCCCAAGGCGATTGCCCTCGGCATCGCCAGCGGTGTCTTCTTCGGCTTCATTCCTCTGGTCGGATTCAAGACCCTGCTCGCCATCGGCACCGCGAAGCTGGCACGGGGAAACATGATTGCAGCCGCCGTTGCCGTTACTTTGCACGATGTCCTGCTGCCTCTCGCCCCTTTTGTCCTCCGGTGGGAATATCAGCTAGGCTACTGGCTCATGAGCCATCCTCACCACCTTCCGCCGAATCTTCATGCGGTCCATCACGGACCCATGATGTGGTTCCATTGGGCCACGCTCTTCACCGTCGGGTTGCCGCTCCTCATCGGCTCCATTGTGATCGCGATCCCCTTCACCCTGGGCTCTTATTTCCTCGCGCTCTGGCTGCTGGAAAGATCCTCCGCCGCACGTCTGGCTGTCTCGGCCCGGGAAGGAGGCGGGTTCAGGGATCCTTCACCTCCCACATCTTCCGGATCATCTCATAGCCTTCGGGATCGTAGGCCTTCAGCCCCGCCCGATCCTCCGGAGGATAGTTGATCCGGGAAAAGTAGCAGGTGCTCAGTTCCGCGAAATATTCCAGGCCATTGGTGATCGCATACGCAGCATCAATCATCGCTCCGGACTCGCAGTCCTTCACTTGCCGGTACAGGCCCTTCAGCACCGCGTTTTTCCATGCTCCCTCGATATCCGGCTGATCCTGCGGCCACCGGCTCGCATGGTAGCTGTGGGCCATCTCGTGCAGTGGCGCTTTCATCGCCCAAAGGTCGCTCAGGTCGGCATAATTCCTTGCGGAATAGATGATCATCGCATGGTTCCATTTCGGATCCAGCGAGCGGACGTATTCCGGCTGCTTGTCGGCGATGTACTCCAGACCGCTGTCGAATCCTCCGCCCGGTGCCGCCTTCCCTTGCATGATGAAGAGCCTCGTCGACTTGATGGCTCCATGGGAGTGGGCGGGGAGCATCCCCAGGATCCGGTCCAAATTCGTGGCCAATCTCTTCGACGCCTTTTCTGCCGCCGCGGCATCTGTCTCCAGCAGCGATTGCTCGATCGATATCATCCACTGCCCGCAGGTCACTTCTTCGTATTTCCTCTCCGGAATCGCGAAATTCACACGCGGCCCGCCGATCTCCACCCGATAGCTTTTCTCTTCGGCATAGTGAAATTCGAGCCCGTTCCCTGCCGGGTCGGTGACCACGAAAGCGGCTCCGGCCGTGGCATTCATTCCCGAGATTTTTCCCGGCTGGAGCAGTTCCCCCGCTCCCGGCCTTGAATCGCGTTTCCCTTCATCGTCCAGCCAATAGATCCGCACCGGATCCGCCGTGTTGTTGACGAAGGAAATAGAGGAAGGCTTTCCGCCTGGCCGTGACTTCGCTCCCTGGATCTCCTCCGGATGTTTCCGGAAGGCCTCCCTTGTAGCCGGCGCGGGGTCTTGTCCGAATCCCGGAGCGGCCGGCAGCGCGAGCCACAGGCTCACCACGGCAACAAGGGGGATTCTTCCGATGTGTTGGGAGATCGTGGCCGTCATCAGTTCCGGATCGCGACACCTATCAAAAGCGTCGGCATCGCGCCATCCAAAGGAGCCGGCCGTGCTGGGGCTCACCTTCAGGCAAAGAAAGAGCGCGCTCCCCTTCCGGAGAGCGCGCCTTGCAAGATCGAAGTCTTCTTACAACGTCGTCGCTTTAGGGGGTCACGATCACTCGCAGGAAGCCCTTGCCGCTGGTTCCGTTGGAAGCGTTCAGGCTGAAGGTCTTCCAAGTGTAGCCGGAAGGCAGCGTAACGCCGGAGGGCGGCACGGCCGTCGGCACCACGTCCACGGTTTCGTTGAAGGCGTTCAGGTCGAGGCTGCCTTCGACGCGGTAGCCGTAGGCCGGATCGTCAGAAGCGGCGCTCTTCGAGGTGGTCCCGTTGAAGCTGCCCGTCCCGCTGCGGACCGCGATGGTCAGCAGCAGCTCCTTGTTCGTGTCGCCATCGGAGTCGCTATCGGCCACGATCGAGTAGATCTTGGCATTGTCCGTGGGGTCGCCCGGGTTGCCGCCCAAGGCGAATTCGACTTGGTTGCTGAAGCCGTCGTTGTCGGGATCGTCGCTTGGACCACGCTCGCCAGCCGGGATCGACGGGTAATTGGTAATCCAGGAGTCGAAGGCCGAACCGCCACCGGAGACGGTGAGCACCAGGTTGTTCCCGTCCACGGTGACGCTGCCGCTGAGGCCGGTCAGGTTGACGACGGTGTCGGTGAGGATGCCCCCGGTTTGGCCGGTGATGCCGTTGGTCGTGCTTACCAGGGTGTAGACGCCCGGTGCAGGAGTGGTGGCAGCGCTGAGGTCGAGGATGTCACCCACCGCGTTGAGATCCAGCGATGCTACCGAGCGGGTGACTTGGGCTCCCGGGTTGGCAGCCACCGCCAGCGCATGATGAGCGCCGGTGGCGATGGTCAGCGA
This sequence comes from Luteolibacter luteus, assembly GCF_012913485.1. Lineage (GTDB taxonomy): Bacteria > Verrucomicrobiota > Verrucomicrobiia > Verrucomicrobiales > Akkermansiaceae > Haloferula > Haloferula lutea. The sequence continues at coordinate 2,567,659 of NZ_CP051774.1, read as the reverse complement.
ACCGCCGAAGCTACCGTTGCCGCCGAGGGTCGCGCCGGTCGCGACGCTGACCGCGCCGGTGGCGGCGGAGGAATCCCCGGTGGCGATCAGGGTGCCTGCATTCACCGCGGTGAGGCCGGTGTAGGTGTTTGTACCGCTGACGGTCCAGGTTCCGGCACCGTTCTTGGTGAGGCTGGCGACGGCGGTTGGGCTCAGATCCAGCAGTTTGCCACTGAAGGTATTCGCCCCGGTGGAATCCCCCGCAAGGACGACGCCGCGCGAGGTTTGTCCGGCTGCGATGGTGATGTCGCCCGTAAGGGTCAGCGAGCCGCTGTCGGATTGGATGACCGAGCCGCCGCCGCCCACGGTCAGGGCGATGTTGCCTTGGATCACGTTGTTGCCGCCGAGGCTGCCGATCGCGTAGGGCACCGTGGCACCGCTGGTGCCGTCGTTGCTGGTAACGAAGCTAACCGAGGAAGGCAGGGTGATACCGCCCTGCAACTGGACCCCCGAGTGGCGATTGACGGCGGTCACCACGCTCGTGCCGAGCGCGTTGCTGTTTTGCAGGTTCAGGATCGTGGGGTTGCCTGCGCCGCCGTTGATATTGACCGGGCCGCCGGCGGTGTTGGTGCCGGTGATGACCAACGAGCCGCCGCCCAAGGTAGTTGCACCGCTGAAGCTGTTATTACCGGTGAGGGTCAGTGTGCCGGTGCCCGGCTTGTTGATGCCAAGTGCTCCCGATCCGCCGTTGGACAGCGTGCCGTCGAAGGTGTTCGAGCCGACCACGTTGACGAAGAGCCAGCGTTCGAAGTTACCGCCATTCGTGATGGTTCCCGTGCCCGCCAGGCTGGCCACCGTGAGGTCGCCCGTGGTGTTGGCATCGGGCGCTCCCGTGCGGTTGATCTGGAGCGTGCCCGCGGCCACGTTGAGAGGGCCGTTCACCACGCTGGAACCGCCACCCGCGCCGGTGCTGGTGAGAGCCAGCGTGCCCGCGCCCTGCTTGGTGAATCCTTGGTTGGTGGCGGTCTTCAGCTCGCCCACGGCGAGGACCTTGGCCGCGACCGTGACGGTCCGGTCCCCGGTCCCGGCGGTCGTGACGGTTCCCGTCCCCATGTCGAGGTCGTTGCTGCCGGTGAAGCTGAAGTCGCTGTTCCAAGTGTGGGTACCGGTGCTGGTGAATGCAACGGGCGCGCCGCTGGTGTTATCCAGTGTTCCGCCGTTGATGACCACCGGGCCGGAGCCCAAGGCAGTGGAGGTGTTCAGATTGAGCGTGCCTGCATTGAGCGTCGTCCCGCCACCGTAGAAATTGGTGGTATTGAACGTTACGCTGCCCGAACCGCCCTTCGTGACGGTGCCGCTGGCGATACCGAAGCTCCCGATGCTCTCGAAGGTGTAGTTGACCACGGAGTTGTTGAAGACCGTCGTCGTTGGGAGCACATCGCCGTCATCGATCTGCACGGTCTGGTTGCTTCCCGGGGTGTCGTTGAACACGACATCGTCACCGTCGATGAAGTCCGTCGCCGCGTTGTTCGAAGTCTGCTTCCAGTTCTTCGCGCCAGGGATCGTGTTGAACGTCCATTGGTTGTTCTGGAGGCCCGTCCAATACACCGAGGTGCCGATGACTTCGAGAGCGACGTTGTTTCCATTGATCACCAGATCCCCGAAGGACTGGCGGGCGCCGAGGGCAGGACCGTTGACCACCGCGTAGTCGAAGTCGTTGATGTCCGCGGCAGGAAGCGAGGTGAAGCTGATCAGGTTGTTCAACCCGTTGGCCCAAGGGCCGGTCCGGGTGATATCGATCAGGATGCCGTTATCGGCACCCGAGGTGGAAAGGGTTCCAACCGTAAGGCCGGGACCCGCATTGGAGCTAGGCAGGCTCAGCGTGGCGGCTCCGGCGAAGTTGAGCGTGCCGATGGTGAGCGGCGCGGCACCATTGCCTACGGTGGCCGAAGGGGAATCCGCCACGTTGACCGTGCCCACCGTGCCGGAGCCTTCGAAGGCGCCTTGGATCAGGTTGATCGTGGGGGTCAAGGCGACGCTGCCCATGTGCGAGAACCTCGCGTCGGGTCCGTCAATCGTGATGCCGGTGCTGGTGTTGATTGCGCCCTGGCCTTCAAGCTTGAGGATGCCGCCATTGATGAGCGTGGCACCGTCGTAAGCGTTCGTGCCGGTAAGCACCATGGTGCCAGCACCGGTTTTGGTGAGGCCGCCGTTCGAAATGACACCGGAGATGATCGCGTCGGGATCGATGGTGGTGCTGGCCACGTCGATGACCCGCGTGCCGCCGCCCAGGCTCACGGGCCCGGAGAAGTTCATCTGGTTGTTGAAACCGGTGATGCCGATGGTGAAGTCACCCGCGAAGGTCGCAGCATTGGCCAGCGTGCGCGCGGCGAGGCGAGGCACGATCACGCCGCCATTGACGGTCAGCGGGCCGCTTCCAAGAGCCGCGTTGTTCCCGATATGCAGCGCGCCCGCGTTCAGGGTGGTGCCGCCGGTGTAGGTGTTGGTGCCATCGAACCGCAGGCCGCCGCTTCCGGATTTGATGATGCTGTTCGCGGTGGTGCCGTCGGCGATCACACCCGTGGTTGTCAGAACAGCTGCTCCATTGGTGGTGATGGTCCGGCTGCTGCCGGTGGCTGTGCCGAGGGTGACGGCCCCTCCGCCCAAGCCCAGGTCGTTCGCGTTGGTGCTTTCAGACGTGCTGAAGTTGAAATCACCGTTCCAGCTCTGCGTCGTGTTGGTCAGCGTCAGGGCCGCGCCACTGGTATTGTCGAGCGTGCCCGCATTGATCGTGAATGCCGCGTTGCCGAGCGCATTCACCCCGCCGACGTTCAGCGCGCCGGTACCGT